>NZ_SCTW01000017.1 GCF_004322395.1 Methylobacter sp.
GCTCTTCCGATCTCTTGGCGTGACGGCTGCTTAAAATTACTCGACAGAGAGCTTCTTAAAAAAGGCGGCTTGACCGTCGATATCGAACCTCGCAACGGCGAACAACGCTCATGGCCCGCACCCAAAGACGGCCCTTTGGCTCAAGCGCTCGGACGTAAAACCAAAACCGTTGTCGATGCTACTACCGGCTGGGGCCAGGACAGCTTGCATATCTTTCGTATGGGTTACGAACTGCTGTGTATAGAACGGTCTCCTGTTATGGCGGAATTGTTGATAGACGGCTTTGCCCGCTTGGCGCAACAGGACTGGATGCAGCACCTTAATCTTGAACCTCCCCAGTTACTACAAGGTAACGCCATCGAATTATTAGCTAATTTGGAAACTCCGCCGGATTGTATTTATCTTGATCCGATGTTTCCGCCCAAACGCAAAAAATCGGCACTCGCCAAAAAATCAATGACGGTATTGCGCGACCTGTTGGGCGATGATCAGGATAAGGAACAGCTTTTTGAGGCGGCTTTAAACGTTGCCGGAAAACGCGTGGTGGTAAAAAGCCCCGATTATGCGGAACCCTTGGGCGGCAAGTCTAGCCAAAGTTTTCAAGGTAAGTTGTTGCGGTATGATGTTTATTTGAAACTTTAGACCTTCCAGGTTTATAAAACCTGGAAGGTCTGATTGCAACGGCCAGCGAACGTCCACTTTAAAACTCAACGATAACGGTAAAAAAATGTCAGACTGGATAGATGCAATAGATGAAAATGCCTTAGCGGATGGCGAGCACATCGTCGTAGATGTGGATGGCACAGATGTCGCTATTTTTAAAATTGACGGCAAATTTTATGCGCTTGAGGATGTCTGCACTCACGACGGAGCGGAAATAGCCAGCGGCAAACTGGAAGGCGACGAAATTATCTGCCCCCGTCATGGCGCACGTTTTTGCGTAAAAACCGGCGAAGTAAAATCCCCTCCCGCCTATGAAAATATCGACTGTTTTCCGCTTAGAATCGAAAACGGCAAAGTCCAGGTTAGGGATAATCGTTGGGATTAAGGTTATTCCGTAAGTCTGGGCCTAGCGCACTAATGTGACAACCTCTTAAAAAACCCAACAGCAGCTTGTCAAATAAGGATTGAGTCGATTGTGCGCTGCCTCTTAAATGGTCTGCCTTTCTCGGTATTTTGTGTGTCTATAAAGGAACCGATAAATGATCGGACGATTTTCTTATGGGTATAACTCCTTAATATATATGATTTTAAAGCGTTACTGTTTAAAGAATGGGTGAGTTTTGCGTTGCCTTACCTGAAGCTTCTTTTTGCTGTTGCGATAGGTAGGTCCCGCCCATAACCACCGCCATTATCAAAAGATAAACCATTGAAACGATGCGTCTGGCTTTTTTACTCTGCTCATAGTTGTTCATATCCGAATCCTGAAACCTTAAAAAATCGAAATAATACAATACTACTTCTTAATTCATTAATGAAGAATCTTAGCAGTGTTGTTACGCAAGGAACTTTTTTACAAGGCATTGATTTTGTGCGTTTAAGGTGAGCTTAAGATTCGTTAAGTTAGAATTGGGTCAGATTTAAATAAAAAAGGCTCTATCCTATGAATAAAATCATGCTAGCAGTTCCTGTTTTTTTTATATGTAATTGTTTTGTTAACCCAGCCGAAGCATCCGAACATCGTCAAGTTCATAGGTCTTCAAAATCCTCTGTAGCAAAAACCCATAAAACCAAGCATCATTCAGATAATCATCTAAGTACGGTTTCCTGGTATGGTTCTAAGTTTCATGGTAAAAAAACTGCCAGCGGCCAGATATATAACATGTATGAGATGACTGCCGCACATAAATCTCTACCTCTTTTATCTTACGCCAAAGTTACCAATCTGAAAAATCACCGTAGCGTAGTTGTTCGTATCAATGATCGTGGTTCATTCCACGGAAAAAGAGACATGGATTTATCCTATGCAGCAGCAAAAGAACTGGGTATTCAGGGATTAGGCTCTGTAGAAATCACTCCGCTGAGCCTCAAAGAAGCATTGTCACCTTCAAGTAACGTCAGCAGAATAAATAAACGTGGCTAATACCGATGCACTGAAGAGTATAAAAAAACCTCTATTTATTCTACGTTCGTCGCGTTAACAGAGCAGAGCGAACTAATAAGATCCTAATCGGCTTGTTCAAAGCAGATTTCTTGATGCGTATCCAACGCGCAAACTCACTTTAAATTAATTCATTCTGCGATCATAAGCAGATAATAGCTGTAATGTAGATTTGTTTCAGTATTGATACTGAAAAAATTTAAGGTACGCTTATGATTCGGGACTTAGCTCGTGTAAAATGTAATTTATTCTGTACAGCACCCGGCCCATTCAGTCAGCAACACGAGACTTTAATAAATAAGCATGTCGTCAGCAACCAACGAAACTTTAGTTATATACCACGCCGATTGTTTGGATGGCTTAGGCGCAGCATGGAGCGCATTTTGCAAGTTGGGTACTCAAGCTCGTTACATTCCGGCTCGCTATGGCGACGATATCCCCGACTTTGAACCGGGAGCAATACTTTATATATTGGATTTTTCTTATTCGCCGCAGCTATTGGTCAATGCCTCAGCGAAAGCAGACCGGGTTATCCTGATTGACCATCACATGACTGCGATGGAACAATGCGATACCTTTTTCAAGGTGCAGCCACTGCCTGAAAATTTGTCAATCAATTTCGATATGTCGCGGAGTGGTTGCGTATTGGCTTGGCAGTATTTTTTCCACGATCTAAAACCACCCAAAATTTTGTTGCATATAGAAGATCGTGATCTTTGGCATTTCAAGCTGGACGGTACTCGCGAAATAACAACGGCGCTGTATGAAAGAACGCCTATTAATTTTGCCGAGATAGGTACGCTTGATCTGGCGGAGCTATCGGCAGTAGGTCGCATACAGGTTGAGCAATTTGCAGGAATGGTAAAAAGGCTCGCCAAATCCGCGCATAACGTCTCGGTGGCTGGCCGGACCGGCCTTGCTGTGAACGCGCCGTCATTTTTCTCCAGCGATCTTGGTCAAGTGCTGGCTGAAAAATCAGGCACGTTTGGCATGACTTATCAATATGACGGTAAAAGACAGAAATGGAATTTCTCTCTACGTTCAATCGGTGATTATGATGTGGGCCATCTGGCGCAAAATTTTGGCGGAGGAGGGCATAAAAACGCTGCGGGTTTTGCATTGGATAATAATCCATTTTTCTAATGTCCCTGCGAGTAAGGCTAAATTAATTGGTCATATCGTTCGTAGCGTCGTTAATCCATTAATATCACTAGTTATTAGTAATATTGTAATTAGCATAAAATGCTCTGTATTGATGCTAGAGTTTATTGCATGACTCGAAGTGACGGTTCTTAATCGATAATAATGCTATTGAGGGTTATAATACGTCAATTGAATTCTGAGCAACCCTAGCAGGGAACTTCCAATGAGCATCATTCGTCAAGACGATCTTATTCAAAGCATTGCCGATTCCCTGCAATATATCTCCTATTATCATCCGTTGGACTTTATCAAGGCCATGCATGAGGCTTATCGAAGGGAAGAGAATCCGGCGGCCAAAGACGCAATCGCGCAAATCTTGGTCAACTCCCGGATGTGCGCAGAAGGCCATCGCCCGATCTGCCAGGATACCGGCATTGTTACGGTATTTTTAAAGATTGGCATGAATGTGCAATGGGATGCTGACATGAATGTCGCTGATATGATCAATGAAGGTGTTCGGCGTGCTTATCTACATCCTGACAATGTGTTGCGCGCTTCGATACTGGCCGATCCAGCCGGTAAACGCATTAACACAAAAGATAATACCCCTGCCGTGATTCACATGGAGGTTGTGCCCGGCGATAAGGTTGATATTGAAATAGCTGCTAAGGGTGGAGGATCCGAGGCTAAGGCAAAGTTCGCGATGCTCAATCCTTCAGATAGTATTGTTGACTGGGTGTTAAAAACCGTCCCCACCATGGGAGCGGGCTGGTGTCCGCCCGGCATTCTAGGCATAGGCATAGGCGGAACGGCTGAAAAAGCCATGCTGTTGGCAAAGCAGGCATGCATGGGATCGATAGATATTCATGAGTTGATCACGCACGGCCCTCGCAATGCAGTTGAAGAATTGCGTCTGGAACTGTACGACAAAGTCAATGCGCTGGGTATCGGTGCCCAAGGCTTGGGTGGACTTACCACGGTGCTGGATATTAAGATCAATGACTATCCGACTCATGCGGCCAACAAGCCGATTGCTATCATTCCTAACTGCGCTGCGACCCGGCATGTGCATTTTGTGTTGGATGGCAGTGGCCCGGCCGAATTTAAACCGCCGCGTTTGGAAGATTGGCCTGAAGTTTCTTGGGATGCAGGCGTGACTGCCCGCAGAGTTAATCTGGATACTGTGACGCAACAGGATTTGGAAAGTTGGAAACCCGGAGAAACCTTATTGCTTAGCGGTGTCATGCTAACCGGTAGGGACGCGGCGCATAAGCGCATGGCTGAGTTCTTTGAACGGGGCGAAGCATTGCCTGAAAGCGTCGATTTTAAAAACAAATTCATTTATTACGTAGGGCCGGTCGATCCGGTTCGCAATGAGGTAGTAGGGCCTGCAGGTCCTACTACGGCAACACGCATGGATAAGTTCACCGAAGGGATGCTGGATAGAACCGGCTTGCTTGGAATGATCGGCAAGTCCGAGCGTGGGCCTGATGCGATTGCCGCGATTAAAAAACATAAAGCCGTTTATTTGATGGCGGTTGGCGGTGCGGCTTATCTGGTATCAAAGGCCATTCGTAAGTCGCGTGTCGTCGCTTTTGAAGATCTTGGCATGGAAGCTATTCACGAGTTTGTTGTTGAAGATATGCCTGTCATGGTCGCTGTTGATACCCAAGGAGTATCGGTGCACCAAACCGCACCTAAGATCTGGCAAGCCAGAATTGGTAAGATTCCCGCTGCGGTTGAGTAAAATCAAATGGGGTTGATTTTAAACAGCTGGACGGGAACGAATTTGCGCTTGAATTTACAAAAATGTACCCCATTAATATTGTAATTACTGCGTAAGATTACAAAATATAAAATATACACACGTTAAGCTAAAAAAATATTCTGAAACAGAAGTATTGATTTGTGTTGATTTGTAATTGCAGTTATCTTAATCAATAGTTTTAAATAATAAGGAGAAATCGGATGTCAAAAGGCCAAAATTTACAGGATAACTTTTTAAATGCGCTTAGGAAAGAGCATACACCTGTTTCTATTTTCCTAGTTAACGGAATAAAGTTACAAGGCAAGGTAGATTCATTTGATCAGTACGTGGTTATGTTGAAAAATACTTCGAGCCAGATGGTATATAAACACGCCATATCTACCATTGTACCGAGCAAGGCCGTGAAGATGAATCATGATCATGAACCTAGTGAAGAATGATAAGTTCTTGGTGTGAGTTTTATTTATTGCCGGTTAGACTACAAAGTAGCAAGAATAATAATTTTTTTATAATTACGTCTGTGAGGTGTTTAATTGTTTGATCGTCCCGAATCAGGTGAACGAGCCGTACTTGTTCACCTGACACTTCGTTCCATGCATGAAGACCTTTTAGAATTAAAAGAATTAGCCAAGTCAGCAGGAACCGATCCAGTCTACGTCGTAACCGGCACACGCAAAAAACCTGATCCAAAATATTTTGTCGGCAAAGGCAAACTTGACGAACTTAAAAGTATTGTCGAAACCTATAAAGCCGACATCGTTTTATTTAATCATCCGCTTTCACCGAGCCAGGAAAGAAACCTTGAGGGCTTTCTGGGCGTTCGTGTGGTCGACCGAAATGGGCTGATTCTTGATATTTTTGCTCAACGAGCCCAAACCTTTGAAGGTAAACTACAAGTTGAATTGGCTCAATTACAGCATTTATCGACCCGATTGGTTCGAGGTTGGACGCATTTGGAACGTCAAAAAGGCGGTATCGGTCTTCGCGGACCGGGTGAAACCCAGCTGGAAACCGACAGGCGACTATTGGGGTTGCGTATTAAGCAAATTCAGCAGCGATTAGATAAAGTCGATAAGCAAAGACACCAAGGGCGCAGCAAAAGAAAAAAAGCCGAAGTTCCATCGGTTTCCTTGGTAGGGTACACCAATGCCGGTAAATCGACCTTGTTTAATAGGCTCACAGGCGCCGATATTTATGTGGCGGACCAGTTGTTTGCTACTCTGGATCCGACCTTGCGTAACTGCAAACTTCCAAATAGCAGCGAGATTGTGTTAGTCGATACGGTGGGTTTTATACGGCACTTGCCGCATGAGCTGGTCGCGGCGTTTAAATCGACGTTGCAGGAAGCCAGTGAAGCGGACTTATTATTGCATGTGATCGATGCGAGCAGTGATGACCGGGCAGAGACAATTTACCAGGTTAACCAGGTGCTTGAAGATATTGATGCCAATGAAGTCAGGCAGCTTGAAGTTTTCAACAAAGTAGATTTACTCGATGACATCCAGCCACGGATTGAACGGGATGATGCCGGTAATCCGGTTCGGGTATGGTTGTCCGCCGAAACCGGTGCCGGTGTTGACCTGCTTTATCAGGCTTTGGCCGAGATATTTTCAAATACAAAAATCAAAAGAGCCTGTCATTTGCGGCCTGATCAAGGCGATATAAGAGCAAAATTATTTGCTTGCGCCAAAATCCTCAGTGAGGAAACCGATGATTTGGGTGGCTGTGAATTAGTCGTTGAAATTGATACAAAGTATTTGGGTTTATTGAAATCGGTTGAGATTGAAGAAATATTTTAAAGACACAAGGCGGAAGTAGTCGATTTTTAGACTTTGGCTGTTCTCCCTGCGCCGTATCTTAAAAGACCTCATCATGAGTAAACCTGACGCGTTCTTCAGCCGTACGCCCCAGCGCTTTAGCAAACCATGGCGGCGGCGCATCAAACACTTTTTGAAATTCTTTTAACTGATCTACCGCTTCGGTTACATCAGGCACCTTGATCGGGTAAATATCGGCACGAATCACTTTAGCCGCAGCCGGGCCTCCGATAGATTGCACGAACATGACATGGCAATCTTTAATTAAATTGGCTCGAAACAGGTTTCTATCCTCAGCACTGTCGGCTTCGATAGTTGATCGTATATCGACCAATTTATAATCATGCCGTGATAACTGATAAACCAGGAAACGTATGCAGGAACCGAAATGTCCGTTAATTAATGCGCCGCTGTTTGAACCTATGGCGACGCGGATAGAGTCGGGCATGTCGCCTTCTTTATAAGGCAATATTTCCGGCAGGTCTTCATCTTCCGCCTCGTCGCCCCACAGGTAGCGTACCGCTAATTTGATATTGGCGAGGCCGATGCCGATATCCTCGCCATCTTCTTCCCCATCCAAGCTGCCCAAACCGGTTTTAAGATTGGTGACAGTGATGGATTTTAATTTTTCATCATCCAAAGGCGTACCCAGTCGCTCATGTAATATTTCCAGTAGTCTGGATATGTCGATGCCGGGCAGAATGCGCGATGCTAATGCAATACGTAAGGCTAGTTCTCGGGGCAATGCTTCCATTTTAATCTCCTGATTTAACAAGCTTGGATAATAATTTGAGTATTTTTCTGGTGGAGGCTAAATCCAACGCAGTGAAATTGTCATGCGTTTTAAGGTCTGGATCGGCGCCGGCCGCCAAGAGTTGTTCAACAACTTTTTCTCTGCCGCTGGACGCTGCAAAAATCAAAGCGGTAGCGCCGGAGGCGGGATTTTGATAATTAATGTCGATGCCTGCATGAATCAGTGCATCGATACAGTCGCTGTTATCGGCATAGCAAGCTGCCCACAATGCGTTATTGCCATATTGATCCATAGCATCCAGCGCAGCATTCTGTTCGATCAAAAAGAAAACCATATCACTGCGTCCTTGCTGACTTGCCAAAATCAAAGGATAAATGTCGGCGCTGTTCTTTAACACCGGTGGGCTACAGAGAAATAGTTATTTTGTAACCACTCTCGTATTTCCGGCTTCATCATGCTGCCTGATGTTTTTCTTTCCAGCTGGAATAACCGCCTTCCAAGCTATAAACATCTTTAAAACCGAAGTCGCCGAAAAACTCGGCAAGATGCTCGCTGGCATGGCCGTAGTAACAATAAATCAACAGGCTGCGCTGCTTATCGCCGCGTTTGACTAATGAGTCTTTTAAGCCTTCGTGAACGTGCAGAGCATCTGCCAAATGTCCAGCTCTGTAATCTTTCATATCCCTACAATCCAGAATCATAGGCTTGGACTCTTTAATAAATTTTTCAGAATCGGCAATAGAGATGATTTTGTATTTCATGACAGTGTTAATGACTTCAGAAAGTCATTCCTCAAGGTGCAGGTTGTAGTAAAACTAACAATAAAATAGATTTTGTCGCTATTGAATATAGTTAGCGGCTTTATTTCTTAGCGTTAATGACTGTATGAATGCCATATCAATTAGTGATGCAAATTATCTGCCATAATATTGAATGCTGTGTTTTCCGAAGTAGCCGAGATATTGCAGGCAAAAAAAAGCGCCCTAGTCGAGAAAATAGGACGCTGAAGGTACAACGCTCAGGAAGGGGTTGTTCAATCAAAACTAACTACTCGAATTATTAAGCATTAATAGTGCCAATATTCGATACGCCGATATTTCAAGCGATTGTCTTAGTTTGAATAATAAATTCAGGTAACATTTGCACCAAACGCAGCTATTTATGTTGTTTAGCTGCCCTGATTTAGTGCACTTTCTACGGTTTTTCCAAATCCATTCCCCGGAAAATTGAGCAACGTTTGAATATATCCAAAGTCGGCGTTACTTTTTTATGTTGGCAAAACTTTGCGACCAGTTTGGAAAGCCCTTTAATGTCGCTGCCTGTGGCTTCCGGGAAGCTATCCACTAACTGACTGATTAAATCAGCATCAACGTCCAGATCGAATTGATCGACCATGACCTGCCAAATTTTGCGGCGGGCATCTTTGTCCGGCGGATAATACTTAATCAGCGCAATACAATGGGAAGCAACGCTTCATCTAAGATATTCATACCAATGGCTAAACAACACTGACAGGCGTTTAAATCCCGGCAGTGTTGTTAGTATCAGCGAAAAGCGATTTTTAATCATAGGGTGGTGTGCAGAACAAAAGCTTAAATTGCGCCGACCGCGGCTTCTTTAACCACCTCAATGGTGTTTTCTTCAGCTTCGGCAAATGAAACGAGCGGCGATTTCGGGTTATACGATTTGGCCGCTGCATACGCGATGGCGACTTTATCTTCAGCGGATTGATTCTTTAGCTCGCTTTTTTCGATATACAATTCTTCGAGCAATTCATTCCATACCAGGCCTTGTTTGAAAGGCATCAATTTATAGGTAACGCCTTCCAGTTCAACCTGCATCCCTTTGCCGATATTTTCTACATAGATTAAAGCGGCGCAATCTTCCGCAATATCGGCTTTATATTTTTCAACAAAAATGGGCAGCAAATCGAGTGTAGGCAACAAGCCGTTAATAAATTTGATCTTGTCGTTTTCAATTATCAAAGCTGAATGAATCAACAGTGCTTCAGGTGGTTTACGGTCATTTGTTGAGCCTTCGCGTAGCGCTCCTTCTTTTAAAACCAAGTCGCCGCGATAAGCATAAACACCCGCAGTACCGGTTTGACCGTTGACCAAAGTAACAGTTAGTAATCCTTTGGCTTGATAAGTTTCTAGTAACATTGTTGTTTCTCCAGATGGATAAGGGGTAGAGGTTTTGCGATTGCCAGTTCTTCACACATTAACCTTCGTGAAGCATGGTTTATGCCATGTTGAAATGTTGGATTATTTTGTTTTAAAACAGGAAGATGGAAGTGTTTTAGGCGGTTTGATTGTCGGAGTTGCAATTTCTAAGTCAACAATGCAAATTTATTTTGTAAGAAATTGTCGGAAACCGTACATGGTTAGTGGAAACCTTTGATTCTCAATCTCTGGAGGCTGTGCAAGTATCCTGAAATTAGGCAAATTCGCGAATTTCTACATAAAGGATCAATGGCTTCCAGTGAATTTTCTGGTTCCCACGTACTGCTTGGATAAAAGGTAGAGCCGGTGCAATGGCGGGGCTCAAGTTGTTATTTTTTGTTTTTAATCGTAAGTGCCGCGCTATGAAGGGCTTTGGAAAGGGTAGGGTGGGCGTGTATGGTTCGAGCCAAATCTTCGCTGCTGGCGGAGAATTCCATGGCCAACACGGCTTCAGCAATCATTTCAGAGGCTTGGGATCCGATAATGTGTACGCCGAGTATGGTGTCGGTGTCTGCATGAGCGATGATTTTAACTATGCCCTCAGTTTGCCCCGTGGCTTGAGCACGGGCTGTGACGTTTAAAGGAAAGGTGCCGATTTTAATGGATTCGCCCATCGCTCTTAAAGCTTGTTCGGTTTGGCCTACCCAGGCAATTTCAGGAGCAGTAAAGATAACGCTGGGCAGGATTTCATAATTGACCTGATTATGGAGACCGGCGATTTGTTCGGCGACAAACAGGCCTTCTTCTATGCCTTTATGGGCAATCATCGGGCCGAGTAAGGTCAAATCGCCTATTGCGTAAACGCCGGGCAGAGTGGTTCGGCAGTTTTCATCGACATGGACATAGCCGTTTTCGTCGAGCAGTAAATCGGCTTCGGCAGCAGCCAGATTTTCGGTATTGGGTTTTCGGCCGGATGCGACAATCAGTTTGTCGACACGCAGAGCATGAGTGCCGTCACTATCCTGATATTCTACAGTGACTTTTTTACTGCTTTTTCTCGCTGAAATAACCCGGGCACCCAAGCGCAATTCCAGTCCTTGCTCGCTGTAGATACGATAAGCTTCCAGCGCAATTTGCTGGTCGGTCAGACTTAAAAATGATTCCTGTGCTTCCAGTAGAATAGTTTCTGATCCGAGCCTGTTCCAGATGCTTGCCAATTCAAGGCCGATAACGCCCGCCCCGATAATGGCTAAGCGCTTGGGTACTGCGTCGAGATTCAAGGCCATCGTCGAGTCGATAATAAATTCATTATCAATCGGCGCGCAGGATAAATCCATTGGAGAAGAACCGGTGGCCAGAATGATATGCTTGGCTTCGAGCACCGATACAGCCGAGCGGTCGGCCTGTGTAATTTCCACCGAATGCCCATTAAGCAGCTTGGCTTTTGCTTGAATGCAGTCGATTTTGTAATGGGCGAACGAGTCGGCAATTTGCCGGCTGAGCGAGCTGACAATGGCATTTTTGCGCTGCATCATTTGCGCAATATCTACAGAAACACCCTCTACCTGTATGCCGTGTTCTTTTAAATTGTAATTGATCGATTGATAAATTTTCGCCGATTCCAGCAAGGCGATAGATGCAACACAACCGGCATTCAGATAAGTGCCGCCCAGGCTGCTTTGGCCTTTTTTATCGAGCCAGTTATCGATGCAGGCGGTTTTTAAACCAAGCTGTGCGCATCGGATGGCGCTGGAATAACCAGCCGGTCCAGCGCCGATCACGATGACATCGAATGATTTCGCTTTTTTCTTTGACATAGTCTTATATGTTAAGCAACAGGTGAGCAGGCGCTTCCAGACATTCTTTAATCGTAACTAAAAATTGCACGGCCTCGCGTCCGTCCACCAGCCGATGGTCATAGGATAAAGCCAGATACATGATCGGCCTGATAACAATCTGCCCGTTTTCAACTACAGGGCGCTCTTTGATGGCATGCATACCCAAGATAGCGCACTGCGGCGGATTGAGTATCGGCGTGGACAGCATCGAACCGAAAATGCCGCCGTTAGTGATAGTGAAAGTGCCGCCTTTCAAGTCCTCATAGGTTAAGGTGCCGGACCGGGTCTTTGCGCCGAAATCGACGATGCTTTGTTCGATGCCGGCAAAATCGAGTTGATCTGCATCGCGCAGTACCGGCACAATCAGGCCGCGCTCGGTGCTGACAGCTATGCCTATGTCATAGTAGCCGTGATAGATAATATCGTTATCGTCTATGGAGGCGTTAATGGCCGGAAAGCGCTTTAAAGCCTCAATTGAGGCTTTAACAAAGAACGACATAAAGCCCAGCTTGACATGGTGCTTTTTTTCAAAGCGTTCTTTGTATTGGTTGCGAAGATCGATCACGTTCTGCATGTTGACTTCATTAAACGTGGTCAGCATCGCCGCATTTTGCTGCGCCTGTAACAGGCGTTCGGCAACTTTGGCTCTTAGGCGGGTCATCGGGACGCGCTGTTCCGGCCGTAAATTTGAAATCCCCCTGCTTTCAGCCTCCCCCTTTGGCAAAGGGGGACTGAGGGGGATTTCGGCTTCTTTGGGCGCTTCCGGCTCGGCTTTGGTGGGCGCCGAAACTATCAGCTGAGCCTCCTGCAGGCTTTTTTTATGCAGATAATCCAACACATCGGTTTTAGTCAGGCGGCCATCTTTTCCCGTGCCTTTGATAGCGGCTGGATCCAAAGCATTTTCAGCAATTAACCGGCGTACTGAAGGGCTTAGCGGTATCTCGGATTCTTCCTCATGTTCAGGTTCAGGGTTGGTCGCCGCTTTTTTTGGACCTTCTTCTACGGCTTGAGGTTCCAGTATGGCCAGTACATCGCCCCCGACTACAATGGAACCGTTTTGCTTATGTATTTTGCTGAGGACGCCTGATTCCGGCGCCGGGACTTCAAGCACCACTTTGTCCGTTTCAAGGTCAACGAGGTTTTCGTTTTTGGTAACAGTGTCGCCGGGCTGCTTATGCCAAGTGATTAGCGTTGCGTCGGAAACGGATTCGGGTAGATTCGGAACTAAGACTTCAATGCTCATATTATTTTCCTGAAGGTTTGCCGTAAAGCGCCGATTGAACGACAGCTTTTTGTTGTTCGATATGGACGCGGAAATTCCCGACAGCTGGCGCTGCCGACGCCTCGCGACCGGCATAGGTCATGCTGATCTTGGAGCCGATATTATCGGCAAAGTGATGCCTGGACTGATACCAAACACCTTGATTTTGAGGTTCTTCTTGACACCAGATGAATTCTTTAAGCTGCGGGTATTTGCTGATTTCCGCTTTAAATAACTCATCGGGAAAAGGATAAAGTTGCTCTATGCGGGCAATAGCAACATGCCTCAAGTCGTCCTGTCGACGTGCTTCCAGCAGTTCGTAGTAGACTTTGCCGGAACACATGACCAGACGAGTCACTTTTTTGGGATTGATGTCGTCCTGCTCGCCGATTACAGAAAGGAATTGGCCGTTAGTTAAATCTTCCAGTGTGGAAACCGCAAGTTTATGCCGTAGCAAGCTCTTGGGACTCATAACTATTAATGGTTTCCGATAGGGGCGCAGCATCTGGCGGCGTAGCAGATGGAATATTTGTGCAGGCGTAGTCGGGCTGCAAACCTGCATATTATGTTCGGCGCAGAGTTGCAAGTAGCGTTCCAGCCGGGCAGAGGAATGCTCCGGCCCCTGGCCTTCAAAACCGTGCGGAAGCAACATCACCAGATTGCACATACGCCCCCATTTGGTTTCGCCGGAACTGATAAATTGGTCGATAACGACTTGCGCGCCATTGGCAAAATCGCCGAATTGCGCTTCCCATATAACTAAGGTATTCGGCATCGTCGTGCTGTAGCCGTATTCGAAACCTAATACGCCCGCTTCGGAAAGCAGGGAGTCAAATATCTGGGCATTGCCTTGATCTTTGTCCAGATGTTTGAGCGGCGTATAGGTTTTGTTATGTAGTTGATTATGCAAAACAGCATGGCGATGCACAAAAGTGCCGCGGCCGACATCTTGCCCGGTCAAACGAACATTGTACTTTTCCATCAGCAGGGTCGCATAGGCGATGTTTTCAGCAAATCCCCAATCTAAAGGCATTGCTCCGGCCGCCATTTTACGACGGTTGTCCATGACTTTGGCGACTCTTGGGTGCATTTCAAAACCGGTCGGCAGTCTTTGCATTCTGTCGTTACAAAAGCGCAGCCGATCCATCGAAACCGATGTGTTGCAGGGGGCTTTCCAGTCGCTGCCCAGGAATTTGTTCCATTGATTGGTATACGGGTAAGGTCCGTCAGCCAGAATGGGTCTGGAAACGACTTCGCCGGCTTCGAGCAATTTTTGGTAGTTTTGCTCCAACTCTGTCACTTGTTTATCGGTAATCAGCCCGGCTTTAATCAGTTTTTCGGCGTATAGTTTCCGTGTGGTTTTTAGTTTGCGGATTTTTTTGTACATCAAGGGCTGGGTGGCCGAAGGCTCGTCTGCTTCATTATGACCAAGCCTGCGATAGCAAATAAGGTCGATGACTACATCCTTATTAAAAGTCATCCGATAATCTATCGCCAGTTTGGTTACAAAGATAACAGCATCGGGATCATCGCCATTAACATGGAAAACCGGGGCCTGGATCATGCTGGCGACATCGGTACAATAGAGAGTCGAGCGTGCATCCTTGGGATTGCTGGTTGTAAAACCGATTTGATTGTTGATCACAATATGCACGGTTCCGCCGGTAGTAAAAGCGCGGGTTTGGGACATGTTTAATGTTTCCATGACGATGCCTTGCCCGGAAAAGGCCGCATCGCCGTGGATCAATATCGGGATAACCGTATTTTTGCCGTTCTTTCCTGCTCTATCCTGGCGAGCTTTGACCGAACCTTCGACCACCGGGTTGATAATTTCCAGATGCGAAGGGTTGAATGCCAGCGTTAAATGGACCGGGCCGCCGGGAGTGCTAAGGTCTGACGAAAAACCCATGTGATATTTCACATCGCCGGTACTGACGCCGGGCGAGAGCGGTGAAGTACCGGTAAATTCATTAAACAGGCTGGCAGGGCTTTTGCCGAGAATATTGACCAGCACATTTAACCGGCCTCGATGAGCCATACCGATCACAATTTCATTAACACCTTTTGTGCCGAATCCCTGAATTAATTCATCCAGAATCGGGATCAGCGATTCTCCGCCTTCCAGGGAAAAACGTTTTTGGCCGACGAACCGATTGTGCAAATAGTTTTCTATGCCTTCAGCGGCAGTCAATAATTTTAACAGCCAGTGCTTTTTTTCAGGTTCCGGCTCCAAGTTGGATTTAGAACTTTCCAAGCGGTTAATTATCCAGCGTCTGATATTAGTATCGACTATATGCATGTATTCGGAGCCGATACTGCCGCAGTAAATCTCTTGCAAATTAGCGATAATGTCGCGTAAAGGCAGCCGGTCAACACCGTAAAGCGCACCAGTATCGAATAGGGTATCCATGTCGGGCTCGGAGAGACCGTAATAAGCAGGATCCATATCGGGAGGGGGCGGTAAGGTTTTTCCCAGCGGATTATTGTTGGCAATCTGATGTCCGCGAACCCGGTAATGATTAATAAGCCGGGCAACAGCCGATTGTTTTTTGACGCTTTCTTCGGTAAAGCCTTGTAATTTCGCCAGTCTGCCTTGAGATTTAAGCGCAAGCTGCGCAAAACGCTCTACAACAGGGCTATGAGGCGTCTCAAAATCAGCGCCGTTGTGAATTTCGTTGAATTTTTTTTGCCAGCTGGTTTCAACCGAATCAGGGTCTTCCAGAAACCGTTCATATAAGTTTTCAACAAAACCGGCGTTACTGCCATATAGCGAAGAAGAATCTTGAAAAAGTTTAAGCAGTTTACTCATCAGGAATGTCCAATTTATTCTGCAAGGATTTTGTCTTTGTCTGAACTCTTAAGTAGTATATACCAAGATTTAACGCACTTTCTGCCTAAAATATGCAGTGTTTTGCCAGGAAAGGCAACCAAGATGTTTTCACTTAAAAAATAGGGTCGGTATGATTTTATGACGGACAAACGAAATATTGTAATTAAAGTTAAATATCCGGTATCTGGAAAAGCAGCAATAGATTCGACGCCAAAGATGGTAACGGAATGGAATGTTAAAAGGATATTGATTGCCGTCAGTGTACTGGTTCTGATGTTAATCTTACTTATATATATTATTAGTAATGATGAGCAAAAGGCCGAAGTAGATAATGCTGCAATTATGGTTAATGCTATAGATAAACCGGTAACGCCACAAGTTGCGGTTAAAGATATTGAAACTAAAAATCTGGCTATACCCAAACAGGAAATTGAAAAAACCAACTCTTCGGTTAAGCAGAAAAAAGAGTCTTATAAAAAAACTGCCGATATGCCGATTAATAAAGTTATAAAAAAACCGTCCAATGAAAAAGTTATTATTTCAAAAGCTGCTCATAATGTGCCGAGAGCAATATTAACTTATAAAATTAATAATAAAGAGCCCGCTGGCGAAATAGGGCGTAGTGTAGATGTTGAGCATAATAAACCAATATGGGTTTATTACTTTACTGAGTTAAATGCCATGAAAGGTAATAAAGTTTATCATGAATGGTTAAAAAATGGCGCAGTTGTTTCCAAGCAGGAGTTGGTCGTATCCAGCGACTCATGGCGCACTTCAAGCCGCAAATTATTGTCTAATTCTGAACGAGGTAACTGGGCTGTAAGACTAGTTGATAAAAATGGCCGATTATTAAATGAAAAAAATTTTAAGGTTGAATAATTATATAATTGCTATTGAATATTCAATATATTTGTAATTTAATTAATGATATTATTTATTTTATTCTTTCTTATTTTGAGGGCTGACAAATGACTGAATATCAAAATCTTTCTGAACGTGAATTACAAGCTGTCATCGAAAGCGCAGAAAAAGCATTAAAAAATAAACAGGCTAATAAGCGTAAAGAAGTTATAACGCAGATTAAAGAGTTAGCAGCGTCTATTGACGTTGTTGTAGAAATTCATGAGCCAGAAAAGAAACCTGGCCGTAAAGGGGCAAAAGTCGCCATTAAATATCGTCACCCCAAGGATCAAAACCAGACATGGACTGGTCGTGGTGTGGCGCCTAAATGGATGCAGGAATTGTTGAGTGCGGGGCATGATCGCTCTGAGTTTGAAGTCTAGCGTTTGGAATATATCTAAACAATGCACTCGCATGGAAACGCTGAGTTAAATCGGCGCGCTGCCGTTTCCATGCTTTTAGATTGATTTACCGAATTTAGGCGCCTGTTCTCTTATCCCGGTTAAAGTTTGTTAATCGCGGATACTTCACATTGCATTCATAAAAAAGTCATGCATCTCCGTCTGGGAACAAGGTGCAATTTTTACAATTGTCAGTTTATTGCTGTCAATGAAAACATCCCTCTAAAAATACACAAGACGCCAATCAATTCTATGATATAGTTCCTCTTAATGAGAATGATTGTTGATAACTTTTAGAGCGGTTGGTTTTAATGCACATTATTTCGATATTTGGTTTATGGCAATAAGCTTAAAAAACCTGATTGCCGGCGATACGGGAAAAGTAGTCGGTTTTGAACAATCCGGCAAAGCTTATCGAAAACGCTTGCTGGCTATGGGCTTGACGCCGGGAACCGAGTTTAGCATTACTCGTTTTGCACCGATGGGAGATCCGGTTGAAATTAAACTGCGTGGATTTTCATTAACCCTGCGTAAGGATGAAGCGGCAATATTGTTGATAGAGAAACTCTGATGAAAACTGATTTTACAGTTGGCGTTGTAGGCAATCCGAATTGCGGCAAGACTACTTTATTTAATGCGCTGACCGGCGCAAAACAGCATGTTGGCAACTGGCCCGGCGTTACGGTCGAAAAAAAAACCGGCGAATACAGCTTTGATCATAAACTTATCAAATTAGTCGATCTACCTGGTACCTATTCATTAGAAGCCGCCGACGACCAAGTCTCTTTAGATGAAAAAGTAGCGCGCGATTATGTTGCCTCCAAGCAGGCCGATTTAATCATTAATATTGTCGATGCTTCCAATCTGGAACGAAATTTGTATTTGACCTCGCAACTTATTGAGATGCGGGTGCCGATGATTTTAGTGCTTAACATGATGGATGCCGTTAAACAACGCGGCATTAAAATCGATGTCGATTTTCTTGAACAATTCCTAGGTTGTCCGGTTATTCCGATTATTGCCTCAGCCAAGAACGGTATCGGAACATTAAAGGCGGCAATCAATAGCGCTGCTGTCATCAAGCCGATACCTGCACTAAAAATCGGTTATGCTCCTGCTCTAGAGCAAGCCATTAATGACATTTCTCCATTGCTGGTTGAAGCCGCGCAACAACATCATTGCGATCTGCGCTGGCTGGCCGTCCGCTTGCTGGAAGACGATACCCTGGCCAAACAGATCGTAGAGGCGGCTTCAGTCGCCCAAGAGCAAGTAAATTCGCCTCTACAGACAGCTGTGCAACTACAGCGCCGGGTAGAAATGGAAACCGATGATGAAATAGACATTCTCGCCGCCGACGCCCGCTACGGGTTCGTCAATGAATTAGCCGGTGGTGCAGTCTGCAAATTAAATGAAATAAGCCGCCATACGACAGACAAGATCGACAGCATCGTCTTGAATCGTTTTTTAGGCATCCCGGTTTTTCTTCTGGTCATGTACGCGATGTTCATGTTCACCATCAATATCGGCAGCGCTTTCGTCGATTTTTTCGATCAATCCGTAGGCGCTTTATTGGTCGATGGACTAAGCCTCGTGCTCACCAACCTAAATTGGCCGCAATGGTTTATTGTATTAATCACCAATGGCATAGGCGGCGGCATTCAGGTGGTCGCAACATTTATCCCCATCGTCGGCTTCTTGTTTATGTTTTTATCGGCGCTGGAGGACTCCGGTTACATGGCCAGAGCTGCTTTCGTGATGGATAGATTCATGCGCATGATCGGCTTGCCCGGCAAATCTTTCGTACCGATGATTGTCGGTTTCGGTTGCAACGTTCCTGCGATTATGGCGACACGTACACTGGAAAGCCAGCGAGACAGGATATTGACCAACCTGATGAATCCGTTCATGTCCTGCGGAGCCAGATTGCCGGTTTATGCCTTATTTGCTGCCGCGTTTTTTCCTGTTGGGGGACAGAACCTGGTGTTCGGCTTGTATTTATTGGGTATTGCGGTCGCGGTTCTGACCGGTTTAATCATGCGCCATACCCTATTTAAAGGAGAATCAGCCCCTTTTATTATGGAATTGCCCGCCTACCATATGCCCACACTGCGCGGCGTTTTTATCAGAACCTGGGACCGGCTTAAATCGTTTTTGTTCAATGCGGGCAAAGTTATCGTACCGATGGTGTTAGTGCTGAATTTTCTTAATGCACTAGGCACAGACGGTACATTCGGCCAGGAAAACAGCAATAAATCGGTATTAAGTGAGATCGGCCGCAGTCTGACCCCGGCGTTTAAACCGATGGGCATAGAAAAAGACAACTGGCCTGCAACAGTTGGGATTTTTACCGGCGTCTTAGCTAAAGAAGCGGTAGTAGGAACTTTGGACGCCTTATATAGCCAGCTTGGATCGGCCGGTTCAAACGCGGACAAAGCGCCGTTCAACCTTGAGCAGGCTTTAATCGATGCCTGTTTAACCGTGCCAAAAAACCTGCAAGACGTCGCAGACAACCTATTAGATCCTTTGGGCCTGAATATCGGTACTGTCGATGATATGGCGGCGGCGGCCACCGAGCAGGAAGTCAACACCGGCACCTTTGCCGCGATGCAGCAAAGCTTTGACGGCAAATCAGGGGCTTTCGCCTATTTGTTATTTATTTTACTGTATGCTCCATGCGTCGCGGCAACTGCTGCAATCTATCGTGAAACCAACTTAAACTGGACTTTATTTGTGGTGTTCTGGACGACCGGCATTGCCTACATGACCGCAACAATCTTTTACCAAACGCTGACCTATAGCCTGCATTCTGGCTATTCATTAGTCTGGATAGCAGGATTAATCATTGCATTTTTCGCCGTATTACTCGGTCTGTGGTTGTTCGGTAAAAACAGCGATGCGGCGGCGGGAGTAAAGCAAAACCGGGAGTCTTTAAGTGATCCTGTCTGATCTGAAATCCTATTTAAAGGAGCAGCGCAGGGTTGCATTGGCGGATTTAATCATTCACTTCAACATCGATGCCGATGCCCTGCGAGGCATGCTGGACAAATGGATCAGCAAAGGCAAAGTGCGTAAATTGCCGTTGACTGCATCTTGCGGCACCAGTTGCTGCCAGTGTGACGCCTCTTTAACAGAGATTTATGAATGGGTTGATGAGTGAAATTCTGCTCATCATTTTAATATTTGGATAAAAACGAAGGATATTGTTGTAATTGAATTTATAGATTTTAGAATTTTGAAAATCCGCGGATATGGAAATATCCAAAAAAAATCACCAGCATTGCAAAATATGCGTTCCATATTGTAAATAATACCCTCCCTCTAAACAGAATATAGCTTTTTACTGACATCTGTCAGTCAAAATCTTTGTGACATTTAATATGCTCATGCTAAAGTTAAGTATTCTTACATATCCCCTAACATAAGGGCTTAATTATTTAGCTCCAAGAAGATTGAAACGTTCGCTTGAAACTTGCGAATCGTTATCGTAGGGGCGATCCGTTCTGACAACACTCATGGATTTGCCAATATGTACCAATTCCTGGTTAACAATCTAAAAATCTCCTCGCGCTTGTTTTTAGGTTTCGGTTTGCTGTTGCTGTTGGTCGTCTTGCTGGGCGGAATGGCATTGCAGAGCATCACTACCCTGACTATCTTGATGAACCATATCAATGATCATCCGCTGAAGGTCATCGACGAAGCGCAGCAGGGCAAAACTAATGTGCTGACCATTCAGCGCGACATCAGGGAGTTGATTAGGCCTGATCGCAAGGAAGAACCTGAAGCTCTGATGCGTAATATAGCCAAAATGGATCAAGAACTGGATGCGCATTTGGAAGTAATACGTTCCCAATATTTGGGACCTGCTGAAGATGTTATTCAGTTGAAGCGCGCACTGTCCGATTGGCGGCGGCTGCGCGATGAGGCAATGATACTCGAGCGGTCTGGGGGCCAGTTAGAAGCCATCGCCAAGTCTGACTCGGAACGACGGCGTTTTGCGCTGGAAACCGAGAACAAATTTCAAGACGTTCTTGGTTTTGCCCGGGCCAAGGCCAATTCGTTCCGGGAAACCGCCGATGCAGAGAGGAAAATGGCCATAACGCGTTTGTCGGTCACTATGGCAGCGCTGGTTATTTTAGGCATATTAGTTACTTGGTTCATCACCCATAGCATTGTTAAACCGCTGGAAGTGCTGCGTCGGCGCATGACCGACTTAGCGGCAGGCGATTTGTCTGTGGAAATTCCATTCCAGAAGGGAAGCTCAGAGTTAGCGGCCATGGCCCGGGCGGTTCAAGTATTCAAAGAGGCGGCTGTAAGGCTGGAAAGTAAGCGCTGGCTTAAATCGACGCAGTCGCAATTGAACACATTATTGCAAACCGCCACAACGTCCCTGGATTTGGCGCAGCAAGCGATAAACGCACTGGTTCCGCAACTGGGCGGAGGGGCAGGAGCCTTTTATTTGTGGAACGATGCTAACGAGAGCTTGGAGCTGTTGGGTAGCTACGGACTGAAGAAACGCCGCCATTTAGGAAGCGCCTTCAAGCTGGGCGAAGGACTGGTGGGGCAATGCGCGTTGGAGCGCAAGGCTATTATTCTCACCGAGGTGCCCGACGACTATGCCCGTATTGTTTCAGGCATTGGCGAAGCGCCGCCGAACACTATTTTAGTGGTTCCCGTGCTGTCCATGAACAAGGTGTTGGCGGTGATTGAGATCGGTGCATTCCTGCCATTCACCACAGACCAGCAAGCCCTGATCGACGAAATGTTGCCTAACATTGCCCTTAACCTGGAAATCCTCGATCGTAACAATCGCACTCAGCAGTTGTTGACGCAAACACAGCAACAGTCGGAGGAATTGAGGGCGTCTGAAGAGGAACTGCGTGCACAAAGTGATCAGCTCCAAACGGTCAACGAAGAACTTCGCCGCAAAACCGACACTTTGCAACAACAAACTGAGGAACTGCGCGCCTCGGAAGAGGAGTTGCGGGCGCAGCGAGAGGAACTACAGGCCACCAATGAAGAGTTGGAGGAAAAGAGCCGAGGCCTGGAAGAGCAAACCAAACTGCTGGAGCAGGCACGGGTCGAAGCGGACAAGCGCGCCTTGGAGCGCGATACCGCCAGCCGTTATAAATCCGAGTTTCTGGCCAATATGTCGCATGAGCTGCGCACACCGCTCAACAGTCTTTTGATTCTTGCCCGTTCCTTACGGGATAACGAAGAAAATAACCTGACGGCGGATCAGGTGGAATCGGCGGATGTTATTCACGAAAGCGGCATGTCTTTGCTGCGCTTGATCAACGACATCCTTGATTTGTCCAAGGTGGAAGCCGGAAAGATGGAAATTGCTCCCGCCGACATTGATCTGAAACAATTCGCCGCCTCATTGTTGCAACGTTTCCGATTGCTGGCGGAAACTAAAGGTTTAGAGTTAAAGGTGACGATTGATGCCGATTTACCGGAGTTACTGCTCGGCGACTCCGGTAAGTTGGATCAGATTATCAATAATCTGGTGGGCAACGCTATCAAGTTTACCGAGCAAGGCAGTGTCGCCGTTACTATCAAACGGCCGACAACAGCTGCTCTTGCCAAAGCAGGTTTTTCACCTGACAGGGCGATTGAAATAAAAGTCTGCGACACCGGCATCGGCATACCTGACGACAAGATCGAGTCGGTCTTCCAGGCCTTCGAACAAGTCGATGGCAGTTCAACTCGTTCCTATGGCGGCACAGGCTTGGGACTGACTATATCGCGCAGGT
The DNA here is from genome assembly GCF_004322395.1 of Methylobacter sp. Taxonomy (GTDB): domain Bacteria; phylum Pseudomonadota; class Gammaproteobacteria; order Methylococcales; family Methylomonadaceae; genus Methylobacter_A. The sequence goes on from NZ_SCTW01000017.1 coordinate 22,729, forward strand.
TGGCCCAGTTTTTAGGGGGCGACATCAATATCGCCAGCACCGAAGGCAAGGGCAGTACTTTCAGTCTGCTCCTGCCTTTGACGCCGCCAGTTGGGACAACCGACAAACCGGTTGAAGCGACTCCGGCATCGCCGGAACCAACGACAGTCCCAAGCACTATTGCTTCCTTTTTTGTTACGCAACAGAAAATCGAAGACGATCGCGACAACATCACGCCGAAGGACGAAACGATTCTGGTCATTGAGGATGACGATGCTTTCGCCAAAATTGTTCGGGACTTATCCAGAAAGCGCGGTTTTAAGTGTCTGGTCGCGGGTGATGGCGTCATTGGGCTGGAGCTGGCCAAACGTTATAGTCCCACAGGCATAGTGCTGGATGTGGGCTTGCCACGTATGGACGGCTGGACGGTGATGGAACGCTTGAAACAGCAACCCGAAACCCGCCACATCCCGGTGCATTTTATGTCTGCGACCGACTCCGGACAACGAGGCTTGGAGATGGGCGCGGTGGGCTATTTTACTAAGCCGGTCAGTAAGGTGCAGATCGAAAACGCCTTCGATCGTATACGGCACTTCGCTTCTTCCAGCGACCGGCGGATACTGCTGGTCGATGACGATAAGGGAACCCATAAGGCGGTGTCTTCGTTGTTGGGTAGCGCCAACGCCGAAATCGTTGCGGAAACGAGCGGCGAAGCCGCTTTGATCCGGTTGGAAAACGGTGAGCAGTTCGATTGCATGATTTTGGATTTGGGGTTGCCGGGTATCAGCGGTTTAGGCCTATTGAAAGAATGCGCGCGCAAGCACCTGATCATGCCGCCGGTCATTGTCTATTCCGGTTGCGACTTGTCCGAGCAGGACACCCTGGCGTTACGTGAATATACCGATAGCGTGGTCATCAAGGGCGCCCGTTCGCCGGAGCGTTTACTCGACGAAGTGACGCTGTTCCTCCACAGTGTCCATTCCAGTCTGCCTGCTGCACAGCAACAAATGTTGCGCAAGCTGCATGATAAAGATGAAGGCCTTGCCGGGCGTACCGTGCTGATTGTGGATGATGATATGCGCAATACCTTTGCTTTGTCCAAGGTGTTGCGCGCCAAAGGCTTGAATGTGTTGATGGCTCAGGATGGCCGCAAGGCGATCAGCCAGTTGGAAGAAAAAGCGGATATTGACTTGGTGCTCATGGACATCATGATGCCCGGCATGGACGGTTATACGGCCATTCGCGAAATCCGTAAGCAAGCGCAATTTCAAACGTTGCCGATCATCGCCCTCACCGCCAAGGCTATGTTGGGGGATAGGGATAAGTGCCTGGACGCGGGCGCCAACGATTATTTGTCCAAACCGGTGGACATCGATAATTTGGTGGCGATGATGCGCCAATGCCTGTCGGCCTGAGCTAATGGAAGAATCTAAAATTCAGGATATTGAAATCAGCCTTTTCTTGGATGCTTTGCTTCAGCGGCATGGTTATGATTTCGGCAATTATGCCAAAGCCTCGATAAAACGGCGCGTGTTGGGGCTGGCGTCGGCACAATGCCAAAGCGTGGCGGAGCTGATTCCAAGACTGTTGCATGAAGAGGATTATTTAGCCGAGGTGATTTCCCAGCTGTCGGTTCCAGTTAGCGCAATGTTCCGTGACCCGCCGGTGTTTAAAACTTTGCGGGAAACGGTGCTGCCGCTGCTGAAAACCTATCCGCGCATTAACGTCTGGCAGGCAGGATGCGCTACCGGCGAGGAAGTTTTTTCGCTGGTCATTATGCTGGAAGAGGAAGGATTGCTGGAACGGACGCAAATTTACGCGACGGATATTAACGACATCGTTTTGCATAAAGCCGAAGACGGCATTTTTCCTATGCGTAATTTGGCGGAATACGAAAGAAACTATAAAAGCGCCGGGGGCAAAGCCATGTTCTCCGATTATTACATTGCTAATGATGAATTTTTCCGTATCCATGAGCATTTGCGGCAAAAAATTGTTTTTGCTCACCATAACTTGGTTTCAGACGGCGTTTTTTGCGAAGTTCAGCTTATTTTGTGCCGCAATGTTCTTATCTATTTTAATGATGAGTTGCAAAAACGGGTGCTCAATTTGTTTCATAAGAGCTTGGTTCGTAATGGCTTTCTTTGTCTCGGCACCCGTGAAAGCCTGCGCGCTGTTGAAGCGCAGCATATATTTACTGTTCACAATCAGGAATGCATGATTTTTCATAATCAGGGAATCCTGTCCTAGATAATGCGGGCTTCTATTTTGCATAAAAACGAAAGATGTCAGCCCGGTAGCCAAAATATCGAAGCAGTGGTTATCGGTTGTTCGGCGGGAGGCTTGGATGCTTTACGCGTAGTATTGGGGGGATTGCCGATAGGGTTTCCGGCTACAGTGATTATCGTGGCCCATACTGCTCCCGGCGGCGACAACCTGTTGCCGTCCCTCCTTGCCAAGACCTGCCGCTTGCCTGTCAGCGAAGCGCAAGAACGGGAGTCCGCTTTATCAGGACAGGTATATGTTGCGCCGCCCGACTATCATTTGCTGATTGAGACGAACCGCACCTTCGCGCTGTCTGTGGATGAGCGCGTATGCTTTGTAAGACCATCCATTGATGTGTTGTTCCAGTCGGCAGCCGACGCTTATGGTGAGCGGCTGTTTGGCTTGATTCTCACCGGAGCCAACTGTGATGGTGCTCAAGGTTTGAAATCTATTAAGGAAGCTGGAGGAGTTACCTTGGTTCAAGACCCGGTCGGCGCTTATGCCGATACCATGCCCAAAGCCGCTATCGCTACCGGTGCTGTCGACAAAGTTTTGCAACTGAATGATTTGGCCGGGGAAATACTTAGCCGGATATAACACTTAGAAAATTGTTATTCGTAACTACTCAGCGTTCTCAAATGCAATGGAACGCAGACGCCAAAAGTAGGCGCCTCTAGGCGACGCGGATGAGTATGATGAACGCAGTAAAATCTTATTTAATCATAATTATCAGCGTCATCTGCGTTCCATTTTTCTAAATGCTGAGTAGTTACGAATATTTTTTAAAATTTCTATGGTTTGAATCGAGCGATGTTTGAAAAACCGAAAATTCTGATTGTCGACGACAATCGTTTTAACCTCATTGCATTACGCAAGCTGCTCAACCGCTTAAGTTGTGACGTGGTTGAAGCAAATTCAGGTAATGAGGCATTGGCTTATTGTATCAATCACGATTTCGCATTGGCGCTGTTGGACGTCGACATGCCCGGCATGGATGGTTACGAGGTTGCCCGGTTGTTAAAGGAGGAACCGGCCACCCAAGATACGCCTATCATCTTTGTCACTGCGACTTATGAGGATCATGAACATCAACTATTAGGTTACAAGGCCGGCGCTGTCGATTACATACAAAAACCAGTGGACGATTTGATTTTGTTGTCCAAGGTGGAGATTTTTATCGAACTCTATAACAATCGTCAGGTAGCCCGGCGCGAACTGTTACGTAGTGAAGCCATGCGGATTGCTTCATTGGAAAACGAAGTGCGTTTCCGCCAAGCTTTGACCGATGCGCCGGTTCCTATCATGCTGCGTACCGAGGATGGCGAAATAGTGTTGCTCAACCGGATATGGACGGAACTGACCGGCTATACCATCCATGATATAGGCACAATCAAGGATTGGCTCGTAAAAGCCTATGGGGAAGATAAGCTGGAGGAGATGCAGCGAGTCATCGAACGCCAGTTCACCCAAGATAACTGGAGCATCCTGGGCGAGTATAATGTGCGTACCGCCTATGGCACCCAGCTGATTTGGGACATACGTAGCGGGCCGTTGGCGCCGTTGCCCGACGGACGGCGGCTGGCCATTACCATGGCCGTGGATATGACGGAACGCAAGCGGGCCGAGGAAGAAATGCGGCTGGCCTCGCTGGTATTCCAAAACAGCAGCGAAGGCATGACGATTACCGATAAAGATGGAACTATCATCAGCATCAATCCGTCCTTTGTCGCACTGACCGGGTACGTTCAGGAAGAAGTTATCGGCAAAACTCCCAAAATTCTCCAGTCGGGCCGGCATGACGCGGCGTTTTACCAAGCCATGTGGAACGATCTTAATACTACCGGCCATTGGGAAGGAGAAATCTGGAACCGGCGTAAAAACGGCGAAATATTTGCCGAAAGACTTACCATCAACACCATCTACAACGAGGAAGGCGCTCCCCACCGGCGAGTTGCACTATTTTCCGATATTACTCAGAAAAAAGCCTCGGAAGAACTTATCTGGCAGCAAGCCAACTTCGATATCCTGACCGGCCTGCCTAACCGGAGCATGTTTCATGATCGGCTGGAACAGGAAATGAAGAAAGCCCATCGCAATAATTCGCTGTTGGCGCTGATGTTCCTTGATCTTGATGAATTCAAGGCTGTCAATGACACTCTTGGGCATGATATGGGCGATGTTTTGCTCAAGGAAGTCACGCAACGGTTACGTGCTTGTGTACGCGAAACCGATACCGTGGCGCGTCTGGGAGGAGATGAATTTATCGTTATATTGACCAATCTGGATGAGCAATACCAAAAAAATGTTGAAGTTGTTGCAGAGGCTATCCTACACAAACTCGTCCAGCCTTTCTCCTTAGACAACAAACTTGTTCATATATCGGCCAGCATCGGCATTACCTTTTACCCGGACGATGCCTCCACTTTCGATGAACTGCTGAAAAATGCCGATCAAGCGATGTATGCAGCCAAGGATCAAGGCCGCAACCGTTACCACTATTTCACTCCCGCAATGCAGGAAGCTGTACAGAAACGCATGCGCATCGCCAATGATTTGCGTATAGCACTAGCCAATAACCAGTTTCAGCTTTATTACCAGCCTATCGTGGATATGGCAACCGGCGACATCCGCAAGGCGGAAGCGCTGATCCGCTGGCAGCACCCGGAATACGGTCTTATTAGTCCGGCAGCCTTTATTCCCATTGCCGAAGAAACCGGCATGATCATCGAAATCGGCGACTGGGTGTTTCGGATGGCAGCCGATCAGGTTGCGCAATGGCGTGCGTCGTATTGTGCTGAATTTCAAATCAGCATCAATAAATCTCCGGTGCAATTTAGCGGCAGAGGCCTGTCCCGCGACGTATGGCTGGATCAACTTAGCGAACGGGGCTTGCCTGGGGAATGTATCGTTATAGAAATTACCGAGGGTTTATTACTGGACGCCAGCAACTCCACAAAAGACAAACTGTTGGTTTTTCGCGATGCGGGCATACAAGTAGCCATAGATGATTTCGGCACAGGCTATTCGTGTCTGACTTATCTACAGAAACTCGACATCGATTACCTCAAAATCGATCAGGCATTCGTTTTCGATCTGACGCCAGGCTCTAAAAACATGGCGCTCTGCACGGCAATCATCGTCATGGCACACGAAC
>NZ_SCTW01000018.1 GCF_004322395.1 Methylobacter sp.
ATAATATCCCTGATCCGCATTTGGGAAACCTGCAAAACGCCTTCAATCATAGCCAAAGCATCCGTATCTAATAAGCGTTTTTCCCGTGCTTCTCTTAATATCTCAAGTAAATCATCTAGGTCTTGCGGCTCCCCAGTCAGTAGTTGGCTGATTTTATCGACCCAACTTTTCTGTGGGGAGTTTCTACTTGGGGGTTGTTCATCACTCATTTATTCACCTCTATATACGGATTGTTTATATGTAATTTGTTTAAAATAACTATTTCCTTGTTTTCCATAAGCTCGGCTTGCGGCTCGTCGAGATGATCATAGCCTAACAAATGCAGCACTCCATGCACAATGATATGCGCCCAATGATGCGCCAATATCTTATTTTGTTCCAGGGCTTCTTTTTCCATGACCGGAGCACATATTACCAAATCGCCCAGCAAGTCCAGCTCGACGCCTTCAGGCAAGTCAGCCGGAAAACTAAGAATATTGGTCGGACCTGATTTATGGCGATATTGCTCATTAAGCTCGGCGCTTTCCTGCTCATCAACGATACGCACTACAATCTCGGTGTCCTGATCACAATCATCCAATGCTGTATCAATCCAAAGCTGGATTTGTTGTTGATTCGGCTGGCCTGCCGATTCAAAAACAGTTTGGATTTCAATTTGATTCACGACTCGGCCTTGTTTGCTTTCTCATAAGCTTCATAAGCGCAAACAATGCGTTGCACTAAAGGGTGCCTAACCACATCACGCGCGTCGAAAAAGGTAAAACTGATGCCTTCAACCTTTTTTAACACTTCAAGTACATGCCGTAAACCGGACATTTTTTCCGAAGGCAAATCGATCTGGGTGACATCGCCGGTTACCACGGCTGTCGATCCGAAGCCCACGCGAGTAAGGAACATTTTGATCTGCTCGATGGTGGTATTTTGCGCTTCATCCAGAATAATAAAAGCATCGTTGAGCGTCCTGCCGCGCATAAAAGCTAACGGCGCAACCTCTATAATGCCTTTATCGATCATTTTCTCAACCCGCTCAAAACCGAGCATGTCATATAATGCATCATATAAAGGCCGTAAATAAGGATCGACTTTTTGCGCCATATCACCGGGTAAAAAGCCTAGTTTCTCGCCAGCCTCTACCGCCGGGCGCACCAGAATAATTTTCCTGACTTTTTCGCTTTGCAAGGCTTCAATCGCGCAAGCGACCGCCAGATAAGTTTTTCCGGTTCCGGCAGGCCCCACGCCAAAATTTATATCATGAGTCATAATTTTTCTCAGATATTCTTGCTGGTTAGCCCCTCGGCCCCTAATCATCCCGCATTTTGTCTTTATACTTACATTTTGTGCGGATGATGTTACCGGAGCATCCAATAGCTCATCAATGGATGAATCCTGCATGGCTAAGTGCACAAGTTCGGAGGTCAGCTGTTCTTTTTCCGTACTGGCGAATAATTTCTGCATAACGGCGCAGGCCGCCTTTACTGAATTATCTAAGCCCGTCACCTTAAACTGATTGCCGCGATTGGCGATCTCTACCTGAAGACGCGACTCAATCTGTCGCAGATGCGCATCAAACTGGCCGCAAAAATTAGATAACCTGCCGTTATCGGCAGGCGCTAGGGAAATTTCTTGTGAAATCATAAATCAATTATTACCGACAATTTTATCAACTGAAGCATCGACTATTCTACCTCGTAAAGAATTGGGTAAAGCCTCGGCAATTAGCACGTCGACAAACTGTCCGGCCAGCCGGGGATGCCCTATAAAGTTAACGACCCGATTATTCTCTGTTCTGCCCTGCATTTGCAACGGATTCTTTTTAGATTGTCCTTCAACCAAAACAGTCTGCACGGTACCGATCATGCTTTCTGAAATGGCCGCCGTCATTTCATTGATGCGATTTTGGAAACGTTCCAAGCGCTGTTTTTTAACTTCTGCGGGTACATCATCCGGCAAATCCGCTGCTGGTGTCCCAGGACGCTGACTATAAACAAAACTGAAAGATAAATCGAAGCCGACTTCTTCAATGAAAGACATGGTTTCTTCAAACTCGGCATCGGTTTCGCCTGGAAAGCCGATAATAAAATCAGATGATAAATAAATATTGGGCCGCACTGCTCGCAACTTGCGGATAATTTCAAGATAGTCGGCACGTATATGTCCGCGCTTCATCATTTTTAAGATATGATCGCTGCCGCTTTGTACCGGCAAATGCAAGTGGTCGACTAACTGCGGAATTTCGGCAAAGGCTTCAATAAGATCATCGGTAAATTCCATGGGGTGCGAAGTGGTAAAACGAATGCGATCAATGCCTTCCACCGCCGCCACATAATGCAGCAATAAAGCAAAATCGGCGATGTCGCCATCATCCATCACGCCGCGATAAGCATTAACGTTTTGGCCTAGCAGATTGATTTCCCGCACACCTTGTTTGGCCAATGCAGTAATTTCAGCAATTACGTCATCCACCGGGCGGCTGATTTCTTCACCTCTCGTATAAGGCACGACACAAAACGTACAATACTTGCTGCAACCCTCCATCACCGACACAAAGGCTTTTGGGCCTTCCGCCCTGGGTTCCGGCAATGCATCGAATTTTTCTATTTCGGGAAAGGAGACATCGACCACGGGTTTTAGGTGGCTACGCGCTTGATCCAACAACTGAGGCAAACGATGCAAGGTTTGCGGCCCGAACACGATATCCACAAACGGCGCGCGCTTTTGGATAGCCGCACCTTCTTGGCTGGCGACACAGCCGCCGACACCGATAATTACGTCTGGACGTTTATCTTTAATCTTGCGCCATTTACCCAAAGCCGAAAAAACTTTTTCCTGCGCTTTCTCGCGTATCGAACACGTATTCAGTAATAAGACATCGGCTTGTTTGGGGTCGTCAATCAATTCAAATCCATGCGAGGCATTGAGCACGTCCCGCATTTTATCGGAATCATACTCGTTCATCTGGCAACCGTTGGTTTGAATATAAAGTTTTTGTGTCATATGTTAAATAGTTAAATCATCTAAAGATCGCTGAGGCTATGCCCCCGATTATAAAAACCCGCTTTTGATTTTATTGGGAAGGAACGGCGGCGCTAAAACCACCTTGACAATAATGAAAAAAGCCCGGGGCAATAGATCAGGGCTTAGTAGTATAGGATGTTATTATAACCTGAAGACTGCTTAAACAGAAAGTACAGCACAAAACCTGACGTTTCCGGCGTATCTTAAGAACTGCAAAATACGCCGCGGTAAGCGCTTGCGCTCAAACGGGCTTATTCGGCCGCAGAGTTAACAGATAACCCACTTAAAATTCCTCCCATTCCTCGCTACCGCCACCAACGGGCTGTAACTGGGGTTTTGCCCTGGCCGGTGTTGAGCTTGTATTGACTTTTGGCGTTATACGGGCAGGGCTTTGCAAGTTGTTTGAATCGCTATCGACAGTAAAGCGCCCTACCGTAACCGATAAGTTTTGCGCCTGTTCTTCCAGCGATTCCGCCGCAGCCGCAGCCTGCTCTACCAGGGCTGCGTTTTGCTGGGTCACTTCATCCATTTGTCCGATGGCCTGGTTAACCTGTTCGATGCCGGAAGTTTGCTCTACCGAAGCGGTTCTAATCTCGGACATAATGACAGTAACGCCGCGAATGGCGCCAACAATTTCTTCCATGGTTTTCCCAGCCTGAGCAACCAGTTTAGTGCCGTCCTCAACTTTTTCTACCGAATCGCCAATCAAACTTTTTATTTCTCCTGCGGCTGCGGCTGCGCGTTGAGCAAGATTGCGCACTTCCCCAGCCACTACAGCAAAACCTCGGCCCTGTTCACCGGCACGCGCCGCCTCAACTGCAGCGTTCAAAGCAAGAATATTGGTCTGAAAGGCAATACTGTCAATCACCGAGATAATATCCACAATCTTGCGCGAGGATTCATTAATGTCTTCCATAGTCGTTACAACCTGCTCGACCACTGCGACCCCCTTACCCGCAATATCAGTTGCGCCGACAGCAAGTTGATTGGCATATTGGGCGCTTTTGGCATTCAATTGCACAGTAGAAGTAAGCTCTTCCATACTGGCTGCCGTTTGTTCCAAACTGGCGGCCTGCTCTTCGGTACGATGCGACAAGTCATTGTTACCGGCAGCAATTTCTTTGGCAGCAGTGTTAATACTGATCGTGGAATCCTGAATTTCTCCTACCAAACCTCTAAGATTTTCTACCGTGCCATTCATACTGGCGATCACTGCGCCAAAAGTACCTGGATAGTTCTTGCTGATAGTTTGAGTCAGATCGCCTTCGGATAATGCGCTCGCAATAATCGATATATCATCCAGACTACCCAGAGCATCAAGAGAAAGATTAATATCGTCTTTTAATTTGCCAAGATCGCCGTATCCTTCGGCCTGGACACGTTGACTGATGTCGCCTTGGGCAACACAGCCCATAACTTTGCCCACATCGCCCAACATGGATTGCATAGACTCCATTGCTTCCATCGCATGCTGTACCGCAAGCCTGTATTCGCCTTCGACATTAACACTAACTTTTTTATTAAAATCACCCTTAGCTATCGCGTTCATAAGCTCGGTGATGGCTGCTGTGGTGATAGAGAGCGTTTTTGCGACTGCGTTAAGCTGTTTTAGAGCTGTTGCAAAACCGCCGTGTAATCCTTGTGGATAGCTCTTTCGAGTAAAATCGCCATATATAACGTAAGCCATGGAGTAATGCATATCCACCTGAGCCGTTTCCACTTGGTCCATTAGATCATTCAACGCCCAAGCAAGCTTTTGAAGCGGTCTTTCTTTTCCACCGATATAAGTAAGCCGTACGTCTACAGATCCTTGCCGCCATTCCTGACTTACTCTGAGTAATTGTTCCAGCAACTTTTGATCGGCTATTCTTGACTGGCGCCACAAAACAATAGATAAGACTGATCCAACCGTCAACAAAGAAGGCATAAGCACATTTACGTCAGCCCCGTTCAGAACCGGCATCCATACGTAAATCAGCGAGCCGAGCCATGCAACAGCAACAGCCGCTAATGCGGCAGATTCATTATTCTTAAAGCGACTGCAATACATTGATCAGCTCCTCGTAAGTAACGCCTTTGTCTTTTAATACATTGCCCAGTACGGCTCCTGAAGCCGCCATAGCGTCCTTCGGTCCTGCGTTCCGCTCGGCATCCAGCATGGCTCGATACACATCCGTCACAATCGGAATGGCCTTGGGATTTGGCATACGGCGCACCGAACTGTAACCGATCTTCTGTTTGTTTTTGTCTTTCATCGGGGCGACATGGGTAAACACCCAGTAAAATCCGCCATCTTTTGACATGTTTTTAACGTAAGCAAAGATTTCCTTATCTTCCGCCAAATAGTCCCACAACAACTTAAACACCGCTCTCGGCATATCAGGATGGCGAATGATGTTGTGCTGACTGCCCAGAAGTTCGTGCTCTTGGTATCCCGAAAACTCGATAAAAATTTCATTTCCATAAATAATCCGTCCAGTCAGGTCAGTCTTGGAAACTATGAAATCATTTTCCCGCATCATTCGTTCCTGACTTGTCGGAACTATATCTTTTCTCTTCATTATTCTTCCTCAGTTAATTATTTGGCTTATTAAGTATTTGTAATTTTTAACGTACTTATTTGCCAGTTTATTATTATCAAACGTCAGTTAAATAGAAACGTACATCCTAATATAGCTTACATAACACAAAAAACCATGTTAGTACCACTTAATTAATACCTGATGCTTATAATCAAATCAGTCAGTCATTGATTTAATTACTGATGTTACGCAGTTGCTCGGATTTAGACTGCATCAACATTTTTTATTATTTAAAGTGTCGCTCTACCGCGACGTTATTTGAATCGGGTTCTCGCACCCGAGGGCGAGTTACTTTCTTTTGCGTCGCCTCGGCAACTGCTCCTGCGTTGCTCTCGGCAATTGCTCCATGCATTGCTCTACCTCCTGCATCCGTGCAGTCGAAAAGAAAGTAACCAAAGAAAAG
>NZ_SCTW01000004.1 GCF_004322395.1 Methylobacter sp.
GCTCTTCCGATCTGCAGGAAGTCAACGGCCAAGCCTCGGCGAGACATCCTCGCCTGCTGCTGGCCCTGGAAAAACTTCTTAACAATACGCCTTATGCCGATTACCACCATGTTTCAACGCTAACCGAAGAAGGTCTACAGGTTTATGACCAGCGCAACCTTGTTATATTGAGTCGCTTCGAGATCACAGAACATCACGAATACCTGCATGATTTCACCATCACCCCTCGCTACCAAAAAATAACTGCCGAGCCGCAGGATGCGATAGCCAAGGCCGTTACTTGGGAGCGGCCGATCCTCTATGCAAAAGCCAAACTGGACGATACTCACTCTCTGGATATCATCAACGTTCATCTGAAATCGCGTTTACCGTCGGACATTCCGGGACAGAAAGCAGATCAATATACCTGGAAAACAGCCTCGGGCTGGGCCGAAGGTTCTTTCCTCTCTTCGATAAAGCGAGTCGGCCAAGCACTGGAAGTGCGGATATTGATCGATAAACTGTTCGACGTGGACGAGGATGCGCTGATCGCGGTGTGCGGCGATTTTAATGCGGACTTGGACGAAGTGCCGGTGCAAGCGATTCGCGGCGATATCGAAAACACCGGCAATGATACGCTAGCTAAGCGCGTAATGGTGCCCTGCGAACAAACCATTCCCGAACCCGCCCGATTTTCCCTAATCCATCATGGCAAAGGCGAAATGATCGACCACCTGCTGGTCTCCCGCTCCCTGCTGACATATTTTAGGAAAGCCGAGATTCACAACGAATTGCTGCATGACGAATCGGTCGCTTTTGGGACCGATGTAAAATTTCCGGAGTCGGATCATGCACCGGTCATTGCCGAATTTGAATTGCCGGGCATTTAAACTAATGTTTTGCCCTCTTCACCCTCCATCGCCAACAATCGCCAACGGTTCAATCAAAACAAAGTTTGGAGGGCGGGATGGTCGAGAATAAAGAAATTGCTACGAAATTACGCCAAATTGCGACGCTGCTGGAACAGCAGAACGCCAACCCTTTCCGGGTAAGCGCTTATTTAAACGCCGCGCAGACCATCCAGACCTTGAATGAGCCGGTCGTAACCTTGCTAGAACGTGAAGGTTTTGCGGCTTTACTGGATCTGCCCGGCATCGGCGAAGGCATTGCCCGATCGATTAGCGAGTTTGCGGCAACCGGACGCATGAGCCGCCTGGAAAGTTTGCAAACCGGCCATGACCCCATTGCGTTATTCGAACAGATTCCCGGTATCGGCCCGAAATCCGCGCACCGCATCATCGAAGCGCTGCATATCGATACGCTGGAAGCGTTGGAGCTGGCGGCACATAACGGCCGCTTAAACTCGGTCCCCGGCTTTAGCGCGAAAAAAGTCGCGCTGGTGCAAAGTTGGCTGGCCCATGTTTTGGGTTACCGCCGGCCCCGCTCAGAACCCCACCGCCCAAGTGTCGAACCGCCGATCGATTTGCTGTTGGCGGTCGACCAGCAATACCGCAAGAAAGCCGCGGCCGGCGAACTGCCAACCATAGCACCGAAGCGATTCAACCCGACCGGAGAAGCGTGGCTGCCGATTTTTCATACCACCAAGCAGGGCTGGCATTTTACCGCTTTGTTTTCGAACACCGCCCGTGCCCATCAACTGGACCGTAAGCACGATTGGGTGGTAATTTATTTTTACGACAACCAGCACCACGAAGGGCAACATACAATCGTCACCGAAACACGCGGACCGGAAACCGGCCGGCGCATAGTCCGGGGCCGAGAAAAAGAATGCCGCGCATACTACGAAAACCTCGGCATGGATGCCGATGCAAAAAGTTCTAGCCGCAGCTAATATCACTTGGAGCAGCCGTTGCCGCCGACTGGGATTTGACGCGATAGTAGTCGACAACCTTACATGGGTAGCCGCCATGACCGAACCAACACCGCTTCCGCATTGTCCATCAAGCCTCGCCGAACAGCTGCTGGCCAGTAGCCGGAAGGTTTTGCTGTTCGGCGAAACCGGCATCGGCAAATCCACGCTGGCGGTCGAACTCGCCCGTCAAATCGCCGATAAAGGCTTGACCTGCTTAAGCATCAGCGCCGATCCTGGATTGCCCGGCTTCGGCCTGCCCGGAACCGTGTCGCTGGGACATTGGCAGAAAACCGGCTGGAAAGTCCTGGCATTCGAAGCGCTATGCACATTGGATGCCGGACGTTTCCGGCTGCCGCTCTTATCGGCCGTCGCCAAATTAATCCGCCAAGCTCCTCAAGGATTCATGCTGATCGATTCGCCCGGCGTGACCCGCAGTATCGCCGGCTCGGAATTACTGACCGGTTTTATCGAGCTACTGGGCGTCGATACCGTGTTGGTGCTTAACCGCCCATCGAAACGGCTGCCTTTATTAGACGAGCTGTTGTCATTGGGCGTCCACGTCTTAACGGTGCCCGCCCATCCGGAAGCTCGTAGTCCCAGCCCAAAAACGCGGGCGCAACGTAGAACCGAGCAATGGCAAGTTCATCTGGCCGATTATCAGGAGCTGACCACCAAGCTGGCCGATCTTCAATTGATCGGATCGCCCCCGCCGGTCGACGTCCCGGATGCCTGGCCCGGCCGGCAATGCGCTTTTATCGAAGCCGGCCGAACCGTCGGCTTTGGCGAGATCGTCTCGCTGAACGACCAAAAACTGCACATCAGACTGTCGCAAACTGCCCAAGTCAGTTCAACCTTGCTAATACGCGACGCCTGTAGCGACCAAAATGGCCTGCTGACCAGCGTCGTGCCGTTCGCATCCGGCAAGTTGCAATTTTTACCGCCGCCCGATGCATTACCTTATCCAGCGGCCGATTATGGCGGCGGTCCCAGGCCCGCGGTCAAATTGCGCGGCATGTATGCGATATTGCTCAACGGCGTATTCGGCGATCCGCTGCTGCATTTGCGGCTACCGCAACGCAGCCTGTTGTTCGATTTAGGCGATTCGAGCCGATTACCGATGCGCATCGCTCATCAAGTCAGCGATATCTTTATCAGCCATGCCCATATCGACCATATCGGGGGCTTTTTATGGCTGCTGCGTTCGCGTGTCGGCAGTTATCCGGCTTGCCGTCTGTTCGGCCCGCCGGGTTTGAGCGGCCATATCAAAGGCATGATAGCCGGCATTCTGTGGGATCGCATCGGAGAGTCCGGGCCGCGTTTCGAAATCGCTGAAATTCACGGCGACCGGCTCAAGCGGACTTGCATTCAAACGGGCCGGGATGCTGTTGAACTATCTGAAATTCCAATAACCGACGGGTTGATTGTCGATGACCCGTTGTTCACCGTCCGCACAGTTACATTGGATCACCATACGCCAGTGCAAGCTTATGCTTTTGAAAGCAAAGCCAAATTCAACGTTAACAATGATGCCATAAAAACATTGGGCCTGAGCGCCGGCCCCTGGCTGAACGAATTAAAACGGCTGGCCGGCGACGGTAAAACCGACGCAACAATCGATCTTCCCGACCGTAGCACCCGGACCGTGAAGGATTTGGCCGAGCTCGTGCTGACGGAAACACCCGGCGAAAAATTGGTTTATGCGACCGATCTGGCCGATACCCTTGCCAATCGCGCCGATCTGAGCGCATTGGCGCAGCGGGCTGACTTTTTGTTCTGCGAGGCTGCATTTCTGGAAAGCGACATAGAGCAGGCCCAACGAACCGGCCACTTGACCGCTCGAGCTTGCGGCGAAATCGCAAGCCAAGCCGACGTCAAGCAATTGGTGCCGTTCCATTTTTCCAAGCGTTACGAAAAGCAGCTCGAAGCTGTCTATGAAGCAGCCTACTCTGCTTGTTTGCGTGTTGTCACGCCCGCTATCAACGGCAGCAGAACAGCGCCGAGATAGAAGTCATTTGTCGGTGACTAATAGCAACTGAATGAATTCATCGTATCACCTGATAATGAGGCCATTTCCACTAGAAAGAACAAATGAATCAAACGCCCCCAATGGATAAATCATAGTTTGTTCAGCGCTTCCTTAAACCACAAACTGCGCTATTCCGTCCCGAAACGACCAGTCAATATCGTGGTTTTCGGTGATCGTGATCAGCACATTGGCCGGGTCTATGCCTGGATTTTCCGCTAGATTTTCAACGACTTTCTTGTAAAAAGCTTGTTTGGCCTTGTTTGACCGGCCGGCACGCATGACTAGATGCATCATCACGCGATCGCCCTCCCGAGTCTGCAATTGTAAGCACTCCGGATCAAGCTGGTGAATGATCTGGTAGCGGTCATCGTCCGGAAAACCCATCGTTTCAATCACCGCCGAGTTAATACCGTCAGCCACCGCTTTGATATATTCCGGCGACTTTCCTTTTAGTATTGAAATTGTCACTAATGGCATAACGTTTATCGCTCCTGTTCCGAAAGTTTTAATGGAAGGGTTCAATAACAAAAAAGAAGCAAAAAAGTGTCAGGTCTTGGTTGCGACATTGCCCAATCGCAACCAAGACCGGCCCCATCTTCCAGCTTGGAGACTAACAGAAAAAACGGCATGGCTATCGTTTGTGCCTCAATGCGTAAGCTAGTCCATATCGCCTTTGCTATCCTCAAATTCGGTAAACCTTTTGCTCCTCATTTTTCGCTTGCATAGGGAGTTACGAGACGGTATCTGCGATACTCGATACTGCGCGGATTATGGAGTTAAATTAAGAAATTTATTTAACATGTCAGTATCCAGTCCATCTTCATCATCGTAGTTTACATGGGAGAGGCATTTTTTAGAGTACTGGCATTAGTTGTCATAGCGATCAATTTCTCCAGATATTCAAGATATCTTACAAGAACATCTTCGGTTAAAGAGGTCCGGTTACTTTTCATCAATGAGCATCAATGTAACCTGACCTCTTTTACACCTTTTACATGGCGTGCACGACAAAACTTACCCTCCCCGTCTTTTCTTTTGACCCATTTGGGTCATGACTTTAACTCAAGGAATGAATATTCTTGATGCCGGTTAAAAATTGACCGTCCTTACCGGCTGAATGTAGAACAGTAACCAAGAATTAAAAAACTTAATATTCATTAATGTTCTTATCTAAGTGACACTGGTGAGACTGATTCCAGTAAAGCCTTGCTCTAACTGATTAAATTTCATCAAGGGCTAACATCCGTTTTCGCTACGCGCCAACACTCGGCAAATACCTTCATTACCTCAACAGGAGATACTCCCATGAGCATTCGAAGCCTTAGCACGATCTTTGTTTTTCTGATTTTAGTTTCTGTGAAATTCAGCGCTCATTCTGAAACTATAGCGGACAAAGCACCGAATCAGCTATCGCAGCCAGCGGAAAAAGCCAATGCCTGCGCTCAGGATTTCACTGAGCATCAGGTTCAGTATGGGGAAAATCAATTGTATGTCCGTGAGTACACAGGTACCGAACCGCCAGTTGTGATGATGCACGGTTTCCCCGATAACCTTCACCTCTATGACCGCGTCGTGCCTTATCTCTGCGGCAGACACGTCGTCTTGTTTGACTTTCTTGGCTGGGGACAGTCCGACAAACCTGAAAATTACAGCTATACGTTCGACGATCAAACGGCACAACTTGACGCAATTATCCAGCAGCTTGACTTACAAAATCCGCTTCTGGTGAGTCACGATGCCTCGGGGCCGGCCGCGATCAACCGGGCGCTCGACCATAGTGAAGAAACAGGCGGGCTGGTTCTTCTGAATACCTTCTACCATTTGACGCCTTCACTTTCGGCGCCTGAAGCGATCGGGATATTCGCCGATTTGCTCGAATTGAGAACGGAGCGGCAAGTCGAGCCAACTCACCCTTGGACCTTCAGTCGTTTAAGTCAGGCGATTGCCAATGATAAAGATATGTTCCGATGGTTGTATTTCTGGCAGGTAGGTTCCTTTTTCCGCGACGAGGCGGTGCGAGAGAAGTTTTTGCCACGGCTTTACGAGCAATTCAAAGAAACGCCAAGCACCATTCCCGCGTTTGTGAAGCTCAACCAAGACTTGGGACATTCGATAGGCGCCAACTCACAAAGAGTCGCCGAACTTATTGCATTCGATGGTCCCGTGCGGATCATCTTCGGGGCGAGCGACCCTTACTTGACTGCAGATCTTGCAAAAGATTTCCATCAAGTCTTTCCCTCCTCCGACCTCTTCTTGCTACCAACGGCTCGTCACTACGTCCAGATGGATGAACCGGCTCAAGTCGCGCATTTGATTCTGACCGCCAAGACTCGTTAAAAATTGGTTTATTAACGGCAAGATGAAGCCATGAGTTAAGCCGGCTGCCGCTTTAGGCGACTGCAATCAGGAGAGAAGGCAACGCTATGGATATTAATGAACATCCCACTGTCAAGCGACTGCATGTCCGGGAAATTGGTGAAGATAGCAAGACCAAGGATATTCCGAAGCTACAGGTCGAATGGTTGCGCCAACTGGCTATGGAGTCTGGCGCTGATGATGCCGGTCTGATTGACATCGACCTGCCAGCTCTGGACCCGCAACGGAGCGAGATTCTGAAGCACTACCCCTGGACGAAGACGTTGCTGAGTTTCGTCGTCCGCCTGTCCCGCGAACCGATACGCAGTCCTGCACGTTCTGTAGCGAATCTCGAGTTCCATTGCACGGGTGACCAGGTGGATGAGGTGAGCCGTCGGATCGTCCTGCGCTTGGAGGCATCCGGCATCCGGGCGGTTAACCCCGCGATGGGCTTCCCGATGGAGATGTACCAGTTTCCACACGGCGGCGCCTGGGTGGTATCACACAAGCCGATTGCCGTGGCCGCTGGACTGGGCCATATGGGCATCCATCGCAATGTCATCCATCCCAAGTTCGGCAACTTTATTCTGCTCGGGACCGTGCTGGTCGAGTCCGAAGTCACGGCCCATGACACACCGCTCGATTACAACCCCTGCCTGGAATGCAGGCTTTGTGTATCAGCCTGCCCGGTAGGCGCTATCGCGCCCGACGGTGGCTTCAACTTCTCGGCCTGCTTCACGCACAACTATCGGGAATTCATGGGCGGCTTCACCGATTGGGTCGAGCAAGTGGCGGACAGCAAGGACGCCATGGACTATCGCAAGCGCATCAGCGGACCGGAAACCGCCGCTATGTGGCAAAGCCTTTCACATCGGGCTAATTACAAGTCCGCCTATTGCATGGCAGTTTGTCCGGCCGGGGAAGAAGTGATCGGCCCCTATCTCGCCGATCGCAAGGCCCATCTACAGAATGTCGTTAAACCATTACAGGACAAACCGGAACCCGTGTATGTGATCACAGGATCCGATGCGGAGATGTTTGCCCGCAGGAAATGGAAAAATAAAACCGTCAAGCACGTCGGCAATGCGCTTCGCCCACGCACTATCCCAGGGTTACTCGCCAGTATGCCTTTAATCTTCCAGCCTAATCAATCGCGGGGCCTGAATGCTACCTACCATTTCAGTTTCACCGGGGAGGAAAAGCAGGAAGCAACGATCATCATTCGGGACCGTATACTGCACATACAGGAAGGCTTAGTGGGGACTGCGGATCTACATGTGACGGCGGACACCCGAACTTGGCTCGGCTTTCTGGCCCAAGAGCGGAATCTGGTTTGGGCGCTGGCACGCAGAAAAATTCGTCTTAAAGGTTCACCTCAACTGCTGATCGCCTTTGGTAAATGTTTTCCAAGTGCCGGCGTACGGCACAAAGCCACGGAAATTTTGCCACAAACTTCCACCCTGCGACGCGAACCTGTTCTTTACCAGCAGAACGATGCGGCTACCGGCAAAATCAAATGGCACGGGACATTGGCTGTGGTCGAGATCATTGAGACCGCACGCGAGGTTAAGACCTTCCGGTTGGTTAACCCAACCGGAGGCAAGATTCCGTTCCAGTATCTACCCGGACAATTTCTGACACTGGATATCGAGCCCTACGGTATACCGACCCGGCGCTCATACACCATCGCATCCACACCGACTTGGCGAGATCGCATCGAGATCACCGTCAAACGCGAGGAACACGGACTCGTCTCAGGCTGGCTGCACGACGAGCTCAGACCGGGCGATTCTATTAAATTATTGGCCCCGAACGGTACCTTTATTTTTACGGGGGATGATGCGCCCTCCATTGTTCTGATTGGAGGCGGTGTCGGCATTACGCCGCTGATGAGCGTGGTCCGCTACTTGATTGATAGTCAATGGCCGGGAGACATACACCTGCTGCTGAGCTTTCGGGCTCTCGGTGACTATTTGTTCCGAGAGGAAGCCGATTCCCTTCAGACGCACAACCCAAACCTGAAGGTCACGGTCACATTGAGCAGTCCGGGAGAGGACTCTTGGTCCGGGCCGATTGGGCGCATCGACAAGGCCTTTCTGGAACGTACCATTCCCCATATCATCGACCAGCGAATCCACCTCTGCGGTCCTCCGCCGATGATGGCAACTGTCAAAACCGCGCTGAGCGAGCTTGGCGTACCCAAGGCCCAGATCAAGACAGAAGCATTTGGCACGATTAAGCGTAACCCGACCGCCGCTCCTGCCCGCACAGGCACCATAGTAGGATGCGTCCAGTTCCAGCGTTCGCAGATCAACTCCCCAATCTTCGAAGGCACCACAATTCTCGATCTAGCGGACGAGGAGGACGTCTACATAGAGAACGCCTGCCGCTCCGGACCTGCGGCTTATGTCGTGTGAAATTGCTTTCTGGCAAGGTGCGCATGGCGGTCGAGGATTCGTTGACGGAAAGTGAAAAAAAGGATGGTTACATTCTAGCCTGCCAAGCCGAGGTCGAAACCGATGTGGAGATTGACGCCTAATATGAGCAATAAATCATGAGCAATTTTCTTTTGCTATTAATCGCTATGGTTATAGGGCTGCCTGCTATTTCTTTGGTTGTGGAGGCATTGCGCCGTCCTCCTTCCCCTCCAGCGCAATTGCGATGGGCTCCCGATATCCCGATTCAATACGCAGAAGTGAACGGCATCCGGCTTCGCTATATTAAGACAGGCCATGGGCCCATCCTGGTTCTTTTGCATACACTGAGAACTCAGCTTGACCTCTTCGAAAAGGTCGTGCCGACTCTTGCCGAGGACTTTACCGTCTATGCGTTCGACCTTCCGGGGCACGGCTATTCAGACATTCCCGTAGCGAGATATGATGCAGGTTTTTTTGCCGATGCGGTCGAAGGTTTTCTCGATTCCTTCGATTTAAAAGATGTCATGCTCGTCGGCGTTTCGATAGGCGGAGCGCTTCCGTTGATAGTTGCCGCCCGACATAATCCGCGTGTCGAGCGAGTGGTGGCGATCAATCCTTATGACTATGCGCAAGGCCATGGCATAAGGCGCAGCTCCTTATTAGCTCGACTGGTGGTGATGGCGGCCGACATACCTGTCCTTGGCGAAACGGTGATGCGTCTTCGGAATTTTTACATCATGAAAAACGTGCTCGAAGGCGGAGTATCAAACCCGCGCAGCATCCCGCCTTCACTGCTGAGAGAGATGTATGCGACGGGAAACCGGAAAGGACATTACCGGGCGTTCATCAGTCTCCTTCGAAATGCTGAAAGCTGGCAGAGAGCGACCAAGGATTATCACCGCATCAAGGTTCCAGTGCTCTTTCTCTGGGGCGATCAGGATTGGTCCAAGCCGCATGAACGAGAACATGATTATCGGCTCGTACCAGCGGCCGATATGGTGACAATAGAGCGCGGCGGGCACTTCCTGCCCCTGGACAGAGCCAAGGAAATTATTAGGCATTTGCGCGATTTCTACGGGCGCCATTCTACTTTACCTTCTGCCAACAGTGGCTAAACGTTAATGGGAGAAAGGGGTCTACCATTGTATTTGTAGGTGACACCCTTGTTCAGAAAGCGTAGTCTGTTTTCCTGGCGAGGGTGTGGCTTAAGGGGTCCGCAACTTAGGTTGGCTCGACTTTGAAATGCCGCCCTCGTCACCTACATCATCCATACAAGCCTACCGGGATGATGTCCAATTCTTTGTGACTCTGCAAGTAGACGAGGCTGATGGGTGTATTTTCTTATCAGACTATCAGGAGTCAATCATGTCAACAGCCGTATTTCCAGAGATCCGCGTCAGTTTGGATATTGGTTGTAGGTTCCATTCAGTTGCCGTTGGATTGTCCGACGGGAATCTGCTTGATGAGTTTGAAATTTCGCATACGAAAGAAGGATTCGAAACTTTTTTAAAAGAATTCAGCAACATGAACTAAAACACAAATTATCTGTGTCCATAGCGATGGAAGGCTATAACGGTTATGCCCGACCTTTAGATCAAATGATCAGGGTACGGAATTACCGGCTGTTTAATATCAATAACTTAAAGCTAGCCCGCTTCAAAGAAATTTTTCCGGGCGCCGCAAAAACCGATGCCTTGGATGCCCGAAAAATAGCCTTCAAGCCGATTTACACGCCGTATGCCCTGGACTATGTGACATCACTCAAGACGTCGGTCAAGTTTGGTACTTAAATTTCCTATCGAGCGCCAAAAGAGACTTAACCGAACTGTCTCGTAAGCGCAAAGATTCGCTGTTAAAAATA
>NZ_SCTW01000019.1 GCF_004322395.1 Methylobacter sp.
CGCTTTCGACGGGGGTTGCCAGAAGGGCCATCCTTGGCCCTCTGGCAACGCGCTGCATCCATGCAGCGCCCCTGCGGGCTATTCCCGCCGAAAGCTCCGGTGCTCGGCGCGGCATACGGGACAAAAACCATCCGTGCGTAACATCAGTAACTGAATTTAAAGGTAAAGGATTTCCCGTGCTTCGGGGCGCCCCCGCCGAACTAAAAACTCAACAGCCTGAATACGTATTTCACTGTCTTCCGACACATTGCTTGCTATTTTGTTGGCAAACTCGAGCAGCGCATCGTCGTTAAATAAAAACAGTTTATGTATCGCCGCATTGCGCAACGGATCTTTTTTAGCTTGGGCTATCGCATACAGCACGTTAATCGTATCTTGATCAAAATCGACCTCATAACGATTTAAAACAGCTTGCCGTATGGTTATTGAATATGCCGGATCGCGTAATAGCTTTAAGGCTACACTACGATGCTCGGGGGTATTTTTTGAAAACAGTATAAGTGGGCAAAAAGACTGTAACTCTGCATTGCTACTGAAACATATCAGTTCTAATTCGGTTAATTGCAAATTTGAAGACGCTTCGAATATTTTTTTTGCAGTAGAGCCCTGCAATGATTTGCTCTGCATATCATTCCCCGAATGCTTATGTTCGGTTCCGGACAAAAAAACGGCCTGAAGCGCTCTAGCCAGCTTTGGCGGCTCTGCTAAAAAACCTTGTTCAGACCAAATCTGTAGCGCTGTTGACCTAAATTCAGGGTTGGCAATAATTCTTTGGTAGTCTTCGATAGATAGAGCGCTTTTTTCGCGCAACAGTTCTTTGAGCGCCAAGCGGTTGAGCGATAAATCTTTATCCGACCATGCCTGATGCAACCTAGCGACATGCTCAGTCGACCTCTGTGAAAAAATGGCTTGAAATGCCGACGCCCGTATATTTTCCTGCGGACTATGCGTTTGCCGCTCCAACCACTCGGTACTGGCGTGCTCCGGCATATTCCGCCAAATGGCAATCCAACGCTGCGTTGAATCGATGGCTTTAGCCGTTGGCATTGAATTGGGTGAAAATTTGTTAAAAGCGGTATGAGCCAATTGCCTTAGCTGTTCGGAATCAAACACCGCAACTTCATCATCCTGAGCCAATAAATCAGCAAACACATCCAAACGCTTTTCTATAGGCATAGCCTCAAAACCATCTTGCCCCATTACAAAGGAGATTAGTGTTTTTCCAACGTCCTCATCGCCAAGACGTTTTAGTGCGATAAAGCTATTCGCAATCACCTGCGCTGTCTGAGCATCGTCCGAAACTAGGCGCCTTAGTTCGGGTAATGCTATACGTTGCCGAATCAAGCCCAAAGTTTGCACCACCTCTGCCCGCACTGCCGGATCAGGATCGCTCAGATGAGCTAGTAATGAATGCACTCCACGAAAACGCTCTGCATCGCCTAAAGCATGAGCAGCCGCAATACGTACTTTGGGCTCCGGATCGTCGAGCAAACGTATCAGGTACGGAACAGCAAGATATTTGCGATGAACGACGGCTTCTTCTTCCTTAAAAAAATATGCAAAGCAATCGGCAAGGGCGATTTTGACGGCAGGGTCTTTATGAGAGAACATGCGTAGCAACCATCTAATGGACGGTTCATCCTCATAAAGCCGCAGTCCTTCTATTGCAGCAATGACATTGGAAACTTCTATATCTTCCAGACCGTGAATCAACAAACTTAAGCCCTGAGCCGAACTTGGACGAAACGCTGCTTCGATCGCTTCACGGCGAACCTGCCAACTATCATCTTTAGAGGCTATAACCAGCTCGGACCAAATTTGCTCATTACGCTCCGCTTGCCGAAGCATCCTGATATATTGAGCTCGAATTTCGGGCCGATCAACTCCAAGTTTTAAGCGCAAATTCTGACTGGGTGTATTGACCGGTGGAGCAATAGGCAACTCTTGAATATGATCATGATTTTCCTCGAGCAACCAGTAATGATCAGCCTGCACTGATCGAAAAGTCTGTTTATTACCGCTAGGCCAATTTACGATTATTCGATCGATTTTGGCTTCATCTCCCAATCCGAAAATAATTCTTTTATCGCTGTCGGAAAGAAACCCTTCGCCACTCACTATAGAACGAATCTGGCTTCCAGTTGACGTAGTCAGCTGCACTTCTGCCCCCACCCCATCCTTGTTGGACTTTGTACCTATCAGTTTCAGGCCTAGCCAATGATTTTTGGGTGATTCATTAGCCAAGTACTGGCCCAAATCATTATTGTGGCCAATATACAGATCAACATCGCCGTCATTGTCGAAATCGGCATATACAGCTCCTCTGGCCGATTGCGTATCTTGCAGGGCAATACCGGACGAGCCCGTTACATCGGAAAAATATCCATTCCCTTTGTTGAGTAAAAGTTGTTTGGGTTGTCCTTGAGTTACTTTCGCTGTATCCGGGTCCGGCTCCAAATGTCCTGCTGCAATAAAGACATCATTGAAGCCATCATTGTTAAAGTCCTGAACCACCGTCGTCCAAGCGGAAAGGTCCAAAAATTGATTTGCGCCAAGCCCAATTTCAC
Source organism: Methylobacter sp. (assembly GCF_004322395.1). GTDB lineage: Bacteria > Pseudomonadota > Gammaproteobacteria > Methylococcales > Methylomonadaceae > Methylobacter_A. The sequence continues at coordinate 2,568 of NZ_SCTW01000019.1, forward strand.
GGGCACGGTCCTTATATTGCAATGAGGAAATATTTTTTCCTTCCTCGAGTTGTTCATTAATTAAGGCAACAGTGCTTTCCCCTGTTGTACTCGCAATAACAAGGTCAATATCGCCATCGTTATCCAGATCGCCTGAAGAGATGCCTCGATTACCTAATGCAGAGCGAAGTCCTAAAGCCTGGCCTCCCGGCTCAAAGCGCTCACCATCCTTATTCAGATAGGATGTATTGGAGCCCGTGCCGCGATCATTGGTGACCAGCAGATCAGGCAGCCCATCACGATTAATATCCTGCCAACTTACGTCCAGCGTCTTGCCCTCGGAATCGATAACACCGGCTTGCGCTGCAATTTCTTTAAATTTTAATCCCCCTAAATTCAGATAAAGCTGATTAGGCTGCGCCTCATAAAGACTGGGATCGAATGTATTCTTTTTTTCACCCGCAAACTGACTATTTGCCTCAAATGTTTTTTTACCTTTTTTAAAATCGATAAAATTGCCTATGTAAATATCCAATAATCCGTCGCCATTAAAGTCGGCGGCTGCGGCAGAAGTTGACCAAAACTCACCGGCGATTCCGCTTTCCTGGCTGACATCGGCAAATGTTCCGTTACCGTTATTTCTGTATAACAATCTGGCATCCTTGCCTGTGACTAATAGGTCGGCATCGCCATCATTGTCAAAATCTCCGGCTAAGCAACCCATACCCCAGATTTTTTTGTCTAAGCCACTTGCGGCTGTCGCGTCTTGGAATCTTTGGCCGCCTTCATTTAAAAACAACATGTTACCTTGAGACGATTGCCACCAATACTGTTTCCCGTAATAGCGGGTATGCCCGGAACCATTGACCAAATAAAGATCAATCCAACCATCGTTATTAAAATCGGCAGCACAAGCGCCGGATCCCAGCGATTCATCAATGCCGGCCAATTGCTCATCCCCTTGTTGATGGATGAAATGCAGGCCTTTTTCTAAAGTTCTATCGACAAAAGTAACGTTTAAAGTATTTCTTTTTTGAACTAATTGATCGGTACTAAAAGTTTTGGCGGCATAAGGAAAACCCTCAGGAATAAGCAACGGGGTTTTATAAATAATCAAACCAATTATTAATATAAAAGTTACACAAAAAAACATCCTAAACTTATTTGTAATAAAATTTAGTAACATAAATTTAAGTTCCTAACAAAAAAATCTATCTGTATTTAGAGCCAAACTTACCTCTATCTAACTATTGTTTACTTGAAGCCGCCGGAAAAGACTCTTAATTATAAAATTCTCGAGTAAGTGCTTAGGAGAATAAAAGAGCGGTAGATTGTTGAAAATGCTATTTTCGGTAGAATCGCACGCATGTGATCCTTGCCGAATATCTGGACATTAAAGTCAGTTAAACCAAGCAGCAACGCTTTATTACCTTAGATTTTCCATTGCTTCGCCCAGCGGTAGATTGCGGTATCAGTGATTTTCTGATGCGCCCATTGCAGCCAATAAGTGATCGTCGTGTAAGTGACCCTCAAGAAAGCAAAAGTTAATAGCTGCGGTTTGGTCAGTGCAAACACTCTGGCAACCAACAAAGTGCCGACTAGTTTGGCTAATATTTCCGTCAGGATGCCTTGCAGAATCAATCCTTTTGCTATCAATCCGAATGCCGCGAGATTGATCAGTGTAACAATCAGTATCGGAATACCAAGCGCCACCAGTGCCATGTTCGCAGTTGTCTGACTAAGCCATTGCTCAAATTGCTCCAGATTCAACCATTGGAATAATAAGCGCCCAAATGCCGTCAGTAAATCCCAAAGCCATTCTTCAATGATCAGGACGATAGCCAAAAACGAAAGCAGGAATTTTTTCATGATTTTGACCGAAAGGAAGAATTCAACAGTTTCATTATACTCATAATCCACCCTTTTTAAGTAGTCCGGCAGAATCGCTACCTAAGCTACATTAGACATCTTCATTAAAAACTGATGGGGTAAGGCTATTTTATATGGGTGCTTGTTTTAATTTCAGCATGCCTGTAGCACTCGACAGTGTGATCGTTGACCATTCCAACCGCCTGCATATAGGCGTAACAAATGGTACTGCCGACAAACTTAAAGCCTCGTTTTTTAAGATCCTTGCTCATTAGCTCGGATATTGGCGTAAACGCAGGAACCTCGGCGGCATTTTTCCAGGCATTGTGTAGCGGTTTACCGTCAACGAATTGCCAAATATAGGCATCGAAACTGCCGAAATCTTGCTGAACATTCAAAAAAGCTTGTGCGTTGGCGACGGCTGCATTTATCTTCAGTTTATTTCTTATGATGTTCGGGTTAGCCAACAGTTCGATGATTTTTTTGTCATCGTAGTTTGCAATCTTTTCAGCATCAAAGTTATCGAAGGCTTGTCTGTAGCCATTGCGTTTGTTCAGAATGGTTGACCAGCTTAAGCCCGCCTGAGCGCCTTCAAGAATCAAAAACTCAAACAGCAGCCGGTCGTCATGCACGGGCATGCCCCATTCGAGGTCGTGATACAGCTCTTCAGACGGGCTGGACAGCGCCCATGTGCATTTGTTCATTGGTGTTCCTGGGGTTAAAGTTTATGCGCTGATAGTGAAGATTTCCTCGGTTCGAAACGTCCGGTCTGATCAGAACGCTGCGAGTTAGACCTTCCAGGTTTTAAAAACCTGGAAGGTCTGCATATCGCCTGACGCTAGGTAAATGACTGCCTTAATAACGGCGTTCCGCAGATACTTGTGTATAACGATGAGCATACTGCGTGGGAACGAGAGTAATTATAGTAGATCATGAGCGGAAGCTTCGCCGAAAGCGCCTACTTTTGGTGCTTGCCCGCCAACAATCTTGCAGGCGAAGCCTGCACCCCATTCTTAAGCTGATGCTTGGCGGGTTGACAATCCCCGCCTCAAACCGCATTATCAATACGTTTATTTACAAGCTATTTTATCCGATGAGTAATGACAACCTCCAGATCCGCCGTATCGCTATCGATACGTATCATGAAAACGTCGCTTATATGCACCGCGAGTGCGGCATTTACCGGGCAGAGGGTTTTCAGGCACTGTCTAAAATCCTGGTTAGCACCAACGGTTCCAAAGTCCTAGCGGTTCTTAACGTAGTCGATGATAGTTCCATTGTTCTGCCGGGAGAACTGGGACTGTCAGAGCAGGCATTCCAGCAGTTTAATGTCGCCGAAGGCAGTCTGGTTACGGTCAATCATGCTGAAAATCCAAAGTCGATGGATGCGGTGCGCCGCAAAATCAACGGCGAACGTCTCAGCCAGGATGACTTTAACAGTATAACCAACGATATTGTCGAAACCCGCTATTCGAAGATGGAAATGGCGGCGTTCCTGGTTGCGACCGGGCAAAACAATCTTGACCGCGACGAGCTGTTTTTTCTTACCCGCGCGATGCTGCAATCCGGCGACAGGATGAACTGGCATGAATCGCTGGTCGCCGATAAGCATTGCATCGGCGGCATTCCCGGCAATCGCACTTCGATGCTGGTCGTGCCTATCGTTGCCGCGCACGGCATGTTGATACCGAAAACCTCCAGCCGCGCAATTACTTCCCCGGCAGGCACGGCCGACACGATGGAAGTGCTGGCCGAGGTTAATCTGAGCCCGGATCAGCTTCATAACATCGTACGCCAGGAACGCGGCTGTTTGGCTTGGGGCGGCACGGCAAAACTCGCGCCGGTCGATGATATGCTGATTTCCGTTGAACGCCCGTTGGGCATCGATTCTCAGGGACAAATGGTAGCATCGATTCTGTCCAAAAAACTGGCCGCCGGTTCCACGCATTTGATTATCGACATTCCGGTCGGCCCCACCGCTAAAGTGCGGCAGATGAATCAGGCATTGGCCTTGCGAAAACTGTTCGAATTTGTCGGCGACCGGCTCAACATCCATCTGGAAGTGATGATTACCGACGGCCGTCAACCGGTAGGACGAGGCATAGGCCCGACGCTGGAAGCTCGGGATATTATGCAAGTGCTGCAAAACGATCCCGATGCGCCGTTCGATTTGCGCCAGAAATCTTTGCAACTGGCCGGCAGGATCATTGAATTCGACCCCGATGTCCGCGGCGGACAAGGCTATGCGATTGCCCGTGACATACTCGAATCGGGCCGGGCCGGAGCCAAAATGAATGCATTGATTCGGGCACAAGGCTCAAAACCTATCGACCTGCATCCCGGCAGCCTGTGTCATGAGGTTGTTGCCGAACGCGACGGCGTAGTAACGTGTATCGATAACTTTCAAATGGCAAAAATTGCCCGGCTCGCCGGTGCTCCTAAGATAAAAAAAGCAGGCGTCGATTTGTTAACGAAACTGGGCAGTGAAGTAAAATCGGGCGATACGCTATATCGCATCTATGGCGAATTTCCGACCGATTTTAGATTTGCCAAGGAGTTAGCCGCACAAGACAGCGGTTACACCATAGGCAATAATGAGCAAATCATCAAGTCTTTGATTGCCTTTTAACCCGCCATGCTGATACTCGCCTTCCCCGACTATTTAGGCCAAGCACAGCGTTTGGCTACCCGGCTTGATGTACCTCTGGCCGAAGCCGTTCTGCACCATTTTCCCGACGGCGAAAGCTTGATCCGCCTGCCTCCGTCATTGCCGGAACATGTTATTGTTTGCCGCAGCCTTAATCAGCCCAACGACAAGCTGATCGAATTGTTACTGTGCGCCACCACCGCACGGGAATTAGGCGCTAAACGCCTGACCCTGGTCGCGCCCTATTTAAGCTATATGCGCCAGGATATCGCCAACCAGCCCGGCGAGGCGGTTAGCCAGCGCATCATCGGCAAATTGCTTGCAAACTTGTTTGACGATGTGCTGACCGTAGATCCGCATTTGCATCGCATCTCGTCATTAACCCAGGCGATTCCGATCAAAAACGCAATTAGTCTTACCGCTGCGAATGAAATCGGAACTTTTTTACAACAGCAGTTCAAACATGCGGTACTGTTAGGGCCGGACAGCGAATCGGAACAATGGGTCGCTGCTATTGCAAGCAACATCGGTTTCGATTATGCGATTGCCGATAAAAACCGGCTCGGCGACAAACAGGTCGAAATGACCTTGCCGGATAGCGATTTTTGCAACCGCCCCGTTATCATCATCGACGACATGGCCAGTACCGGCAGGACGCTTGCTAAAGCAGCCGGGCTTCTGCAAACCAAGGGCTGCAAAGACATTTATACGGTTGTCACCCATGCCCTGTTTTGCGACGATGCTTACGGGCATATCCTTAAAGCCGGTATCAAAACCATCTGGAGCACCGACAGCATCGATCATCCGAGCTCCTGCATCAAGCTCGATGCTTTACTGGCGGACGCGATTAAGGAAATTGCTTGAGGGCGTTCTTCGTTTAAATTTAACACTCTTCGGCGCGCACGGCACGCCCTACATTAAGCCATATGCACTATACTTTTAATCATGCATATTAGTTGATAAAGCGTTGACAGACCCCAAGCCAGTTAATAGACTGAGGCCCTTTTTACAACAACTCCAGACAACAGTTTGTCGAACATTGTTCACCCCGATTTAACAATTTTAAGAGGACTTCTTTATGCGTATTAAAAACTGGCTGATTGCCGCATTGTTTCTCGTATCACCCTCACTTTATGCACATACCGGTGGACATATCGATCACAGCTTGATGAGCGGTTTACTGCATCCATTAACCGGTATCGATCATTTACTGGTATTAATAGCGGTTGGCTTGATTGCGGCTAAACAGGGAGGCAAAGCTTTGTTTGCATTTCCGGCTGTTTTTTTCGGATTAATGGCTGCCGGAGCCTTGTTTAATGCTTATGGGGTTCAAATACCGTTTGTTGAATCATTACTCGCGTTATCGGTGGCGGCATTTGGTTTATTGGTTAGTATCGGCCAAAGACAGCGTTCTAAAATACTCTTTCTGGGCGTATCGTTTTTTGCTGTTTTCCACGGCTATGCCCATGCCGCAGAAATTCCAACCGACTCCAGCGCCGTGCAGTATTTCTCAGCGTTAATGCTGATGAGTCTGGTTATTTGCGCTAGCGGCTGCGTAGTTGGCCTGACTACAGGCAAGCGCATTAATTACCTGTTTTCATTAATATGCTTAAGCAGTGGTTTGTATTATTTAGCTGCAGGTTAACAAGTAAATAGCACTCCGCTAAACAAAACAGCCAATCCAGCACAAGCTATTTTTTAAATTACGATCGAAAAATAACCCCGCATATTGGCTGTACCTGTCTGGTCTTTCACCGAAGTATAAAAAAAATTAAACCTTTGTCCCGAAAAGCTGAGGATTTTAGGCAGCGAACTAATCCGTCTTAGCTGCAAAAGTATGCACCCAAACCAGAGCGTCAGCGTTCCAAGTCATTCCTGCATGCATTTTCAAGATGATGTCCCGGTACATATCAAGACTTGGATAGCCTTCTGCTTTTGCATCGGCATCGGTCATCTCGCCTAAACGCTGACGTTTTAAATCGGTAACAACAAAAGTCATCCCGTCCAAGTCGAAAGTTTCGCCGGGCCAGCCGTATACGCCATCGCGACGCTGCTGTGTTTTCATTCCGGCTTTTGTCGCTTCTACCAGTTTCGCATGAGTGACCAGACGGTCTATCGAACAGGTTTTCTCAGGGTACGCTTCCATTGTTGATCCTATCTATCTAAACAATTTAAAAATTCTATTGTACACCAAGCAATCCAGTCCTGTTGCCGCTGTCGCCAGCCATTTTGCATACCGCTTAAACTAATTTCGATATCGGCCGATAAACTTCTGGTGAATCAAACTTTTCTCAGGGGTCAACGCTAATGATCATAAAAAGTTCCGCCATCCAATTAAACAGTCAGCATCAATTTTTAAAAAAATCTCAAGAATCCGAGTCGCTCCGGTTCTGGAAAACCCCAAAGCAACCCGTAGAAGACGGAAATAGGGGGAATCATCACCTGACAGACACAGTCAGTCTAAGTAAAGCATCCCAAACGCTTAAACCCGAAAAACAATCGCTCGATCTCAGTGAAGCACCTGATGCCAAGCACGGGGTAATGATGCTGCTTATAAAACAGATGATTAGAGAGTTAACCGGCAAGGAGTTCAAACTTTTTTCACCAGATGAACTGGCAGCCGATGTTGATAATACAACAGCAACCGATATTAAAAACGTGGAAATAGCAACAACGCCCCCGCCTGCAAGCTCCCCTTCCTCTGCTGGCTTCGGTCTCGTTTACGAACATCATACCTCTTACCAAGAATCTGAAAGCTCAAGTTTTTCTGCGACCGGTTCAATCAAAACACAGGACGGCCAAAGTATCGAATTTTCCATTCAACTGAATATGAGCCGCGAATTTCGTATGGAAACAAACCTTTCCATCACAGCCGGCGACCCCGAAAAGAAAGTTGATCCTCTTGTTATCAATTTTGACGGCAATGCAGCGGAGTTATCGGAAACACGCTTTGAATTCGATATCGATGCCAACGGCACACCCGAACAGATCGCCATGCTAAAGCCGGGCAGTGGTTTTCTAGCGCTTGATAAAAATAAAGATGGCACTATTAACGATGGTTCCGAACTGTTCGGGCCAAATTCCGGTAACGGATTTTTAGAATTGGCGAAGTATGACGCCGATAACAATAGTTTTATTGACGAAGCCGATCCTATCTATAACAGCTTAAGAATATGGCAACGACACGAGGACGGCAGTCACCAGCTTATTGCATTGGGTGATAAAAATATTGGCGCTATCTATCTTGGACATGCCACCACACCCTTTCAATTACGCACTGCCGATAACGAATCGCTCGGGGAAGTTACCGATACCGGCATTTATTTAACTGAAGACGGCAAAACCGGAACCATTCAGCAAATTAACTTAAGTGCATAAAAACATCTGAGAGATAAAATATTGTCAATATAGGTATTCGTACTAATAAACTTAGTTGATTTATCTTGTTAATCTATACCCCGACAAGAAAGGCAGGAGGCTATGATTTGTCGCATTATCTCTCTTACAAAGACCACCTGGGCTCATCCCCCCTTTCTCTCTGAGGTGGTCTTTTTTTTGCCCTTCATTTTGTTTCATTCCATCATTCCCGAAAAATCTTTAACGACCGGATTCTATTAATCGCTGCTGCCAGTTCGTATCTACGCGGCATCGAAAGAGTTCCCGGGTAATCAGGTTCCAACACGGCTAATCCGTGTTTGCTTATTTCTTCCTCCAGCCAGTCTATCCAGAAACGGATCGTTTCAAATTTATTGCCAGGCTGATTTAATTTAATCCGCAACGCCAGCAGACAATAGCCGATAGTTAGAATCTGCGGCGCTTCTGCAATTTGCTCTACCGCATCCAGATTGATCAAATCCATGCCGTATTCAAGCTGCCTCGGCGCATTGCGTAAATCTTTTATGCGTTTGGGTATCCTCTTGTTCAGGCGCCGATTGATATAAGCAGGATCGAAATTATCGACCGCCAAACGGCGCGATACCGCAAGACCTGGAATTGATACATCTTCTTCCACTATCGCCCCAAGCCGGTCACGCACCTTAGAAGTAATATCATCACAGCGGTAATTATCCATCAGCAGACAGGTGTCGGCTTTTTGCAAAAAATAACCCAGACCGCCGACTACGAAAATCATCGAGATATGATGCTTTCTCCATAGCAACCGCACCGTCGAATAAAGCGGCTTGATCGGCTCTTGCGCTACATCCAGGATTTTTTTAATCAGCTCATCGCGTACCAGGAAATTAGTTGCGCAGGTGTCTTCATCAAACAGCAATAAGCGGCTACCGCTTTCAATCGCTTCGACAATATTGGCCGCTTGCGAGGTGCTGCCACTGGCGTTATCGGATGAAAACCGGTCTGTTTTAAGGCCGTTCGGCAAATCGCCGATAAAAGGACTAATGTCGACATCCCGAATACTACGGCCTTCTTCCGCCCTGATAAAAAACGCATCCTCCCGAGTCACCACATATTCCCGCCCGTCGCCGGGAATATGCGCATAAACCCCGGCTAAAATCGCCTGCATCAAGGTCGATTTGCCATGATAACCGCCGCCGGTAATGCAGGTGATGCCTTCTTTGATGCCCATTCCGGTTATGCTGCGGCCATTCGCTAGGGGAATTGTTATTTGTAATAATTTAGGAGATTGAAATGTTTTAACAGACTCGTCCATAGCAGGCCGGTCATCAACGCCGCTATGCCGAGGCAGCTTTGAGTCATTAGCGATGAAAGCGACCAGATCATGTTGCTGCATAAATTGAATGATCTCGGTGCGCGTTTTTTGCACATCGACAAACCGCTCAAGTAGCGTTCGGGTTTGCTCATCGTAATGTTGATAGAAAAAGCAGGCATCGACAATTGCAGTCAGCTCCTGATTCAGCATAACCCACGCCTGCTCGGCATCAAAAATGCCTCCGCCTTGCCCTTTAGCAGGCAAGCTGATAATAAAGCGCAAATAAACAGCATCGTCATCAAACAAAACACTGTCCCTGATCAGCATTTTTTGGCTTAGGGCGATAGTGTTAAACGAACCGCTGCCGTCTTTGCCGCGATTTTGCTGGGCAAACCGGTCAATCCCGTCGCGAAAGCGCCGAATCAAAAAATCGGCTACCGCCAGTTTGCATTCGGCGGTCTGTAAAAATTGCTCGGGGATTTTACTGTCCTGCAACGCTATTTTTACCGATGCTATGGAAGCAGGGTTAGCTCCGGGGCTACCCTGCATTTTGATAAAGCTGAGTTCGAATCGGGGGAAACGATATGAACCGCGCAGCTTTTGTATGTTCTGGAAAGATTGGTCGGCGATAGAAGCTAGCAATGATTGTAATGTGTTCACATTCCCTCCTACCGTGCAGTTTTAAAAACTGGAGAATCTAACTCCCTTTAACCTCATCGCCGTGACAGTTCAGTTCAGCAATCAACTTCATTTTGACCGAATTATCATCGATACCTAATGTCTTAAAAGCGGCCTTGATACTCATATTTTTTATAGCATTAACCGAGCCGAACCTAAAACCGAACAGCCTGTTTTTCTTACCCTCGGGAAAGCTACTCATTATTCGATTAATACCGTCATCGATAAGCGATATTGCTTTGTTCAGCTCCTCGGCGACTTCCGGCTTCAAGCCGATAAACAGCTGTTTTTTCGGCACGCTACTACGCTGCATCGCTTCAACCGGCAAATCCGGTTGAAGTCTTTTGCGGATGTCCGCCAATTTCTTACTTTGCCCATGAGCGATCAGCAGACTACGCTCAGTAACACTTACCCTTTGCCGCTCTGCTTCAGGGCTATCCGATATTTTTTTCATCAATTAGAACGGGATATCGTCGTCATACGGCGCATCGAAATTATCATGGCTCGGAGCTTGTTGAGCCGATGGCTGTGAAGATTGATAGTTTTGTTGCGGCGCTTGATTGGGCTCGTTTCTTTTGCCGACCAAATCGATAATATTGGCATTCAATTCAAGGCTGGTTTTAGTCGAGCCGTCTTGCGCCCGATATTCGCTTTGACTCAGTTCGCCCGAAACAAACACCTGTTGGCCTTTTTTCAGATAATTCTGCAACTGCCCCTCAGCCCGTTTACCCCATATCGCACACCTGATCCATAGAGTCTGCTGCTTGTCGCCAAAACCGATATTGTTGGCTACGGTAACGTTCAACACCGCTTGGCCTGACGGCAAATACCTGACTTCTGCATCACGACCCACTGTACCGGTAAAACTAAACACGTTGCTCATTTTTTTCCCATTTATGGTTAATTAATAATATAGATATTATCAACCGGTTCCATATAAAAAGAAAATGCAAAACCTTGGATTGGTTTTGATTATCGTAGGGCAAGTCCGGTTGTTTAACCAAACAGCTTACACGATGCGCTTTTTATGATGGATGTTTATTTTGAACAAATTAAGAAAAGCGCAAATACGAAAGAAATGGCGTTTTTGGCTAGCGAAGATAAGAAAATACTGCGGGATGGAAAAGATGAATAGCTTAAAAGTAAAAAACTTCCAAGGCCGTTAAGCCTTGGAAGTTTTTAAGTCGCGTAATTAAATCGTTCAGGTACTAGCGTCAATCGCATGACAATTGCCCGGCTTTGACTCTTTTACTGTTCAGGTTAACGTTGCTGGCAATAGCCGCAGACGCAAATAGTGTGGATGAAATAATGAATTCACCGGAAATAAAGCCCAACAAACCTATTAAAAATATCGTCCCCGTTAAAATATCTTTGTAAAAGTCGCTCATGATTAAGTCCTCAAATTAAAGTTGAAAATTTTTCTAAACTACGGCTCAACTATACTCAAGATATATATTGTTGACAATAATCGTATGGATATATAGATTGTTTCCTTAATGTAGACATTAAATTCATAATCCATTCATATAAGATGTGTAAAAAGTTAAAATTTAACGCGATTTTTTGGAAATCAACTCGTGCACCGTAGAAGTTTGTTGGGAGTTGTTTAATCTGAAGTTAAATCAATTACACAATAAATTACATTGTCGTCATTTCGACATGAATTTATGTCAAGCCTCCTATCTGACACGAGTTCATATCGAATGATGTGTTATGAAAACACCAATAATAGTCACAAAATAACCAAGTAGGACGCGCACGGCACGCCCTACCGGCTATCCAATAATTTCCAATCCGCCCATATAAGGCCGCAATGCTTCAGGGATATGAATTCGCCCTTCGGCATCCTGATAATTTTCCATGACCGCAATCAAGGTTCTGCCTGCCGCTAGGCCGGAGCCGTTTAAAGTATGCGCCAACTCCGGTTTGCCGGTTTCCGGATTGCGCCAACGGGCTTGCAGGCGGCGTGCCTGAAAGTCTTTGAAGTTGCTGCATGATGAGATTTCCCGATAAGCGCCCTGCCCCGGCAACCAGACTTCCAGATCGTAGGTTTTGCTTGATGAAAAGCCGGTATCGCCTGCACACAACAACATCCTGCGGTAAGACAGGTTTAGTTTTTTCAACACAGCTTCGGCGTGATTGGTTAACTCTTCATGCGCTCTGGGAGAATCTTCCGGTTTTACGATTTGTACGATCTCGACTTTTTCGAATTGATGCTGGCGGATCATGCCTCTTACATCTCGTCCGTAGGCACCGGCTTCGCTACGGAAACACGGGCTGTGGCAAACGAATTTAAGCGGCAGGTCTTTGGCTTCGATAATCACATCCCTGACGATGTTGGTGACCGGCACCTCGGCGGTCGGAATCAGGTATAAGGCAGGATCATCGCTGGCCTTGAACAGATCGGCTTCGAACTTGGGCAACTGCCCTGTTCCGCGCAAGCTGTCGGCGTTGACCAGGAAAGGCACGTAGGTTTCGCTGTAGCCGTGTTCGGTAATATGCGTGTCGAGCATCAGTTGGATGATGGCCCGTTGCAAGCGAGCCAGCGGACCGTTTAATACCACAAATCTTGCGCTGGCGATTTTCGCGCCCAGCTCAAAATCCATACCTATCTTTGCGCCTAAATCGACATGGTCTTTGGGCTCGAAATCGAAGCTCGGGATTTCGCCCCAGCGGCTAATTTCGAGATTGTCGTCTTCACTCTTGCCATTCGGCACGGACTCATCAAGAATGTTGGGGATGCCTTCCATCAAGGCGGTCATTTTGGCCTGAATATCGGCCAATTCGGTTTCCGCGGCTTTTAGCTCATCGCCTAAATGCTGAACTTGATCCAACAACGGCTGCACGTCTTCGCCTTTGGATTTAGCGATACCGATGGCTTTTGAGCTGCTGTTGCGTTCGTTTTGTAATTCCTGGGTTTTAACCTGGATGTCTTTGCGCCGAGCTTCCAGCTCGGAATAATACTCGGGGTTAAAATCGAATGAACGCCTGTTTAGTTGTTCCTTAACAAAATCAAGTTCGGTTCTGAATAAGCGGGGATCTAACATGATTGAATTATTACCTTAAAATTAAAATATATATGAGGCGAAAGGCAAAGGGCTAAAGGCGAAGCTCCAATGCTGCCCCATGCTTTTTTTGCCTTTAGCCTTTTGTCTTTCGTCTATTAAATCTGCCTGCCGACCAGCAAGCCCATCCAGATCACAAAAATACAAATCAGACTATTAGCGACGAATGTGCCCAGCATTAAATTCAAGTTGGCTTCGAATGAGTGTCCGTGTTCCACCAAATACAGCATTAAATATAAACCGGACAAGGTTAAAAAAACGCCTATCGTAATCACTGTCAGTACGACACGGTATTCCACGGATATCGCCACTTTCTGCAATAGGATAGTCGCTAACATGCTGATAAAAAAAGCCAGTATCGCGTTAATTATCATCAACGCATAAGGAACGATACCGCCCGATAACTGAATAACGCCGTCCGAGTAATAAAATAAGCCTCTGCCGCACAGCAGCCCGAGCCAAATCGCAAATATACAGGCCGTAACGCTGGTAAAAATATTCAGCAGCGCTTTGGTTAAATTGCCCTGCTCTAGCAGATAAAACGTTTCCAGTGAAAACGTGGAGAACGTAGTAAACGCGCCGATAAAGCCGATCAAAATGGCCGCCCTGTATTCGAATGTGACGGTGATGCGTTGCTGGATCAGCGATTCGGTCAGCAAGCCAAGCATAAATGAGCCGATAACGTTGACGACTAACGTTCCATACGGAAATCCGCGCCCCAGCCACTGAGAAATACCCGATGACACCAGGAACCTTACTACCGCTCCGAACGATCCGCCTAACGCAACTGCAAATATCTGGTTCATACGCTAAAACTTGATGAAGTGCTCGCGGTAATAGCGCAGCTCTTCAATGGATTCGATAATATCGTCCAAAGCTTGGTGCGTGGACTGTTTTTTAAAACCGTCCTTTATATGCGGAGCCCATCTGGCGGCAAGCTCTTTCAGCGTTGAAACATCGATATTGCGATAATGAAAATACGCTTCCAAGTTGGGCATATAGCGGTACAAAAAGCGCCTGTCCTGGCCGATGCTGTTTCCGCAAATCGGCGAGGCTCTTTCCGGCACCCATTGTTTTATAAATTCAAGCGTTTGCCGTTCGGCTTCGACATCATCAATAGTAGATGCTTTGACGCGCTTGATTAAGCCTGTTTGCCCGTGATGCTGCTGGTTCCAGTCATCCATTGCCGCTAATGCCGGATCGGACTGGTGCACGGCCAATACTGGCCCTTGGGCCAGAATATTCAAATCTTTGTCGGTAACCATCGTAGCAATCTCGATGATCAAATCGTTATCCGGATCGAGTCCGGTCATTTCAAGGTCTACCCAGATAAGATGCGATGGATCCTGCGCCATTTATTGATTCCATTGTATTGAAGGTGGCGGTTAGTGTAGCATTGGCAAATCTGTACGTCTAACTCTTAAACTTTGAAGAATCGCGCTTATGAACAGCTTTACCACCATCTTTTTAATCGCACTAACCGTCTCTTTTTCAGTCCAGTTTTGGCTGGCTAAGCGACATGCCGACTATGTTGCAAAGCACCGCTCCGCCGTGCCTGAGGCCTTTAAAGAGACCGTCTCGCTGGAAGCCCACCAAAAAGCGGCCGACTACACGCTTGAAAAAAGCAGGCTGGGCGATATCGACAGCATAATCGGCGTTGTACTGCTGTTAGTAATGACTCTAGGAGGCGGCATTAATTGGGCTTTCGAATTCTGGACAGCCACTGTGCAATCCCCTTTGATAGCGGGTTTGGCCGCAGTTGCCAGTGTTTTCCTGGTCATGACTGCGGTAGAGCTTCCCTCCAGCATCTATCAAACGTTTGTGATTGAAGAAAAATTCGGTTTCAATAAAAGCACGCCGTCACAATTCATCAAAGATCAACTGCTGCAACTGGTTTTAGTCGCCGTTATCGGCATGCCTTTGCTGGCTTTAATCTTGTGGGTTATGGACAGCATAGGTCCACTGTGGTGGTTATGGGCCTGGGGCATACTGATAAGCTTTTCTCTGCTGATGAGCTGGCTTTATCCGACCATGATTGCGCCGTTATTCAATAAATTCACCCCGATGGAAGAAGGTTCGCTAAAAGCCAGGATTCAAGGCTTGCTTGCCCGTTGCGGCTTTAGCAGCAATGGCATCTTCATTATGGACGGCTCAAAGCGATCAGGTCATGGCAACGCTTATTTCACCGGCCTTGGCAACAACAAGCGCATTGTGTTTTTCGACACTTTGGTCAACTCTTTGGACGATGAAGAACTGGAAGCGATACTGGCCCACGAGCTGGGACACTTTAAATGTAAACACGCTATTAAGATGCTGGTTGCCAATGCCGTTATGACCCTGATCAGCTTTGCGGTTTTAGGCTGGCTGATCGATCAGCCATGGTTCTACAACGGGCTGGGTGTAGCGCAGCCATCGCCTGCCGCCGCGTTATTGCTGTTCATGCTGGTATCATCGTCGTTTACCTTTTTTATCCAACCGATTATCGCTTTCTTTCAACGCAAATTTGAGTTTGAAGCCGATAATTTTGCGTCAAACAACGCCAAAGCCGAGAAGTTGATCAGCGCCTTGGTTAAATTGTTTGAAGAAAACGCCAGCACTTTAACGCCGGATCCTTTATATTCCGCATTCCATTACAGCCACCCGCCTGCGGCTATTCGTATCGCCAATTTAGAATCGCAAATACGTCCTGCGTAATGGCTGGTTTAATCGAAGGACTGGTTATATCCCATTTAGGTCAGGGCATTGCTGTTGAATATGACGATAAGATTGTACTTTGCCAAACCCTGCGACGGCTTGAAACCGTCGCAGTCGGCGACCGGGTGTTGTGGACGCAATCCTCGCCCGACCAAGGCCGCATAGAAGAAATCCTGCCCCGGCGTTCGCTGTTGATGCGCCCATCCAGAAACGGTAAAACCCGCCCGGTTGCGGCGAATATCGATACCGTCTTTGTCGTCTTTGCAGTCGAGCCTTTCTGCGATTTTTTACTAATAGACCAGTATCTAGCTATTTGCGAGAATCGCAATATCGACGCGGCGTTAGTGCTGAATAAAACCGATCTGGCGCAATCGTCCGATATTGAACAAGAGCTGCTGGATTATACAAACTTAGGCTATGCGTTGTACCGGGTCAGCGCCACAGCGGCATCGGGTTTGGATGAACTCAAACAGGCTTTAAAAGATCAGGTCAGTATTTTAACGGGGCAATCCGGCGTCGGAAAGTCATCGTTAACCAATGCAATCATCCCCGACAAAGAGCTCAGAACCAATACCATCTCGGAAACCACTAAACACGGACGGCATACCACCACCGCGGCAACGCTGTACCATATGGACCAAGGCGGCGATTTGATCGATAGTCCGGGCGTTGCGATTTTCGGGCTGGCTGGTTTATCCGAGCAGCAACTGGCTTATGGCTACCGTGAATTTCAACCGTTGATTGATCAATGCCAGTTTAAGGACTGCCGTCATCTGGTTGATAAAGGTTGCGCGGTGCGCGCAGCTGCGGAAAACGGCGAAATATCCATGACCCGTTACCAGCGGTTTTTAAAGCTTAGAGAAAAGATGCCGACTGCGTATCCCTGATTTAACCCCAGCATCATCCTATTAACTGGTGTTACGCATTAGCCCACGAAGGGTGTGAGCACGTTTTATTGTTGAACCATGAAGAACATGAAAGGCATGAAGGATGGAAATCTTCATGGCCTTCGTGCACTTCATGGTTATTGCTTAATACATTAACTGTTTCTTAGCTCCGGAGGCGCGCACGGCACGCCCTACAGCGGATATTCTAATGATTAGATCTTAATTTGTGGTCTATCTTTTTCTCGGCTTTAATGGACATCAGCTATTAAACTAAATGCGGAATTGCGCTTCCAACAGATGTATTGCCCGCGCTACTCCGTCATGGCTTTGCATAGCCAGACTTGCCTGCTTGGCATTGTCTTGAATAGTCTTTGAATCCAATACTGTCCGTATGCCCTTAGCCAAAGCGGCGGCAGTCACTTTTTTCGCCGATAAAGGCTTTCCGGCCAAACCCAGCGATTGCAGTTGACGGGCCCAGAATAGCTGCTCATCCATAAACGGCACGACCACTGATGGACAACCTGACCGGGTCGTTGCATGGCTAGTGCCTGCGCCGCCGTGGTGAACGACCGCCGCGCAATATTTGAACAGCGGCTGGTGCGGATGCTTGCCGATAAAATAAACCTGTCCGGTTTGGCTGTCGGCCGGATAACGCTCCGAACTGGTCTGGATAATGGCTCGGCAACCGGCCAAAGCTACCGCCTCCAAAAATAACTCCATACTCCAATCGGGCAGCGCCTGTTGCAGGCTGCCGAAAGTCATATACACCGGTGCATCGCCATTCTGCAAGAATTCCGCAAGACGGGCTGGGATTGTCCAGTGCTGGGCATCTTCAGTTAAATTCAAAAAGCCGCAGACCTGATGATGCGGTTGCCACTTCTCAAACGACGGACAAAACAACGGATCGACCGCTACTAAATTGAGCTGCTGCGATGTCAGCATTTCAGTCAGCACATTGGCGGGCGGCGCTATGCCGGCTTCCAGCCATAAGCGGCTCAAAGGCTTTTTCAATACCCAATTGAACACCGTGTCCAATAGCCCCCAGCTTAGCCTATTAATATGTCGACCCAAATCAGGTAAGCTGAACGGCGGGATCAGAGGATTAGGTATTGCGACATGGCAAAATGTTACGCTGAAAAAAGGCTTTTTTTGCTGTAGCGCTGCCAATTTTAGAGGATAGAGAAAATGATGGCCTATTACACAGTCATTATCGGCGGCTAATTGTTGTGCAGACTGATATATCGTTTGCTCGCAGGGAAAAAATGCTTCATCAAGCAAGGCCCGTAGCCATTGCAGAGTACCCATCCGAAACGAACGCTGGGCAAAATCCTGCATATCAAAATCGATATGCTCCGGCACTTGCCGGTAGGCTATTCCCAACTGTTCGCTGATGCAGGAGTAATTGTGGTTATCGATACTGCTGACCACCAACGTCACAGAGTGACCCGCTTTTTTCAAGCCATCGGCCAATGCCAGCATCGGGCGAATGTCGCCATTGGAACCCCAGGTTTGTATGCCGATTTTCATAAAGTGATTTAATTTTCAAAGTTAAGGCTATACCCGGCTGAGGATATACCGATACATAATAAATTTATTATTCACCACGAACGACTGCATGGCCGCGACTGCTCCAGGCAGTCTTGCGGCATTTCCTCCATCCATGGAGGTCAGATCAGGAGGTACGACCCCACGGATGGGGGAGGTAGAGCAACGCAGGGAGCGGTTGCCGAGAGCACCAACTAGGCGCTTTAGGCGCAGCTTCCGCTCCTGCTCACGCTAAGTACCTACATCCATGTAAGCAACGCAGGAGCAGTTGCCGAGACACGAAGCTTTGTCTCGTTCCCATGCGACGCGCTCGTCGTTATACGCAAGTTTCTGCGGGCTATCGTCATTCCGACAGTCCCTTACCTGACGTTAGGCGGGAAACATGCCGATAAACAGACCTTCCAGGTTTTAAAAACCTGGAAGGTCTAACTGGCAGCGTTCTTAAAAGTCGGGACGTTGCGAACGGAGCAGCATGCCCCATCCAACCTAAAAAACCTCCAAAGCGCACGGCAAGAAAAACTCACTCACCAGCATTTGCCGTTGCGCAATCGCATACACCGTTCTTCTACCCCACATCGGTTGGTCGATATTGGCCTTATCTATCGCGGACTGAGTCCATACCGACTGTTGTTCTACAGGAGGCGAATTAATCAGGGTGACATCCATTTCGATGCGTTCCAGTTTAGGATAGGAAAAAATCACTTCTCCGAGCGGACGGCTACCCAGATGCGCCAGATTGCTTTTAGCCACTTTGACGGTCTTTGGCGGAATCACGGTTCTGGCTAAAATCAGCGGTTTGCCGTCGGCGTGGAGCAGAACCTCCCGGATCAGGCTGTACTTGTTTTCGTGTAATCTAAGCAGCTTGCGCTCACTTAAGAACGGTGTATTCCACTGCTGAAGCAGCACATTAACGCCGACTTTATCGCCGTAATAATTACGCAACCGCTGGGTTAGCGATCCCGGCTCGTATACCCATGACTGGATGTTCCCCGGCAAGGTATGACGGGTGCCGCAACGGTTCTCAACCCATACGGGTTCCCGATTAAATAAAAAGCTTTTGATTGCCAACTTGGATTAAACCTCGGAATATTCTGTGGATGCGCCCAACCAACGATCGCATAAGGGCTGTATGGCTTGAGGCGCTTGATTGAAAAACTCGTCGCCGATCTGTTGAACTACAGCCAGCAGATCGGAATCTCTGGCTAAGTCGGCAACTTTAAACTGCATCTGCCCGGTCTGCCGGGTACCCATGACTTCGCCGGGACCGCGCAACTCAAGATCTTTTTCGGCAATTACAAAACCGTCGTTACTGTCCCGTAAAACGCCCAAACGATGACGGGCGGTATCGGACAAAGGCGCTTGATACATCAGCAGGCAATAGCTGTCGTCATTGCCGCGACCGACCCGGCCGCGCAATTGATGCAGTTGGGACAGACCGAGGCGCTCCGGATTTTCGATGATCATTAACCCGGCGTTGGGCACATCGACGCCGACTTCAATAACGGTCGTCGCGACCAGTAAATCAATTTGGTGATTTTTAAAGGCTTGCATCACGGCGTCTTTTTCGGCGGATTTCATACGCCCGTGGATCAGCGCAACGCGCACATCCGGCAAGGCTTGGGTCAGCGTTTCCGCGGTTTTTTCTGCCGCCTCGCATTGTAAAACCTCGGACTCTTCAATCAGCGTACAGACCCAATAGACCTGCCTTTTTTTGCCGACCCAGCTGTTAATCCGGTCGATCACATCGGCGCGGCGTTCGGCCGGAATCACGCTGGTAACAATCGGTTTTCTGCCCGGCGGCAGCTCATCGATAATGGATATGTCCAGATCTGAATATTGCAGCATAGCTAGAGTACGGGGAATCGGCGTGGCGGTCATCACTAATTGATGCGGCCTGATGCCCGCCTGTTGGCCTTTTTCCCTGAGCGCCAGTCGTTGATGTACGCCGAAGCGGTGTTGCTCATCGATAATAATCAAGCCTAAACGATGAAAGTTCACGCTGTCCTGGAATAAGGCGTGAGTACCGATAATGATGTTGGCTGCGCCCTCCTCCAGCCCCTGTAAAACGGCTTTTCGGGCGTTGCCTTTGAGCTGCCCGGTTAAATAAACCACTTGGGTTTGGAAGCCTTCAAACCAGGCCGTGAAGTTACGAAAGTGTTGTTCGGCCAGCAATTCGGTCGGCGCCATCACGGCAACCTGGTAACCTGCCGTTAACGCCAATAATGCGGCGTAGGCAGAGACGATGGTTTTGCCGGAGCCGACATCGCCTTGCACCAGGCGCATCATCGGATGCTGCAATCGGCAGTCTGCTTCAATTTCCGCAATGACCCGTTGCTGCGCGCCGGTCAATTTAAACGGCAGGGAATTAATAAAATGTTCTGTGGCGGCTTTTACGGTCGCATCTACAGAGAATGCCGGGGCTTGCCAAGCTTTGGTTTTATTCCGCGTTGCCCTGAGCGTTAAGTAATGAGTCAGCAGTTCTTCAAAAGCCAGCCGTTTTAACGCGGGTACGCTGCCGTTTTGCAAAGCTTCAATCGACACCGACTCGTCCGGCGCATGAAGGGTCTGGATCGCGTCCGCGAGCGCCGGATAACGATATTGCTTTAGGATCGATTCGGGTATCCAGTCAGTTAGCAATTCAGGTTGTTGGTTGCACAGGTCTAAAGCCTGCTTAACCGCCTTGCGTATCACGTTCTGGCTGAGGCCTTCGGTCAGCGGATAAACCGGAGTCAAACGCGTTTCTGTTATGCAATGCTCAGGACTAGTGATGACCTTGTATTCGGGATGAACCATTTCAAGCCCGGAGAAGCCGTAGCGAACTTCGGCAAAACAACTGATTAATGTGCCGGGTTTCAGCGCATTGTGCTGGCTGGCGGTAAAGTGGAAGAACTTCAGATTGATAAAGCCGGTGCCGTCGCTAATCCGGCAGACCAAACCTTTCCGGCCTCTGGGCAAGACGTCGATAAATTCAACCTTGCCGCTGATCAGCACAGTCATACCCGGCTTTAGAGACCTTATCGGGTAAACGCGGGTACGGTCTTCATAGCGTAGCGGCAAGTGGAAAACCAAGTCCTGAAGCGTGCAAAGGCCGAGTTTTTGCAGACGGTTTGCGGTTTGGGCACCGATACCTGTCAATACACCGACCGGTTGATGAAGGGCATTCGGGATTTTCATGCGGCTATATTAATAAAACTGAACTTCTTCATAGAGATATTTATTATAGGCACAAGGCGAAAGGCAAAGGGCAAAAGATGGCTTGTTAGCCTTTTGCCCTTTGCCTTTCGCCTTTTTTCATCCGTTTAAATCCGTCTTATCAGTGGTATCCGTGTCCATCAACAAGCCGGATATTCCTGTGGTTTTAAAACCATAATCGCATCCATTTCCACATCGGCAGCTTTAGGCAAGGCAGCAACGCCGATAGCGGCCCGTGCGGGGTAAGGCTCCTGGAAATAACGCCCCATGATTTCATTGACTAACGGGAAGTGCGACAAGTCAGTCAAAAAAACATTCAACTTAACGATGTCGGAAAAATCGCCGCCCGCAGCTTCCGCAACCGCTTGCAAATTGTCGAACACCTGAGTGATCTGTGCGCCTATATCGCCTTCGACAATCGTCATCGTTTCAGGCATCAACGGTATTTGCCCGGAAAGATAAACCGTACGATCAACCCTGACCGCTTGCGAATAGGTGCCGATCGCTTGCGGCGCTTTATCGGACTGGATGATTTGTTTACTCATTTTCGATCCTTTATGCTTTAACGCGAGTAAGTTTTAAAACTATCGATAGCTCTTTCAAACGCCGCATAATCTTAGCCAGATGCACCCGGTCCTTGACGGTTAAGGTGATCAAATCGACGCTAATACGGTCATCCTGATCGACGACGGTGACGTTTTCAATATTGGAGTTCGCTTCGGAGATAGTCGAAGCGATGGTTGCCAGCGAACCGCGTTGATTAAGCACTTCTATGCGAATTTCAACCGGAAAATCGCCGCTGGCATCCTGGCTCCATTCAACATCCAGCCAATTTGTTTGTTTTTTTCTGACGACACTGCTGTTTCGGCATTCGTGATGATGCACGACGATGCCTTTGCCGGGGTTGAAATAGCCGATAATCGAATCGCCCGGAATCGGCCTGCAACATTTTGCCAAGGTAATGACCATGCCTTCCGTGCCTTTTATGATCAACGGTTTTTGTTGACCTTGATCGCTGTCGTTCAGTTTGACGCTGGCATTAATATCATCCTGAGCGATGCGTTTAGCAACCAAGAACGGCATCTTGTTGCCCAGTCCGATGTCTTCAAGCAATTCATCCAGCGATTGCTTAGACATGACCTGAAGCAAGGCTTGCATTTTGGTCTTATCGATATTTTCCAGGTGCAAATGCATGGCTTGCAGTTCTTTTTCCAATAAACGCCGACCCAGGCTAATGGCTTCCTGCTGTTTAAAGTGTTTTAGATAATTGCGTATACCGGAGCGGGCTTTGGCGGTAATCACATAGTTGAGCCAAAGCGGGTTGGGTCTGGCCCACGATGCGGTAATAACTTCGACAGTCACGCCGTTTTCAAGCTTGGTTTGCAACGGCACCAGCTGTTTGTCGATTCTGGCCGAAACGCAGGCATTACCCAAGTCGGTATGTACCGCATAGGCAAAATCGATAATCGTTGCGCCGCGCGGCAGTTTGATAATGGCGCCCTGCGGAGTGAATACGAACACTTCCTGCGAGAACAGATCCACTTTAAGGTTGTCTATAAACTCCAGCGAATCGCCTGCGGATTTTTGGATTTCCAGCAAATCCCTCAGCCATTCGTTGGCGCGATCCTGGAATGATTCGGTTTTATCGTCATCGGATTTATACAGCCAGTGCGCTGCAATGCCCGATTCCGACATGCGGTGCATTTCATGAGTCCTGATCTGAATCTCTATGGGCACGCCGTAAGGCCCCATCAATATGGAATGCAGGGATTGATAGCCGTTGGCTTTGGGCAAGGCGATATAATCTTTGAAGCGTCCGGGAATCGGTTTGTACAGATTATGCATAACACCCAACACGCGGTAACAGGTGTCAACATCATCGCAAAAAATCCTGAACGCATAGACATCAAAAACGTCAGCCAAGGAAATCTTTTTGTTGAGCATTTTTTTGTAAATGCTGTAAAGATTTTTCTCTCGCCCGGCAACGTCGCAGTTCAGACCGGCTTGTTCCAAACGGTTTTTTATACTGTTTTCTATGATGTCGACAATTTTGCGGCGATTGCCCCGCGCTTTTTTTACCGCATTATTCAGCACCGCATGCCGCATCGGATACATTGCTTCAAAACTCAACGCTTCGAGTTTCTGCCGGATATTATTCATGCCCAAGCGATTGGCGATAGGCGCATAAATATCCAGGGTTTCACGGGCAATGCGGCGCTTTTTTTCCGAGGGCATGACACCGAGTGTCTGCATGTTGTGCAAACGGTCTGCGAGTTTCACGATAATAACGCGTAAATCTTTAGCCATCGCCAGGAACATTTTGCGAACATTTTCCGCCTGAGCTTCTGCATGGGATTTACTGTCGATTTTGCTTAATTTGGTGACCCCGTCGACCAGTTCCGCGACTTCGGGACTAAACTGGTTAGCCAGTTCTTTTTTACTGACCGGGGTATCTTCAATAACATCATGCAGTATGGCAGCCATGATGGCATTGACGTCCATGTGCATTTCAGCGAGGCTGATAGCGACAGAGACAGGGTGGCAAATATAGGCTTCACCACTTTTTCGGAATTGACCGGCATGCGCGGCCGCACCTACTTCATAGGCACGGACGCATTGGTCGATTTGGGCTTGATCCAGATAGCCGGACAAGGTCGTGCATAAACGCCGTATCAGTTTGTCTTGGGGGCGTTCCAGCTCGATCGGGTCGGCTATTTCCAGCATAGGCTCTATAAATTAAAACATCGAGTTATGGTGATGCTCATGGGCTTCGCCTACTCGATGCAGCAGATTGATGTTTTCAGGCGAAACATGACCGGCCGCGATTTCGCGCAATGCGACAACGGTATCCTTGTCTTTGCCGCGAGGAACAAATTCAGTCGCACCGTGGCTCAGTTGGCGCGCTCTGGCACCGGCTAATAAAACCAGCTTGAAACGGTTTTCAACGTGTTGCAAGCAATCTTCGATAGTGACTCTGGCCATTTTTTAAATCCTGATGTAGTGGGTTAAAGGCGAAAGGCTCAAGGCAAAAGGTTTTCTCGCCTTTTTGCCCTTTGCCTTGTGCCTATTATTTTGATTTTAACACAGAAACAGCGGGAAGTTCTTTACCTTCAAGAAATTCAAGGAAAGCGCCGCCGCCAGTCGAGGTGTATGACACGTCATCGTTAATGCCGTATTTATCGATAGCAGCCAAAGTATCCCCGCCGCCTGCAATCGAGAAAGCCTTGCTTTCGGCAATCGCTGTCGCCAGCGCTTTGGTGCCGTCGCCGAACTGGTCGAATTCAAACACGCCGACTGGGCCGTTCCAGACGATGGTTCCGGCGGTTTTTAAAATTTCGGCATACTGTTTTGCGGTTTCGGGGCCTATGTCCATAATCATGTCATCCGCTTCGACATCAGCCACTTTTTTAACGGTGGCGACGGCGGTTTCTGAAAACTCCTTCGCGCAAACCACGTCGACCGGAACGGGAATATCGGAACCGTTGCTTTTGGCTGCGGCCATCAATCGTTTCGCTTCATCAAGCAGATCGGCTTCATACAGCGATTTGCCGACCGGAAAACCTGCGGCTGCAATAAAAGTGTTGGCAATACCGCCGCCGACGATTAATTGGTCGACTTTTTCCGACAGGGATTTTAATACAGTCAATTTGGTCGATACTTTAGAACCGCCGACAATTGCAACCAGTGGCTTGGCCGGTGTTTCCAGCGCTTTGCCCAGGGCATCCAGTTCGCTGGCCAACAACGGGCCTGCACAAACAATCGGTGCAAATTTAGCCACGCTGTGGGTTGAGGATTGCGCTCTGTGTGCGGTGCCGAAAGCATCCATTACAAATACGTCGCAAAGAGCCGCCATTTTTTTGCCCAGCGTGTCGTCGTTTTTGCCTTCGCCGGCGTTAAAACGCACGTTCTCGCACAGCACGACTTCGCCAGGCTGAATAGTAATGCCGTCGATCCAGTCCTTTTCCAGTCTGACCGGCTTGCCGAGCAAGCTGGACAAACGTTCAGCGACCGGCTTCAATGAAGACTCTTCATCGTACTGGCCTTCAACTGGGCGCCCCAGATGCGACATCAACATGACCGCAGCACCTGATGCTAATGCTTTTTCAATAGTGGGCACACTGGCTTGGATACGGATGTCGCTAGTTACTTTGCCGTTTTTTACAGGTACATTCAGATCCTGACGGATTAATACCCGTTTGCCCGACAAGTCCAGATCTACCATTCTTTTAATTGACATATTACGTTCTCATTGTTGTGGGTTGATTTGTTAATTCTAAAAAAGCAGTTTTTGTCCACGAAAAACACGAAAGACACGAAAATTTTATATTTTTTATAATTAGTCACATATCCATATGGGCAAAGCCTGCTTTGAAGTGTCCAAAGCTAGCTTTGGACAATCAGTATGTTCGTACGAACATTGGTTAGAGGGCAGTTGCTGTTTTTCTTGTTTTTCGTGGACAACGCCGGTTTGGTTAATCTTGTTTCCATTTAATCGAGCAACCGATACTGTTGATTTGCTCCTTGGGGCCGTGGCCGGTTTCGGCAATCAACTTCATCGCTTCAAATAATTCCCGCTTGGTATCGGGCGGCGCGGTTTCCTTGCGACTGGCATCCAGTCGTCCCCGGTATTGCAGTTCATAGCCTGCATTATAGCCAAAAAAGTCCGGTGTGCAGACAGCTCCATAAGCCTTGGCGACCTGTTGTGTTTCATCAAGCAAATAAGGGAAGCTAAAATTCAGTTGCTCTGACAGCTTTTTCATATTATCGAAGGAGTCGGCGGGGTATTCAACCGTATCATTGGACATGATTGCGACCGTTTCAACTCCTAGCGCTTTAAGCTCGCGCGCATCCCTGACAATGCGGTCTTGCACTGCTTTAACATAGGGGCAGTGATTACAGATAAACATCACCAACAGGCCTTTTTTGCCCATGCACTGCTGCAAAGACCATGTGCGCCCGTCAGTGCCGGGCAATTCAAAATCGATGGCTTTTTTGCCAAAATCACAGATCGGCGTTTCTAGTGTTACCATTTTTACACCTTCTATTGTTGTAGGAAAAAACGCAGAGGATAGTGCAAACAACTTTATTGGAAACTACTCAGCAATTAGAAAAATAGAACGCTGATGACGCTGATCATTATGATTAAATAAGATTTTTCTGAATTATTTCAGAAAAATCAGTTGATCGCTGTTTTAGGATTATCCATGTTCATCATAATCATCTGCGTCATCAGCGTTCCATTGTATTTGACGGTTGAGTAGCTATCTTTATTGAAACAACACCGCCGCACTAATGACCACTGCACTAACCAGCATAGCCAAAACCATTCTGCGGTGATTTTTAGCCATTTGTTTACGCAGCAGAATTAACTCCTTGTTTTGTATTTCGGCCTGTCGCTTTGCGTGAGCCGCATTATCCAACGCTCTATAAATCAACGAAGGAACTTCGGGGAAGTGCTCGGCAAAGTCAGGGAATTGTTTGATCAGTCTGTCGATTTTGGCTTTAGGGCCGACGCGCTGATGAAACCATTTTTCAAGAAAAGGTTTGGCGGTTTGCCACAAGTCCAGATCAGGATACAGTTGCCGGCCCAAGCCTTCGATGTTGAGCAAAGTTTTTTGCAGCAGCACCAGTTGCGGTTGAACGTGCATATCAAAACGCCGCGCAGTTTGGAATAAGCGCAGCAGCAATTGACCGAATGAAATGTCTTTAAGCGGTTTTTCAAAGATCGGTTCGCAAACGCTACGTATCGCGGATTCAAACTCTTCTATTCTGGTCGATTCGGAAACCCAGCCCGATTCGACATGCATTTCGGCAACTTTGCGGTAATCGCGATTAAAAAAAGCCAGAAAATTTTCAGCCAAGTAGTGCTGGTCGGACAATGACAAGGTACCGACGATGCCGAAATCAACGGCAATATATTTGGCCGGCAGATCGACGAAAATATTGCCGGGATGCATGTCGGCATGGAAAAAGTTATCCCTGAATACTTGGGTGAAAAAGATTTCCACCCCGCGTTCGGCAAGCAATTTAAAATCGGCGCCGCCCGCTTTAAGATCATCGATATTACCTACCGGAATACCGTGAATCCGCTCCATGACCAACACTTTTTGGCGCGTTAGAGGCCAGTGAATTTCCGGTATGTAGATAATGTCGGAGCCTTCGAAATTACGGCGCAGTTTGGAAGCATTAGCCGCTTCCCTGCCCAGATCGAGTTCACCCAGCGTTGTTCTTTCAAATTCGGCAACGACATCGACAGGGCGTAATCTTCTTGCATCGGCCCAGAAACGCTCGGCAAAACGAGCCAATTCGTAAAGCAGCCCAATATCCGAACGGATGCGCTTTTCTATGTCAGGGCGCAATACTTTAACAATGACGTTTTCGCCGCTGTGCAAGACGGCGGTATGCACCTGTGCTACTGACGCCGAGGCCAGCGGTTCGGCATCGAATTCGGCAAACGCCTCGCTAATCGGCATGCCGAGTTCTTTTTCAATAATACCGCGGGCAATCTCATTGCCAAAGGGGGGGACGCGATCCTGTAGCTTGACCAGCTCGTCGGCGATGTCCTCGGGCAGCAGGTCTTTTCGTGTCGACAAGGCTTGGCCGAATTTAACATATATAGGCCCCAAATCTTCCAGTGCGCGCCGGATTCTGGCACCTCGAGGGTCCGACGAGTTTCTAAGCCAGTAGCTAGGGGAGAAAACCGCCAAATACCGGACAGGCCGAAATAAATGAGTTTTTAAAACGATTTCGTCCAAGCCGTGAAAAACAAGAACCCAGTTAATATGGATCAGGCGCAATAATAATTTAGGGCGGATCACGAGTTACCTTTGTTTGTAGGGCGGGCTGTGTTTTTAAGCCCAAAACTCACCACGAAGACACGAAGTTCACGAAGAAAATAAGATAAAACTTCGTGTCCTCGGCAACTGCTCCTGCGTCGCCTAAAGCGCCTACTGTTGGTGCTCTACCTCTTGCATCCATGCAGTCGTTCGTGCCTTCGTGGTGAATAATTAAGATTTATTTTGCAATGAACTTTTCAGCCGATCAACCCTGCTTTGCAAGCGATCAAAATCGGTACGCAATTCATCAACCTGCGCGTAATAAATATCCACTTCAGGCCCAGCCGGTAAATCGCGGGTTTCTTCCTGCAAAAATTCTTTAGCATTCAGTCTGAAAGTCTCCAACGATTCTTTGCTCCAGTTTTGACCGGCACGGAAAAAGTTGGCTACTTTATGCGCAATAATATCGCCGGTAAACTGCGACAGCTTTTCTTCCAGATCGATGTCCAGTTTGGCGAACAGCTCCTGAAATTTACGGCCGGTTTGCATGTCGCCTTCTATTTTGACCTCGCCTGAGAAAACAGAGCGCATCGGCGTTGAGCTGAGTCCCATTAATCCGAGCGCCCAAATCGATCCTGTCAGGCGGGTGTCGGGCTCGCCAAGAAACTGATCCAGACACTGAATGGAATCAGCCGTAGGGCACAGATAAATAGTCTCATCAAACGGCTGAACGGTAACAGCAATGACTTTACCGGCCAACGGCGTTAAAAAATAACCGCTATCCTGATCCAATGCAAGATATTGATTCAGCGCGACTTCCAGCGCGCCAATCAGCAAGGGTTTGATGGTCATGCTAGATTTTATAACCTCTATGAACGGCAACAATTCCTTGCGTCATATTGAAGTATTCGCAACGCTCGAGGCCGGCGTTTTCCATCATTTTTTTCAGTTCATCCTGTTTGGGATGCATGCGGATCGATTCGGCAAGATAACGATAGCTGTCTTCATCTTTCGCAACGACTTTGCCTATCTTGGGCAGCAGCTTGAATGAATAAAAATCGTAGACCTTCTCGGTGATTTTATCGACCGGATGCGAAAACTCCAGCACGATAACGCGACCTCCGGGTTTCAGGACCCGGTACATGGAACGTAGTGCGGCATCCTTGTCGGTGACGTTACGCAGGCCGAAAGCGATGCAGACGCAATCGAAAGTATTGTCTTCAAAAGGCAGGCATTCGGCGTTGACTTGCGCGTAGCGGATATTGCCGACCAAGCCCCTGTCGATCAGCCGGTCGCGTCCGGTGCGCAGCATTTCCGAATTAATATCGGCCAGAACAATTTGGCCTTCCGCGCCGACACGTTTTTCAAATAATGTAGTCAAATCGCCGGTACCGCCGGCCAGATCAAGCACTTGGTCGCCTTTGCGCACATTACTAAGCTGCACGGCAACGCGTTTCCAGATGCGGTGAATGCCCAACGACATCAGGTCGTTCATGATGTCGTATTGTCCGGCAACGGAATCGAATACGCCGCGCACCAGATTGACTTTCTCTTCTGTAGCTACTTGTTTAAATCCGAAATGGGTAGTGTCGCTCATTGTGTACCTGCTTGTTTGATCATATTTCGTTGCCATGGAGCCCGTGGCAATAATGAAGTTAGTTTTGTAGCGGTTCTTTGCGTTTATATCCGGCAGTTTCCAAATTATGAAGATAATCAGCCCATAAAGTTTGATATTCGGCGCCCAATTTATACAACAAATCCCAAGTATAAATGCCGCTGTCATGGCCGTCGCTAAATACCGGAGCTATCGCATAATTGCCTATCGGTTTGATCTCTTTAATGGTGACATCTTCCTTGCCGACCTGTAGAACTTCCTGTCCTGGCGCGTGGCCTACCGCTTCAGCCGAAGGCGTATAGACGCGCAGATATTCGCTCGGCAATTTAAACACGCTGCCGTCATCGAAACTGATTTCAATAATATTGGAAACCTGATGCAGTTTGATTTCAGTCGGATGAGTATTGGTTGGTTTTGCGGTTAGGCGCATAAGCAATATAAGGCGAAAGGCTAAGGGCGCAAGGCGAAGGGCAAGTTTTTTTGCCTTTAGCCTTTAGCCTTGTGTCTACAGAATATAACGACTCAAATCCTCGTCTTCAACAAACTCGGCTAAATGATCATCAACATAAGCAGCATCGATAAGGATGTTTTTTCCCATAAGATCCGGGGCGTTATAGGAAATATCTTCCAGTAAGCGCTCCAGAATGGTATGTAACCTTCTGGCGCCAATGTTTTCAGTGGTTTCATTCACCTGCCAGCCGAGTTCGGCAATACGCTTAATGCCGTCTTTAGAAAACGACAGTGGTACGCCTTCGGTACCCAATAGCGCAGTATATTGCTCGGTTAACGAGGCATTAGGCTCGGTCAGAATGCGCACAAAATCATCGGCTGACAGAGCATCCAGTTCAACGCGGATAGGAAACCGGCCTTGCAGTTCGGGGATTAAATCCGACGGTTTGGTCAAGTGGAACGCGCCCGAGGCGATAAACAAAATATGGTCGGTTTTGATCGACCCGTACTTGGTGCTGACAGTGGTGCCTTCAACCAAAGGCAACAAATCCCGCTGTACGCCCTCACGAGAGACTTCACCGCCGCCTCCGCCCAGCTCGGAACGTTTGCAAATTTTGTCGATTTCATCCAAAAACACGATGCCGTTTTGCTCCACGGATTCTACCGCACGTAACCGTATGTCATCTTCATTAACCAGTTTAGACGCTTCTTCATCCTGTAATACTTTGAACGCTTTGTCGATTTTCATTTTGCGGGAGCGGGT
Organism: Methylobacter sp.; assembly: GCF_004322395.1. Classification (GTDB taxonomy): domain Bacteria; phylum Pseudomonadota; class Gammaproteobacteria; order Methylococcales; family Methylomonadaceae; genus Methylobacter_A. The sequence continues at coordinate 33,397 of NZ_SCTW01000019.1, forward strand.
TTTGCCCGAACCCAGATTTTGAAACATGCCTTGCAATTGGCTGGTCATTTCTTCCATGCCGGGAGGCGCCATGATTTCAACGCCCATCGGCGCCAGATGCACGTCAATTTCAATTTCCTTGTCATTCAGATCGCCCTCGCGTAATTTCTTGCGCATTTTTTGGCGGGTCGATTCTTCCGTCTCGGATAGCATGCCGCCATTCGCTCGGGGTAGCAGAATATCCAGAATTCTGTCTTCGGCGGCGTTGAAAGCCTTGTTTTCAACCTTTTCCATCTCTATCGTGCGGGTCATTTTGACCGCAGTATCGACTAAATCGCGAACAATGGAATCGACGTCGCGGCCGACATAGCCGACTTCGGTAAATTTGGTGGCTTCAATTTTAATAAAAGGCGCATTTGCCAGGCGCGCAAGACGGCGGGCAATTTCAGTCTTACCGACTCCGGTAGGGCCGATCATTAAAATATTTTTTGGCGTAATTTCTTCGCGCAAAGCAGGATCAACCTGCTGACGGCGCCAACGGTTGCGTAGCGCAATGGCGACAGAACGCTTGGCATTGGCTTGACCGACAATATGCTTGTCCAGTTCGCTTACGATTTCTTTAGGGGTCATTTGAGTCATTTGTTTACTCGCTAGGTTCGGCGTCGAGTTCTTCAATACGCAAATTGTGGTTAGTATAAATACAGATATCGGCAGCTATATTTAAAGACCGTTCGACAATTTCGCGGGCGCTAAGATCGGTATTTTCCAGTAATGCACGTGCGGCAGCCTGGGCAAAAGCGCCGCCGGAGCCTATCGCCATTAAGTCGAATTCGGGCTCGATAACATCGCCGGTGCCTGAAATAATCAGTGACGTTTTTGCATCGGCAATGGTCAACAACGCTTCAAGCTTACGCAAAGCGCGGTCGGTTCGCCAGTCTTTAGCCATTTCTACTGCGGCACGAGTTAAATTGCCGCGATGTTTTTCCAGCTTGCCTTCAAAATGCTCAAATAAAGTAAATGCGTCCGCAGTGGCGCCGGCAAAACCGGCAATGACTTTATCGTGATATAAACGGCGTACCTTGCGGGCATTGCCTTTCATCACCGTGTTACCCAAGGTAACCTGACCGTCGCCGCCGATCACAACTTTGTTGCCCCGGCGAACAGAAAGTATCGTTGTTCCTCTAAAACTCACGTTAACATCCTAAAATTACTAAATATAAAATCAATTTTACATGGTCTGAATTCATAATGTGCGAAAAAATGAGCGCAGAGTCATAATTAGCCAGTTGGAACGGTTTAGCGGAGGTTCAGAAAAATATGCTACGCTGAGCGAAATTGTCATAAAAGGGCACTCCAATGGACGCACTGAATCAAATATCAACAACCTTGGCATTAACAATGGGGCTGGCGTGGGCCAGCGGCATCAACCTGTACGCGACGCTGTTCACCTTGGGTTACCTTGCCAATACCGGCAATATAGACTTACCGCCGGATTTACAAATAGTCGCCAACCCGATGGTCATGGGTGCTGCGGGCCTGATGTATTTTATCGAGTTTTTTGCCGATAAAATGCCGGGCGTAGATACCGGCTGGGATGCGATACACACTTTTATCCGTATCCCCGCAGGAGCCATGCTCGCAGCCGGAGCAATCGGCGACCTGAATCCCGCCGTTGAATTAGCCGCAGCCATCCTGGGCGGTGGGCTGGCGGCTGGTTCGCATGCGACCAAAGCCGGAAGCCGAGTGTTGATTAATACTTCGCCGGAACCGTTTAGCAACTGGCTTGCATCGGTCAGCGAGGATGTCGTCGTGATAACCGGCGTCTGGGCGTGCATCAATCATCCGATACTGTTTTTAATAGCGCTGACGGGCTTTATACTGCTGATGATTTGGCTACTGCCGAGGATATGGGTGGGCATTAAAAAAGTTTTTGGTTTTATTATTAACTTGTTTAGAAACGAAAACACGACAATCAGTCAAAATCCACCCCAATAAAAAACATTATTTATTGACTGCCGACAGATAATCGAGTCTAATGGCGCTCTTTTGTAGTTCCGCCCAGGTAGCTCAGTCGGTAGAGCAGAGGACTGAAAATCCTCGTGTCGACGGTTCGATTCCGCCCCTGGGCACCACTGCAAAAAATCAGCAACACCTCAAAATGCCCAGGTAGCTCAGTCGGTAGAGCAGAGGACTGAAAATCCTCGTGTCGACGGTTCGATTCCGCCCCTGGGCACCATGAATAGTTTTAAAAAAGCCGGCCAATGAGTCGGTTTTTTTATGTCCGGAGGTTTTTGTCCGGATTATTTCCTAGGGTTTTCTAAAAACACGACAGACCAGTTATGCGATTGACAGTAGTCGGTCAAGTACGATCATTCGAAACTTTCTCAAGTTAAGTCACAATCTTTAATTCACACAAATGTAATATGTGCCATGTTAAGCTTGCGACCGAGAGAACGAACTAATACTGCTGTACGGTGGCAAAAAAAGTCCATAGGATTCTTGCCGTACGGATTGCCGAATAATTAATAACATTCATCCCATCGCCCAAGCTGGTGAACAGCTTTGTTCAATAACTATCGAATAAGGAAATATTATGTCAGAAATCATTGGTACTAACGCAGGCACTATCTGGAGATATCTGGATAAACATGGCCCCACTACCGTTGCAAAATTGATTCGAGAAACCGGGGTAGATGAAAAAACGATTCAACGTAGCATCGGCTGGTTAGCTCAGGAAGACAAAGTGACAATTGAGCTCGTTAATCGAGCTGAGACAATCGCTTTGAAATGATAATAGATACTGCCTGGAGCAGTAGAAAAATAAATCATAGCCTATGGATAATGACACCCTAATAGATCAAGCGCGGCACCTTTATGCAGTATTGCAGGTCGAACAATATACGAAATCCTTAAAAAACAAAACTCAGTTTGATCGCCTTGACCACTTAGTAATGTGCGCTTACTGCCGTTATCAGCGTCGGCTAAATCGCTGTGTTCTGTGTTATCAGCATCGGTTAAATGACTGCAACCGGAAGTTTTGGGGAAATGAACAGCAGTTCTGCCCACGCATTAATCATTCCCGACTGTAAAAAACTTCCAATATTTATCAGTAAAGAGCGTCTACATTTATCAAGAAATGTAGCTGTCTCATTGTTTTTTACATTGCGAAAAAGTTTGCTTAATTGGTAGATTGGACGCCAAAGCTGTAAGCCTTTGCAACTGTATTCAGTGACCAACGCGTCACCCATCACGCTAAAATGTCATATTGAACATTTAGTCAGCTTTATGAAAAGCAGAGCAAAAAAAACCACCTCATTTGAGGTGGCTAAACGCTGAGACCTAAGCAAATATACAAATATGAAAGTGAACAAATCTGGAATGAAAACATGCCTGTTTACCGAACTACAAATTTGTGATCACGATCATAGAATAAGTTAAGTTTGTTACAGGCTGATGAATTGAAAAATATATGACCTTTTCGATACCGTCATGGGGCTAAGCATTATGCTTGGTTTAATGGCGCAACTCGGCGCGCTCCCCGCCGAACGGCCCTTAAAAAATTGATTCTGCCAATTTTCCTTAGACAGGAGACCTAATTTACACGCCTCAGGTACTGTATTGATCGCCAGCTTGGCCATTCTGCCTCAAACGATCAAGAAATCTTAAATGTGAAAGGCTGGCTTTAATTAGGAAGTTGACATCGGCAAGCCTTTAACACCTATCAGTTTTAATGAGAATGCCCAATACGTCCTTCCGGCAGAGCGCGTAGCGAATCCATGGACGTGCTATTTAAACAAATTGATAAGCGGCAAGATCTGCAAACTAGTATTTGCACCACCTCAAGCATATTGTCATATGGCTGATGGAAGTTTTTTATATACAGGCTTAAATGGATTCGGTATATACCAATCCCAATATCGCATGATCAAATTTAACCCAACCAAATAAAGCATCTGAAATTTGAACTTAAATTTAAACATTGCTTTACACTCAAAACCGCCGGCTCAATATCCAACTCAAATGGTGCAACCCTGTGAACCAGACCTACTATGCCTTAGATGCCGATAATCGCTTCGTCATCGATCAATACAACGACCTTGCCCCTTTCGCCAGTTTTTTGCCCGGCATTGCAGGCACCATGGGTCGTCCGGCCTGGGCTTTTTATGTTAACCGGGGCCAAGCCATCGCCAGCTTTGGCGTGCGCAATAAAGACGGGGCCTTTTTGGAATTTTTCCCTGCCGACAAGGCGTATCAACTGACACCGTCCCGGGGCTTTCGGACTTTCCTGAAGATTGCCGACGGAAATCAACTCCTAAATCATGAGCCTTTCCAACGCGGGGCGGGAGCAGAGGTCAAACAACGCCTTTACGTCACTCCTCATGAGGTCGGTGTGGAAGAGATCAATCCGCAGTTGGGATTCAGTATCCGGGCCGATATGTTCACCTTGCCCGAAGCGCCCGTGGCCGGTTTGCTGCGGCGGGTCGAGATCGTCAATACCTCCGGGCAAACTAAAAAGATAGAGATTGTCGACGGTTTGCCGCAAGTGCTTCCGTTTGGCATGAACCAATGGATACTCAAGTTCATGAGCCGAACCTCGGAAGCCTTCATGCGGGTCGAGGGTGTGGAGGAAAACTTGCCTTTTTACCGGTTGAAAGTATGGCCTACCGATTCGCCGCAAGTGGAGCCGGTGATAGCCTGCAATTTCTTCGCCGGTTTTTTGAACGGCGGACGCACCCACGTGCTGGTCGATGCGGAGAGGATTTTCGGCTTGGCTGGAGATTTTTCCAGACCGGAACGATTTTTTTCCAGCGATGGTCTGGATTTCGATAATCAGGTGGCGGGCAATCAAACGCCCTCGGCTTTCCAGGCCATGACACTCGAACTCCAGCCGGGACAAAGCCAAGTCTTTTACGGCTTTTACGGTCATGCCGAATCGCAATCGGTGTTTGAGCAATTCATCGCCGAGGCTGACCAAGAAGATTACTTCGAGGCCAAACGGGAGATAAATCGCCAATTGGTTGAGGGCATTATGCAACATATCTTTACCGCGACAGCCAAGCCGCTGTTCGATGCCCATGCCCGGCAGTGTTATCTCGATAACGGTTTGCGCGGAGGCTTTCCCAGAGGGGTGCCGGGTGGTGCGCAATTGTATTTGTTCGGCCGCAAGCACGGCGACCTGGAACGGGATTACAACGACTTTCTATTGCAGGACACGTCGTATTCCGAGGGCAACGGCGATTTCCGAGACGTGCTGCAAAACCGCCGGATGGACTTGTTCTTCGATCCTGCGCTGGATGCCAAAAACATCCGCTATTTCTTCAACCTGATTCAACCGGATGGCTACAATCCCTGTTCTTTGCGGAACTCGCGTTTTGTCGTGGACGCTCCCCAAAACCTTGAGCATCATTTTGCTCAGTTTGCAGGCCTCGAACAACTGCTGTCCCGGGAGTTTAAATATGCGGAATTATGGCAGGTACTTCAAGGCGCGGACAACCCGGAGCCGATCATCAAGGAAATTTTGGTCCAAGCGCAGGAAGTGGAGGATGCCGAATTCGACCGGGGCTATTGGTCGGATCACTGGACGTATCTGCTGGACTTGCTGGTCAGCTATAAGGCCATTTTCCCGGATCGATTGCCCGGCTTGTTCAAGGAAAAGACCTACACCTTCTTCGATTCCACTCATTTTGTCGTCCCGCGCTCTCAAAAATACGTAGTGACGCCCAAAGGTGTACGCCAATACGGCGCGGTGCAGGGCAGTCCTGAGAAGATGACCCTGATCGACTCCCGTAGCCATCGCCGCCATCAAGTACGCTCGCAAGGCGGCCACGGCGAGATCGTTTACACCACGCTGCTCGGAAAAATCCTGACGCTGGTCGCCAACAAACTGGCCACCCTGGACCCGTTGGGCGTAGGCATAGAAATGGAAGCCGACCGCCCCGGCTGGTGTGACGCGTTGAACGGCCTGCCCGGTATTTTCGGCTCTTCGGTCAATGAAACCATTGAGCTCAAGCGCTTGGTGGACTTTGCCTCGGAAGTCCTGCTTGATGTTGAGGAAGAGTTTTTCCTGCCAACGGAACTGGTTGACTTTATTGCGGGATTGGAAGCGCTGTTAAATCGTCCCAGCCTGACGCCTGAGCTATTCTGGCGGGAAAGCGGAACCCAAAAGGAAGCCTATCGCGAAAAAGTATTCATGGGCTTTGACGGTGCCGAACATGTTCTCTCTGTTGCAACAGTGCAATACTTCTTGGCGGCGGTTTCGGGCTATCTGGATGCCGCAATCGACAAAGCCCGGACGCCGGAAGGCATCGTCACCTATTTCTCCTACGAGGCCGAGCAGTATCAGGAAATCGCGGACGGCAAGGCGGCTGTGACCCGCTTCAAGCAAAAACCGATACCGTTGTTTCTGGAAGGCTTCGTCCATGCCCTGCGCATCGCCGAACCGGAGGAAGTCCGGCGCTTATACGACGCGGCGCGCAACTCCGAACTGTTCGACCAAAAGTTGGGCATGTACCGCGTCAATGAACCGCTGGGCGAAAATGCGCTGGACCTGGGACGGATCGGGGTTTTCAACTATGGTTGGCTGGAGAACGGCTCTATCTTCCTGCACATGCATTACAAGTTCGTGCTGGAAATGGTTCGGGCCGGATTAATCGAGGAGTTTTACGGCCAAATTGAACAGCTGCTGGTGGCTTTTCGCGACCCGATGGAATACGGACGCAACCCGGTCGAAAACTCCAGCTTCCTGGTCAGCAGCGGCTTCGCTATCGATCCACGGCAACATGGAAGAGGCTGCGTAGCTCGTCTTTCGGGCTCCACGGTAGAATTCCTGCACCTTTGGACGCATCTTTTCCTGGGGGCTACTCCCTTTGTGTTCGAGGAAGGGGGATTGCTGTTTAGACCCGCCCCCGTCCTGTCAAAGACGTTTTTCTCCACAAACGAGCAATGCGCCAATCCCTTCGGTTTTGAAGAAACCTTGCCAGCCGACAGCGTAGCCTGTGCTTTATTGGGGGCAACCTTGTTGGTCTACATCAATCCTTCGCGCCAAGATACCTTCGGCACCGCCGCCGTAAAGCCCTGCCGCTATCTGTTACATGGGCGGGATGGCGGCATGCAGACTGTGGAAGGTCAATATTTAGAAGGCCAAGCCGCTGAAGCGCTACGCCTCGGCCAATTCAGGCGTGTGGATGTGTTGCTTGCGTGATATAACCTTATTAAGTGAATCTTTTTTATTGGCGGATGAAATATGACAGACAAATACGAGACCATTTTATATTGGAGCAAGGAAGATAGCGCTTTTATCGCCGAAGTCCCGGAACTTCCCGGTTGCATGGCGCATGGCAACTCCCAAGAAGAAGCGCTGGCGAATGCAAATGAGGCTATTGGGCTTTGGCTGGATACGGCAAAAGAGTTCGGTGACCCGATTCCTGAACCTAAGGGGCGTCGGCTTATGTATGCTTAAAATAATTGGTTCAGGATCATGTAGCATAAATATCTGATTATGCCCGACATCAGCTTAAAATGTTGGGCGACAATACAGCTGTTGCCCAGCCTACCCGGCTGAGTTGAAAAAACGCAATATATTCAGTTACTAAACTAATAATTGATTATAAATTTATGGGATTTATTTGTGAGTAATTTAACTGTTCTAAATAAGTATTTCTTTGGTGGTGAGGCTGAAGCTGAAGCCGATATACGGAACGAAATATTCGTTCCGCCAACTAATCTTAGTAATATTCTTTCCTTTGTTAGATCAAGGTACCGTGTTCTACTGGGTGCTAAAGGAGTTGGAAAATCCCTGCTTATAAACATCTTGAATGAATCTGCGTTAGAAGATAATGCAATTTCTGTCCTACTTAAGCCGGGTGATTTTGATTGTGAAGCGATAGTAAAAAAATCTACTAATGCGGATAAGGTGAGTTCTGCCTATAATCAGCTTTTAAAAGCTATTGGTGCTAAAATTGGTCAGTATTCGACTGGTCTTATAGTTGATGAGTCTACAATAAATCTAAATAAACTTTCTTTAGAGGAAGGCATATCTAAATCTGATGCCATATCAAGGTTTGCATCATTTTTAGCAGAAATTACTCCTGTTGCGAAAGAGTATGCTGTTGCGGCACAAAAAATCCAGAGACTAAATACAAACAAGAATATCCTAAGAAAAGATATTTCTACTGTGTTGAATAAAAATTCTGGATTTTGCTTGACGACGTAGATCAAGCGGCAATTACCTCTAATAATTTTTATGATTATTCTGTTTGTTGGGCCATTGTGGCAGCAACAATTCAGCTTGCAAATGACTTTCAGGAAATAAGATCTCTTATATCTGTCAGAACTGACATCTGGCATACAATGACAGTAGCGAAACGCCTTGGG
>NZ_SCTW01000020.1 GCF_004322395.1 Methylobacter sp.
CAGGCTGCCGATCAGTTCAGACACGAACCTGACTTGCTGTTTTTGATGATAGGTAACGGTGCCGCGCAGGAAGAGCTTATGCAACAGGCAGAGCAGATGCACCTGGATAATTTAAGGTTCTATCCGCTGCAGCCCTATGAAGAGTTACCTGCACTTATGGCTTTAGCCGATATTCATTTGGTGGTGCAAAAAAAGGGAGCGGCTGACGCTGTTATGTCTTCCAAGCTGACCACTATTCTTGCGGTTGGCGGTGAGTGCGTAATTACTGCCGAGGCAAATACCGAGTTAGGATTATTATGCCAAGAATATCCGGGCATTACCAAGCGTATTGAGCCGGAAAATATAGACGCTCTGGCAACGGCGGCAAGGAAAATACAATTGAATTTATCTTCAAAATCATTAAGTTCTGTTGAAATTTAATAAAACATTCGTTAATGAACACGACCGCAACATCGACGCCAAGCGGCTCAGCGGTGAGCATACCGACTAGGTCATCGCTAAAAAAGCGAACAGTTGCTGCTAGAGTATTGATACCCAATAGTAAAGATCATAAACGCCTAACAACGCACTGTCTTCAAAAAAGTTTACATAGTGTTGCCGGTAGATTTGTGCAGTTTCCAGATGTTCGGCTGCTAATTGTTTTGAGCCGGATTTAAACTTACTGCGCCTTAAATTCACCTTGATGCGCAAAAAACCAGCGATAAGTGCTGGCTAACCCTTCGGCCAGAGCGATTTTTGGCTTCCAGCCCAGTGACTTGAGTTTGCCGACATCCATGAGTTTTCTGGGGCTGCCGTCTGGTTTACCGGTGTCCCAGATGATTTCGCCCTGATAATTCACTACTTGCTGAATGGTTTCCGCCAGCTCACGAATAGTCACGTCTTCGCCTGCGCCCACATTAAGGTGTGAAAGCATTGGCTCCGTACAGGATTGGTAGCGTTCTATACTCAAGTCCATGATATGCAGACAGGCGGCGGCCATATCGTCAACGTGCAAAAATTCACGCATTGCCTTGCCGGTTCCCCATAGGGTAACGGTAGGCGACAAGCTTGTTTTGGCATCATGAAATTTTCTTATCATAGCTGGGATAACATGGCTGTTTTCCAGATGAAAATTGTCATTTTGACCGTACAGATTTGTAGGCATCACCGAACGGTAATCGGTACCGTATTGCCGGTTATAAGATTCGCAGAGCTTGATTCCTGCAATTTTGGCAAGAGCGTAAGGTTCATTGGTCGTTTCTAAAACACCCGTTAACAAAGCACTTTCTTGCATTGGCTGAGCTGCAAGCTTCGGGTAAATACAGGAGCTACCCAGAAACAACAGTTGTTGACAACCAGCCGCCCAGGCCTGATGCACGACATTGGCTTCCACCATCAAGTTCTGGTAAATAAATTCAGCGGGATAAACATTGTTGGCATGGATGCCGCCAACCTTGGCGGCTGCCAGAATAACGTGATCCGGTTTCTCCTGCTGCATAAAGTCACGTACAGCAGCTTGATCGGTCAAATTCAGCTCGGCATGAGTGCGCACGACTACATTTTGATAACCTGCCTCATTTAATTGGTTAACGATGGCCGAACCCACCATGCCTCGATGTCCAGCTACATAAATTTTTTTATGCTTATCCAACATATAACTATTCCCTGCTAACTGCGACGTTATAACCTTGGCCTTTTAACAGTGCGTGTTTCTTGGCTTCCTCAAGATCATAAGCGACCATCTCATTGATCATTTCCTGCAAGGTAATCTGCGGCACCCAGCCCAGTTTCTCTTTGGCTTTGGTTGGGTCGCCCAGCAATGTCTCAACCTCAGCCGGCCTGAAATAACGAGGATCAATGGCGACAATGTTTTGCCCGACTGTCAATCCCGGCGCATTATCGCCTTTAATTGCTGCCACATACCCCTTCTCTTCAACACCGGCACCTTCCCAGCGTATTTCTACACCGAGTTCTTCGGCTGTCATTTCAATAAACTGCCGAACGGAATACTGCACCCCTGTTGCGATAACAAAATCTTCCGGCTGCTCCTGTTGCAACATCATCCACTGCATGCGCACATAATCCTTGGCATGCCCCCAATCTCTGAGCGAATCTATATTACCCATGAATAAACATTGCTCCAGACCTATTGCTATATTGCTGAGGCCGCGCGTGATTTTACGGGTTACGAAAGTTTCCCCTCTGCGAGGTGATTCATGATTGAAAAGAATGCCGTTACAGGCATACATGCCGTAAGCCTCGCGGTAATTGACCGTGATCCAGTAGGCATACAGTTTGGCGACTGCGTAAGGCGAACGCGGGTAAAATGGTGTGGTTTCTTTTTGCGGAGTTTCCTGCACCAGTCCGTACAATTCCGAAGTGGAAGCCTGATAAAACCGCGAAGTTTTTTCCATGCCCAAAAAGCGCATGGCCTCAAGTAAGCGCAATGTGCCAGTGGCATCAACATCTACGGTATATTCCGGTGATTCGAACGATACTGCAACATGGCTCATGGCGCCCAGATTGTAGATTTCATCGGGTTTGGTCTCGCTCAGTATCCGTGTCAAGTTGGAACTGTCCGTTAAATCACCGTAATGCAAATAGAACTTTGGATCTTTTATATGCGGGTCCTGATAGATATGATCGACCCGTTGCGTATTAAAAAGCGATGAACGCCTTTTGAGACCATGTACTTCATAACCTTTTTCCAGTAAAAACTCGGCCAAATAAGAACCATCTTGCCCTGTTACGCCGGTTATTAACGCTACTTTTTTACTCACAATCGCTCCTTGTTGGTTTAAACATATTCACTAAGCCAAATATTGGATTACGGCGCAAAAAGACGTATCTTGGCATCGCTTCTGCTCCGCCTAAAGTGTCTATTTTGACGATCTACCTCCTGCATTAACGAAGACCATGCAGTCGCAACCTAACCTACACTGCTAATTGATATGTTCGGCAAATAACTTGCCAGGTATATAATCAGGCATTTCCGGCATAAGATCCTTCATAAAAGATTGCAAACGTTGATCCGCAACTTCCAGATCTTCAGCCTCTCCAACGCTGGTAACCAGTCTTATTAAAGAACCGTCCGTACGATTCATGGCAATGGCATCGTAAAATAAATACCATTTCACCAGATACTCATTAGTTATCGTACGGCCCCGTTGTTGAAACCAGTAGTAAACCAGCTGCCTGCTACCACTTTTTTCAATGACAGCACGATTGACTTGAAGCACATTGTTATCGAGTTTGATATCCGGAATATTGCGTTGTCCAAACTGGGTAATTTGCCAACCATCACCTGGAATACATCCTTTGGGAGAATGCACAGAAACGCCTTTACGTTGAGACTGGTAATAGGCACTGTAAAAATTGATGCTGCCTGATTCCGGCTGCGTATAGTTAATAATTACATAGTCAGTTAATTTCATATCATTCAGATAGGTCTGACTAAGATAGTCATTACGTCCCTGCCATTTTCCCAAGTGTAATGGAAAATTCAGAAAAGCTTTGCGCGCCGGAATAATATCTTCCCGTCCCTGTATATAGTGGGACGCAATGGCGGCACTGAAGAGCAATAACAACAACATAAATACTGACTTATTGAACTTAATTTCCGGATCTGCCTGTTTTATATTGCCTGACCATTCGCTTGGAATTAAAACCAACTCGGTCAATGGCACCTTTTTTCCACTGATCCAGGAAAATAGCCACATTTCGATAAATAGCAGAGCCATGCAAATCAAAAAGATTATCCAGCCTTCAAATTCATGCAGAAAGCCTTCTGCCATCTTTGTTCCCCAGTTATCTACCATGATGCCTATAACACCAATGCGAAAGCTGTTCATAAAAATAGTTAAAGGGGCTGAAGAAAGAAAAATCAGTGTTTTTTGCCAGAAAGGCCCTCTAAACAAATAAGCACACAGAAAAGAGAGGCTAGCCAAAGGAAACAAATAACGAAGCCCGCTGCAGGCATCGACTACCTGTAGTTTATATCCCCCCAAATCTATGACATTACCCTCAAGATAGACCATGATGTCGCAGGCACGAATAAACTCAACGCCTAGCCATGATGAAATCAACTGCAATTTGGAAGACAGGTTATTCAGAATAAAAGGCGGGAATGGCACCATGAAAATCAGAAATAACAACGGTATTGCACCGACACGCAACCCCGGCAGGCCAAACGCAACTGTAAAAAAACCTGTTACTGTAATAATGAAAGCGTATTGTTCAATTGTTTTTAAAGTTGCCAGTCCACCTAAAACAAATAAGATCAAGCCAACAATTACAATACTCAATCCGGGTAATGATTCTTTGTATTGTTCAACAAACTTTAGCTCTCTCCGTCGAATCCATAATAAATAAATGCTTATAACGGGTATAAAAAAACCGTGACCGTATTCTTCTACGTTTATCCAAACAGTCGCCATTTCCTCCAGACTGTTTTTAAACGTAAATCCAAACAATAACAGCGCAAAAATCCAGACAGATAAAATATAGGGTGGTTTTTTCAACTGAATGAGTGAGTTGTCCTTGGAAAGAGATGTCATTTTTTATGTAAATTACGGTTAATAATTAGATTACATTTGGCTATTAAGATGCTTGTTAAACAAAGAAATAGACTAGACAGCAACTTTCCGGTCAACAATAGCGGGTTAATAATGATCTGAAGGCGCCTTCGAACAATGGTTGGTCATTATCATTGCAGATTATTAAAACTTGATGACACCAAAAACTAGACATTAGACTGGTTAAATCGTCCGATAGGCTGGTATGGTATTTATGGATGAATGGTAAGTTTATTTTCGTTTGTGGTGAGCTTGTCGAGCCATAAACAAAAGCGGTTTATTCGGCTTTTTCCCGATGAAATTATCGCTATCTATCTGTTTATATTGACTTTTAAAAATATAATTTGAGATTTTTACTTCGCCCGTCTTCTTGTCTTATTTCTGTTACATTCCATCTTTATAATTGCTTCGAAACTGATTGACCGGCTCCGCACAAGGGCTTGCACAAAATCCATAAAAGGCATTATTTTGAAACAGCTATTCACACTTATTTTATTTTTTCTGGCATTCACAGCATCTGCTTTCGCTGATCCAGAGCCGGTTGCTCCACTCAATGAAAAACAATCCGATGCTGTCAATTACTTGCTTGCCCCAGGCGATTTACTTGAGATTTCGGTCTGGAAAGAAGAAGGCATGCAACAGCAGCAGGCTTTGGTGGCGCCTGACGGCAACATTTCCTTTCCGCTGTTAGGCTCTATTATGGCAGCCGGCAAACCCATGTCTGCACTTGAGGCTGCGATTGCGGGCAAACTCGCGGATTACATCGCTGATCCTGTAGTCAACGTTAAACTGCTTCAAAACAGCGGCAATACTATTTTTGTTGTCGGTAAAGTTAATAAGCCCGGACAATTTCCTGCCAACAGGCGTATTGATGTGATGCAAGCGCTCAGTTTGGCGGGTGGATTAACGGTTTATGCAGACAATAATTCGATCCATGTCCTTCGGCGTATTGGTAATGAAATAAAAGTCTTCCCTTTTGATTACGATGACGTGTTGGATGGCGAGCATCTTGAACAAAACATCATCTTGGAAGCCGGCGATACCGTTACTGTACCTTAATCAGAGCTTTAATCACCTCTGTAAATCAAGATGAAAAAGGGCTTTTTAGTGCCGCTAGCGCTCTGCGCCTCGTTAACCTGCCAGGCTGGCGATTATATTTTTGAACCTGTATTTAGTGTCGATGAACGCTATGAAGACAATCTTCTTTTGCAGATTAACCCATCGCATGTCAATTGGATAAGCACTGTGTCGCCTGCCGTCAGATTAGGGTATCTGCTGGAAAGCGGGGACTTGGTGGCTAATTTCAAATGGAATCAGTTAATTTATCATAATGAATCCACTCTCAATGTGGCTGAGAAACTATTTAATGCAGATTACCTATACAATGGTGAGCTTTTTAGCTTTAACCTTAATGGCGATTACTCCATTCAATCCTCACTGACCACGGAGCTTGGTTCGACGGGTTCGGGGCAGCTATCGAACGTACAGTTATTACGTACCAATCGTATTATCGCGCCTACATTTAGCTATCGTCTGACTGAAAGAGATACATTACAGCTGGGTTACAGTTATAACGATGTCACTTATGAAAAAAGTAGTACAAACAGTGGACTTTCGGATTACATCAGCCAGCAACTGTCAACATCGGCTTCACACAAACTATCCGAGCGTCAGCAGGTAAGCTTAAGTGGCTCATATTCTTTGTTCAAAGCTCCATCGGCCGATCAAAACTCGACAACCATCAGTTATCAGGCAGGCTGGCAATACAGTTTTAGTGAAAAAACGCAGCTCGGACTTTCCATTGGTATGCGCAACACGGATACTGAATCTCTGGGCGGAAGAATCAAAAGCTCGACCAGCGGTCATATCTTTTCTGCAAATTTAGATCGGGCCACGGAATGGGGCAGCATCAGTGTTAACGCCGGACAACAATTAAATCCGGCAAGTACGGGTCAACAACAGCAAGCCACTACATTTTCAGCCAGAACAATCTATAACATTAACGAACGCTGGTATACCAGCTTGAGTGTTAATTACTTAAAGTCCGATGCAACATCAGGAGCTAACTCTAATAATCGTACCTATGCCACACTATCGCCAGCTCTTAATTGGCGCTGGACACCTGAGACCAAGCTGGAATTATCCTACAGTTATCGCCAGCAACAATTTGACAATGAAAACGATGCGCGTGTCGGCAACAGTGTTCAACTTCAATTTATTTATCAACCTCAAATAAACCATCGGTGAAATAGCGTGGAAAATCAAGCGCCTGACTTTAAAGATTATCTAAAAATAATCAAACGACGCAGCAAGTTTTTAGTTATCCCGTTTGTTGTGATTTCAATATTGAGTATTGTGCTGTCTGTTGTATTGCCTTCGATATATCATTCGACAGCGACGATCCTGATTGAAGAACAGGAAATCCCTTCCGATCTGGTTCGTTCGACCGTCACCTCGTTTGCGGATCAGCGTATTCAGGTAATCAGCCAGCGCATCATGACACGCCCTAATCTGATGGAGATCATAAAAAAATATAATTTGTATTCTAAAGAACTCAAAACAAAGTCTGAAGAACGCGTTCTGGAAAAAATGCGCAAAAGCATTAAAGTTGAAACCATCAGTGCCGATGTGATAGGCAGCAGTGGCTCAGCAACAAAGGCGACTATTGCATTTACTCTGACATTTGATGATAAAAATCCAGCCATTTCACAAAAAGTAGCCAACGAACTGACTTCTTTATTCCTCAAGGAAAATATCAAATCGCGTACCGAGTCCGCGGAAAATGCAACGCTTTTTCTGAGTGAAGAAACGCGCCGTTTAAAAGATAAAATTCAACAAATCCAAAGCGAATTGGCCGCTTTTAAAGAAAAAAACCTTAACCAGTTACCGGAGATCAGCCAGCTTAACCAACAAGAGCTCACTGCGCTTAACGGCCAATTGTTAAGTCTTGATAGTCAGGAGCGTTCATTGCATGAGCGCCAGTTCTATCTTGAAGGCGAACTGGCGCAAATTGACCCGAATGCGCTGGCGACCAATGCCACTGGCAATCGGGTTTTTGACATGAAAGATCGACTCAAGGTATTGGAATCGGAGTATCCTTCCTTGCAGGCCAGTTACTCGGCCAACCACCCTGATGTCATTAAAGCCAGACGCGAAATTGACTCGTTGAAAAAACAAACCGGCAGCAATATCGATCTTAACAAGATGAATGCCGAGCTGACTAACAAAAAAGCCGATCTGGCATTGCTGTTAAAGCAATACTCGGAAAAACACCCGGATGTACTGAAACTCCAAAAGCAGATCGCCACCTTGCAGCAATCAATGGTAACTGCGAAGGACACCGAATCAAC
>NZ_SCTW01000021.1 GCF_004322395.1 Methylobacter sp.
AATTGATGGGTTTAAGTTGCTGTTTGACAAAGATTAAATGGCATGATAAGTTTTTTACAATTCTGAGATATAGAGAGTTGAAAAAGTCTCTTTCTCAGGTTGTTCAATAACCGAAAATTTCTGGAGTGTGAGTTATGAAAGCTGTAACCAACAAAAAAACTGAAGAAGGGACGGTTGAAAATGCAAAAGAAGCCGTTAAGAAGCCTAATATCGCGCTAGTGGGTGTCAAAAAGGGAGCC
Organism: Methylobacter sp.; assembly: GCF_004322395.1. GTDB lineage: Bacteria > Pseudomonadota > Gammaproteobacteria > Methylococcales > Methylomonadaceae > Methylobacter_A. Next base: position 240 of record NZ_SCTW01000021.1, read on the forward strand.
ATAGCAGCCAAAGAGGCCGCCACTAAAATTGCTACCGCACCATCGAAAGCAGTTGATAGTGCGCTGTATGGCGTCTGCTATGGAATGTCCTATGGGGTTGTTTTTACTTCTTTAGCGATCGTAAAAATGTTGCCCGTTAATAGCCCCGTGATGAAAGGTTTCCATGATGGCGCTAAAGTCGCACGTAAGGATTCAAAAGCCTATCAGGAAAAACATCATGCGCACGAGAAATCAACTGCGATGCACTGAAAAAAACTGTTCGTAGGCGGGGGAGTTAGCGGCTTTCCCCGCCTCGTTCTGCACTCTCAGGCAGGGTAATAGGCGATTTGACAAAAGTGCTGAACCCTTTCTTCGCAATAAATTGCCCTGCTCCTTTAGATTGCTTCCAAAGTCTGCGCCAATAATCCTCTTTACGATATTGCTTAAGGCAACGGAGATAACGCACCTGCTTGGCCTGAGTGAGTTGCTGAAAAATGGTCGGGATCAGGCCTTCCTCAACATTGTATTCAAAACCCGGTTTTAAATTGACCGGTGCGATTTGTTCGATATTTAAACCCAATTCCGTCGTTACCGTTTCCATCATCAGTCTTATTGCCTGTGCTTTGGGCGAGTCGGGCTTAATAACATCATAAGGTGGGCTCCATTCCCTAAGCGGCCGCAATTGATCGACATGCGTCAATGCTACAACTACGGGGGGCAAACTGCTTCTGTCTTTTGCCGCAAAACAATCCTGAATGGCTTGCAGCATTTTTTTATCGGGGTCACGCGCAACATTGGTTGCGGAAACTACCAGAATAATAATGTCACTGCGGACAATTTCTTCCGAAGCCTTGGCAAGCGAACACCGATAGTCATCGCTGCCATAGCCTTCGCAGTCCAATATAATCGCAGATTCCAATCCCGGACGCTCCAGCAGGTAAGACGTAAAGCCTTCTGTGGTAGGAATTACATTGGTTTCGGCTTTTTGTGTTCCGAATAGGGCATTGATCAGGCTGGATTTGCCTGCATTGGTCTGGCCCAATACCAGCACGCGGAGCGGCTCCGCAGACACAGCCGTTTCCCTGTGCTTAATTTTCTCCAATTCTTGTTGGGATAAACGCGTCGCGTTGGCAAACAAACTTTTGTCCAAAACCATGTTGCCGCTGTAAAGTTCAATCGCGTAATAACCTATTTTCTTGATGTAAGCGTCAATAAGCCAGCGTTTGAGGTCTTCGGTGGAATGAGACAGCAAGCTATCGGTAGTCAGTATTCTTAATTCGCGAACCATAGCGGAAATCGGGTCCAGTCCGGCCGATACAATGCGAAACAGGCGATAGAGATCACGTCCCCGATTAGCTAAGCGGTGACTGCGAACAATATCGCTCACCGAGAAAATATGACTGCCCGGCACGTTTTCCGAAAGACCGACGCGTAACTCTTGCGCCAACATTTCGATAACTTTTAGCAAATAAGGCAGCTTAATTTCCAACAGAGCGTCTTTACGTTGTGGATAATACTGCTCAGCTACAGCTCTCATCACTTCGAGCAAGGTCTGCATATAAAATTCCGAAGAGGCCAGATCAGGATTGCTGTTTCTGTATGATGCGGAAATCTGCTCAATTTTTTCGTAGGCCTGTTTGCTTTGAGCGGTTTTTTCAACCGATGGCGAAATGTCGAGCAATTCCAGTTCCAAATCCAACCGATTCAAACGCTGGTTAAAGAGCCACCACGTCGCTCCTAACACTGCCGAAACAGCTAACCATAAAATCAGCATTTGATGCAGCCATAACCAGTAAAAGCCCGCTGCTAGAGGGATGCTGAACGGGATCATTATGATAAAAAAATGTATCTGCCAGCGTGTTTTCATTTTCATTTCGACACCTTATGTTGAATTTCATTAACGTAATCCTTCAACATGGATTGGCCCAGTTCAAACTGTTCCTTGTAAATAACTCGGAATACTTCACTGGATAAGGCTGCTCCGCTACGTAAATTTTGAAAATACACCGTTAGCGTCTTACCTAATGCATAGGTTGTTGCAGCGGTCAGTGCGGAAGACGCCGCCGAGCCATAGACGGGAATCAGTTTGATTAGCTCGCGGCGACCGATATTGGTCAGTAGAGTAATACCGAGTGAGCTACTGATTTCAGCCCAACTTTTTCGATCCAGCTTGTAATTGTAAATTGACGCGATAGTCTGAAACATTTTAGCCTGAATCAGAGTCACGATAGGTATATCGACAAAGGGAATAGGAACGGCTCCGGCTGCTGCTGAAGTTAGCGCGTAAGCAATAATATGCGGATGCGCCGCTTTGCTGTAGGCATCATGCAACTCCTTGCGGATTTCTTTCATGTCATGAAGCATCATAGCAATGCCGTGCGGCAAAGCTGTTTCCAGGCTACGCCAAAACGCTTCCAAACCGTAATTGACCGGCTGGTAACCATCTTCCGGCAGCGTAAAATCAACCGGGACAAACTGAGCATTGATACCTTTAAACAACGTTCTTTGTTCAAGTAAAGACCGTCGCAGATTATCAGGAACTATTTTAGTCCAGTCTTCAGTATCAAACGGATAAGGGCTTAAGTGTTCAAAAGCCGGGTCGGGATAGCCTTCATGCAATGCCGTTTGCGCAACAATAACCGGCCAATCGGGTTTAGCTTTATGAATCGATCGCACTGCCTCCATAACAGCCTGCTGGGAATGATCCATGGCTTTCATTACGACGATCAGTACATGAGCCTGTTCTTGGAAAGCTTTGATATCGCAATCCGGTTCATAATCCACTTCGCCCAGTCCACGGGTGTCCAGAAAGTGCATGATGCAATCTTGGGAATCGGGAAAATCGTAAATGAATGAAGTTCTGGTGCAGGAGTGCATGCCGTTACCTATCTGGGCACGGCTGTCTCCGGTCAGGGCCTTGATAATCGAAGTTTTTCCGGATTGAGTTTTCCCTAGCAGCCAAAAGACCGGCGTGGGCATAGACGATTTTATGGATTCAAGGTGCTGACCGAGTTCTTCATCATCAAGACGAGGGGTGAAGATTGTCGAGTAAATTTTTTTCCACATACATAAAACCTCAAACAGGGAGAAAAATTTTAATGATTTATATGCTTAGGTGGAGAGTTTATTATTACATTCCATCAATCGAAGCATAATCTAACAATGAACAAAACCTTGTCATGTTTTTAATATTACAATGATATTAAAGAAATATGACAGCTTTATGATTTAGGATGTCGAAATTTCAAGATCGGTTTGTAAAGCGGTCTTTAAAAGGAACTGCCAAATGAACACTTGCCGTTCAATTGGCTAACAAAACGATGCTGTATGTGAAAAATCAATGCAGTTTTACGACAAGGGAAAATACGGCTGCTTACCAAGAACGATACGCGCTTCATTGATACTGTTCTGTGCCGAAGAGCTCCAATTGTGGATTGATAAAAAGGGTTTTAATCTTTCAGGGTCATTGGATAATTTGTGAAGTTTTTCTTTGAATTCATCGAATGTCTCGGTAGTGAGAAGCGCCACTCCGAATTGGTTAATATCGACATTCCAATTCGATAATGCTTTGAAAAACTTGTTTTGCTTAAGCGCATCGGATTGCTCGAATTTATTCAGTCTTTGATGTTGATATTGAATTGATTCCGGTAAATCAGCCGGCGAGACTTTACTAACCAATGCGTCTAGATATTTCTGTAAACTTGCGTTGATTACACTAAGCGTCTCAACCTGATTCGATAGCGTCGAGATTTGCTGTTGATTAGTCATTCGTTGAAGAAGCTCCCCGAATAACCCTGCCCATTGCTCACGGAGCCAAATCAATATGTCCGGGAAGCGTTCAAATGTATGAATACGATTGTTACGCGGTTTCAATAGTATTTCTTCAATAAGCCGGAAGATGTTTACCGAGTCAACATGCGCGTATCGGATATTTTCGTTTGCCTTGTTTTGTAAGTAGGTTTGATATTCGGTATAGACATTACCTTCGATCAAAATATAAACAGGAATATTTCGGGAGCATGCAGATTCATATTCTTTTTTCGTCATGTTGTCATAACAGAAAGTTCTTTCCTGTTTCTTATTATCAGTACTTGTTGCTGATCCGTAGCGGCCACCAATAATCAGCAAAAAAATATCAGCATTCGCGAACTCGCGGCAGAAAGATTCACTAAATGGAACGTCTGGAGAATATGAGATGTCTCCTTTTTTTGAGAGAATGAAATCGTAGCCAAGGGATTTAATAAAGTTATCGAAAGAGGATTGAACGTGTTTCAGGTCATAGTAAGTCGAACTCACAAAAACGCATGGTCGTGACATCTTAAATTCTCTTAACTTGGTCTGCTGCTAAAACAAATTATCGGTGCTGATGACTGTTACTTCACCCAACATATATTAAGTTACCGGCATTTTCACCTCTGTTGATTTTTACATTAGTGTTTATGCAATTAGTGTATTGAGCTGAACTCCGTGTTCTAACTGAACCGATTACTTAAGTATTAAAACTCATATAAAAACAAGCACAAATTGTGCCGTTATCTGGTTTTTTCAATGTATATTTCATGATAAAAAACTAAAAAAATTATAAACTGATTATTAATCAATTCACTATAAACTATCTTCTTCGGCTTACTCCAGTTGCCGGTCACTACTGTCTTAGAATTACTTCCTTGCCTAACTGGCAAACAAGCGTTGAAAGTGGCAAATATTTGACGTTATTTTAATGGCCAAACAAAAAGCGGCACCATGCCTTACCCAGCAATTTACAATCGATAAACTTAAAGTGGCATAATTTTGATTCATAAATAATTGGCAGCCATGATTGCCGAATATGTTTATGGCGCACTAGCGGGAGAAGACAAACGCTATGCAGCTCAATTATTATCAAGACGAGCGGCCACTCTCTTTCTGGCTTAAATACTGCTTTATCAAGCTGAAAATCGCTGTATTCCATAGCTCAGAACACATATTTGACGAAACCATGCCGCTAAATCCGGCATGAGCGGAGAAATTCCACCGCTTACCTGTAAGGACGTTAAAAGGATTCTTGCTTACTTGAATTTATTCCTCGTCCCACAAAAGGCACTTCACACGAGCAGTGGGTTAAGGAAGAAAATGGAAGGCTGTTTGGTAACTGTCGACTGTCCCAAAGCGCCTTTCTCACAGACTCTTATCAAGAGCATGACCGAACAAGCCGGGTGAAGAAGAAAGATTTTTACCGAATTTTTAAACAACTTTAGCCGCTAACCAAGCGGCTTTTTTATGCCCAAAATACTGGCAAGTGTTGCGGTTTGTTGCGGTTGTTTTTTTAGAAGTGCGCCAAGAGTGCGCCACAGAGAATTTCAGGTATAAAAAAAGCACTCGGCTTTCACCTAAGTGCTTGATTCGTATGGTGGCGATAGGTGGACTTGAACCACCGACCCCGGGGTTATGAATCCCGTGCTCTAACCAGCTGAGCTACATCGCCATTTAAACAGGTCTTTTGAAGAGCGAGAATTATATGTATCCACTCTTACTTTGTCAAACGTTGAATCTAAAATGAACTACATCCCCGTCTTTAACAATGTAATCCTTGCCTTCAAGCCGCCATTTTCCGGCATCCTTTGCGCCCTGTTCGCCTTTATAGTCGATGAAATCCTGATAAGCGATAACTTCGGCGCGTATAAAGCCTTTTTCAAAGTCGCTATGAATTACGCCAGCTGCCTGAGGCGCGGTCGCGCCGACCGGAATTGTCCAGGCCCTGACTTCTTTTACACCCGCAGTAAAATAGGTCGCAAGGTTCAATAGCTTATATCCGGCTCTTACGACACGGTTTAAGCCGGGTTCTTCCAGCCCCAGATCATCCAGGAATTCCTTTTTTTCTTCATCATCCAGCTGAGCTATTTCCGCTTCTATGGCTGCGCAGATCGGTACGACCATCGCGCCTTCCTTATCGGCCATTGCTTGCACTTTGTCCAGTAAGGGGTTATTTTCAAAGCCGTCATCCTGAACATTGGCGATGTACATGGCTGGTTTGAGTGTCATTAAGCACAAGTCCCTGATCAGGGCTTTTTCGTCGATCGTTAAAGGCAAGGTTCGTGCAGGTTCTCCGGCGTCCAGTTGTTTGAAAACTTTTTCCAGCACATCTTTTTTTGCTTGTTCATCTTTATTGCCGGTTCTGGCCGCTTTGCTCGCACGCAACAAGGCTTTTTCAACGGAAGCCATATCGGCTAATGCCAATTCCGTATTGATAACTTCGATGTCGGAGAGCGGATCGATTTTTCCAGCGACGTGGATGACGTTATCGTCCTGAAAACAGCGTACCACATGGGCTATTGCATCCGTTTCGCGAATGTTGGCTAAAAACTGGTTGCCCAAGCCTTCGCCTTTCGATGCACCTGCAACCAAACCTGCAATGTCTACAAATTCTATTGTTGTAGGCAGTACGCGCTCGGGTTTTACGATTTCCGCCAGCTTGTCCATACGGTTGTCAGGCACCGGAACTACGCCTACATTCGGGTCAATGGTACAGAACGGATAATTTTCGGCCGCGATTTTTGCACGGGTTAATGCATTAAATAAGGTCGATTTTCCAACATTGGGTAAACCGACAATTCCACAATACAACGCCATAGAGTTCTCTGAGATTTTAAAAGAAATGAGTCCAGCAAGATGTTCAAGCCGAAAAAAGAGGAAATTATACAAGCTAAGGCTTTAATCTAAAAAACTAAAACAACTAAGAAGCGAGTAGTCCGGATCGAGTCTCGCGTAATTCGTGTCTTACATGTTATTATTATACCAAGCAAGGATGTTAGGTATTTTTCTTCACGTCTTGTGCGTTCTTCGCTAAATAATCGACAGAGTCCTGTTCACACACCAAGATAAATACTTCATGTTAAAACAGACGCCGCTTTATAATCTTCATCTTGAACTGGGCGCCAAAATGGTGCCGTTTAGCGGCTACCTCTTGCCTGTTCAATATGGCAAAGGTACTCTGCACGAGCATCAGCACTGCCGCAATTATGCCGGTTTTTTCGACATTTCCCATATGGGGCAGTGCCTGGTTTTGGGCAATGATGCTGTTTCTGGACTTGAAAAACTGATACCCAGCAATATTTCCGGACTTAAAGTAGGCGAGCAAAAATATACGATATTGACCAATAATAATGGTGGGATTATGGATGACATCGTCATTACCCGCATTGAATCGGGTGTGATGATTATTGTGAATGCTGCCTGTAAAGATAAAGACTTTAAGTATCTGTATAGTCATTTATCCGGCTTGTGTTGTTTTAATGAACTGACTGGTCAGTCTTTATTCGCCTTGCAAGGCCCTGCCGCCGCATCGGTCATGAAAAAATTTTCCGAACAAGCTGCCAAACTATCCTTTATGCATGCCTGCGGTACTTATATCAACGATATAAAATGTAACGTCAGCCGTAGCGGTTATACCGGCGAAGACGGCTTTGAAATCTTGGTAGACAATTACTATGCGGAACAACTCGCCCGCTTGTTGTTGGCTGAAGATGGTGTTGAGCCTATAGGTTTAGCGGCCAGAGATACCTTGCGCCTGGAAGCGGGCCTATGCCTGTACGGGCATGAAATTAGTGAATCGATTACGCCTGTAGAGGCAGGTCTCCAGTGGTTATTTAAAAGAAGCCATAATCAGTTTCCCGGAGCCGACATAATTCTGGCTCAGTTACAGCAGGGGCCGGAAAAAATTCGCGCAGGTTTGCTGGTGAACAGCAAAATGCCGGTACGGCAAGGCAGTGTAATATATAACAGTGAAGATGTTGCCGTAGGCTATGTCACCAGCGGCAGTTTTTCTCCCAGTTTGGGTCAGCCGATCGCTATGGCGCTGCTTGACCGAAGTTTTACCAACGTGGGCAGTATGCTATATGCTAAGGTGCGTGATCATCATATTCCCGTTACTGTAACGCCGATGCCCTTTATCCCTCACCGCTACCATAGGTAAAATCATGGCTTCCTCTCGACCTAGCTTGGCTCAATTGGAAATGCGCGGTAATTTTATCAACCGCCACATCGGTCCCAATCCGCTCCAAACCCAAGCTATGCTGGCCGAGTTGGGCATAAGCGAACTGGAAGATATTATCGAGCTGGCCATTCCGGCAAATATTTTAAATCACGAACCGTTAAAGCTGACTGAAACGATCAGTGAACGCGCGGTAATCAAGCATCTGCGTAAAATGCGCGAACGCAATAAAGTGTTCACTTCGATGGTCGGCATGGGTTATTACGACACCATTATGCCGGCGGTCATTAAACGCAATGTGTTGGAAAATCCAGGCTGGTACACAGCTTATACGCCTTATCAGGCCGAAGTCAGCCAAGGTCGGCTGGAAGCGTTGCTTAACTTTCAGCAAGTTATTATCGATTTGACCGGTATGGAGCTTGCCAACGCCTCGCTGCTTGATGAAGCTACGGCGGCGGCTGAAGCCATGACCATGTCGCGCCGCTTATCCAAAAGCATAGCCAACAGTATATTTGTCGATCAGGATTGTCACCCTCAGACTATCGCCGTAATCAAGACCCGTGCCCGCTCTTTGGGTTATGAAGTTATCGTCGCAGATCCTTATCAAAATCTGGAGCAGTACGATTTTTTTGCGCTGCTGGTGCAATATCCGGGCGGCAAAGGAGAAATAAAAGACCTGACTGCCATCACCGCAATTGCCCAGGCTAAATCGGCGCTGGTCACGGTAGCGGCGGATTTGTTGGCGCTGGTGCTGCTTAAGCCGCCTGCCGAATTCGGCGTCGATATAGTGGTCGGCAACTCCCAACGTTTTGGTGTGCCGATGGGTTATGGTGGCCCTCATGCTGCGTATTTTGCGACCAAAGACGAATACAAACGCTCGGTTCCCGGCCGCATTATCGGCGTATCCAAAGACAGCCACGGCCAGCTTGCGTTGCGCATGGCGCTGCAAACCCGTGAGCAGCATATCCGCCGGGACAAGGCCACCAGCAACATCTGCACATCTCAGGTTTTGCTCGCCGTCATCGCCGGATTTTATGCGGTTTATCATGGGGCGGAAGGCTTGCGCCTGATTGCCGGCCGCGTGCATCGTTACACGCAAATCTTGGCCGCAGGCATTACCCAGCTGGGCCATCAAGTGCTGAGTACCTGTTATTTTGACACATTGATTGTTAGCACCCCGAACCGGGCAAAACGCATTACGGCCCGGGCTGCGGAAGTCAATATCAATCTGCGCGTTATCGATGCGGATCATATCGGCATATCGTTGGATGAAACCACCACGAGGCAAAACTTGAGAGATGTTTGGCAGGTTTTTGCATCTTCCACTGCCGATCTTCCCGATATCAACGGTTTGGATGCGACAACTGGCGAATGTATTCCGGAAAGCTTGTTGCGTAACGATCAAATCCTGCAACATCCGGTATTCGACCGCTATCATTCCGAAACCGAAATGATGCGCTATATGCGCAGGCTGGCCAGACGCGATATAGCACTGGATCGCTCGATGATCCCGTTGGGTTCCTGCACGATGAAACTGAATGCCGCGACGGAAATGCAGACTATTTCGTACTATGAGTTTAACGCGCTGCACCCGTTTGCGCCGCTGTACCAAACCCATGGTTACCAGCAAATGTTTGCCGAGCTGGAAGATATGCTGTGCGATTTGACCGGCTTCGATGCGTTTTCCTTGCAGCCCAATGCCGGTTCTCAAGGCGAGTACACAGGGCTTTTAGTCATCCGTAAATACCATGAGGTCAGGGGGCAGGGGCAGCGTAACATTTGCCTGATACCTGCTTCCGCGCACGGCACCAATCCGGCTAGTGCCGCGCTGGCCGGACTTAAAATCGTGGTAGTCGCCTGCGATGAAAACGGCAATGTCAGCTTGGATGATTTACGCCAGAAAACCGCCGAATACCAAGATACGCTGGCCGCATTAATGATTACCTATCCGTCCACGCACGGCGTGTTTGAACAGGCGTTTCGGGACATCTGCGACCTTATCCACCGGCATGGCGGACAGGTTTACCTGGATGGCGCAAATTTTAATGCACTGGTAGGCTTGAGTCGTCCCGGAAAAATCGGTGCCGATGTCGCCCACCTTAACCTGCATAAAACGTTCTGCATTCCGCATGGCGGCGGCGGTCCAGGTGTTGGCCCGATAGGCGTGGGCGCACATCTTGCTCCGTTCCTGCCCGATCATCCGGTTGTCGAAGGCGTTAATCCCGCTAAAAATATACATGGCACGATAGGCACAGTGTCGGCTGCACCGTGGGGATCGGCCAGCATTTACACGATTTCCTGGGCTTATATCGCGATGATGGGAGCGGCCGGGCTAAAACGCGCGACGCTGACTGCAATCCTGAATGCCAATTACATCGCCAAGCGTTTAGCGCCTTATTATCCGATTCTGTATACCGGCAAAAACGGCTGGGTCGCGCACGAATGCATTATCGATTGTCATGAATTCAAAAAGTCCTGCAACGTCACCGTGGAAGACATTGCCAAACGCCTGATCGACTATGGCTTTCATGCGCCGACCGTATCGTTTCCGGTCGCCGATACTTTGATGATAGAACCCACGGAAAGTGAAGATAAAGCTGAAATCGACCGTTTTTGCGCTGCGTTAATCGCGATTCGCGAGGAAATCAAAGCTATAGAAACCGGCATTGCCGATGCCGAAAACAATCTGCTGCATAATGCGCCGCACACTCACCGCTTGCTGCTTGAAAAATGGACTAGGCCTTATTCCAAACAACAAGCTTTTTTTCCAAGCAGCGATCAGCACGATGATAAATACTGGCCGCCGGTTGGGCGTATCGACAATGTCTATGGCGACCGCCATGTGTTTTGCAGTTGTCCGCTGGTTGTGGATGATGAGTAATATTGTCCACGAAAAGCACGAAAGGCACGAAAAGATTTGAGTAACGCTGGAGTTCAAAGCTCCCGCTCCTCGGCAACTGCTCCCTGCGTCGCCTAAAGCGCCTACTGTTGGTGCTCTCGATCGCTGTTCCTGACGCGATTCTACCTCCCCCTTCCATGGAGTCGTACCTCCTGCATCCATGCAGTCGTGCTCACGCCCCTTACCTACATAATCCACATGGATGTGGTGAATGCAGATATTGCAGGAGCAGATATCTGTCCATGTAGGCAAAGCTGGCTTTGAACAATTTACATGTACAAGGCTAGCCTTGTACTCCTGTATGAATAGACGCCGCTTTACTTTGAGTCATTTTTCGTGTTTTTCGTGATTTTCGTGGACAAAGCTCTTTTCAATTACACCCTTAACGGCGTAACTTTCCCAGTCATCCGGTAATTTTTATAATCTTCCACAACCTGAGCATGATCGAATGCCAGCACAGGGGGAAGATTGTCAACCGTAAAAATGCCGAAATTTTTTGCATCGTCGGCGGCTCGCGGCATTCCTGAGGCTTCGGCAATATAGACAGCGGTAACGGTATGGTTGCGAGGATCGCGTTCCGGATTGGAATAGATGCCCAGCAAAGCCGTCAGTGTAATATCCAGGCAGATTTCTTCCTTGGCTTCGCGAATCGCCGCGTGTTCCACGGTTTCTCCAACATCTACAAAACCGCCCGGCACTGCCCAACCATAAGGCGGATAAGCACGTTCAATCAATACGAATGGCCGCTCGGGCTGGTCGATCAGTTCAATTAAAATATCGGCTGCCAGCAAAGGGGTGATAGGTTTTGGCATGTTATCTCCTTAAAATGGGGTTTTGAGTGGTTAAGTTTCAGTCCGAGCGAGCCGCCGGGGAAATATACCACGGGCTCCGATACTTTGTGATTAATCGTGTTATTTGGTAAGCGTTTTCTCGGTTTCAAAAAGTGACGAAAACGGTTAAAGTTAAAACACTTGAGTTTAACCAATCTACCAAGCAACTATGAACAACTGCCCCAAGTGCCTACATGAGCTGCATGTGCAAAGTGAAATCTGTCCTCACTGCGGCATCGTATTTGAAAAATATCTGAAATATCATTCTGAACAGGTGGATCGACAGAATGCTCAGACCACCACTGTCACGCTATACGAAGAGGATGAAGTCAAGCCGCTGGCGCAGTTTTTGTTCCACGATAAGCAACAGAGTACATTGGCATATTTATTAGGCGGATTGATTATATTCGCGGGTCTCATTATTTGGAGCTGGCAGCTGATGAACGCATCTATCGAAAGCAATGCTGCCGGAAATTCTTTCCTTCATTTGATTAACCTGCCTTTTCATGAGGCAGGACATATTATTTTTAGACCATTTGGCGCATTTATTACCTCATTAGGCGGAACGCTTGGGCAGCTGTTAATGCCGTCAATTTGCATGGGCGTGTTATTGCTCAAAACACGAGATCCATTCGGTGCCTCAGTAGCGTTATGGTGGGTCGGTGAAAATTTTTTGGATATAGCGCCGTATATGAACGATGCGCGAGCAGGACAGTTGCCGCTATTGGGAGGCAATTTCGGCCATTCGGCGCCCTATGGTTTTCATGACTGGCAATATCTTTTAACCGAATCCGGTCTTTTGCAATATGACCATGTACTGGCTAAAGCTGTCTTTGTGACCGGTTGTGCAATCATGTTGCTGTCGTTGCTATGGAGCGGGCTTTTGCTGGTTAAGCGGTATAAGGACTTAAACCGATCTTGCTGAGCTTGTCGAAATAAGTTATTGCATGAATTCGCCTCGCCACATTTTTCGACGCATCTTTCGCATGCCTCGATGCATTCATTCATATTGCTAATCTTTCTGCAATCCACGGCACTTGTTTCATAGACTTTGGCAACTAAGATATTGCCGGCCAATGTTATTCATCCAAATAGTAGGGCGATCGGCCGGTCACCCAACTCCTTATAGTCCCATAACCAGCATTGACACAGACCACTAGGTATATTGTATTTTTGGCTTCGTCAGAACCGGTGAAGATAGGAATGCAAATAACTGTCAGGGTGGAGGAGGGACGTTGTCAATATCATCGATAAACAAAAGTGATCAGTTGCATGATCTCCCCCTTAAACCGCTATGTGCGTTACCGTACAGATCATACAGGACCCCGCGGCTAAAATTGACTCGGTTTTTTTTAATCGTTGCGTCTGATCCAGATAAAGGCGAGGGCATTCCTTAACCGGACATCGCTCTGTCAGTTGGCGCATCTCACCAAACACAACCATTTAAGGAGCGCACCCTATGAAAACAACCCCTCAGGACCCGAAAAACAGTTTAGCCGGTAACGTCGTTGCGCTTACCTGTCTATGTGCCGTGTTCGGCCTTTCAGGCTGCGAGAAAGAAGGCTCCGCGGAAAAAACCGGCAAAGTCGAGCGCACAACCGAAAGTACCGCACCGAGAGCCGGCCGGCCCGCGCAAAAAATGGAAGGCGCACAACAACAAATGCCAAGCACTGCACAGCCGGCAAGCCCAGGAAGCGAAAGCGCCGGCGAATATATCGATGACGCGGCGATTACCACCAAAGTCAAGGCGGCCCTGCTAAACGACCCGATGCTCAGCGCCTCTCGCATCGAAGTGACCACCGACAAAGGCGTCGTCAAGTTGAGCGGCACCGTCGATTCCGAGCCAGGCATCAACCGGGCTCTGGAACTAGCCGGCGCTCAGTCAGGCGTCAAATCGGTACAGACTGACCTGTCGGTTACCACGGCGCCCGGCAAATAATAATGGAGTTGCGGTTTATCGCCGTTCTGGGCATGCTGCTGATGGCCGTTTCGGCCAGTTACGCCGCCGCTACGGATGATGCTTACATTGCCGGTTATGCGGCCGGCGCCTTAAAGCATAACTTGAATCTGGACATGCCGTCGCTGGTAGTCCGGGATGGCGTCATTATCTTGCCGATTAACGGCCTCGAAACCGGCAAGCGGACAAAAGCCGTGCAGCTGTTATCCAAAATCCCCGGCGTTAAAGGCGTCAGGCTGTCGGAAACCCAGAACCGGCATGTGCAGGCCGCCCCTGTAGACGCGGTCCGGGTTGACGAGGGCCGGATGGCGACGTCCCCTGACGCGACTCTCTTACCGGCCGGACTGTTGCCGGAAGGACATCTGTTCAAGCCGTTATTGGCCGACCCGCGTTGGGCGCGTTTTTCGGCCGCTTACCACAATTACCAGAGCGATAATTTCGACGGCAACGACATAGGCTCGGCCAGCTTCGGCGAAACCATCCCGATTTACCGCAGTTACTTCGGCCGGTCTACCGTGCAATGGGAAGCAGGACTGCAAGCTGGGGTTTTTAGCGACTTCAACCTGGGGGCGCCATCGTCCGACTTGGTCAACAGCGACTATCTTGCGGCGTTGTATGCGAGCCTTCGCGCCGACCGTTTTTCAGCGTTTGGCCGCATTTATCATCAAAGCTCGCACCTGGGCGACGAATTCCTGCTGCGAAAGATCAATACCGGATTTACTCGGGTGAATCTCAGTTACGAAGGTGTGGACCTGAAACTGTCTTATGAGCTGCCGTTCGGCGTGCGCCTGTATGGCGGCGGCGCCGGCTTGTTCGATAAAGAGCCGTCGGCACTCAGCACTTGGTCGGCGCAATACGGCCTTGAATTTAGAAGCCCCTGGCGGATAGGTGACACGCCGATTCGGCCGGTCGTAGCGGCCGATATTAAACACCATGAACAAAACGATTGGAGTCCCGACGTATCGGCCCGGGCGGGTATTGAATTCGATAACCTGCAAGTACTGGGCAGGAAGCTCCAGATCCTGGCCGAATACTATAACGGCTTCTCGCCGACCGGCCAGTTTTTTCAAGACAAAGTGGAATATATCGGCGTGGGCGCGCAGTACTTGTTTTAGCTCGGAGTTTTGGCTAAGCGGCAGAGCCCGGCTCAGCCCAGGATACGCCGGTAAATTCGTTGATCGGTCCGGTAGCAGCTGCAAGACGCCGCTTCCAGGCCGGCGCGGTCCAGTACCGTGACATGACCGCGGTGGTAACCGATCAGCTTTTGCTGCTGTAGCGAATTCGCCGCCTTGGTGATGCCGACCCGCCGCACC
>NZ_SCTW01000022.1 GCF_004322395.1 Methylobacter sp.
GCTACGCCTTCGGTCAACTCCAGTTCCAGATATTCCGGAGGCAAACCTTCTTCATCGAGTATGCGTGTGACCAGCTCGGGCAAATCGGGATGACGAAACTGCACCGCGGACAGGTTCACCGCCATAATCAGCGGGCCTAAACCCTCATCCATCCAGGCTTTTGCCTGCCGCATGGCGCATCGCAATACCCATTCGCCAATCGGCAGGATCAGCCCGCTGCCTTCGGCGACAGGAATAAACTCTGCCGGTGACACCATGCCCAGTTCAGGATGCTGCCAGCGCAATAAAGCCTCCGCCCCGATAATGATCCCGTCTCGCATCGACACTTGCGGCTGGTAATACACTTGTAATTGCTCCTGTTCCAGCGCGTGACGCAACGCATTGACCAATCGCAGATTGCGTGCCGAGCGTGCTTGCATTCCCGGAGTAAAAAAACGATAGCACTGGCGTCCTTCCTGTTTGGCAAGGTACATCGCGGTATCGGCGCTCTTGGAGAGTGTTTCCAGATCCCTCCCATCTTCGGGATAGAGCGCAATGCCGATCGATGCTGTCAGAGTCAGATCGTAGTGCTCAATCCGATAAGACTCGGCAATAGCATCCAGTAACTTTTGCGCAACATGCGCGGCGCCGGTTGCATCAATACCGGGTAATAACAAAATGAATTCGTCCCCGCCCAAACGTGTCACCGTATCTTCTTCACGCAACGCCATACGCAAACGATTGGCCAATTCGATCAACAAAATGTCACCGACACTATGGCCGAGCGAATCATTGATGTCTTTGAAATGGTCGAGATCGAGGAACATCAATGCCAAATGTCCGTTACTGCGCTTTGCCAAGCTGAGAGCATATTTCAGATGATCATTCAGTTGAGCGCGGTTCGGCAGCCCGGTGAGCGGATCGAAATTTGCCAAATAGTAAATATGTTCCTCGGCGCGTTTACGTTCGGTAATATCGGAAAAATTAGCCACGTAATGAGTGGTTTTATCGTCACTGTCCTTAACGGCAGTGATTGTTAGCCATTTTGGATAGATATGCCCATCTCTATGTCGATCCAGAATTTCACCTTGCCAGTATCCTTCACGGTGTAATGTCTCATGCATTGTCCGATAGAAAGAACTGTCGTGATGGCCGGATTTAAGTATGGAGGGCTTTTTACCGATCGCTTCTTCCGGCGAGTAGCCGGTTATGTTCGTAAAGGCTTGATTGACTCGGACAATAATTTGGTTTGCATCCGTAACGATAATACCTTCCTGCGTTTGAAATGCAGTAGCGAAAATACGCTGTTCCTGTTCTGCAAGCTTTTTATCTGTAGTATCGCGTACAGCGCCTACGGTACGGACAGCTCGATAGACATCTCCATCGGATTCAAAAAATGTTTGCGACCGTGTTGCCAGCCACCGAACTTCTCCATCCTGACGGGAAATCCGATAGTCGATGTCGAGGAGACCATTTCCGGATGGATTTTGAGCATGTTGGATAGCTTCGATAACCCGTTCTCGGTCTCCCGAATGAATACTGGCGGCAAATGCCTGAGTCGTCACGAGTTCATTGGCGTCCCATCCAAAATGGGTCCGCAGTTCAGGGGAGCAATAGATTGAGTCATTGCAATAATTTTGCTCGAAAACACCTGTTCCGGAGACACGGGTTGCTTGATACAGCCTGTCCTCGTTTAATCGAAGAATTTCACTGACCCGCTCTTTTTCTTCAAGATTATGTCTTCGCTCGATCTCCATGCCGATACGCTGGCCGATGATAAGCAGAAGCTCTTGATCTTCATTAGAGAAATCATGCGGTTTATCGTCTAACAAGCAAGTAACAGCTACCACTTTTCCGCAATTATCCAGAGAAGGAAACCCACAGTAAGCAACGGCGTTGTGGTCTTGAAGGAAAGTTGCGTTCGGAAAACGTTCCTGTACGCGATCGTAGACTCTAATATCTTTCGTTTCCTCAACCGTTGCGCAAGGAGTAAGTGCAAGAAAACAGGAACCTGCATTGATATAGATATCTCCATCCTTATATACGGCCAGGAAATTAAGCTGCTCTCCTTGTATTTCGGACAGGCAAACAATCTTGACTTCCAGCAACTCGCCTATCAGTCTGGCCGCATGCTGGAAAATTTCCATTGGATCGCCCGATAACGTCAAACTGAGTTCAAACAGCTTTTTAAGTTTTGATATTCGGGCATCTGTCATGGTGGCGTTAAATTTGAGCTGAACTGTACTTTGAATCTAATTGTTTGTTAATTATATCGAATTCATCATGCCGGTGCATTCCGAGTCAAAGCGTCGCCTTGTTGTAACGCTTATTAACGAATGTTTTTAAGGCTGAGCTTTATCAGCGTCATTTGTCCAGAACGGAATGGACAAGATAGATAAACAAAGCAACCAAGTTAACAACTGCTGATTTTGAAGTGTTAAGTCTAACGCGAACGGTAGGCCTTCGTAAAAACCCGGATGCGCCAGAATGAAATCATGCCCGTCCATAAATGCTTTGGTTTCGCCTAAGACTAATGCGATAACGCTAATACTGGTCAAGTAGACAAGAATGCGATCGCGGCGGGTTGATAAATTTCCGCCGCTTAGACTATCAAATTGTAGAGATTGGTAGCCTAAGCGGCGCTGACGTATCCACAGACAAACTATCAAACCGCACACACCAATCGCAGGAATAGCGAATTGCTCGACTGCAAAGCTTAGATAGCGCCCGTTAAAGGCTAAGCTATAGGTTTTATAAAGCGCCAGCAGTATGAAAATCAGGTAGCCACTTCTCAATCGGGCCGCTAATTTTTGCCCATCCGGGTTGTCGGCCAAAACATCATAGAAGCGCTGGGTCAGCAACCCACCCAATGCTGCATTAGCGGCAACCATGGACAAGGTGTACGCGCGTTGCCAATGGCTGTAACTGGTGTACCAGAGAAAATCCGCCAGCGTTATCAGGCAAACGCTAAGCACTTGCGTCAAGGCCAAAAACACCAGCAAACGCGGTAGGGAAACAGATTGCAGTTTTTTATAATAAACAGCCGCAATCAGTAACCACAAGCTTGTCGCTGAGGCAAAATGCAACGGCCAGGCAGGATTCTCGCAGACCGGACCGGTTAAAGGAAAAACCGGTTTATGATCGGCTGATAGTAATCCCCAATTAGCACCGGCCACACCTTCATAATTACTTTTCCAAGGCTGGTTAAAAGCTTCGATGATGTTGTAGTCGAAATGGTGGCGGTTGGCTGCCTGGAGCAGGCTTCGAATAAATTTGGCTTCATTAACGACGCTCGGGACAGATCGGCCGCGCTGCCGGCCGATACTGGGCCAGCCGGATTCACCGATCAGGATGGGCTTGTTTTGCCCCATACTGAGTGCGTTTTCTTTGATTTGTTGAACGATTTTCTCAATATGTTCAGTCGCGTGTTCAATCGGAACCGGTTCGTCTTCCCAATAAGGCAGTATGTGGATGGTAATAAAATCCACTTCATTGATGAGTTGGGGGTATTTCATGTAGATCGACCAAACATCGGCGTATGACACCGGTTGTTTAACGGCTTGTTTGACTTGCCGGATATAACCGATCAGGCTGTTAACATCCATATCCCGGCGAAGCAGTACCTCGTTACCAACGATGATCCGTTTGACTACATCAGGGTGGGCATTAACCGATTTGATCAATGCCTCGATTTCTTTTTTATTGTTGCTATGGTCAGGACCCAGCCAACCGCCCTGAATCATGTTGACTTTATATTTACGCGCAATATCAGCGGTAGGTTCGCTACCAAGAATGGAATAAGTGCGAACGGTATGAGTTTTATCCGCCAGCAACCCTAAATCCTCGTCAATGTGCTCAGGTAACGGAGTTTTAAAGCCTTCTCTAGACGATGCAAAAGATAAGCTCATCAGTTTGCCTGCCGGTACATCGGCGCCGGCATCCTGTGGCTGGTTGGTAAACCAGCCGATAGTGCCGTGAACAATAATTATTAAAATCAGGCAAAGCAAGATTTTGACGGTTTCCATAACTATAGAAATTAGAGTTAACGATGAACTTTAAAATCAATTTATGAACAATTATACGGTTTTTGGTATTTTGGTGGTGAAGTTAGAAAAAATCATTCGTAGCCTAATATTTCCACATTCCATGAATAGTTTTGGGCCTGCAAAAATTAAGTATAAGATTAACGCCGAAAATGGGAAATTCGGTTTTTTCAAGCCTAAACAGATAGATGAAATATTAACTGATGTTACGTAGTTGTTCGGATTTAGACTGCATTAATATTTTTATTATTAAAGTGTCGCTACCGCGACGTTATTTGAATCGGGTTCTCGCACCCGAGGGCGAGTTACTTTCTTTTGCGTCGCCAAAAGAAAGTAACCAAAGAAAAGGCGACCCGGTTGCCGCTTGCTTCCTGCGCTCCTCGCTTTCGACGGGGGTTGCCAGAAGGGCCATCCTTGGC
>NZ_SCTW01000023.1 GCF_004322395.1 Methylobacter sp.
GAATTTGGGGAAATTCTACTGAAAGCCCAAAAAGAGCCTATTGGTATTAATAAAAACGGCAAACCTGTGGCGGTTATGGTTTCGGCAAGAGAATATGAAGAATTACAATTTTTAAAAAACAATGGCTAAAAATCAGGAGGTATAAATAAATCTGGTGTATAGCAAACTTGAAACAAGGTGGCGACCTCTGCTGAAATTAGATTAACGAGATCGAATAATCAGCAAAAAGGTACGCCATGAACAAAGATAACGTAAAAGGACTGGATATTCCAGGGACAATTAACGATAGCCTGACAGAGCTATTGAGACAGGGAGCGCGAGGACTCATAGAAAAAGCGGTTGAAACGGAACTGCAATTTTTTCTGAGCCACTATGAGCATGTAACAGACCTGCACGGACGAAAAACGGTAGTCCGCAACGGTTATTTACCGGAACGAGAAGTATTGACTGGACTGGGTTCGATAACGGTTAAAGTGCCTAAGGTGCGGGATCGTTCCGGCGCTGGAGTCAAATTTAACTCGGCCATTGTTCCGCCTTATGTGCGAAAAGCCAAACGGGTCGAAGCGGCCTTGCCCTGGCTGTATTTACGCGGCATTTCCACAGGCAACATGCAGGACGCCTTGTCGGTTCTGCTGGGAGATGAAGCGAAAGGGCTGTCGCCAGCGGTGGTGAGTCGGCTCAAGGCGCAGTGGACTGAAGATTATCTGGCCTGGAACCGCCGCGATTTGACCGATGAAAAGATTGTCTACCTCTGGGCGGATGGCATCTACTCGACCTTGAGAGGCGAGGATGACCGCCTGTGTTTACTGGTCATTATTGGCGTTAATGAGCGAGGTGAAAAACGCTTATTAGCCCTATCTGACGGTTATCGTGAATCCAAGGCGTCTTGGCTCGCACTTCTACAAGATTTAACCGACAGGGGGCTAAAGACAGCGCCGAAACTGGCCATAGGCGACGGTGCCTTGGGCTTTTGGGCGGCCTTGAATGAAGCATGGCCGCAAACCCGTTGCCAACGCTGCTGGGTACACAAGACCGCCAATGTGCTTAATGAATTGCCGAAAACCATCCACGGTAAAGCCAAAGCGGGGTTGCATGAAATCTGGATGGCTGAAACCAAAGTTCAGGCAGAGAAGGCATTTGATCGATTTGTACGGGATTTTGGCGCAAAGTATCCCAAGGCGACCGGCGTTTTGATCAAGGATCGAGAGGTATTGCTCAGTTTTTACGACTTTCCGGCTGAGCATTGGGCGCATAGCCGGACGACCAATCCGATAGAGTCGACCTTTGCCACAATCCGGCATCGAACCACGAGAACTAAAAACTGTGTTTCTCGTAACACACTGTTGGGATTGGTCTTTCAGTTGGCGCTGGCGGCTGAAAGGAGCTGGCTTAAGTTACGGGGATTTGATCGCCTGTCTGACGTGGTGAAAGGGGTAAAGTTCCAGAATGGGATCGCGGTTTTGGATGAAGCGAACGATAGTGAATATAAACAGCAGAATGTCGCCGCCGATTCAAATTGACCATACACCAGATTTGACTATATCTCGGCACCAACTGATGAAGGACTGATATGACGTATCCTAATAATAAGCCACTGCGTCTATTGCTGGTTGGTGCTACAGGTGCTGTAGGAAGGCAGGTGCTGGCTTTGGCCCTTGTCGACCCGCGCATTGAGCAGGTGATTGCGCCTACTCGTCGTCCGTTGCCAAACCATGCAAAATTATACAGATCG
>NZ_SCTW01000024.1 GCF_004322395.1 Methylobacter sp.
CACCCTGCATGTGGAAGGCATAGAAGACCTGAGCGGCAACGTGTTGGCCAGTGCGGCGGATAGATCGTTCAGCACCGGGACCGGCGCCGACTTAGTCCCCACCGGCGTCGTGCAATACAGTCCGGCCAATGCGACCAACAATGTCGGCCTGAACACGAAAGTCGTGGTGTCGTTCAACGAGCGGCTCAATCCGTTAACGGTCAACAGCGACAGCGTAGCGCTGTACGATACGACTAACGGCCAGCGGTTGGCGGGAAGCACAGCGCTCAGCGCCGACGGCAAAACCGTGACCCTGACCCCCACCGCGGCCCTGGCGGTCAACCGGCAGTACTATGTGTATGTGTCCTACTGGGCCTATCTGTATGACCAGGCCGGTAACCGGATGAATTACACCTACTGGACTTTTACTACCGGTGCTAGTTAATATTTAATCTAAAGCTAACAAAGGGTTCTGGCTATGTTTTTAGTTGAGGTTGATGCAATGTTAAAAATGAGACTTATCGTAGCCTGCTTTTTTATAAATTTGGCTCTTTGCGGATGTTCTTCTGAAAACTCCTCATCTGATGAAAAAAAGGTTAATGAGGGTAACAAAATAGAAAAACCAATAATCCGATCGTCAAACCAGCCACCTGGGGTTTCAACACCAAATCTTGATAATGGTGAGCAACACGCTCCTGCACTTCCGACTCGAAGCGAGCTTAGAGTTTTATCTGATCAAGCCAAATCGACTGAAAATGAGGTTAAAGATGTAATTGAGCAATTTGATGCAAATCTTAGTAATCGTGAAGCTCGGACGGAAGCTGAAGCCAAGTTTAAGAAAGTTTTGCCTGAGTACAAAAAACAAATGTTGCAACTTGGTAAAGCCAAACTCAAAGAGGCAGACTAAGAACTTATATCAATCCCAATGAGTTTTTAAATAAGCCCACTTTCTGTTGCAGAGATTCCGGATAGCGTCTGGTTTTGGTTGGCGAATTGGGACAATGGGGTCCACTTTACGATTCATATACTTTAAACTTTATAACTCATTCCGTTGTTGATTGTGCAATAACCCAGCAAACTCTTCCGCGGGTAGCGGTTTACTTTTGATAAAGCCCTGATAGCTATCGCACCCTTTTTCCCGCAGGAAATCCAACTGTTCCTGTGTTTCCACACCTTCGGCCATAATCTTTAAACCTAAAATGTGCCCCATGGAGACAATGGTAGAGGCAATTTCCATATCATCTTGATGAAAAGGAATATCGTTAATAAAGCTCTGATCAATCTTCAGTACATCCAACGGAAAATGCTTAAGATAAGCCAAGGATGAATAACCCGTACCAAAATCATCAATAGCAAGATGAACGCCTTGAGAGCGGAGATTATTAAGAATGTTGAGAATGGCTATTGTTTTGTTCTGATTTTCCATCAATCCGCTTTCAGTTATTTCCAGTTCCAGTTGGTTGGCTGGAAAACCGGTATCGCTGAGCACCTTAGCCACCAACGCACAAATATTGCTACGACGGAATTGGTAAGGAGAAATATTGACCGCTAAAGTTAATGGCGGTAACCCCATATCCAGCCATTGTCGACCTTGCCGACAGGCCTCATGCAACACCCAGCCGCCGATTTCCACAATCAAACCGGTTTCTTCGGCAATAGAGATAAAACTTAATGGTTGAAGCAGCCCCTCTATAGGATTTTGCCAGCGCACCAATGCTTCAGCGCCGACTATGAGTCCGCTGGCAATATCCACCTGCGGCTGATAATAAACAAGTAGCTCCTGCTGCTCAACCGCACGGCGCAAACGCGCTTCCAATAATATGCGCTCTTGGGAAATAAGCGTCAGGTGTTTGGAAAAATAGGCAAAGCAATTGCGCCCAGCATCTTTGGCTTGATATAGCGCCGCATCGGCATGATCCATGAGTGTTTCAGGAGTGTCACCGTGTTGAGGATACAGGCTAATGCCAATGCTGGCGCCAATCTGAACGTTGTCACTTTGGGTCAGGCAAAAGGGTTTAGCTAGAGCGGCGATAATTTCTTCCGCTACCCGTGACGCATCTTCCGGTTGTACAATATCTTCCAGTAACACAATAAACTCATCGCCGCCCAAACGAGCTACCATGTCAACTTCACGCAATCTTGCCGTGATGCGCACTGCGACTTGTTGCAATAATTCGTCGCCTGCCAGATGACCCAAGCTGTCGTTAACCGTTTTAAAACGATCCAGGTCAAGCATCAGTAGCGCCACTTGTTTGCCGTCACGTTTTTCCACATTAATGCTGTGTTTCAGCCGCTCTTGTAACAGCCGGCGATTGGGTAGCTCTGTGAGTGGATCGTAAAAGGCCAGCTGTTGGATTTTCTGCTCAGCGGTTTTACGCTCGGTGATGTCAGTATGCATACCAACGTAATGAGTGACTACGCCCTTGCTGTCTTTTATTCCGGTAATAGACAACCACTTTGGATAAATTTCACCATTCTTGCGCCGATCCCAGATTTCTCCTTGCCAAGCACCGGCATTTAGAAGACTCTCCCACATCGAAGCATAAAAGGCTTTATCATGACGTCCGGATTTGAGTAAGCTTATTTTCTGTCCCACGACCTCCTCTTTGGTATAGCCGGTAGAGTCGATAAAAGCCTTATTGACTTTTAAAATGATGCTTGCCGTATCAGTAATAACTATTGCTTCCTGAGATTCGAACGCTACGGCGGCGATACGCAAATCCAGCTCTTTTTGTTTTTGCTCAGTGATGTCCTGAAATGTTCCAAGTACTCGAATTGCTTCGCCGCTTTCATTAAACTCAACTTCTCCAGTTGAATGATAAAAATGCTCTTCTCCATTCTTAAGAATACTCCTGAAATCCACGCTGTAGAGCTCACTTTTGTCCAGGGCTTTTTCAACAGCGTTAATTATGCTTTTTCTATCCTCCGGGTGTACCAGAGTTAAAAATAATGCAAGGGAAGGCTGAACAGAGCTAGGTTCAAAACCAAAAATCCGAAAAGTTTCATCGTTCCAAATGAGATCGCCGGTAATAGGATTCCAATCCCAAACCCCAACTTTACCAATGGACGTAGCCAAATCATATCGCTGTTTAGCCCTCTTCAGTTCATTAGCCTGTACCTTACTCTCGGTAATGTCCTGCATACTGCCTACCATACGTAGCGGTCTTTGCATGTTATCGTATTGCAAGCCGCCGCTGCCACGGATAAAGCGAACGCTGCCGTTCGACAACAAAATACGAAAATCCAATTCACGCGGCTGCTTTTCAGCCATACATTTCCAGAGCCACACTTCCATCACAGCGCGATCATCAGGATGAATCAAATTAAGAAACGCTTCAAAGGAGTGCTCAAATGTTTCCGGAGTGACGTTAAAAATGCGATATATTTCATCTGACCAGCTAACACAATTGGTCGCCAGTTCTACAGACCAACTGCCGATATGAGCAATACGCTGTGATTCCGACAACATTTGCTCTTTGTTTTGTAATAACTGCTGCGTATATTTACGCTCGGTAATGTTTTCATGACTGATGACAACTCCCTGTTTGACGCCTTGCAAAGGCAGTACTGTCATATAAAACCAGCGTTGTTCATTGGGTGAATGGCAGGAATACTCGGTATGGAACTCTGGCTGTTCACCCGCCATTACCGCCGTAATGCCGCGTTGAATTTTTTCTACCTCTTCACTCTCATTCCGATCAATACCTTTTGTAAAGGCATGAAAATAATTGCTGCCAAGCATATTTTGGCTGGCATCCGGCAAGCTATTTTGTTCGTTAAATTGTTGCCATGCACGATTAATCGCAACAATAACACCTCGATCGTCTAATACAGCAATGTGCGCGGACAGCGAATTAAGAATATTCAGCGTAAAGGCCTTACTGGCTTTTAACGCCTCTTCCATGTGCTTGCGTTCAGTAATATCGCGCGACAACATAACAAAACGCGGAAGTTGTTCATTATCATCAGTAGCTTTAACCGCCACCGACAACTCAAACCACAAATCACCTTGCGGCAAAGCCAGCTTAAATTGTTTGCCTATTGATTTGCCTTGTTGCTGCGTTTCTTGTAATGCCGACAAAATAATGGCTGCTGCATCGGCAGGCAAAATATCAGTAATTGTTTTACCTAAAAACTGCTCAGGCGGGGTGGCAAGTGACTCTATGCGCGATGCATGATAGTCGTAGAAACGTCCCTCACTATCTACATCGAACAACAGATCGGGAATAGCATTCAGCGTCGCTTGCAATTGATTTTTTGTGCTTAAAACTTCGTTCTCTATTTGTTTGCGTTCGGTAATATCGATTGCCGAACCGATATAGCCGGTAAACACGCCATTTTCATCATGAAGCGGAATACCTTTATCTAAAATCCAGCACCAGTTACCCTTCGCATTGCGTAAACGGTACTCTGTGTCAATGGCTTTGTGAGCGCCGGTATTTTGATAATACGCCACAAAGACAGTTTCCCTGTCCGCTGGATGAATAGTATTAATCCAATCCTTATGGGTCATAACCTGTACCGATTCAACACCGGTAAAATCAAGCCAGGATTGATTGGCAAAGATAGGCTCGCCTTTGACATCGGTAATCCAAATCATAACCGATGAACTATCGGCCATCCTTCGAAAACGCTGCTCACTTTCCCGTAGATCGATCTCGGCCTGTTTTCGTTCTGTGATGTCGCGCATAGCGCAGGCGATAAACATACCTTGCTCTGATTGAATGGGGCTTAATCTAATTTCCACATCCACTTCATTGCCGTCTTTTCGCAATGCCTTTACCGCACAGCCTAACGCCATTGGACGAGCGGCTGCCAAAGCGGCAAATTGTGTTCTCAATGCCGGATGTGCCGCACGAAAACGCTCTGGCATCAGGGCCTCAATCGAGAGTGCAAGTAGTTCGTTAATCGAATAACCTAGTAAGTGCACAGCTTGTCGGTTGGCTTGGGTAATAAAGCCTTGTTCATTGCTAATTAACATGGCATCAGGAGTAGCGTTGAAAACAGCGCGCAGTTTTGTTTCGCTATCTTTTAATAACTGTTCGGACTGTTTGCGTTTGGTGATGTCGGTAAGCGTGATAACCAGCATCGGATCTTGGCTGTCTGACGTTATGTATCGGTAATCCAGCTGAACATAAAACTCGGTGTTGTCACTGCGTTTCAGCATCAGCTCGGTGTTTTGCCGATCATTGCGTTTTATAATGTCAGCGAATAAAAGATACCAATAATCGCCGTCCTTGGGTGCAACCAAGCAGGCAAAACGGCAATTCAGTAACTCACTGCGATCCGCCCCAAACATGTTGGCGGCGGTTAAGTTGATTTTATCGATCAACCCCTCGTGCGTGAGGGTGAGGTAACCGACTGGGGCACAATCATAGAGATTTTCGTAGTAATTGTAGGGTTCCTCCAGAGCGGCAAGAGCATGCTGCAAATTTTCATTCTGCATTTCCAATTCGATCTGGTGTACTTGCAGTTCATGTAATAATTCTTCGACAGTACAATCCACTGATGCCGTTACAGGTATATCATTGAGCTGCGCTTCAGCTTCTGCTCGTAATGTATTCGGATTTAGTTTGTAATTCATAGGACTTCACTTACCTGTTTACCTACTTACTTGATACGGATTTGTTGATGCTAGCATTAAAAATTTTAATTTACACATAAAAGTTACCGATTTTTCAACGTCTGCAATTGGCCGAGGCCGTGCCAAAACCTAAAAACCTGCAATTTTGGTAGAAATATACTTCGCTCGGTTACAATTACGGATTTTTTAAAAATGATAAAAGACTAAATAATAAGGATTTCTTGCGTTTTCATTTCTGCATCCGCGATCATGAGTATTCTGAGTAATCGGTTATTAGCTAAATTACACTCAGTAGTAAAGGTAATCATTAAGAGATAGCCTGTTTTGACAAACAAATGCAGTAATTGCCGTTGGTGGAGATTTTGTTTGGGCACGGACTGGGCTGATACCAGCCGCTCACTTATATCCATTTCCGGTCGATCAACATCAACCACATGAACGCATCGCCTAACGCTAGGTCAACCAACAGAGAATACAGATACCGTCACAGTGTGAATATTACTTATCAATGTGTATTAACCGCACAGGTTTTTTCAAGGCTTTACTGAGAATCAGGTAAGTATCCCGATCGAATGCCGGCCGACTGGAGCCTAATAAGTCGTATACTTCTGCTTCATTTTTCGCGGTACCCAAGTAACACCAATGATCAATGACATGCAACTCGTCACCTTCCTGAATACCCATTGCACCTGAATAGGACCAAGTGGCGAGTTTAAGCTTGTTCATTGCCATTAGCAGCCGCGCCGCATGACTGGCTGGCTTTTCCTGGCCGATGCAAACCCCTTTACATTTTTTTAACTGCTGAGCAAAGCATGGGCGTCCTTTTGGGGTCTTTTCGATGCCGAGCACGCTCAAACACAACTGGTTTTGATCGGCGATGCTGCGGAGCGCTTTTTGAGCATCGCGTTGGCTGTGATAAAGGCCATAAAGATTATCCTGCACACCGAAATCAAGATCGTCAGCCCAGGTCAGTACCGGATGCAGGTGTTCGGCTTGCTGTTGCAGTTGCCATGCGCACAGCGCATTCTTGCGTCGCAATCGACGATTGTGTATCGGCTGAAGGGTCTTGATAAGTTTAGCCTCCATCAGCAGAGCGCCTAGTTCACCAGCGGTTTCTATCCAGTCGATACGGCGTAGTTGTTGCGATAAACTCATTTCCTTACTAAGGCTGTGATCGGCTGAAAAGTGCGATAACACCCGTTGCCTGATATTCGTGCTTTTACCGATATATAACGGCAAATCATTTTCGCCGTAAAACAGATAAACGCCAGGCGACTCGGGCAGATCGTCGACCAGTGTGCGGTCAATATTAGACGGCAGACTTGAGCGTCCGATAAGGCTTTTTACGGTATCGGCAATGATCACGGGATCATGGGTTAAATGGATCTGCTGCCAAAATTGATAAATCAGCTGAGCATCGGCCAGCGCTCTGTGCCGGCCGGTGACGGTCAAGCCGTGGCGTTGAATCAGGCTATCGAGATTGTGGTGTTTGTGCTCCGGAAACAGCGCTCTGGACAATTTAACCGTACACAGCACTGTGGGCTGAAATGTTAGTCCCGAGCGCTTGAATTCGTTTTTCAGGAAGCCGTAATCGAAACGGGCATTGTGGGCAATAAACAAATAGCCTTGTAACAGCGCAGCCAGTTCTTCCGCAACGGCTTCAAAATGCGGCGCCTCGGCTACCATGGCATTGGTTATGCCGGTTAATTGTTCGATGAACGCGGGAATACGAGTTTGCGGCTGAATTAACTGACTCCACTGCCGCACACCGTTTTCATCCACCAATACGATGCCAATCTCAGTAATGCGATCCACCGTCGCATTGGTACCGGTGGTTTCCAGGTCAACAAAAGCCAGACGAGGTTGCGTAGAGGTTAAAATACAGCCACCACTACATTAAGTTTCTTACTATAAATCATACTACTACATTTTCATGCCATCATTGAAAGAACGATGACTGTTGTTTTACAAACTGCTTGAATAATCGTGTTCAAATTTATTGCTGATTTGGTCCTACATGTGATTTTGCGGCATGATGATGCTCCGCTTGTTTAAGAGGTTTGTTAGCCGCTTAAGTTTATGGCCGCTTAATTTGAAATTCCTGATTTTGATAAACAACGACCAGACTGTTAGGGCGAATTTCTTTCAGTAGCATTGCGTTTTTTATTTGTTGTCCCATCTTATATTTAATCATATCAATCATCACAAAGCGTTCGTCAGGGGATTGCGAGTAGACAAATACATTAATGGTAATTTTGGGTGCTCTCTGGCGAAATTCAAAAGGCAGATCGTTTAAAAACGGAATGTCTTTCGTTACCGGTATTGTTTCGGACGCATCCGATTGAGCTTTGGCAGCAGCTATTGCCGGAGCAGCTTGTATCGGTAGCTTGGAATCCTTGGTAATAGCAGATTGCTTAATGACATCAGTTGCTGGTTTTTTTGTGATAATCTGATTAACCGGTAACGGAGCGGGTTCCGGCTTTTCCCCATCAATCAATTCTGCAATAGAGGCTGTTTCGGACTCAGCTTCTTGTGCCGGTTTTTCCGGTTGAATAGATTTGGCAATCGTTTTGGGCTCAGGCTTTGCGTCTTGTGCCGGTAGGTGTGGCGAAACAGTTGGCGTTGTTGTGCCGGGTGTCGACATCAAGTTATTTCGTATAAACCAAACAAAGCAGACAATAATCAACACATTAGCGAGAATAAGAAAAACTAAAAGTTTCGGTGTCTTGCTGCCGTTTTGTGGGGGCTGGGCAATAAGGATCTTGTTAGTTACAGTCTCAGACTGAAGAGCCTGTCTTTCCTGTTCTGATTTACGTAAGGCATTTAGAATAAAAGACATGATTAATCGGTTATTTCTAAGCGAGGAAAATCAAGGGTAAGCGCTATTTTTTTAAGATAAGGCATGGTCTTGTCTCCGACCTTACCGTCTTCCGGTAAGTGATGCTGATGCTGAAAATTAATGACGCGAGCGGCTAATTTATCATCATAAAAACGTGGCTGTTCTACGGCTTCAGTTTTCTTATCAATATTATTTAACAGATACCGTAACCATAACACACTGTCCGATGTCTGATGGGGGCGTATCGCTTTGACATTAGGAACCGGCGGCGGCTCCACTATTAAATAATAACCGTTCCAATATTTCAACACATCCGCTACAGGAAAGCTCATATGATCTTTAAAATGAATCACAGATTGGTTTTGTCCGAATCCGGTAAGCAAGGCATAGAATTTTTCTTTACCTGTTAATGAGAACTCCAGAATAACCGGATGATTAACTGCCAACATGTCTTTCCAGTTGGCTTTGCCAAATCCACAGCGCAGTCCTGTTGCTTCTACATAATGGCAATCAACCTGAGTGCTATTAGGAACAGGTTTGTCCCAGAGTTTCAGCGCACTGATTAATGCCGCATTTAGTGAATAATCGGAATTATTGATCCAATCATGGAACACTTCTGTTTTAGCGATAGGGGCAGTATCGATTTTTTCAATAGGAAGCGGTTCTTTTTGAACAGGTTGCTTAGGCTGACTAATGATTTCAGGCTTTGTCTGGATGACAGGGCTGACTGTTACCGAATTAATTGTGGCTTGATCACTGGCTTTGGGCCAATATGTTTGAAAATAAATACCAGTGACAATACAACCCAAAAATAGCAAGCCTAAGAATGCAGTCTGGTAAGGAGACTTTTGATCTGTAAAAGCCAGCACTTCCTTGGAAGCAGCGCTAACGATTGCCGGTGTAATCACATGAGTGTTGGTTGAGTAGGCTCCAAGCAAAGCGCGATCACAGAGGATGTTAATCAATCTGGGGATGCCGGAAGACAGTTTGTAGATTTTGCGTATTGCGCTTTCTTTAAAAATGTCCGGACGACCGTTACAAACAATCAGCCGATGGTGGATGTAAGCTCGAGTTTCATTGAGCGATAACGGCAATAAATGGTAGCGGGCGGTAATACGCTGATTCAACTGGCGCAAATCCTGCCGTTTTAGTGATTCTTTCAGTTCAGGCTGACCGACCAGGATAATTTGTAATAGTTTAGTTTTGTTGGTTTCCAGGTTAGTCAACAGCCGAATTTGTTCCAGTACTTCCAGGCTTAAATTCTGCGCTTCGTCGATCAGCAAAACCGTACGTCTGCCGTTAGCATGGCCGGCGAGCAGATGCTGGTTTAAAAGGTCAATCAGGTTTTTTAACGATTGCTGACTTTTGTCATAGCTAATGCCCAGTTCATCGCAGATCGTAGCCAATAACTCGATCGCATTAAGCTTTGGATTCAATATCAAAGCAATATCTATATTGGTGGGTATTTGTTGCAAAAGGCAGTGGCAAAGCGTTGTCTTGCCGGTACCGACTTCGCCGGTTAAAGCAACAAAGCCGCCTCCAAAATTAATGCCGTAAAGAAGGTGAGCCAAACCCTCCTGATGACGCGGGCTCATATAAATGAAGTGCGGATCGGTCGCTATCGAAAACGGCAGTTCGCTAAAATGAAAGTATTGGTTATACAAAATTATGAGGTTTTCCAGTAAAGAACGTAACTACTTAGCAGCTAGAAAAATGGAACACGGATAGCACGGATTAGACTGATTATCACTGATAAAAAGTAACAAATGGGTCTAGCCATTGATTCGTTTAAATCCGTTCAATTCAGTGACATCCGGTTCCATTTTAAAAAACGAGTTGTCGAAATCATACACTGAGTCAAGAAAAGCAGATAGATCATACTTAAATTCTGCAAGTCTAATATGAGTAATAGATTATATGTTTGATATTAAAAGAAATAAATCCAAATTAACATATTTATTTTTTATAAGTCGTTAGTTTTTTTAAAAGCTGGATCATTTTGAAAAAATGAAATTCCATAGCGTATGATTCTGAGCGGCCATGACCTTAATTCAAACCGATGCAGACTCTTTAAATAGTTTACATACAGAGGCATTGCATCCAAAACTTTGCCAATCAAAATGTTGTATCGAAAGCTGCTATTTTACCTTATCATCGAACAAATTAAGTTCCACAAGCATCATGTAGTTTTTAAATCAGTCACTCATTTAATTTTAATTACAAGAGGGTAACTTATGAATACATTTCCGATCGATCTTGGCGCTTATCAACGCATCACTCTAAACGCAAATAATACGACACTGACTGATGAACAACGGACCAGTCTGAAGGCTAATACTCAACTATGCCGCGACGCGATTGTTTTTTTTACGGCTACCGGCGCTGCGAGAGGCGTCGGCGGACATACCGGCGGGCCTTACGATACTGTGCCGGAAGTGGTCATCATGGATGCGTTGTTCCGGGGCGATGCCGATAAATACGTACCTGTTTTTTTTGACGAAGCCGGACATCGTGCAGCCACGCAATACCTGATGTCCGCCCTTAACGGCGATTTCCCTGCAGAACATCTGATGGAATATCGCGCCGCGCATTCCCATCTACCGGGTCATCCTGAACTGGGTCTTACGCCGGGCGTGAAATTTAGCTCGGGACGCTTGGGGCACATGTGGCCCTATGTCAATGGCGTGGCTATCGCTAATCCAAATAAAGTGCTGTTTTGCCTGGGTTCCGATGGCTCGCAGCAGGAAGGTAATGATGCAGAAGCCGCCCGCTTGGCCGTTGCTCAAAACCTAAATGTTAAATTGATTATCGATGATAATGACGTAACCATCGCCGGTCATCCTTCCAAATATTTGCCCGGTTGTTCTATCGCTAAAACCTTAGCTGGCCACGGTTTAACCGTATTGGAAGGCGACGGCGAAGACATCGACGATCTTTATCGGCGTATTTGCACAGCCATTAACACCGATGGCCCCGTCGCTGTTATTAATCGTCGTCCCATGTGCCCTGGAATTGTCGGACTGGAAGGTTCAAACCACGGCCATGATGTAGCTCCGGTAAAAGTGGCAGTGGAGTATTTAGAGTCTCGTGGGCGGCAAGCTGCGGCTGATCACCTTAAAGCCATTAAAGCCCCAAAAAATGACGCAGTATTTCTGGGTTCCAGCGACAAGTGGGATGCTAACCGCAACGTTTTCGGCGATGCAGTCGTCGCGATTATGGGGCGGATGAGCGCAGCCGAACGCGTCGAAAAAATCCGGGTCATTGACAGCGATCTGGAAGGCTCCTGCGGCCTGTCGAAAATTCGCAACGCTCATCCTGAAGTGTTTATCTCTTCCGGCATTATGGAGCGAAGCAACTTCTCGGCGGCGGCCGGTTTCGGAATGGCAGCGGGCAAACAGGGCATTTTTGCTACTTTTAGCGCTTTCCTGGAGATGGTGATTTCTGAAATTACCATGGCGCGTTTGAACCATTCCAACGTGCTCAGCCATTTCTCGCATTCAGGGATTGACGACATGGCTGATAACACCTGCCATTTCGGCCTGAATAACATGTTTGCTGATAACGGCTTGAGTGACGGCTATGCGACCCACCTTTACTTTCCGGCTGACCCGCTGCAAATGAAAGCCTGTTTAGAAACCATCTTCTTTAACCCCGGCTTGCGGTTTGTCTTCTCGACTCGTTCTAAAGTACCGACTATTTTGAATACTGACGGGCAGGAGTACTTTGGCGGCGACTACAAATTTGTCTCGGGCAAAGATGAAGTTATTCGCGAAGGCACTCAAGGTTATATTGTCAGCTTTGGTGAAGCATTGTATCGGACCTTGGATGCCGTAGAACGGCTAAAGCAGGAAGGCGTTGATGTTGGTTTGATCAACAAACCAACCTTGAATGTCATTGATGAAGCGATGATAGCTAAAATCGGCAAGTCGCCGATGGTGTTGGTTGTCGAGGCGTATAACCGGAAGACCGGATTGGGTAGCCGCTTTGGCTCATGGCTGCTGGAGCGTGGTCTAACTCCAAAATATGCGCATCTTGGCACATACCGGGAAGGTTGCGGCGGTCTCTGGGAGCAATATCCGCATCAAGGTATCGATCCGGCAGGGATTATGGCTAAGGTTAAGGAGCTGCTAAAAGCTTAATCCGATTATCATTAAAGGGGCGCAGGAGCGCCCTTTTTTGGCCTATAGCGTCACAGCTTGCTATTACCTTCAACAAATCTTCTTATAGTTAATCATGTATTTCATGCGAAATTGGCCTGTGTTAAAACTGTGTGAAAACTTTGGAAATGCTTGGGCTAAAAAATTATATGGATAATTGTCTTTTCCACTTATCAATTTTTTATTCTCTATAAAGAAGATTTATCTGATATTCGTGCCAATATTGATGAATCATACTTTATCGAATTTCTTAAAAGTGTTAATTATTTGAACCAGTTCTCATGTTAGAGTTAGCCTTGTTCTACTATTTGCAGCATAGTTAAAGTTCTAGTATCTTTTAGCTCGGCATTTTATAAAATAAACGTAAGAAAAAGATTAGTTCCCGATTTTACAAAAAGGCTTTTGGGCCAAATTTTTGCTATTTGCTGTATTTCATCCAGGTTATCTATAGTTTTTGTCAATTATGTTACTGAGTATATTCATCCGATTTGGCTTCTTGCTAGCTGCTGCTTTTATCTATTCAAACTGTGTGGCAGCTGAGTTTGATTGCTTGATTGAGCCCACGCAAATGGTTGAGGTAGGTAGCTCGGTCACCGGGAGGATAGACCGCGTTTATGTTAAGCGTGGCGACTGGGTAAAAAAAATGCAAACCCTGGCAACGCTTGAATCGGATGCAGAACGTGCAGCTTCGGAGTTGGCTAAATTCAAATCCCAGCAAGTAGGCCCTACGCAAATGGCTGAGGGCAAAATGGAGTTTTCTAAAAAGAAACTTAATAGACGCCAGGAGATGGCGAGTCAAAAATTAATGGCTTTGCAAGATAGCGAAGATACGGAGGCGGAGTTTCGTTTGGCCGAGGCAGAACTTCAAGTCGCCAAAGAAAATCGCCAAATAGCCAAGTTGGAACTTCAGCAACAAAATAGCCTGCTTAATTTACGAACTATTAAAAGCCCCGTAGAAGGCGTTGTAGTGGATCAAGGAGCGTTTCAAGGAGAAGTTTTTGAGTTGGGTTCGAATAAAAAATTTATTTTCAAGGTTGCAGAAATGAACCCGCTTAGGGTTCACGTCATCTTGCCGAAGCATGTGTTCGGTGAGCTTAAACATGGAATGGAAGCAAATGTTACGCCGGAGATTCCTCAAGGCAGCATTTATTCAGCCAAAGTCGATATGGTTGATCGATTGATCGATGCGGCAAGCGGAACTTTTATCGTGTTTCTTGAGATGCCGAATCCAAAGCTTGAGATTCCCGCTGGAGTGAAATGCAAAGTCGTTTTTCCAGAGTTAGGTAAAAAATAATAACTAATTGTCCAAAATAGGACTGATTTCATAAGAGGTTGACAATGCGTAAATCTATTACAAAAGAAAATCATTCTGTCCAAAGCCCTAATTTTAAAAGGTCACTATTAATGTCGGCGCTTAAAAAGGCTTTTAGGACTCCTAATGGACAATCGAAACCATCCTCCGACTCACCTGCCAATAAAGCAAAAGAACCAACTGCTAATTCTGCTATTCGTTTTGAAGCCCTTGAACCCAGAGTGCTGCTATCAGGAGATTTAAATCCGGCGCAAACGGTATCGGGTTCCATTGATGTGCAAGGCGAAGTAGACCAATACGGGTTCACGCTTACCCAAAACACTCAAGTCGTATTTGATTCGATGACCGACAATGCCAATATTAATTGGAGTTTATCAGGGCCTAATGGGGCGGTAGTCGGTAACAGGAACTTTAATAATTCAGATTCGGTAGATGCGGCAGCTAGCCCATTGCTTAATTTAGCAGTAGGGGAATACACGCTTACAGTGGATGCTAATACTGACCAGACCGGCGCCTACAGTTTCCGCTTAATTGATGTGCTGAAAGCGCAAGACATTGTTCCTGGAACTGATGTGGCAGGCACCCTGGACTCGGCAAACCAAACCAATGTATACAAATTTAATGCAACAGCAGGTGAGCATTATTATTTTAATAGCCTGAGTTTAAGCGGCGGCAATACTTACTGGCGGTTAATTGATCCAAATGGGAATAACGTATTCGGCCCCTCTTATTTTACTAACGACGCCGACATTACTACGGCGGTCGATGGCTCTTATACCTTACTGGTCGAAGGGCGGATCAGCGCTACAGGCAGCAGTAATTACAGTTTTAATGTGCAGAAAGTCGTTGACGAGCAGTCCACGCTTAGCTTGGACAGCACAGTGAACGGCAGCATCGCCCATGCCGGACAGCGTGACTTTTACAGCTTCACGCTTAGCGAAGCCAAACAGCTGTATTTCGATGCGCTGAGCAACAGCAATGTTAATTGGACTTTGACTGGTCCCCGGGGCACGGTGGTCGCGGGCAGGAACTTTAGTGCTACGGATTCTAACAACCTTGTCGGTTCGCCCATTTATGACCTGGTCGCGGGCGACTACACGCTGATTATCGACGGCAACGGCGACATGGTCGGCAACTACAGTTTCCGTCTGTTGGATATCGCCCAAGCCACGGCCTTGACGCCGGGTGTGGATGTGAATGGCCAGCTCAGCCCGGCCAATGAAACCGACCTGTACCAATTTGCTGTCACGGCCGGAGAACGCTTTTATTTCGACTATAAAAGTTATTCAGGCAGCCAGCCCTATTGGCGATTGTTGGATCCCAATGGTCAAGTCGTGTTTGGACCAGTTAGTTTCGATAGCGATCAGGAACCACCGACCCTGATCCAAACGGGCGTATATACCTTGCTGATAGAAGGCTCTGCTATTGGGACAGCCAGCAACTACAGCTTCACTGTGCAGAAAGTTAGCGACGAGCAGTTCCCGCTCACGGTCGGCGATACCGTTAACGGCAGCATCGCCCATGCCGGACAGCGCGACTTCTACAGTTTTAGCCTGAGCAAAGCCAAGCAGCTTTACTTCGACGCATTGACGAACAATAGTAGCCTGAACTGGACGTTGGTAGGCCCTAGAGGCACGGTGGTTTCCGGCAGGAACTTCACCGGCAGCGATTCAAGTAATCTCGATGGCTCGGCCATTTATGACCTGGTCGCCGGCGACTACACGCTGATTATCGACGGCAACGCCGACATAGTCGGCAACTACAGTTTCCGTCTGTTGGATATCGCCCAAGCCATGGCCTTGACGCCAGGCACGCCGGTCATCGGGCAATTAACCCCAGCCAATGAAACCGACCTGTACCAATTCGCTGTCATGGCCGGAGATCAATATGTCTTTGACAGCCAAAGCCTGTCGAACACGGCTTATTGGCGGTTGCTGGACCCTTATGGCCAGCTGGTATTCGGCCCCGATTATATGGGCAGCGATAGAGGGTCGATCACCTTAATACAAACCGGCATTTATACTTTACTTACCGAAGGCTCTATAGGCACTACCGGCACGACCAATTACCAGTTCAACGTGGTTTACCAAGGTAATACCCCGATTGCGCCGTTGCCGACAGGAACGGCATTGACCTTGGGCACAACCGTAGCGGGTGTACTGCCGTCCGCACAAGCGGATTTCTACAGCTTTACCTTAAACAGTGACGCCAGCGTTTATTTTGATGCGCTGACCAATAACTACCTTTTGAACTGGACATTGGTAGGTCCTCGAGGCACCGTAGTGTCGGCAAGGGATTTTGTCAGCAGTGATTCGGACGGTCTTGGTGGTGCTGCGGCTATGCACTTGGTAGCGGGAACCTATTCGTTATGCATCAATGGTCCGGCAACGACTGGTTACAGTTTCCGCGTACTGGATATCAGTCAAGCCACGGTCTTGACGCCGGGGACGTCGGTCAGCGGCCAGCTCAGTCCGGCCAATGAAACCGACCTGTACCAATTCGTTGTCACGGCCGGCGAACGCTTTTATTTTGATGTTAAAAGTTTTTCAGGCAGTGAGTGGCCTTATTGGCGGCTGTTGGATCCCAATGGTCAAGTCGTGTTTGGACCAGTTCGTTTCAATAGCGACCAAGAACCACCGGCCCTGACTCAAACCGGTGCGTATACTTTACTTGTTGAAGGACGGATCAGCGCTACAGGGAGTAGTAATTACAGTTTTAATGTGCAGAAGATTACTGACGAGCAGTCCACGCTCAGCTTGAACAGCACCGTCAATGGCAGCATCGCCCATGCCGGGCAGCGCGACTTTTATAGCTTTAGCCTAAGCGCAGCCAGGCAACTGTATTTCGATGCACTGAGCAACAGCAGTCTAAACTGGACGTTGATAGGCCCTAGAGGCACGGTCGTAGCCGCGAAAGACTTCAGAAGTAGCGATTCAGGTAATCTCGATGGTTCGGCCATTTATGACCTGGTCGCCGGCGACTACACGCTGATTATCAACGGCAATGCCGACATAGTCGGCAACTACAGCTTCCGCTTATTAGATATCGCCCAAGCCACGGCCTTGACGCCGGGGACGTCGGTCAGCGGCCAGCTCAGCCCGGCCAATGAGACGGATTTGTACCGATTCAATGTCACGGCCGGCGAACGGTTTTATTTCGATGCTAAAAGCTTTTCAGGCCGTGAGTGGCCTTATTGGCGGCTGTTGGATCCCAATGGTCAAGTCGTGTGCGGTCCCGACTATTTTTACTATTATTCGTGGAACAACACTGATATGGGACCGCTGACGCTGACTCAAACCGGTGCGTATACCTTGCTGATAGAAGGCGATATTTATGATACGGGCGCAATCAGCAATTACAGCTTCACGGTGCAGAAAGTCACCGATGAGCAATACCCGCTCACGGTCGGCGATACCGTTACCGGCAGCATCGCCCATGCCGGGCAGCGCGACTTTTACAACTTCAGCCTGAGTGAAGTCAAGCAGCTGTATTTCGATGCCTTGAGTAATACCGCTACCAATTGGACATTGATTGGTCCCCGAGGGGAGGTAGTCTCAGCATTGGATTTCACCAAGAGCGACTCAAATTATCCTAATAGTTCAGCCTGATCTGGTTGCCGGCGACTACACGCTGATTATTGACGGCAATGCCGATATGGTGGGTAACTACAGATTCCGTTTATTGGATATCGCTCAAGCCACGCCATTGACACCGGGAACGGTTGTCAGCGGCCAACTCAGCCCGGCCAATGAGACCGACCTGTACCAATTCAATGCCACAGCCGGCGAACGATTTTATTTCAACTATATAAGTATTTCAGCCACCAACTATTGGCCTTATTGGCGGCTCTTGGATCCCAATGGGCAACTGGTGTTTGGCCCTGGAAGTTTTGGGTCGGATAAGGAACCACTGACCCTGACCCAAACCGGGGTCTATACCTTGCTGATCGAAGGGAATGTCTCTAATACTGGGACAGCTAACAACTACAGTTTCGCTGTGCAGAAAGTTACCGATGAGCAGTTCCCGCTCACGGTCGGCGTTACCGTTAACGGCAGCATCGCCCATGCCGGGCAGCGCGACTTTTACAACTTTAACCTGAGTGAAGCCAAGCAGCTGTATTTCGATGCCTTGACGGGCACCCATACCAACTGGACGTTGGTCGGCTCCCGAGGCACGGTTGTGTTCGAACGGCCCCTTGGCAGCACGGATTCGGGCAGATTCACCGGTGCTTCGGCCATTTATGATCTAGATGCCGGCGACTACACGCTGATTATCGATGGCTATTACGACTTGGTCGGCAACTACAGCTTCCGTTTATTGGATATCGCCCAAGCCACGCCATTGACGCCGGGCACGACGGTCAGCGGCCAGCTCAGCCCGGTCAATGAGACGGACCTGTACCAGTTCGCTGTCACGGCCGGTGAACGCTTTTATTTCGATTATCAAAGCTTTTCAGGGAACTGGAGCTATCGGCCTTATTGGCGGTTAGTGGATCCCTACGGGCAACTGGTGTTTGGCCCTGATACTCTCGAGATCGAAAAAGGACCGCTGACCTTGATGCAAACAGGGGCTTATACCTTGCTGATAGAGGGCCGGATCACTAATCCGGAGATAAGCACTAACTATAGCTTCGTGGTGCAGAAAATCACTGACGAACAGTACCCGCTGACGGTGGGCAATACCGTTAACGGCAGCATCGCCCATGCCGGACAGCGCGACTTTTACAACTTCAGCCTGAGTGAAGCCAAGCAGCTTTACTTCGACTCATTGACGAACAATAGTAGCTTCAACTGGACACTGATAGGTCCTCAAGGGACGGTAGTCTCAGCAATGGATTTCACCAAGAGCGACTCAAATTATCCTAATGGTTCAACCATTTATGACCTGGTCGCCGGCGACTACACGCTGACCATTGACGGCAATGCCGACATGGTCGGGGACTACCGCTTCCGTTTATTGGACATTGCCCAAGCGACAGTATTGACGCCGGGGACGACTGTCAGCGG
Source organism: Methylobacter sp. (assembly GCF_004322395.1). GTDB lineage: Bacteria > Pseudomonadota > Gammaproteobacteria > Methylococcales > Methylomonadaceae > Methylobacter_A. The sequence continues at coordinate 18,878 of NZ_SCTW01000024.1, forward strand.
TCAGCTGACTCCGGCCAATGAGACCGACCTGTACCAGTTCGCTGTCACCGCCGGCGAACGCTTTTATTTCGATTATAAAACTTATTCAGGAGGCTATTCTCCTTACTGGCGCTTGCTGGATCCCTATGGACAGCTGGTGTTTGGGCCTGCTGGTTTTGGGGCGGATAACGAACCGCTGCCCCTGAGCCAAACCGGGGCGTATACGTTGCTGATAGAAGGCCAGGTTGGTGATGCAGGGGCGACCAGCAGCTACAGCTTCAACGTGCAGAAAGTCACTGACGAGCAGTTGTCGCTCACTTTGGGCGATACCGTGAACGGCAGCATTGCCCATGCCGGGCAGCGCGACTTTTACAGCTTCAGCCTGAGTGAAGCCAAACAGCTGTATTTCGACTCATTGACTTACAACAACAGCGTCAATTGGACGCTGGTAGGTCCCCGAGGTACGGTTGTGTCGGGCCGGAACTTCGACAGTACGGATTCGGGCAGTTTTACTGGTGCTTCGGCCATTTATGATCTGGTCGCCGGCGACTACACGCTGATCATCGACGGCAATGCCGATATGGTGGGCAACTATAGTTTCCGTTTATTGGATATCGCTCAAGCCACGCCAGTGACACCGGGAACGGTTGTGAGCGGCCAACTCAGCCCGGCCAATGAGACCGACCTGTACCAGTTCGCTGTCACGGCCGGCGACCAATATCTCTTTGACAGCCAAAGCCTATCGAATGGTGCCTACTGGCGGTTACTGGAC
>NZ_SCTW01000025.1 GCF_004322395.1 Methylobacter sp.
TGCCAATGGCTTAACGCCTTTAAATTCTAATTGGTTTAAATCGAGTTGTTCGACAAAAACGTCTATCACTCGAACCGGATTGTCTTCAGCAACATAGTCTTCCAGGTGTTCTGGAAATAAGGTGCCTTGAGTGCGGTCTGCACTTTGAATGAACCGTTTCATCTGCTCTGCCCATCAGTTGCGGTGAGCATATTTTACTATAATCAGCGTTTTTACACAGCCTGGATCCAAACCAGACTGTCGAAAGCTGGTTATATAAGTATTCGCACATATCCCAAAACGCTGAATTAACGCTTAGGCTACTCTAGGATGGAAATCAGCGTGTAAAAGTTACCAATTTCAGCATTGCTTTTTACCGATTCACTAACAAATAAACCCTAGAAAACAGTTAATAATAATTTTCATGGTCAGATTCGATGCTGTTTACTGGCAAATATTCAGCGCTGAATAACACATTCTCAATTCACTATTAAAATTTAGGAGTAACCGATGAAATATAAACACCTAGCCCTCATTAGCGCTATTGCCGCTGTTAGTCTTCCTGCAATAAATACTGCACAAGCACAAGCAGATAAACCCGTCGAAGCTCATGGCAAAGCTGTGAAAGAAGCAGCCGAAGTTGGAGCTGCGGCTGACGAAGGAAAGGAATTAGATATGTTCCGTTTCAGTCTGCGTATGGAGAAATTGGACTTCATTAAGAAAGCGATGAAACTGTCCCCAGAACAAGAAAAAAAGTTTTTGGATCAATACTATCTTTATGACACTGAATTGAAAAAGTTAAATGACGAGCGTCTAGCAACCATCAGTGATTATGCGGCTAAGATTAACAATATTACGGGTGCTGAAGCAGACAAACTGGTCAAACGTATGTTTAATTTCCGCAAAAACCGCACGGCACTGCTTGAAAAGTATTATGGCAAAATTGCAAAAGTAACATCAAAAACTATTGCTGCACGTTTTCTGCAAGTAGAAAACATTTTGCAAGGTACCAGCGATGTGAAAATTGGTTCTACACTTCCTTTGATGCCTGAATAATGAATAACCTGCGTGGGGCGTTACAGAATGCGGTGTTATTACTTCTGTATTGCTCCATGCTGACTTCATCTTGAAAAGCAACCGAGTAGTGTGCTTAGGCGAAGAAATTCATGAACCATGCCGGCAAGTTCTTGAGGCACAAAACCACTTTTAGATTCTAGGACTGTAAAACAGCATCGAATATTTACCACTTTCAGCGCTTGTTTTGTCGGTCTATTCACAAAAATAAACATTAAAAAGAACAATGCGATAACAATTTTACACAGTCAATTACGACGCTGTTTAGTGGAAAATTTTGGACGCCGATTGACACGCTTCTACCTGTAGTCGGCTGGTTTCTAATGTCCAAGCCACATCGCGTCCCGTACCCGCCATTACTACTTACGCCTATGAAGTCATTGAAAAAAACATCAGCCAGCCTGCCGCATACGGGAATAGCCCTGCCTTTCGTGCTGTTGGCCGTCGGCTTGCTCAGCGGTTGCCAGCTTGAGCCTACTACTAAAAATGTTTTAGAACTTCCGCCTATAACAGGCTTCCCGCAGCCTACCATAGCCCCCCCGCCGGACACGGTAGAAGAGATTCAGCCGAAACTTGCCGATATTACCGCCCGCGAGTTCGCCATCGCCAAAGACAGCGGCATCGTTGGCGGTCTTGCCGAGATCACTGTGCAAGCTGGCGACACCTTGCCTGACATCGCCCGGCATTTCGGCTTGGGCTATAACGACATCACCATCGCCAACCCCGTTATCAACCCCTGGACTCCTGAAGCGGGCGCACGCGTGATGCTGCCGTTGCGGTTCATCCTGCCCGATGCGCCGCGCAAAGGCATCGTGCTCAATCTGGCGAACATGCGGTTGTTTTATTATTCCTCGAAACAACCGGATGCCGTGTTTACCTACCCGATCGGCATTGGCCGTGAAGGATGGAATACCCCACTAGGACAAACCACTATCGTCGCAAAAACAGTCAAGCCGACATGGACCGTCCCGGAATCCATCCGACGCGAACACGCGGCAAAAGGCGACCACTTGCCTAAAACGGTGCCCCCGGGTCCCTATAACCCGCTCGGCGATTATGCGCTACCGCTAGGCTTTGGCAACTACTTGGTCCACGGCACCAATAAGCCTTACGGCGTCGGCATGCAGGTTAGCCACGGTTGTGTGCGGCTTTACCCCGAAGACATCGAAGTGCTGTTCAAAAAAACTTCGGTCGGGACGCCGGTGCGGATTATCCACCAGCCTTATATGACGGCATGGGACGGGGACATGCTTTACCTGGAAGCCCATGAACCGTTGCCAAAATGGGCGGGACAGAAAGAGCGGCAGCAAAAGTCGCTGTTGAAACAACTGCGCCAAACCGCCGACGAAAGAGGTGTAACCGTGGATTGGGAGAAAGTCGACCGCATCCTGCAACGTGCCGACGGCATCCCCACCCCGATCCTGACGGCCAGCCCGGAGTTGCCGGAACTGGTCGCGCAAGTGCCGGAAGTGCAACATCCCGAACATTTCTACGGGCAGCCGGTAGTTCCGGAATTGACCGACAGCGACTTGGTGCTTATAGTCGCCGACTTCGACAACGAGTTGACGGCGCAACAACTGGCGGCAATGCTCAGCCATCAAGGCCCGCCAATACCTGCGCGACAAATTGAAAAAGACGGGTCTTATCAAGTGATCGCCGGTCCCTTCAAAGACCAGAAAGAAGCTGAATCGGTTGCACATCGCATCAAGATGGATTTCGAGATTGATGCCAAGCTAGGGATGATGACTATACAATAGCCCATACGCATCAATTAAGTAAAAAGTGATCAAAACGATGCGCGAAACCGTCGCAGACCTGAAGACCAAATACAAGGAAACGGCGCACGTTGTCGTTTTACACTTTCATGTCCGATTGGAACGGTTCGCAGGATGTTATCCCAGTCGGAAAATCACTGCGATTTTAAGGCACTGGTAGGAGCGGCCTCCTGGCCGCGACCGATATGCGGTAGGCTCTGGCAACACCCGAGTAGTGGAAGAATACAACTGATACCTCTCAAATGACTGCTTCACGAAGTTGACCAGCTATTCATAAAACAATTGCGATTGGCTCATTTTAGCCGCACTGCGGCATTCGCGAAAGGCCGAATCCGACCCTAACCAGCCTTTCGGTTCATATCCTTAAGTGTCAGGTGAGAACCTTATATCGGCCATTAGCAAAGAGCCACCCTCTAAAAATCCGATGGACTTTTGGCTTGCTTTATCATTTTGCTTTGTACCGTATGGGTATAAATCATCGTTGTTCTTAAGTCGCTGTGCCCAAGAAGTTCCTGAATCGTGTGGATATCGTAGTTGGCTTGCAATAAATGGCTAGGGCATTTCTTCGTTAGTTAGAAACATAGCCTGCGTTGTTACAATACTTCAGACATTCATCGGGCTGGAACTGGTCCATGATCTGACCGATAGTCTGCCAGAGCGAGTCATAGGTTCGTGCAGCAGCCTGGCTCAACAGCCCTTTGAGTTTGGCAAAGACTTGCTCAATCGGATTCAGATCAGGACTATACGGCGCCAGATATTTCAGCGTCGCACCTCGAGCTTCAATCAGCGTCTGGACATCGGCGACTTTATGCGCGGAAAGGTTGTCGCCGATGACGATATCACCGGGCTTCAAGGCCGGCCCCAACTGGGAGCGGCAATATTCCTTGAATGCCTCGCCTGTCAACAGAACCTAATGTAAATAATCATTTATGTTTACATATATCTTCATCTCTTATAGGTCGAGCGCGTGTTGTTCTTCGTGCCCGACACCCGACATCTTCGACGCATGATGGTTCTGAAATGTTGGGAGGAAAAGCGTTGCCCGACTTACAAACTAGGAGTTTAGAATGCCTCTTCCCAAGGCGTGGATAACACTCTGGCGGAGTGGATCAGCCCTACCATCGAATAGGTCTGGGGGAAGTTGCCCCATAGCTCGCCGGTACGGGGATCAGTATCTTCCGACAGCAGCCCCAGATGGTTGCGGCAGCGCAGCATTTCCTCGAACATTGCCACGGCGTCGTCGCGCCTGCCTATCGCTGCCAGTGCCCCTATCATCCAGAACGTGCAGATGTTGAAGGCGTGCTCGGGCAAGCCGAAATCATCGGCCTCGATATAACGCATCATATAATTTCCCTTTCGTAGCGCCTGCTCCACGGCTTCGACCGTGCCGACGAATTTGGGATCGTCGGCAGCCAGAAACTGCAAGTCGTGCAATAACAACAGGCTCGCATCCATCTCATCGCCGCCGAAACTACCGACAAAGGTGTTGCGCGCCACATCAAAGGCGCGTTCGAAAATGACATCGCGGATGGTTTTGGCCTCGCTGTGCCAGTAGGCGGCACGCTCGTTCAGCCCCAGTTCGGCGGCGATGCGGCCCAGACGATCGCAGCCTGACCAGCACATGACGGCAGAGAAGGTGTGTACTCGGGCAATGCCGCGGAATTCCCACAATCCGGCATCCGGTTGGTCGTAGAGCTTGATGCACTGTTGCCCGATCTGCTCCAGGCGGTCGAACAGCGCGCGAGTGCCGGGGTGGGCCAAGCGGCGGTCGAAGAAGATCTGCGCTACGGCGAGGATGATGCTGCCATAAATGTCGTTCTGGATTTGGTCGTAGGCCTGATTACCTGCCCGCACCGGTCCGTCGCCGCGATAGCCGGCCAGCGTCTCGACCTTGCGCTCCTCGAGCCGTTCCTCGAGAGTCACGCCATAAACCGGCTGTAGATGGGAACGCGAGGCGCTGACGACGATATTGACGATGTAAGTCAAGTAGTTTTCCATCGTGCGGGTCGCCCCCAGGCGGTTCAGAGCGTTGATGACGAAATAGGCGTCGCGCAGCCAGCAGAAGCGGTAGTCCCAGTTGCGGGTGCTCCCTGGAGACTCAGGAACGGAGGTGGTCATGGCGGCAATGACCGCGCCGCTGTCCTCGAAGCTGCAAAGTTCGAGGGTGATGGCCGAGCGTATGACCGCATCCTGCCATTGAAAGGGAATGGCGAGGCCGCGCGTCCAGCCGCGCCAGTACTTGTGGGTCTGCTCGTATTCTTCGCGTGCCGCAGTGGTAATCGGGCGGCGTAGCGGTTTGTCCAGACCAAACAGCAGATCCGCCGTGCCTTCCAACAGAAAAGGGATTTCTCGCAGGATATAGGTTATCGGCAAGTCGGAGGTGAGGCGCAAGGCCAGCTCCGTCCCCAGATAGCGGATATGGTTGGAGCCGGGGACGGCAGGCATACGTTCCGCCCCGTAGTTCTGGGCCGGCCGCACCCGGACGCGTATCCGCGGCGTGCCGTTCAGGGGACGCAGCCGCCGGACCAGCATCGTGGGACGGAAGATGCGTTCGTAGTGTATGCGGCGGGGAGCGAAATCGGTAATCTCAAGACCAGCGCCAGAGCGATCGAAAAGCCGGGTCACCAAAATCGCCGTACTATGTTCGTAGTGCTGCTCCGCGCGGTCGAAGTTCTCGACAGCTATTTCCATGAAGCCGTGTTCAGGATCGTTACCGTTTATCAAGCTGTTGAACACCGGATCGCTGTCGAAGCGGGGTAGACAGCACCAAACTACGCGTCCACGCCGGTCTATAAGAGCACTGAAACCGCAATTGCCGATAATACCTATTTCGAGACTACTCACTTTCAATCTCCTACGGTTAAATAAAATTCGCTAGTTCCCAAACCCCAGAGACGGTGAATGTATTATTCATATTAGATAGAAAGGCTTATTTAACACAGAGCACACGAAGAAAATAATCTCATTCATTCAATAGATTAAAAACTCCGTATTCTTGGCAACTGCCTCCTGAGTCATCGTCTAAAGCGCCTACTGTTGGTGCTCTCAATCGCTGCTCCAAACGCGATTCTATCTCCCCATCCGTGGTGGAGTCGTACCTCCTGCATCCTTGCAGGAGGTCAGTGTCTTCCGTGATAAGTCTCTTAACCAGAATATTTTCACAGTTTCTCCGGCTTGGGAATTCAGTGTCGAAAGCTCTGGTACTCGGCGCGGCAAACAGGACCCACTCCGTGCCATAGCAAATTCCTACGGCTCAACAGATAGTGTTTAACGATAGGATTGATCTTCAATAACCGAGAACGGCTCTAGTCCTGACATCAAACAACATGAGATAGAAACAAGCCTGTAGGCCCGCAAACAGACAAAAAGCTTTGCTTAGCGATAATTACCTTTTTTGAAAGGCAATAACTATTGGTGCAACTGCTTAGTCAATCTGCTAAAGCGCCACTCAATCAGCAATGCCCAGCTCGATAGGATGTGCCGAACGCAATGAAGCGCATCAATCAAGACTCATACGTCCTCTGTAGCGGCAATAGCCTACAGAGCCAACGGCTGGTTTTGACCGATCAGCGCCCAAACAAAACAGCAGCATGACAATAAATCTCCTTAAACAACAGTTAGGAGATTGTCATGAACCAAGAAATTCAGGATCAAATCACGCAAAATGTTCCATGTAACAAAGGCAAGTTGATTGGTCAGAAATTACCACTAAAATTGAAAGAAATCTGGGCCATACGTATTTGTTTACAGATGGCCAAAAACACTCGCGAACTAGCTTTGTTCAATCTTGCCATTGATAGCAAACTCCGGGGGTGTGATTTGGTCAAGCTCCGAGTTTGCGATGTTGCTCAAGGTAACCGAGTATCGTCCCGAGCCATCGTAATGCAACAGAAGACGCATAGGCCGGTTCAATTCGAAATAACTGAACAAACCCGCGATTCGCTGGAAAATTGGATTAACCATGCTAAGCTGAAACCTGAACAATACTTGTTTCCGAGTCGAGTTCACGATTCGCCACATTTATCAACGCGGCAATATGTTCGAATAGTAGAGCATTGGGTAACTTAACTGGTCTTGATCCGGCCGCGTACGGGACTCATTCGATGCGTCGAACAAAGGCAACCTTGGTATATCGAAGAACTAAGAATTTACGCGCGGTTCAACTATTGCTTGGTCATACGAAGCTCGAAAGCACTGTTAGGTATCTTGGAATAGAAGTCGACGATGCTCTTGAGATTTCGGAGCAAACCGAAATTTAGTTGTTGAAATAAAGGTAGCGATTGCTGCATATGCGGTCGCTACTATAGCCAACGGTCGCAGTCCGACCCCTTTGAGACATTCGGATATGGATTTAAGCTTCCCTATACCGGTCATTGGCAAAGTGGCACTATCGACCCTGCCCGATCAAGCAAATGTGGGCCAATGCAGGACATTTCTAAATTGCGTTTACAGAAGACACTTCGGCGGTTATGTTAAATCACCCGATTAGACAGATCATGCATATATGGGGTTGTATTTTATCGAGAGTTGACGACCGGAACGCCCCAAATAGCAGGAGAGTTCATACCTTGTACAGTTTTGCTCAATACGGGCTTGCGACTTGCTAACGCGAATCCGTGCAAAGTTTTATATTTAGAAAAAGGGGTTCTCACAATTATGATCTCGCTATTTTGATTAAGTTGGTATTACTCGCGGAGATAAATATGAAAGATACTATTGAACATTTTTCTAATGAACACTCATGTTGTAACCGGCGTTCAGTATTAAAAACAGCCTTTGGAGTAACAATGGCAGGGATATTAGGCAGCGTGGGGTTTGGAATACCAAGCATTTCTTATGCGGCAGCTTTAACTAAGGAAGAACGCGATAAGCTGACACCAGATCAGATCATAGCCGGGTTGAAGAAAGGGAATATTCGTTTTCGTACAGGAAAAATGCTAAAACATGACTATCTGGCCCAGAAAAGAGCAAGTGCAGCCGGACAATATCCTTCCGCTGTTATCTTGAGCTGCATTGATTCCCGCGCGCCTGCTGAGATTATTCTTGATGTGGGTATTGGTGAAACATTTAATGCGAGAATTGCCGGAAATATTGTAAATAATGATCTAATCGGAAGCCTGGAATTTGCTTGCGCTGCGGCTGGCGCAAAGGTCATTGTTGTGATGGGGCATACAGCATGCGGAGCAATTAAAGGCGCAATCGATAACGTTGAGCTTGGACGTCTGACTGGGCTTTTGGATAAAATCAAGCCTGCTATTAGCGCGACAACCTATTCTGGTGAAAGAAGTAGTAAAAATGATGGCTTCGTTGATGCTGTAGCCAAAACAAACGTCCAGCAGACCATCAATGAAATACGCAAAGGGAGTGATGTATTAAGCTCTCTGGAAAAAGAGGGAAAACTAAAAATAGTTGGCTCAATGTATCACTTGAATGGGGGCAAGGTTGAGTTTGAGTAACGGTTCTTATCGAGAGCTGACTGTTAATCGGCGTGCAAATTTTGCCAGTTCCTTTTAAAAAACAGCATCCATATTTACCAGCTAAAAGTTTTATCTTGTTGTTTTTATGATTTTAATGACTGGTAAAACCGATGCTGAAACTGGAAAAAATTGGATGCTGATTGATAGCACTAGTGCGGTTGCTTAACCAAACGCAGATATGGCTTTAGTGTTTTCCAACCTTCTTTAAACATTCCTTTTGCTTCCTCATCAGATACTGATGGGACAATAATGACATCTTCACCGTTTTTCCAATTAACTGGTGTAGCGACTTTGTGTTTAGCCGTTAGCTGCATTGAATCTAAAACACGCAGGATTTCGTCAAAGTTACGTCCCGTTGTCATAGGGTAGGTAAGCATCAGTTTAATTTTTTTGTCTGGACCAATGATAAAAACGGAGCGAACCGTTGCATTTGTAGCTGCTGTTCGGCCTTCTGACGAACCTGCCTCATCAGCAGGCAACATATTATAAAGCTTCGCCACTGCCAAATCAGTATCGCCGATCATCGGATAATTAACAGCACAGCCTTGTGTTTCTTCGATATCTTTTACCCATCTAGAGTGGTTATCCACTGGATCAACGCTTAAACCAATAATTTTACAGTTTCGTTTCGTGAATTCAGGCTCTAGCTTTGCCATATAGCCCAGCTCAGTGGTACACACCGGCGTAAAGTCCTTGGGATGAGAAAATAAGATAGCCCATCCATTACCAATCCATTCATGAAAATTAATGATCCCATGCGTTGTGGCGGCTGTGAAATCAGGTGCCTCATCATTTATTCTTAATGCCATGTTTATTCTCCTTTGTGCAGTATAGGGGCTGAAAAAAATACTAAAGAAGGTATGCCGCGTCATTAATACGGAGCTGAATAATATCGGATATTACACGCCACCCCAAAAGTTAGATAATTATTCATAGGCTAGCGAATGAGCTAAAAGTCGAATGTTCAAAACAACGTCCTTTTATTTTAACGACTTTGGGTGATACAAAAAGACCCAAACATCAGATTAACTGGTCGTCCGCAATTGGCTGCTGAGGGTCACTATAGTTTAAAAGCGCCATTCCATTTCAACCGTTAAAAAACCATAACACTTGAAACTAAATACACAATTCGTATAAATACCTAAACGTACTAAAAAATCAGTTATTTTGGTATTCTAAGGCCTTGTTACGTATTTAAATTGTGTAAAAGAGCGCTGAACTTTTGCCAGCAAACAGCGTCAACATTTACCAGTACAGATTATTATCACATTGTTTTAATTTATTTATTTTTCTTTAGACTGGAAAAATAGATGCCGAAAATGGAAAAAATTGGACGCTCTTTTACACTGGAGACCCCGTCAAGGCAGGCCTCCATGCCGCTCGACGTATCGGTTAAGCTTGCAGAACGTCCAGAACCTGAGCCAACTCGGCCAGTATTACACGCTCCTCTTCACTAACACGCACGCCGCCGAACCCCAGGAAAGCCCCTTCCTTAGCCGCGTTCGCGACTTTTTCGCCGAGTTTTAACAGAAAGCTCCTGAAGGCAGCGACATCTTCCGGAGTTCCTTTGCGCTTGAGAAGATCGAGCCCTGCCTGGGACTTATCGGTAGCCGCCTTACGGAAGACAGCTTGAATGCTCTTGAAGTCGCCGCTCGATTTCGCCATGTCCTTCAGCGATTCGATAGACGCCTTGATTTCCTCCTTATCGCAAATCTGCCGGAGCAGTTGGTTTTCACCCTGCAGGGCTTCAACCAGGGTTCCGGCGGGCGCCATCGCTTCTTTGATGCTACCGAAAAGCCCACTCCCCCCCGCAGCGGCGACCGCCAGTACGACGGCATGCGGCGCGTCCCGGAGGATTTCCCATTCAGTAGCGGAAAAATCAGTCTTCATTGCCATATCGTTATTCCTTAGGTTAGGTTAATCAATGTATCTACTTGGGTAATCCCCCCATTTTTAACCTGATTCAAAAGTAGAGGTTAATTGGTTCAATTTTTGTTTGGGGGTTACGCCCCCCAAAGCCATATTAGGCCGTTCATGATTGTAAGACCAAAGCCAGTTTGTCGCAAAATCCTGAACCTCTTCAATGGAGTCAAATAAGTAATGTGCCAACCAATCATAACGAACGGTTCGGTTATAACGACCCACAGGGGACGATCAGTTTTAATTTCTTGATGTCGGCAAATGAACATAATGCTGCCATTCCATCGCAATTTATAAAAGAAACCATTTCATCATTTCTATTTTCATTGTTCGCCGAATCAGTACGTTTGTACTAGTACTTAGTCATTGATATATCGGATGGTTGTCCTCATATATCCAGTTTGCATATTAGTGAGGCTGACAGTTGGCAAAGAAATACCTAGTGCATCTAACGGAGAAACAAAAATATTTCCATACATCTATCGATTATGTTCGCAAGCCGCTAGTGATAAGCATTTGAAACTATGGCATGATCCTCTCTAAGAAACTGTTCAACATTCTACTTGAGATAATTTTCTTATGAGTTTAATTGACCTGACCATCGTACCAAAACCCAAAGATTTGGGCGGATTTTCCGTCCACCGTATCCTGCCGTCAGCCCAACGGCAAATGGTCGGGCCGTTTATCTTTCTTGATCATCTGGGGCCCGCCACGTTCGCGCCGGGCGAGGGCATCAATGTTCGGCCGCACCCACATATCGGCTTGGCAACGGTGACCTATTTGTTTCAAGGAGAAGTGCTGCATCGTGACTCATTAGGGACTGAACAGGTTATTACACCTGGTGCGATGAACTGGATGATCGCAGGACGGGGAATCGCACATTCAGAGCGAACCCGCCCGGAAGAAAAAGACAAATTACATTATGCTCATGGTTTGCAAAGTTGGATCGCGCTGCCAAAGGCATACGAAAAAATGCCGCCGGCGTTTCATCATCATCCGGCAGACAGTTTGCCGGAATGGACACAAGCGGGTGTCACGTTAAAACTGCTCGCGGGATCAGCCTATGGTTATGAAGCCCCCGTGACTATTTACAGTCCGATGTTTTATGTTGAAGTAAAAATGCAGGCCGGAACCCGCCTGAAACTGCCCGTGGAATACCGCGAACGTGCAATTTATCTTATCGATGGCACTTTGCGCATCGGTGATACAAATATCGCACCCAAAACAATGACAGTGTTTGTGCAGGGAGAAACCGTCATTTTGGAAGCTGAAATGCCAACACATCTCATGTTACTTGGCGGCGAACCGTTATCCGAGCCGCGATTTATCGAATGGAATTTTGTCTCCAGTTCACTCGAGCGTATCAGGCAAGCTAAAGCCGATTGGAAAGCAGGACTTTTTGACAAAGTGGCTGGGGACGAGATTGAATTTATCCCGTTGCCGGAGTAACGCGTGGACAGCAACCTTTTCACCGTATTTGTTTTCCTGGCAGCTGCCTGCCTGGTGGTGCCGCTTGCCAGCCGTTTCAAGCTAGGCTCGGTACTTGGCTATCTCGCGGCGGGCATTGTGATTGGCCCATTCGGACTGGGCCTGATTGGAGATGCTGAGAAAATCATGCATTTTGCCGAATTTGGCGTGGTGATGATGCTATTTCTTATTGGCTTGGAGCTGGAGCCTGCCTTGCTTTGGCGTTTGCGCAAATCGATACTTGGACTGGGCGGTTTGCAGGTCGTGCTGACCAGTTCGGCATTCACACTGATCGGCCTGGCGCTGGGTTACTCATGGCAGATGAGCCTGGCTGTAGGTATGGCGCTCTCGCTTTCCTCCACAGCACTGGTTTTACAGATGCTGCAGGAAACCCACCTGATGAATACACCCATGGGTGAAACTTCGTTTTCAGTGTTGCTGTTTCAAGATATTGCCGTCATTCCTATTCTTGTCATCATGCCTTTGCTGGCTATTCATGGCGTTCAAGACCAGCAAATCCATGCCAGTATGATTGCTACCTTACCGGGATGGGCACAAACATTGATTATCGCTTGCGTCATCGCAGCGGTTATTGTGGTGGGCCGTTACCTGTCGTACTACCTGTTCCGGGCGGTTGCCAGAACCCATTTGCGGGAAATGTTTACTGCGCTTTCGCTCGCTGTTGTGGTAGGAATTACACTGCTGATGCAACTGGTTGGCGTATCGCCCGCCTTGGGTACGTTTGTTGCCGGTGTTGTACTGGCAAATTCCGAATATCGCCATACGCTCGGAACCAATATCGAACCATTTAAGGGGTTGCTGCTTGGCCTATTTTTTATTTCGGTCGGCATGGGTATGAATTTTCATTTATTCGCCGAATCGCCGCTGCGTTTAGTGCTGGCCGTCACTGCATTGATGACCATCAAAACGTTGATATTGTTCACGCTCGGCAGATTTTTCGGACTCAATGCCTTGCATAACTCCGGTTTCGCGCTTGCCCTTGCCCAAGGCGGTGAGTTTGCTTTTGTATTGTTCCAGTTTGCGGGTACTTTAAATATTCTGCCTCAGACACAGGAGAAGTTTTTAACCCTAGTGGTAGCCACCTCAATTGCCTTAACCCCATTGCTCATAGCTCTCTACAATCGCTTGATCGTACCGAAATTCTTAAGCGTATTGTCTGAACGTTCCTTTGACAGAATTGAGGAAGAAAACCCTATCATTCTCGCTGGATTCGGTCGTTTCGGACAGGTAATCGGTCGTTTTCTGAATGCCCAGGGCGTTAAAACGACAGTATTGGAAAAAGACCCTGATCAACTCGAGTTGCTCAGGAGATTTGGCTTCAAAGGCTATTTCGGCGATGCGTCTCGTTTGGATTTACTTCACAGTGCCGGTGCAGCTAAAGCAAAACTGCTTATCGTCGCCGTGGATAATCCAGAAACATCTCTTGAAATCGTCAGGCTTGCAAAAGCAGAATTTCCTCGTTTGAAAATTTTCGCCCGCGCCCGCAACCGGCGCCATGCCTACGAGCTTTCTAAAGCGGGAGTGAATTACTATAAACGCGAGGTATTCGATTCATCACTTGAAATGGCCCAACAAATATTGGTTTCTTTAGGCAAAAATGACTCTGACACATACTCCAAAGCCATAAAGTTTAAGCAACATGATGAGGCAACGCTTAAAGCATCTTTTGATTTCTTTGATGATGAACCGGAATTGGTGAGTTTTATGCGCACGCAAAGAGCAGAACTGGAGCGCATCCTACAAAACGATATATCTGGAGATTCTGATAGCTAATAGGGGTTCATTGGTCGAAAGCTGAAAGTCGTCGCGCTCCGCGAGGTTCCTACAACGTTGTATCCACGCGCCAGAAAAGCTAGGACGACGCCCGCGCCAATACCCTGCGAGACTCCCGTAACGATCACTGTTTTCTGTTTGCTTGTCATATACGACTCCTGTGTATTGCCTTTGCGGAAGGCCGGCGGGTCAACTTATGCCTACCGGAGGAGAAGCCAGCAGTTTGATGAGTTCCTGAGCCGCCGCTGTTGAAGACGCCGGGTTCTGACCGGTGATCAGGTGGCCATCGACGATCGCGAAACTCTGCCAGTCGGCGGCCTTTTCGAAGTGACCGCCTAGACGCTTGAGTTCGTCCTCGACCAGAAACGGCACTATCTCAGTGAGGTGA
>NZ_SCTW01000026.1 GCF_004322395.1 Methylobacter sp.
CAGCGCCCCGGCAAACTCAATTCTTAAAGGCCTCGCCATCTGTACATCCAATATAAAATTAAGCTGATCAAAGATTTAATCAACATTGCTTTCATGTCAAATGTAAGGCCTGAGGCTGACCCCGTGCATGCGCTATGCGAGCTTTGTGCTATGGCCAAAGATTTGGCTCATTGCAAGCATTCCTAACTACCTCATAATTGTCTGAAAGGGTTTTAAAAATACGTTCTTTATCTTTAATTGGTTTTTGAGGCAACTTAAGCCATTTCATAATTTCTAGTTCATATCTAAATCCACCTATCCAATGATAATGAAAGTGAGGCAATTGTATGCTATTAGTTGTCTCAACTCCCAGCACAGTTATTTCATCTCCATCATTGCCATAGTTAAATCCGAGATCGGCATTGTTTCCCTGAACAAACCAAGAACAAACCAATTGTTTTTCTCCAGGTTGAATTTTTCCTCTTAAAACTTTTACAACCTCGACTTGTATAACAGCTACCGATAAATTTTCACCTGAGGTAGTTACAAAACCATTTTCTATCGTTTTATAACCAGCAAGCTTTCCCAAAAAAATAACATCGGACATTGGAATTACAGCGTTTTTTACAATATACAAAAAGCGATTAATATCAGCATGAGCGCTCAGAGTAGTCGCTAAAAACAATAACAGAACAATTAAAGCGTATTTACTTTTGTAATTTAAGATCTTCATAATTAGTTTTATATTTGCTTTTTACTTTTTGACTTGCGTGAGGATATGCTTCGTCAAATTGATCTGGTGTAAATCTGGGTTCAAAAGGAAAAGCCTTATACTCCAACATAAACGCATCAGCCTCATCATATTTTAACGGTGGCAGATGGGAGCCTTCATGCAGAACAGCGGCAGCTAAATTACAGGAATATGCTCCTGGTTTTTTTTTGAAGTTAAGATAAATAGTTGAGGAAAAGTCATTTCCCCCACAATCGTCTTCAAATACTGCAACAGGCGTACAACTAATCGTTGCTTTATCCAACATCTGTTGAAATTTGTCACCAATACCAAGTATGTTTGCTTTTTTAGTAGCTACTTCGCAGGCATTCTTCACCTTTTCTTTTTGCTTGGGCTTACAGTTTTCAGTTTTATATATCAGCCCTAATGGATCAGTACCATTTAGGGGATTATTGTAAACATAGGCATAAGTATCAATACCTCCAGCCAACCCAATCGGATCACTCTCGATATACCTGCCAGTCTGTGGATCATAATCCCTAAAGCCATTATAGAACAACCCGGTTTCCTGGTCGTAATATTGGCCGGGGAAGCGCAGGTTGAACACGTAATTGCCCAATCCTGAAGGATTCTGCTCCGGCAGGCTGTTGCCGAACGCTTCGCCCTCCCAGGTCCAGACCATCTTGTTGTCGTTGGGCCGGGTGATCTTTCTCGGCGTGCCCAGGTGGTCGATGTGAAGGTAGTAGACCTCGGCTGTGGGGTTTGCTGGGGTTGCCGGTTTCAGCACCGCGACCGGCAAATCGCCGAGCCAGAGTATTTCCTGAATCAACTGGCCTGAGGCGTCGTATTCGCCGGTCAAGTGGCCTTGTTCGTCGTAGAAGTATTGACTGCTGTTTGCTCCGCTGGTTTTGCTGATGCGCTGGCCTAAGGCGTTATAGCCGTAGCCGGTGGTTTGCCCGGTGGCGGTGTTCGTGCTGGCGATTCTTCTCCCGGCCGCGTTGTAGGTGTGGTTGAAGCTGCCGTCGCCGGTCAGGTGACCGGTGGGGTCGTAGCTGTAGTTGACGGTGTGTGCGCCGCCCTGGCTGAGCAGGCGGTTGCTGTTGGGGTCGATGCTGTAGTTGGATAAGCTCGTGTTGCCGGTTATTGTGGTGCTGCGGTTGCCGCTTAAATCGTAGCTATAGTCGGTGCGGCTTTGTGCCGATTCGCCGCGTTCGCTGCCGGTCAATCGGTCGAGCTCATCATAGTGGTGCTGTTGGTTTAAGTGGGGATCGCTGTCGTCGATGGCATGGGTCAGCCGTCCGGCCGCGTCATAGCCGTAAGTGCGGCTGTTGGGTTGTTGGGTGTTGGCGTCAACGCCCATGCTGATAATGACGGGCCGCCCTGAGAGGTCGTAAAAGCGTTCGCTCTGCTGGTTGTTGCCCCAGAGCCAGCCGTTGATTTGGCCGTCGGGGTCGTAGCCGATTTGGCTCAGCAATGGTTGACCGTTGACGGTAATGGCGGTGAGGTGGCCTCCACTCCACTGGTAGTCGATCGTTTGGCCGCCGGGTGTGGTGGTTTGTAGCCGTTGCCCTGCACTATTGTAAGTGTGGCTGACGGTCAGCGGGGTTGCACCGGCGCTTTGGCTTTTTTGAGTGATCCGGCCGTGGCTGTGTCGTAGCTATAGCTGATACTGCTGTTGTTATTGCTCAGGCTGCACAGCCGGCCGATGCCGTTCGTGCAAGTGTCCCAGGCGTAGTTGACGGTTTGGTCGTCATCAGCCCTCTGAGTGATGCGGTTCAGGCTGTCGTAGTGATAGCTGGCGGTTTTGCCTCGTGCGTCGGTGCGGGTCGTGAGGTGGTTGCCGGCCGCGTCGTGATCGGCGAGGGTGATACCGGTGTCGGGGCTGGTTTGTTGGCTCTGGTTGCCGAGGCTGTCGATGTTGTAGGTAGTGGTCAGGTTCCTAGGGTCGGTGATGCCGGTGATTTGGCCCAGACTGTCATAGGTCGTGTCGATCTGGCCCAGGGTGCTGCCGATGATGGTCGGGTGCGGTTCGAGCTGGCGTATTTGTTGGTTCAGGGCATCGTATTGGTACTGGCGGATGCGCCCGAGTGGGTCTTTGATCTTAGTCAGGTTGCCGTTGGCATCGTATTCATAGGTGGTAACGGCCGGTGCGGAGAAGGTGGCGATGGCTGACTTTGTCTGGCTCAGGGTGACGGTGCAGGTGGCGGCGCTGCCGGTGCAGACGCCGAACCAGCCTTGGAAGGTGGAGCCGGTTGCGGGGCTTGCGGTCAGGGTGATGACGGTGTCGGTGGCAAAATCCGCGCTACAGGTTGCGCCGCAATCGATCCCGGCCGGGGCGCTGGCGACGGTGCCGGTTCCTGAGCCGGTTTTGGTGATGCTGAGGGTTTTAAATGCCGGGGCAAAGTCGGCACTGACGGTTTGGGCTTGGTTCATCGTGACGGTGCAGACAGTTGCGCTGCCGGTGCAGGCGCCGGCCCAGCCTTCGAAAGTGGAGCCGGCGGCCGGGGTGGCAGTCAGGGTCACCGGGGTATTCCAATCATAGCTACTGTTACAGACGGCTCCGCAGTCGATGCCGGCCGGTGAACTGCTGAGGGTGCCGGTGCCCGATCCGATTTTGGTGGCGGTCAGGGTGAACTTCAGCAGCGTAAAGTCGGCGGTCACGTTGTGCAGTTGATCCATGGTGACGGTGCAAGTGTCAGCGGTGCCGGTGCAAGCGCCGGACCAGCCGGTGAATGTCGAACCGGTGGCCGGTGTCGCCGCCAAAGTCACGGACGTGCCCCAGTCATAACTGGCGGTGCAGGTGTCGCCGCAGTCGATGCCGGTCTGCAAGCTGGTGAGGGTCCCGGTACCGTTGCCGGTCTTGGAGGCGGTCAGGGTTACCTTCATCGGCATGAAACGGGCGGTCACGTTTTGCGTCTGGTCCATGGTCACGGTGCAGGTGGGCGCGGTGCCAGTGCAGGCGCCAAACCAGCCTTCAAAGGTCGAGCCGGTGGTCGGGGCGGCGGTCAGGGTCACGACAGCGGCGGGTTTGCCGTATCCCGGTTCATCGTGGTCTTGTGGTTCGTGCGGGTTCTTGCTGTCGTATCCATTTTCTCTATTGTGCTCATTCTCCCTGCCCTTGTCTGGGTCATCCCCATGCGCGGCAAAGTCGGGAGAGTAGGTGCTGCTGCAGGTCGTTCCGCAGTCGATGCCGGCTGGGACGCTGGTGACAGTGCCGCTTCCCGATCCGGTTTTAGTGACGTTCAGGGTGATCGGTAGCAAATCGATGATCGCGGTGGCGTTTTGCGACTCTTTCAGGGTGACGGTGCAGCTGGGGGCCGTGCCTTTGCAGGCACCTCCCCAGCGCTTGAAGGTCGAGCCGGCCGCAACGGTCGCGGTCAAGGTGACGGGGCTGTTGGCGTTGAAGCCGGCGCGGCAGGTATCGCCGCAGTTGATGCCGGACGGTGCGCTGGTAATGGTGGCCTGCCCTGCTCCGGCATTGGTGACTTTCAGCTCGGCGGTTTTGTGCTGTTCTTTGGGAAGGCGTTTATTGTTATCCGCTTGGGCGAGTCCGGTTGTGCATAAGGTTAACAACAGCAAAACCACTGTCATTAAGTTAAGCGGTTCGTGCTGAGCTCTTCGACTACGCTCAGGAGAGTCTTGTCGAGGCATGAATGGCTTAGTTCCGAGGCTTGGATTTTTCCATTCATCCTTCGACAAGCTCAGGACGAACGGAAAAATCCTTAACTTAATGGCAGTGAGCAGCAAGACAACCGGCACGAAAATATTTTTTATAAGTGATTTCATTGACGACCCCTTATTGCGGTAAGATCAGGTTTTGCAGACGCGACAGGGCGTCATAGACCCGGCTTTGGCTGCGGGCCAGCTGTCCGTTCGGATCGTGCGCCTCCTCCTTGACCCGGTTGCCCATCGCGTCCAGGGTATAACTCAGGGTGTTGCCGATGTTGTCTTGGGTTTTGATCAGGCGGTGGGCGGGATCGTAGCTATAAGCCAAGTATGAACCATTTGGACGGGTGACGCGGATGACCAGGCCTGCCGGGTCATAGGTAGTGGTCGTGGTTTCGCCGCCGATATCGAACGAGAGCAATCGCTGGCGGACATCGTAAGTCAGGGTGGTCATGAGGCCATTGGGATCGATCAGTTCTTCGACCTGGCCGTGCGGGGAGTAGCGGGTCAGTCGGGTGGTATGGCCTAACGCATCGGTGAGCTGTTGAAGCTGGCCCCGGCAGCCGAGGTGTTCGCCTGCGCATACAGCATCGGCCGGATAATAGTCGTAGATGGTGACATCGGACAGGTCGGTGCGCGGGCCGTCCTCGACTTTTTGCAGCAATAAACCGGGGGTCGCGCCATAGGTATAAGCGGTGGTCCAAGTGCGCTTAGCCTGGGTGGCGGTGTCGGTGAGGGTTTTTTCGGTGAGGTCGCCTTGGGGATTGTAAGTAAACGTGGTTTGCTGATTGCCGTTAGTGATTTGCACCGGCAGGCGGAAGGTCGGGTGCCAGACGGTGGTGATGGTGCGGGTGGCCGGGGTGGTCGCGCCGCTCGCGGTCAGGCCTTCGGTACGGCGGGTTTCCAGGTTGCGGGTCAGGTCGTAGCTATAATCGGTGCGGTTGCCGTTGAAGTCGGTGCGACTGGACACGTTGCCGTTGGCGTCATAAGTCAGCGCCGATGCCGAGGCGCCGCAGCCGGAACCGCCGGGTTGCGATTGGCCGGTGCTTTTAACGACGCCGAGGATGGTCTGAAAGTGGTAAGTGCGCGCTGTGTTCAAGGCATCGGTGACCGTGGTGCTGCCGTCGGCGTTGTACACCAGACTGACCCGCTCCGCGCCACCGGCATGTTCGGTCGATATACCGCGGCCTTGGGCGTCGTAGCGGAAAGTGGCATAGCGGTTGTTGTTTTCATCGGTGATGCCGGTCAAGGCATGCGGAAAGCTGGTGTTTTCGTAATGGTAGGTTTTGCTGGCACCGTCGGGATAAGTGACGGAGGCGAGGTTATTGTTGGCATCATAAACATAGTGGTAGACGCCTCCGGCCGGGTTGGTCATCGTGCTGAGGCGGCTATTGGCATCGTAAGTGAAATTGAGCTGATGGTCAAAGCTGTCGGTGACGCGGATGAGTAGGTCACTCGTGGGCGCAACGGTTACCGGTGTCGAGGCGTCGCTGTAGGTCAACGTTTGCGTCAGGCCGGAACGGTCAGTGATTGCTGTGAGCTTGCCGGAGGCGGTGTAGGTTTCCACCGAGTTGCCGGCGGTCGTGTAACGCCAGCCTATTCGCTCATTGGTGCTGTCTTTGAGTTCTTCGAGACGGTCAAGCACGTCGGCATCGGTTACCCATTGGCCAGCGCTTAGCTGGAAGTTATATTCTTTGCCGTCATTGCGGCGGATCGTCACCCAAGAGCCGTTTGCCTGCAAGGTGCCGGATCGGCTGTACGCATGGCTCCAGCCTGCGCCTAAGCTGGAAGGGTTGGCCGTGGTGCTGGCGTTGTAATAGCGGTCAAAGCTCAGGCCGAATGCGCCACTAGGAAGATCGGTCTCATGTTGCCATTTGTTGCCGGTGGCTGCGTTGATGGGATTCCCAAAATCGATCTTGCCTATTTTGGCTGAATTTGCTTGGTCGACTGGACAACTTCCGCCATTGCTTTTAGGTAATCCACAAAGCCCGGTCGTATTATTAAAGGTTTGTGAAGCTGCGCAGCCAACAGCATATAAATGACTAACATATCCATGCAGATTTCCGTCAGGATAAAAATAATACATATTGACGGAAGGCGAGCCACGATTGCTTAAACCTACCGCACAATATTTAGCCCCACCAAGCGCACCCCATTGGGCAATAGTTAATTGGCAGGACGACCAAGCAACAGTAATAGGAGTATCAAAATATGCATGAGAAGAAAAAGAAATTAAAAAAGCAGCTATTAAAAAAACTTTACGCATGGGAAAAAACACCAGTTACCACATAAGCGCATGACATACCTGATAACAAAAAAAGAAAATCAACACTCATAAAATAATCCTATATAAAAAATGTCAGACCATGCTTAATAAATTGTCAGTTTTATAAAAACAGCGGAATGTGTTTTAGTAATACGGATTCAGACTTATCCTTTCGATAAGCCTATCAATCTAAGGACACCAAAACTACGTCTGGCAACTCTTCATCACGCTGGCGGCCATACTTCAAGTGCTCATGGTCTGCATTTACCGCAGGATGTCGGCCAGGAAAGTCCGGCATAATTGAATCGGTTTAGCGACGGCCTCATTGTGGCTTAAAAAATGGCCGCCGTATGTCAGCCAAAACTGTACCTTTTGTAAGCCAAAGACTAAATCTCAGGTTCTGTGATATTCATCACGAATCTCAGAGCGCTATAGCCATCTGTCAAAGCTATCCAGCAATTGATAGAGTCAACAGATGAGTTGGAATTAATTTTAACTACGGGGAGGGTGAATGATTAAACCTTCAGCCGGAGATTCAGGTATTCGCGTTGGAACAGGCAAATGAGGCGTTGATTGAACTATACGCAGGAAAGATTCGCGGAGCCAAGGTGTTGATAATTGCCTGAGCTAAAAACCGCGATTGGTCCGCAACAAACAAACACTAAGCAATCAACAGAAAAACTCCCCAAGCAAGGAAAGCGACGCCTACAATTCGGCAAATAAACTTTGATTGAAGAGGGATGGATTTCTCCGATATAAACAGCAAGGTCATCAAAGCCATTCCCAGCAGGTTCATCACGCCCACGACAAACATGATCAGCATTTGCGCCCAGCAACAGCCTACACAATATACGCCATGTTTCACCCCCATATTGAATGCGCCTGCAGCGCCATCTTGCCATTCATTTAATAAAAAGCCCATCGGGGTCTTGCAATGCACTAAACAGGCATTTTTTGTCGGCATAAACTGGTAAAAGCCGGCTAAAAATAAAATACCGGCAGCCGATATTAAATTTTCGTTATCCATCATCGGCGATAACCAGGCCAGTCCGTGCATTTGCCATTGCAACAGCGTTAGCGCGCTACTGAATCCCAGCCATACTCCGAGATAGGCCGAAATGAACAGGTATGTCAATTTATCGGGCGCTCTGTTTTGCCGCCTGCAAACCTGGGCAAATGCCAGAATCATCGGGATCGCAGAAGGCAGCATCATTGCCGCCATCATGACGGCCCACATAAAATAAACTAAAGCAAAATCTGTAAAGCCCCATGCCAACGGCTCGGAGGGAGGCATCCACATACTCGACATCGGTTGTGACGCCATTTGAATATGTTGGTAAAACAGATAGCCCCAGGCAGCAAAAATCACTGCCAGCACAACAGCTAAAATAGGGCTCTGTGTTTTAAATCGGGCCATTACGGCTGATAAGCAAATGCAGAGAAATAACCGTTACGCTCGGAAAACTGCCAGTTTTTATCATAGTCTTGATACTGGTAGTGTTTTGATTTAGCGACAATCGATGGATGACTTGGCGCCACGCATAACGGCGGATTGCTTATGGTGGCTTGTCCGCCTGCTATGCCCTGAATGCTTTCAATATCGGCCTGCGCAATATCGGGAATAATCACGCGCCGGCTGTCGCCCTGCTCTTGATAATCGATTTTTACTTTTTTCACGCCTAACACTTCACCGACAAAGCTCATTAAAACGGCCGGATGTCCGCCTTGTTGTCCGCTAAAGATTTGGGTAATTGCGTCGAACTGACCGTCATCGGCCCGCTCATCAACATATAATGCCGCTTGCCAGTTTCCGTCTTTCATATGTCCCGGCGAATAACACGCCATCGCAACATTCAAGTCATCAAGCGATTGATTATCCAGATGACCTTGTTCAATATGCCAGGCAACCAATAGTTTACAATCGCCTTCTGTCGGCGGTTGTAGCCAGACACAAGGACAAGCGGTTTCACAATTACAGGTTTCGAAATAACTGCCCTGCAAGATCCAATTTTTAGTTTTCAACATAACTACCTCCTAAAACGGTTCTTTAAACGGCCTCAAATCGAGTTCATGAGTCCAAGCGCTGGGATGTTGTTTGTGAATGGCCCAATAGGTTTCAGCGATGGCATCCAGTTGCAGCAAACCATCGTGGCCTTTGGATTTAACGTAGTCAGGAAATTGATCTCTTGCCCGTTCGCCGTCAATCACGCCGTCGATAATAGCGTGAACCACATGTATGCCTTGCGGCGAGAACTCTCTTGCCATGCCTTGCGCCAATGCCCTCAAACCGGCTTTAGCGGAAGCAAATGCGGTAAACGGTGGTTTTGCTCTTAACGATGCTGTCGCTCCGGTAAAAAACAGCGTTCCTTTTTGTTTGTTCTTCATCGCATTAACTGCTTCCTTACCGAAAAAAAAAGCACCCAAGCAGTTCTGCTTCCAAAGCTCGTAATAGGTTTTTGTATCCGTCTCCAGCAAAGGGGATGGAATATTGCTGTCTACATTGTAGGCGGCAATATCTATGTTATAGCCTTCCTGTATCGCCATTCGAAATAAGTGAGCGACGTCGCGCTCAATCGTTGCATCGGCAACCACTGTAGTTGCTGAACCGCCTTTTTGCCTGATTTTTTCAGCAACTTTTTGTAGCTTATATTCGCTTCGACCGGCGATAAAAACGTGCAAACCTTTTTCTGCAAAAAAATTGGCTAATGAGGCTCCCAAGCCTTGTTCCGGCCCAACCCCTATGACGATGGCTGAACATTTTTTCTCCACGGCTAATTTCCTAAATTGAACGTCATTGAAAAAGGCTAAAGGCTAAAGGCTAAAGGCTAAAGACTAAAAATTGAAAAAGTTCTAAGCGCTCAATACAAGCTTTTTTTCGCCTTTAGCCCTTCGCCTTTTGTCTTCCTCAATTACTTCCTGCCGAATATCAGCGAGAAATTATTGGCAGGCATATTGATCTGCTCTTTTAATTCCAAACCATGATTTGCCGCGGCCTTTTTCAGGTCGGCGATATCTTTTAAACCCCATTCCGAAACGCCTGCTGAACTTAGCGTTTCATGGAACTCTCTATTGGAATCGGTAGTAAAGGTACCTTCCACTTGGAATGGACCGTAAATCAGCAAAAAACCATCGTCATCCAGTAGATATGAAGCACATTTCATCATGCCGTCGGCAATTGAAATGGGCGCTACCTGAAAAATATTGATGCAAAAAATAGCAGCAAATATACGGGGTTCACCAGCATTAAACCAAGTTTCCGGATTGGTTAAATCCAGATGTACGGGATCGGCAATATTATCGTTCTTGTGATCGCTCGACAGCTTCCTGATATTATCAAAAACCTCTTGATCCTTATCGGAAGGATGAAAATGCAAATGTTCGAAATGTGGCGCAAAAAAGTTAATGTGCATGCCGCTGCCGCTGGCAAGTTCCAAAACATTTCCCGGGTCTTTAGGCAGCTTTTCTTTTAAAACGCCGAGCAGCGGTTCGCGGTTGCGGTTTCCGGCCCAGGCAACATACTCGCTTAATGGATGCGGATCTAAAGGTGGTTTATCTTGGCTCATTTTTTAACTCCTCGTTGTTGGTTATAGCCAATAGCAATAGCAATTGCCGTGCCAATAATTCTTGATAATTTTTCTGTTAAATTACAAAGACTTGATTTTTAGCTTTACCAAATTAATGAAGCTATGCTTCAATTAGGGAAAATCAACTTCGCAAAACACCATGAACAACAACTCACTTTCCGATTTAACACCGATATTTTTCCTGCAAACTTTCATTCTTGAGCTGATGCATGCCAGCGAGCAGCAGGGGCAAAAACATTGCGAGCAATTAATCGAACATATCGCCAAGACCGCCGGATGTTTTTTTGAACAAACCTATCGGGAAGAGGCACATAAAAGCGAGTGGCTCGACAAAGAAAGCTATATCGAGCTGATCCTCGGCCTTAAAAACAATATCGGCGGTAAATTCTCACTGGTTTCCAGTACTCAGGATTGCATTACCGTTACCAACACCAGTTGCCCTTTTGGCGACCGGGTCACCAACTTTCCTGAATTATGCAGAATGACGTCCAGCGTCTTCGGCGGCATCGCAGCCAGGAATTTCGGCTATGCCAAAGTGGAAATCAAGCAAAGCGTTGCTCGCCACGACGGCAAATGTGAAGTTTGCGTATACACCAACCCGAACGCGGCAAAAGACCGGCCGGGAATGGAATACACCGACACCACCCCCGTTAAGGAAATGCAGGATATTAACGAACTGCACTCGCGCATTGAACAAAGCATGCAGCAAATCTGGCGTAAACAAAGCAAGCAGCCTGCTAAAAAACACCAGCCTCCGGCGATTATTGCCAAATCCCCCGCCATGCGAAAAATTTTGCAATCTATCGAAGTGGTTGCGCCGACGCTGGCAACAGTGCTGATTCACGGACAAACCGGCGTCGGCAAGGAATTGATTGCGCGCGCCATACATGCGATGAGCGACCGCTGCGACAAGCCTTTTATCCCGATTAACTGCGGCGCAATTCCGGAAAGCCTGATCGAGAGCGCACTGTTCGGACATGAAAAAGGCGCATTCACCGGCGCCATTGAAGTCCATCAAGGTTATTTTGAAAGAGCCGAAGGCGGAACCTTGTTCATGGATGAAGTCGATACCCTGTCCCCTGCCGCGCAAACTCGTTTGCTTCGCGTACTGCAGGAAGGCGAACTAGAAAGAGTCGGCGGCAAACAAACCTTGTCGGTTGATTTGAGAATAATCTCCGCAACCAATAACGACCTTGAAGAACTGGTCAGCCAGGACCTGTTCCGCAATGACCTGTATTACCGTATCAACGTGGTTCGATTAAGCATCCCGCCGCTGGCCGAACGCCCGGAAGACTTACCTTATCTGGTGCAGTTGATCGTGCAACGCTTGAGCAAGAAATATAACAAAGAAGTTGAATCGGTCAGCCGCGAAGTCATGCAAAAAATCCGCGTTTATCCGTGGCCGGGCAACGTCCGAGAACTGGAAAACATCCTCGAACGCAACATTTTATTTGCGACCGGCAAAGAAATGACCGAGTTGGATTTGCCGCTTTCGGCCAAAACAAAAAATCTTGACCAATGGAAAAATATCAAAGAACAGGCCCTTGCCAAGGCCGAGCAAGCATTTCTTGAAAATGCGCTAAAACAGCATCAAGGTGATGTAAAAAAAGTGGCAAAAGAAATGGAAATCACCTCGCGCGCCGTTTACACCAAGCTGAAGAAGTATGGGATCAATTTGGCGGGTTATCGCGAAACTTAACCCGCTTGTCAAAGCTCAGCGAACTCCATCGTAACCGAAACTCCATTGGAGCAATCAGTTAGGCATAGATATGTGGCTATGGCTGAGCTTTGCGAAGTCCAACAAATTACTGACACCGACGGTCTGAGTTCGGCAGAAACAGACGTCCACCTAAAAATGAATATGAAAATTCGCGCTATTATAAAAAAACTATCAAATCCTCGCGTTAGAAGGCGATTAAAAATTGGCATCACTGTTTATGCTGGCATGATTATTCTTGGTCTGATATCTAAGCTTGTCTATGATATTGGTTATTTTAACGCGCAGTCACTTAAAAATGATAAAAACGCTGAGCTATCTATTACACATCCAGTGCTGACAATGGAATCTGCTCAACGAATTGTGTCTGGTGCGCTAAAAGAAGATCCTACTAACCCAAAAACAATTGTGGATCAGGTCATTAACGACAATCAGAAACTATCAACCATTATCATAGAAAACAATAAGCTAAAAAAAATCGCTTGGATTATAGACATGCGTTTGTTTTTTACCGGCGATTTATTCAATAACGAAGGTTATAATTTAACCGAAGGTATTGAGCATCAACACAATATCAATCGTGGTGATCATTGATTGCTCGTAGCAGGACTAGCGGGAGCATTTGAACAGTACCGTAAGGCGGTTTGCTAGCGCGAAACCGCCTATCGACGCGCAATATCCAATCAATCGGACATCAAAATCCCCCGCTTGGAAAAATCCAGGCAAGGACCAAGCGCAAAGCTCAGTTCATGGCGGATTGCTGCGCGAATCCGCCTTACAGCGTTCGATAGGTAAATCTTGAGCTTGCGGACAGGTTAAGGGTTACCTAAACTATGCCGGTCGCCACTTCATTTCCAGCGCTTATGATGAAATCAACTGCCAAAATCATCGTCGGCTTGGCCGTGACAGGCTCCCTCAACGCCTGCTCCGGTCACAAACCCGCCGTCCTTACGGCCAGCGCCATGGCCGCCAAACCGCAGGTTCAAGCCGCGCGGAAAATCTATGACATCATGCCCGGCCAACGGACCGTGGAGGATGTTCTGCAAATTTATGGCGCTTACGCAACGAGCAAACTCAAACCCTATTTCGACAAGACGAAGGTGGCCTACCCTCCCCGGGAAGTCGCTTTAATCGCCTTGAAACAGGAAATGAAGCTGGAACTCTGGGCTAGGGACAGCGGCGAATTCCGCTTCATCCGCAATTATCGCATCCACGCCGCCAGCGGCGTATCCGGCCCCAAACTGCGTCAAGGCGACATGCAGGTGCCGGAAGGCATTTACCGGATAGCGGAGCTGAATCCGAACAGCCATTTCCACTTGTCGATGAAATTAAATTACCCGAACGAATTCGACCTCTTCCATGCGTGGCAGGAGGGGCGCGCCGATCCGGGTTCGAATATTTTTATCCATGGCAAGGCCAAATCCCTCGGCTGCTTGGCCATGGATGATGAAACGATAGAGGAACTTTTCGTCCTGACCGAGCACGTGGGCGCCGGAAATGTGAAAGTTGTGATTGCCCCGCATGACCCCAGAACTTTCCCGCTGGAAGCTGACATCGAAGGACTCCCGGAATGGACCCCGGAGCTTTATTCGCGGATCTCCCGCGAAATAAAAGCCCTGTCGCCTGGGCTGAAGCCGGTGGCAGCCGCTGGACTATGATCACCCAGTCTGCCGTGTTTGCCTCGATTCGAACTGGAGTGTTGGAATCGACAAAAACCGGCCATTTTCTGTCGCTCGACCTGTATTTTCTACCGGCTGCTTTAGGTTACAAAATGCTCGCTCAACGCCAAGCTAAGGCGCGGCACTGCCGGAGGCGGGGCCGTCGACTTGAGCGCCATGTTGGGCTTTGGGCAGGGGAAAATTGACAATACGCCAACCGGACACACTCTTTGCGGCATAAAGTGTGTCAGTTGATCTGCCCCATCTGGGGAAACACATTCTTCCACCATTTCAACAAGATCGGGTTTTAGCTGTTTTTGGCTTACCACCGAACAACGTATTTTGCTGAAGTTTCGAAAGCCTTTAGTTTGCATTTGCTTTCTGAAAGAAAGCTCCAAAACCTCAGCAGCTTTATTAACCAGTTCTTCACCTACATGAGGATAGACAGATCCCGCGATCTTTTTCGGCGGCATAAGCTAACGGGCAGCGAACGGCAAACCATGACGAAAACCGCCATCCGGCGGTTTTTTTTACTTTTTTTTCTTGAGCATTGAACTTTATGTTCATTGCAGGGAATTCACGCAGTGCCTGAAACGGACCACGGCCTTTGATGAACGTGCGGTTCGAGGTAGGGCACAAAGTGGCCATCTTGGCCTAGCGATCACGACTCGATTAACTTAGGGGGTATTCCATGGTTAGCAACAACAAAATTTCATTATCCGCACTTGTGAGCGGATTAGTCCTTTTCTCGTGCCTGGCGGCAAATGTTCACGCGGCAACCATAACCGCTTCTTGCGAATATCGCGCCGATTCGGAGCAGGAGCGATCGAAGGCGGATGTCAAGGTGAAAGGATTGCTGCCGGGAGGGGTTTATTCCGTAAGCATTTCCGGTGTTATTGGGCCTGCTCAAGTGGCAAGCGCGGCGGGTGAAGTCGAATCTTCATTCGACAGCAATCCGAAGGACATCGCCGCTGGAGATATCGGAATTGTGCCGGGAGCACTTGCAAGCGGGTCGGCCACGTTCATTGTTCGTAACGCCTTGGCTGCTCAAGTCGCAACCGGAACGGTGACTTGCCGCGTGCGCTGATTGTGTTCCGCTTTGCCGGCATCGGGTGTGACTCCGCAGAATTGCCAAATAGACTGACTGCTTAGCGCCCCAGATGCGGTTTCAGTCAAGACATCTGGCGGCAAGACACTAATTGCAAGCGGTAGTGAAGTGATTGATTGCGGTGCCGTTTATTCGGTAAATGTGGTTACGGAGGCGGTAGTTCCGATAGCGGCCGCCTCCGATCAGGCGGGTAAACGGTGACACGCAAGCGCGGGCGAACTTTTACAAATTATCAGAAACAGACTTTTTCAATGGTACATTCCATGCATTTTTCGATTTATAAAACCTCATTCACGACAATCCTTGGGATTGGAATTTATCTGGCATCTGTCCAGCCTGCGTCTGCGGTGGTTTACCACGTTGACGAGCTTCGGCCCGCGCCGGGTTATGCTTATAGTAATGCAAGTCAGATCAATGACTCCAGAGACGTTGTCGGATCGAGTTCTCCCGCGACCGGGGGATTCAAGAATATCGGAACACTTTGGCAGGGGCTGACCCCGGTCAATCTCGGCAAAACCGATAAGGGCAACTACAGCGAAGCCACAGCCATCAACAACTTCGGGAAGGTCGGAGGAGAAGCCGATGACGGCGATTTTCGCCCGAACGTTGTTGCTTTTCAGGGCCGCGTGGCGAAATTCATCGACAAAGGCGCCAACAATTCGCATGTTGTGGCGGTAACCGATGGCGGTTCCTTCATCGGCAACTATCTCAAAGGGTTCGGCGGTACCTGGTTTCCGACTCTCTGGACGGAAGACCCAAGAAAGCGTGGGGAATACAGACATCTATTTCTGCCCATGTACCAAGATCCCACCGGCGCGTCTTCCTACAACTATATTAACGATGCAAACAACAGCGGAGCCGCCGTCGGTCAAGTCAGCGGAGTGAGCTTGGGTGGGGATCGTCCAGGCTTTTGGAATAATGACGCAGCGCATACGTTAAGTGTGCTGCCGCTGTTGTCCAACGACTGGGGCGGGTATGCCTATGGAGTTAATGATACGGGAACGGTCGTCGGTGTTAGCAACCAGGGAATATTTAGTTCCATGCCGGTCGTCTGGGCAGCAGGCGCTGATCATCCGGTAACGGCGCTCCCGCTTTTCCCTGGGGAAGTCCAAGGCCAAGCGGCGAAAATCAACAACGCCGGCCAGATCATCGGCTTCCATGGTGATGGCTCCGCTCCAGCCGTTTGGATTAACGATCAGATTTTCGATCTGCAAAGCAGTCTCGACCAAAGCGGCGCCGGCTGGCAATTGCTGGTCGTCAGCGACATCAACAATTCGGGGCAAATCGTCGGAACCGGCCAGTTGAACGGCCAGACCCGCGCCTTCGTGCTGACGCCGGTTGAATAATAGTTCCGCTTTGTTTTATGCGCGACGGGGTTATGTGCCCCGTCGCAACGTTTTGTATCTGGAACGGTATTTGACGGCATAAAACGTTACGGACGGGTTGCATAACCCGTCCGGCAGAGAGTCAGGCTTCAAATCCGATCTCAGAGGAGGATAGACCGGATTCGTCCCCAAAGAGCAAAGACAAACAGGAAGGATCTGGCCTATCGACCTGATTCGCTGAATACGCGTCCAATAGCGGCTCAATATGCCGTACCGATCTAGGCGTGGTATAGACGAAATAGCAAGTTCCATCATCAGACCAGCATCCAAACATCGCCATGCCCTTGGGTCCGTTTCTAGCAATATAAGCTGCCCGGAATACGCCCAAGAGCATGGTAACTTCACCGGATTCGTATTCCTGGCGCGAGAGTGTAATGCGATACCAGCTCATGCTTTTTGCCATCTCATGCCTGCTGTCATTAAAACCCACAAAATTTATCTGCATAGCGCCGGCATGCTGCTTCAAGCGCAGCGTCTTGATCTATGTTGTCGGCGTAGCGGCCCAAGAATCTTAACATCTGACTGCTATTCGAACCAAACAAGCCATCTTGACGATTACCGGTAAAGACCAAATTAGGTCGGGTGTCGTCTTTCAATCTGTGATGACTTACCTGAATTGAATGTGGCAGCTATGCGGATTTTATGCCTGCAGGAGGCGAATAGCAAAAACCGGCCAGAAAGAGTCAATCGTGAGTTTTTAGTGAACGGCTGGTCAACCTTGAAAAGCAGCCATACAAGACCGCCCTTACCACCTATCACTTTGCTTAAATAGCACGTCATACCGGCATGGACTGCCGGTATCCACGACTGCAAGGATGCAGGAGGTAGGCAGAAAACCGCTCCCTGCGTTTTCTGCATTCGCCACATCCCTGTGGTTTAGCAATGCAGGAGCAATTGCCGAGGACGCATGGATGTGATCTGACCCTTACCATCCCTGGCTTCTGGATTCGCTACGCGCTCTAACGGGTCCGGCACAAATTCGTCTGGAACGAATTTGCATTTATCCGAAGGACTCCGGGCAGGATAGCCCGGAGTAAATCCCTGCCGGAATGACGTATTGGACATTCTCGTTAAACTGATAGGTGTTAAGCAAGACCGCCAATGATTGGCAGCCACCTGCCCATAAGTGTTATGTTAACTACGCGGCGCAGGTGTTATGTAAAAAGTATAGTAAAAACATTAGACAGAACGAATCGGGTTATTTCGTACAAGCAGTAACTATTAATGCCCCAACAACTCCTTTATTAAGATAAAAGGTGTGGAGGCTTAATAAGAATTCTCAATCGTCTATGCACATGTAGGACCGTAGCAGTTGACGGAACCTGGGCCGGTTTGCCGGTTCCGCCGCACACGGGTTAATCTTCATTGGCAATTCCCACAGAACCCAACAAATCAAATCAATTCATCGCCTTAAAAACATCGGCCATAGCCAAATGAATAGCCGTAAGGGTAAATACCAGCAACGGCAGTCATACTAAAGGGGCCACAATTATAATAGTCTGGATCGTAATATTCAGACTCGTACGGCCACAGATAGAATGCCTGGGCTTTAATCACCGGGTAGACATAAGGTTTTTCACCTATCGCTCGGGTCAGCACAGAATCCACCAAACCATAGATGGTCATCATGCGCCCTCGGGTGTATATGGTCGCCGGGTCGACAAATCCATCCACCCGAGCCAGAAATCGGCCCTGGGTAACATTGTCGTAGAAAGGTTTTCCTGAACTGTCGACCTTCTTTGCCAGTATCTCGATCTCTGTATCGTTCACGCGATTGGCGACCTCCAAAATAATGCCTCCCCAACGTACGGGTTGACCTTTATGGGTATCAGTCTGAGCAATTACTTCCGAAAGCTCCAGATTGGGTGTGGGCGCTTGGCTGATATTTTGTGGAATGCGACTGGCGCAACCGGATAAAAAAAACACGACGATCAGGAACGTAAAGGCTTTCATGATTTAACCCTCCAAAGGCGTAAATCAGCGTGCAAAAGTTATCACTTTCAGCATCAATTTTTACCAACTTACCAACAAATAAACCTTATAAAGCAATGTAATAAAAATTTGCACAGTCAATTATGACGCTGTTTACTGATAAATACTGAACGCTGATTTACACATTATGTTGAGAGTTTTGATCCGCATACAAAACCTGACTGAACATTAGGGATAGCAGGGTTACCAGCAGAGATAAGCTAATATAACTATGACGGTTATTAAACATATCATTCTCCTTCAAAGCACAGGAAAAATTACCTAAAAGTATATTTTTCGCAAAAAAATAGAATCTTTCAATACAGATAATTACATATATTCACTGTCCGCTTTCCGTAAGTATGCTGCCATTTGGAAAACCGACTTGAGTGGCTCTTGTGGGTCGAACTGAGACATTCAATGCCTGATACAGATAAGATCAACTTTGGCATTTATCAGCTCAATCCCTGACTTTCACATCAAATCACCCCGTTTTCAATCACCGGCAGTACCCAGTATTTAATCCGAGCGGGAAAACTCGGCTTTCAATTGCGCCAATAACGCGGCCAATCTTTGCTCCGGCACATACATCCATAAACGGACTTTCTTCTGCCGCTGACCTGTTCAGCCAGCGACAGCCCTTTATTCCTATGATCATGGGAATAGATCGGGAAAGTGCAGAAACCGTGTTCGCGCTAGTTCCCAAGCTCCTGTTTGGGAACCAGCGTATCTCTTAATGGCAGAGACCGGCTACGAGAGAAGACGCTCTTTGGCATCTCTGTCATAAATCACCACGCCCACGCGGTCGATATGCTCAATTAAATCGATATTACTGAGCTGTGTGTATTGCGACAAATCCACGGTGTAAGGCAGAAACAAGTCATCAATCTGGTCTTCTATTTGCATTAACTCGGCAAATTCAAGCACGTCTCCTTTGATGGTTAAGTCTATATCCGAGCCGGGGCGATAGTTACCCTTGGCGCGTGAACCGTAAACCAGCACTGAGTTAATGGCTTTGTGCCGAAAGAAAACACTGTTAAGTTTATCTAAGGTGGTTTGCGACAAGCCCAGTTTGGCCGCTGTAGCTGTTTTCATTGCAGGTATTTTTGCATGTCCGTTTGCAGCAGTTCAAACAACGGAAAATAATCGTTTATTATCGCTACAACCAGTTGTTCGGCGATTTGCTCATCGTAGGTATGCGAGGATATATTCCTGATCTGAATCATCGCCATCCATTGTTCGCCGTCAGCTATTAATGCAACCTTAAAAGCTTCGCGGGTAGCATCTTTTGAGCCTTTAATGGATTGGTTGCCCTGGTCTTCCAGGTAGTCCTTCAGGACATTCCAGGCCAATTCATGAGTAAACTCAAAGGTCTGGATAACGCCTTGTTTCTCCAGCAAAGACAATGGACGCTGCTTGCTGAGTTCGACGGCATTTTTAAGCTGCACTAAGGTTTTTTTAAAATTAGCAAAGCGTTGCTGCCAACGAATATCCGGGGTATTCATAAACAAAATCCTCGCTAGATTCTCAATGGAACAACGTTAATCACGGTTTTACTCAAAAAAACCATACAAATACATCACCTCATCCTCTCCTTCCAAGATGAACTTTACATCATCATCGGAAATCTCAACATCGAGCGGATATGGCTCGGCTTCATCGCCGAAATAGTCGGATTTTATGTAAAACTCATCATCGCTTTCTTTTACCAGAACGACCGAATAAATATCTTTGTCTTCGCTTTGATCAATGTTTCTTAAGGCGAAGCTTATGCTCTTGCCATCGGAAGTAACGACTGGATTTTGCTCTGTTTGCTCATATTCGCAGACTACATCTTCATCGTCCATGAACACATAAGTCATCGAAAAATGCTTAAGGCGATTAAAATCTACGGTCATCACATAACCCCCAACATGTTATCCAGCGCTTTCTTGGCATATTTCGCTATATCCTCAGGCACTGAAATCCGGTTAACCACATGTCCTGCCGCCAAGTTGTCCAGCACCCAGGCCAGATGTTGCGGATCGGTTCTGAACATCGTTGAGCACATGCACAGCGTAGGCGACATGAAATGTACGCTTTTGCCTTGCGCCTTGCATTCTTCATGCAGGCGGTTGACCAAGTTCAATTCCGTTGCCACCAGCCAGTGAGTGTTGGGTTCGGCTGCACGCACTGTTTTCAAAATATACTCGGTAGAACCGATGTATTCCGATTTTTGACAAACCTCAAATGATGCTTCCGGATGCGAAATGACTTTGGTTTCGGGGAAGCGTTTAAGGAAATCATCGATATGTTCCGGCTTGAAGACCTGATGCACGGAACAGTAGCCGTTCCAAAGAATGATCTTGGCGTCGAGAATTTGCTGCTCGGTCAAACCACCCATCGGCTTGGTGAAATCCCAGGTAACCATCTGCTCCAATGGAATGCCCATCCGGTAACCGGTATTGCGTCCTAAATGTTGGTCGGGGAAAAACAGCACTTTCGATTTTTTGGCAAAACTCCATTCCAATATTTTTTGGGCATTGGATGAGGTGCAGACGATGCCGTCATGCTGACCGCAAAAAGATTTAAGATCGGCAGCCGAGTTGATGTAAGTCACCGGAGTGACTTCGGCTTCGACATCGATTATTTGCGCCAATTCATCCCAGCATTTTTGCACTTTAATCAGATTAGCCATATCGGCCATCGAACAACCAGCCGCCATATCCGGCAAGATCGCGATCTGCTCTGGACGGGACAGTATATCGGCGACTTCAGCCATGAAATGCACGCCGCAAAACACGATGTATTCGGCATCGGATTGCGCAGCATCCCTGGATAGTTTTAACGAATCGCCTGTGAAATCGGCATGCTTGAATACTTCATCGCGCTGATAATGATGCCCGAGCACCACGCAACGGCGGCCAAGCTTGGCTTTGGCGGCGATAATCCGGGCATCGCATTCCTCATCGCTGAGTAAGGCGTAATCTTGAATAGGAAATGGGGTATTGGTCATAAATGATACTCCTCAAGGGAGAAGATTTTGAGAGGGTTTTACAAATCGACTAAAAAGTTATCACCGCGAAGGCACGAACAGCGTGAAGGTTTCATTTACAGGTTGGATTGGATTTACAACCCTGCCCCTAACGCATCTACAATATCTGAGCTTCGCGCTGACTACTCTTAATCCAACAGCAAACATTTCGGACGGGGTAACATACTCCGTCCGGCTTTGTTGAACATTTGCCACAAAGGATGCAAAGAAATGAAACTTCGTGCCTTCGTGGTAAACAAAAAGCTTTTAACCGTGCTGGGCTTTTTCTTTTCCGGCCGGCTTAATCAACCGAATGCCCAGCTCCTTCAACTGCTCATCGGTGACGATTGCCGGCGCGCTGACTAACGGACAAGCCGCCGATTGCGTTTTAGGGAAAGCAATCACGTCACGAATAGACGTTGATCCCGTCATCAGCATGACCAAACGGTCAAGGCCGAACGCAAGGCCGCCATGCGGAGGTGCGCCGTATTTCAATGCATCCAGCAGGAAGCCGAATTTTTCCTTGGCTTCGTCTTCGCCTATGCCTAAAATTTCAAGCACGGTTTGCTGCATCGCACTGCGATTGATACGAATCGAACCGCCGCCGACTTCGGTGCCGTTCAACACCAAATCGTAAGCCCGCGATAATGCCGCGCCCGGATTGGCTACCAGTTCTTCAACCGAGCAACTTGGTGCAGTGAATGGGTGATGGATGGCATTGTAGCGGTTGGTTTTCTCATCCCAATCGAACATCGGGAAGTCAACCACCCAAACCGGCTTCCATTCGCCTTGCAGCAGGTTCAGGTCGTGTCCCAGCTTGACCCGCAACGCGCCCATCGCTTCATTAACGATGCCGGCTTTATCTGCACCGAAGAAGATTAAATCGCCGTTTTGCGCGCCGGTTTTAGCCAACACACTGTCCCAAACTTCAGCAGGGGCGAATTTAACGATAGGCGATTGCAAACCGTCGACACCGGCTGTCAAATCGTTGACCTTGATATACGCCAAGCCTCTTGCGCCGTAAATGCTGACGTACTTGGTTAATGCATCAATATCTTTACGGCTTAATTCGCCTCCGTTCGGTACGCGCATCGCAACGACGCGGCCTTTCGGGTCGTTGGCCGGTGCTGAAAAGACTTGGAAATCGACGTCTTTCATATCGTCGGCAATATCGACCAATTCCAGTGGAATCCGCAAATCGGGACGATCGATACCGTAGCGCGATATAGCTTCCTGATGCGTCATGCATGGAAATTTATCGCCTAGGTTCACACCGATCACTTTGATAAACAATTGACGGATCATTTCCTCCATCACGTGCATAATTTCATGTTCATCCATGAACGAAGTCTCGATATCGAGCTGAGTGAATTCGGGCTGACGGTCGGCACGCAAGTCTTCGTCGCGGAAACAACGCACAACTTGATAATAGCGATCCATGCCCGCCACCATCAATATTTGTTTATACAATTGCGGCGATTGCGGCAGTGCGAAAAACGAGTTTTCGTGGGTGCGGCTCGGTACGATGTAATCGCGCGCGCCTTCAGGCGTCGCTTTAGTTAAGTAAGGTGTTTCAATCTCGAAAAACTCGTGGTCATCCAGAAAGTTTCTTAATACCCGCGTCACATCGCGGCGCACTTTCATCTTTTCTTGCATTTCGGTACGACGCAAGTCGATATAACGATAGCGTAAACGCAGTTCCTCGTTGACTTCGATCTCGCTTTCGACCGGGAACGGCGGGGTTTCCGACTCGTTCAGCACGACGATGTTTTTAGCCAGTATCTCAATCTCGCCGGAATGCATATTGGCGTTAACCGTGCCTGCGGGACGGTCGCGAACCAGTCCGGTAATTTGTAATACATATTCACTGCGGACGCTTTCAGCGATCGCGAAGGTTTCAGCCACGTCGGGATCGACTACGACTTGCACCAATCCGGCGCGGTCTCTCAAATCGATAAAAATAACGCCGCCGTGATCTCTGCGTCTATGCACCCAGCCGCAGATTGAAACCGTTTCGCCTAGCTGTTGTGTGTTTAATTCTCCGCACTTGTGAGTACGCATAAATTTTCCCTGTTGATTTAAAAATTTTTAAAGTTGAGACTGGCTCAAGGTAAAAACCTGTTTTTTGAACCTTATGCCTGTTTATTACTAGCTTTTGCAGCCGCCGGCAGGGCATCCGCCGGAAGGCAATGGTGAACTGGAGCAACCCGCTTCGCCCGCTACATTCTTTTTTGCGCCGCTCTTAAAATCGGTTTCATACCAGCCGCTGCCTTTTAACCTGAATCCTGCCGCAGAAATCTTTTTCATTAATTCCGGTTTGCTACAGGCTGGACAGGTAACTAGAGGCTCAGCGCTGAGTTTTTGTAAAGCTTCATGCTCATGACCGCATGATTGACATTGGTACTCGTATATTGGCATTAACCGCTCCGATAACAAAAAAATAATAGCGACGATAAGTGCTGCGTTTAATTTTTCAAGGCACTTACTATAAAATAACAGACTATTTTACAGAATTTACCTCTAATAATGAAAACATTAACCATCACAAGGC
Organism: Methylobacter sp.; assembly: GCF_004322395.1. Classification (GTDB taxonomy): domain Bacteria; phylum Pseudomonadota; class Gammaproteobacteria; order Methylococcales; family Methylomonadaceae; genus Methylobacter_A. The sequence goes on from NZ_SCTW01000026.1 coordinate 23,629, forward strand.
CGGATGACTTGCATTTACATGTCAGAAACGGCGCGGTTTTAAAAACTGTTATGCCGCATACCGCAAGACAATTTGCCCGCGCTATCATCATGCCTAATCTCAAACCGCCTGTTACGACTGTAGATCAAGCCGTGGCTTATCGGGAAGAAATTCTGGCAGCGGTTCCTGCAGGCCTCGATTTTACGCCGCTGATGACGCTTTATCTGACCGGCTCGACGACGGTTGATGAAATCAAAAAAGCCGCAGAATCCGAACATATCCATGCCTTTAAATTATATCCAGCCGGAGCTACCACCAATTCCGATTCCGGCGTCGCTAACATCAAAGCCGTTTACCCGTTATTCGCTGCAATGGAAAAGTTTGATATTCCGTTGCTGATTCATGGTGAAGTCACCGACGACGCTTGCGATATTTTCGACCGGGAACGGGTTTTTATCGATACTTGCCTGACTGATGTCGCTAAAAATTTCCCAGGTTTGCGCATCGTGGTCGAACATGTGACCACGACCGAAGCCGTGCAGTTTGTGCAAGATGCCGGCGCCAATATTGCCGCAACCATCACCCCTCAGCATTTGCTGTTTAACCGCAATGCGATTCTGGCCGGAGGCATAAAGCCACATCATTACTGTCTGCCGATTATCAAGCGCGAGTCGCATCGTCTGGCATTGGTCGAGGCCGCGACCGGCGGAAATCCGAAATTCTTTTTGGGCACGGACAGCGCTCCGCATTTGACTTCATTAAAAGAAAACGCCTGCGGTTGCGCCGGTTGTTACAGCGCTCATGCGGCTTTGGAGCTTTATGCGGAAGCATTTGAGCGAGCGGATGCATTAGACAAATTGGAAGGTTTTGCGAGCTTTTACGGTGCCGATTTTTACCGCTTGCCCAGGAATTCAGGGACAGTGACGCTGGAAAAAACCGCCTGGAAAGTACCGTCTGTGTATGGAGAAAATGGCGTATCCATTACACCGCTGAAAGCGAATGAAGAGTTGAGCTGGAAATTACAATAACTTGAAACACTTAAAAGTAGGGCGCGCCGCGCGCCAAAAAGGAGCGTCAATTTAACTCAGTCCGAGAAAAAGGCGCGCACGGCGCGCCCTACTTTTCAAGGTTCAAAGCAATAACGTGTTTTTTTCGCCCTTCGCCTTACTTTAATATGGCCTAACCGGAGCCAAATTATCCTTATTAAACTCCTCATCAATCTCCAGAAGGTCTTCTCCTTCCGGCAAATTACCATCGTAGATCAGGTATTTACGCTGTTGAAAATAAGCGCTTTTAAAAAATGCATACCGATCCACAGCCGCTTCCGTTGCAATCCTTTCATTGGCCAAATTATCTGCCCGTAGGTCGATCGCATTTAGGCCAAACAGTCCAGTGACAACACCGCTAGCAAGAATATAGCTGATAGGATTCATAGCGGCATCGCCGGCCAGTCCTACTACTCCGCGAGGGGAACTTGGCCCGAAAAACGGCAGCACCAGATAAGGCCCAGTCGATATACCCCAAACCCCTATTGTTTGGTCAAAATCTTCATGATGCTTGGGCAAATCTATCATCGTCGCGACATCGACAAAACCGGCAACACCGGCAACAGTATTAACAATAAAGCGCGACCCATCCATACCGGTCTGCAATATTTTAAACTGCAACAGGTCGTTGACGGTTACACCGATGTCGTTAATATTACTAAAAAAATTACTCACACCTTGATCGGCAAACGATGGCATTACCCATTGATAACCTTTGGCTACAGGCTTCATCAGATAATCATCAAGTTTATCGTTAAAGGTCTGAACTCCCCTGTTCCATCCTTCCAATGGATCTTGTGGATCTTTCGCGGTGGTCGCACATCCTGCCAATATAGCTAATAAAATAATATATCCGAGTTGGGTAATTAATCTTTTCTGTTTCATTACATTCCCTCCAATTTCGCTATTATTTTCGTAATGGGCGGATTTTCGCGTAACATACCATAGTTCGCTGCATTTATTCCCCATCATTTCTACACCTCTTGGCATAACTTTAAATAATGGACACACCCGCAATTCCGATAGACAAACGTTTTCGAGGCTTCCTTCCGGTCATCATCGACATAGAAACAGCCGGATTCAATCCTAAAAAAAATGCATTACTGGAAATTGCAGCCGTGATTGTTGAATTTAACGGTAACGGTGATTTGGAGATTACCGAACGTTATGCAACACATGTTATTCCTTTTAAAAACTCAGAACTGGATGAAGCCGCACTTAAATTTAACAAAATAGACCCGCATCACCCGTTTCGCATGGCTATTGAAGAGGCAGATGCGCTGCACATGTTGTTTAAACCGATTAAAGACGCAGTCAAGCGTAATAACTGCACCCGAGCAATTTTAGTCGGTCACAACCCGGCTTTTGACATTAGTTTTCTGAACGCCGCCATTCAAAGAACCCAAATAAAACGCAGCCCTTTTCATCCGTTCAGCACCTTCGATACCGCAACATTGGGAGGGTTGGTCTATCAGCAAACGGTACTAGCGAAAATAGCCCAAACAGCAGGATTGGACTGGGATAACGAAAAAGCGCACTCGGCACTCTATGACGCCGAAAAAACGGCAGAAGTGTTTTGCATGATAGTCAATCGATGGCGGTCATTAAGCGGCTGATATTGTTTTAATTTTCGAACACTTTGCTTATAAGCCATTTGGGCTTCAATAACCTATTGCTTAAATTGTGCTGTGTATTTTTGCATGCAAATTGAATATTCTCTTAGCCTTAGTCTGTGGAATCGAGGAAAGATCGTACAGATAATCACTGCATTAATGACGTTATTGGCTCAATAAAAAATCCCGCTCCTTGCGGAAACGGGGTTTTTAACGAAAGTGGCGACTATTGGCCTGAGGCTTGGTTGCAAATGATGGAAGACCCTTGATTTATTGTCTCAATAAAACAAAGTCTTCACCAATCGTAAAAGAGGTGGGTTCCTGCGATGCTTCCGAGTATTTTTTTGAAAAGGTCGGAATTGTTGCGGTGGAATAATCCGCCACTTCGTGGGCGCTAATTTTTTGATCGTGGGGTTGTAAATCGGCAGCGCCCTGCAAGCCGTTATTTACAATATAGGTAAACAAGCCATGACCCAATTCGGATGATTCCATAGCTTCTTGATCCTTACGTGTTGCAGCCATTACCACAATACCGACCGACTTACTAAGAGCGCGACTGAAATGTCGCTGTGAGTTTTGCAAATTTTCCAAAGCCTTAAGTCCCGCTCCCGAATAGCAAGAATCAATCATAACCAGTATTTTTTGCGCTGGTATTTTAGCCAATAACTCCTGAATTTGTTTGGCGGAAATACCGACGCCGGCAAGGTATTGCTCGTTTGTCTGAAGCGTGGTTTCGTGAGGCAGGAAATACCATTCACCCTTGATTGCAATACCATGTCCGGCAAAATAAACCACCAACACATCATTCTGCGAATTGTCGGAAATTTGCGTTAGTTTATCTGTAATCGAGTTTTTGGTCGCGTCCTGGTCGAGCAAGTCGTAGGTTATTACATCGTTAAATGCCAATTTACTTTTATTGTTTAAAGCCGATGCAATAGACTGCGCGTCCGCGACGCTGTAGGTTAGATTCAATTTATTGTCCTGATACTTGTTAATACCGATAACAACAACATGCAACTTTGCTTGCGTTTCAGAACCGGAAACCTGGAGGATTTGCTGTTGCGGCTGACTGTCTATGCCCATCTTATTGGAGGCAATCACCTTGAATTTATTTAATCCCGCCGAGGGAACAACGTTATAGCTAACCTTTTTGTGTATCTTACCGTCGATTTCTGTGTCGCTAGTGTCGTCCAGCAAACTTTTGTCGATGATTTTGCCGTTGTGATAGAGACGGTACTCGCCTATCCCGCCACCGGTATCGATTATTTCGAAAGATACTTTTGTTTCTTCACCTGCGGTGCTTCCTGTTGGAACAGTTAAATTCACTTCAGGAGGAAGGGTGATGCCTTCCTGTACTTTTTGCGGGTTTGGATTGATAAAATTACCGCTGTTTAGGTGCGTGGACAACAAACCCGGTTCGTAATAGTTCACTGAAAAATTATCGATCGGAATGTCCTTGCCGGCGGCCAACCACGATACATTCGGCATACCCCTCTCGGAGCTGTCAAAACGTCCTGTATTGTCGACAATGGTCCAACCGGTATCTGTTGAAATCAACTTCAGTATTTCATTGCCCAATCCGATATCCCAAACATGGAGCACACCTTTTTCATCCGCTCCAACCAGTTGTTTACCCTGATTGATAAATTGCAGATGTGCGATATTTTCAGTTGTTTTTATTTCTTTGCTAAACGACAAGCCGTTAAGATTAAACAGCTTAAGTTGCTTGGCGTTGGTCGATAAAGCCAGAAGGTTGGTGTTAAAATTGATTGCGGCTGAGGTTAAGTCATTCGCGTTATCTATTTTTTTATTGAGACGAACCCGGTTGCTCGGCTGTTCAATCCATTGTAGATTACCGTTACTATCCAAATAAATTAATTCAGCAGAAGCGTTTTCCCAAAAACCTAATGCATTGCCGGATTGCTTGGGTAATGAAGCTTTTTTTTGCGCTTTTTCCAAATCCCACAATTCCACGAAACCACTTTTACCGGCGGTAATCACCGACTTACCGGTAGCGGTGACGAGCAAATTGGTCAACTCATCCTCATGATTCGTATTCAAGCTGGCGATTTTTCTAAAATTTTTTAAATCCCAGCTGATGATCTTACCGTCACTATAAACCGCAGCCAGTATATTCTCAGTTTTTGGTAGCGACATCGCCACAACCTCCTGGTTGGAACCGCTATCCAGTTCGATTATCGGATTGGCTGTCAATATGTCGTAAACATAAATTCTTCCGTCGGTACTTCCAATCAATACGACGCTGGAAGACGAACTGGAAACAACTTTAGTAAAGCGCTTTCCGCCAGGCTGTATCGTAGGTCTTTGCACACCCAGCTTCGAATCCCAAACTCGAACCGTGCCGTCTTGATGTAAGAGATTGTAATAACGCTCATCGCCGCTGAGCGTAAAATCCTTGATTTCGCCGGATTCGTTGCGGATTTTTAACTGGGGAATAAGCAAATTATCATTGAGATTTTTGGAAATCCCACTGCTTACCTGACGGGAAATTTGATTCTGTATCTGGTTAGAAATGACGCTATCTAAAGGGTCTGCGATTGCCAGTTCCGATAGCAGTGGCAACGCAAGAATAAAAACTATTTTTAGGACTTGTAATTTCACATTGAACCCCCTTAAACAAAAAAACCCCGCTCCTTATGGAGACGGGGGTTTAATGGATAAATATGTCAGTACAATCTAATCCAAAGCTAAACGGGCAGTCAAGGACACCGTGGTCAAATCGATGTCTTGATTAGTCAAATCGGTCTGAACTTTGGCACCCAAATTCAGCTTTTTGTTCACCGAATAATCGGCGCCCGCACTATAGTAAAATACGCCGTCCGCCTGGCCGAGGTTGGGTTTTGGATTATTATACTCGTATAGTATACCGGTGGAGAGTCTTAAGCCGTTTTTGAAAATATAGCCGCCTTCCGTATCGACCAAATAAGTCCAGCTGTCCAGATTATCCCGGGTAACACTGCCGCCTGCAAAAAAAGGATCGGTTTTGTTGTGAATATGTAGGTATCTGGCGCCGATTTTACCCTTCATGAACCACTGATCGATAACATGCAGACCATTTAGATCAATTTCTGTTTGGTAAGCGTCGGATTCAGATTCAGGTACTGTGAATGTCGGACTCTTTAAATTATTATTCGAGTAGTTATATCCGGACATTGCGGAAAGGAAGAAGTTTTTATTGATCACATAGGCTATATAAGGTGTCAGACCTACGGAATGGGTCGAACCTTGCATGCTTGCCGGTGGATATATGTCAGAAACAGTTCCGGCATAAGTTAAAGTGGTACCGAAATAAAAATCCCCGATATTTTTATCAATACCGGCTGTATTTTGATAAATATCGACATCAAATAGACCGGCAGAGGTACTATCGTTACTGATT
>NZ_SCTW01000027.1 GCF_004322395.1 Methylobacter sp.
AAAGGCTTAGTTTTAATGACTGCTTGCAGAATTTGGCCTTATGATGAATCCATCACTCTTTCGGCCTTTCTTATAGGTTCATCTCATGCAGAGGGTAATCCGGAATTGCTTATCGGCATGATTGATAACAAAAAGAATCAATTGTTGGCGCGTTACAACGAGGCGCAAGGAAATGCCTTCGCTCCGGTTATCGATGCCGACAAAGACCATTTTCGCATTGATACCGCCCGCTACGACCTTGCGCCAGGAGTCAGGGCGTTTGGTATAGATGTGTTCAAAGGCGATCAGGACGATCCTTATTGCGGAGCTGAAACGATAGGCCATACTCGTCATCTATACGTTAAGCGCGGCAATGAAATAGCTGCGCTTTTTTCTCAGGGTTTGACCATGTCTTATCGAACGCGCATTAAAGGCAACGCCAAATGCAGGAATGGCAAACCCACTATTACAAAAGGTGTTGTCTTTGAGGATATAAAACTGACCATCACCATGAGTAAAAATACTAGCGATGGTTATGCCGATTTAATTATTACCGGAGTGAGCACTTACAGCGACGGGACGCCATCACCACGGAAACCGTTTTACTCCGAGATGAAATATTCTCATCATTATATTGGAAATAAAGACCATGGCACTTACGCTAATAGTCCTAATGGCGATCTGAACAGTTTAATTCGTGCGTGGCGAGGCGATGTAAAGTCCTAAGAGCGCAAAGCACAACATCCCTCTCCATCAGGAGAGGAGGTTGGCTATCAGCGTTTTGTAGGTTTTCCGCTTCCGCCCAATAGCTTCAAAAGTATTTTGGAATAGCCAAGTCCCGCGTATATGGCATACTCTCCGGAAATAATACAATTACGCAAGACCTCATTTCCGGACGAATTGCATGCTCCACTTATCTTTTTTCTGCGCACCATACAAACCAATTCTCATGTCCCAAATTATGGCGTTTCTAAATAGGAGACGCCAGGGGCTGATAAAAGGAGTTGCCCTGCTAATCCTGCTGCTAACTCCCCTACCCCATAGCGTTTTAGCCGCAGAATTATCCCCACTTGCCGCGACATCGGGTTATAACACAGCGCTAATCAATAAAAATTGCAACGGCTTTTCGCAAGTCCCTATTACCAGCATTCAGGGTACTTGCGTCGGTTTGGTCGCTGCAAAAATCCATCATCTCAAACAGCCCCGTTATGCCGCCCAGTTCGATGACAAGACTCTGCTGGTTACGGATATGTTGGGCTGGGGAGCCAAAAACGGTACGGTATGGGCCATCGAATTTTCCAAGAAAATGGATGAGCTGGCAGCCAATGAAACCCAGTCGATCAAGGTTACCAATCTATTTTCCAAAAATAACTTGCCCAATCCGGCCGGAATCGCCGTTGCCCCTAATGGCATGATTTATATTGGGCTGCCCACAGGCATCATGAAATTCAAGCTGCAACGCGACGAAAACGGCGAACTTAAAACCGACCCTGAACTTGAGGTTTTTATTAACGATTTCGATCAAGTGCGAAAATTCTCCCAAAACCTGATGGCGATTGAAGGCTATGCCCATCCGATGACCAGTTTTTCGT
>NZ_SCTW01000028.1 GCF_004322395.1 Methylobacter sp.
ACTTATCCTTGATAACTTAGTAAACCTATGATGAATACCACCACTTCTTAGTAAGATTCAATCGATAATTGATTGATTATCTCCACCATAATCGGTAGCTTTACGTTTTGACACAGTCTGGGCCGACAAGCGACCGTCAAGATTGATCAAAAATTGAGAGGAGTTGGCTCTTTGTTCGTCGAGTGGTTAACGCCCCTTAGCAGTTAGTCGATAAGCTACTTCTAAAAGGAGTAACATGAAAATCACCGGCTCATCCGGTGATTTATTGGTTAAATTTCAGGTTTTATGTATTTTTTTCCATGAAAACATATTGTTGACTTGGTCCGTCCCCATTCACTGGCACTTGATAGCTATTTAATTTTTAGAATTGAGTTGACCACATGCTGCTAATACATCATCGCCTTTAGCACTTCTTATTAAAGTCGGGATTTTAAAAGTATCTAAAACTTCTTTAAACTTTTCAATTTTATCCAAATTCGGACGATTGTAATGTGATCCTGGGAATGAGTTAAAAGGAATTAAGTTTATATAAGCCCTTTTACCCGCCAGTATCGTTCCCAATTTTTCAGCATCATCTGGAGAATCATTAAAATCTTTTATCAGAATATATTCATAAGTAATAAATTGCTTTTTATTTAAAGGTATCTTGTCAATATATACTAATACTTCATCGAGCGGATATTTTATATTAATGGGAATAAGTTCATTCCTCTTTTCTTGAAAAGGCGAATGAAGAGATAACGCAAGGTTTACTCCAGGAATTTCCTGGCTCCATCTTTTAAGTCCAGGAATATAACCAGCCGTTGAAATGGTAATTTTTTGAATACCAATTGAAGTTCCGTGTTTTGATAAAAATATTTCACACGCTTTTTTGACGGCATCAAAATTATGTAAAGGTTCGCCTTGTCCCATAAAAACAATATTTAAAATTCTCTCTTCTCCAGGCCTATTTTTCGCTAACCAACGCCAAGCCTGTAGAAACTGGCCAACAATTTCACTTGTAGTCAAATTTCTTTTAAGTCCTTGTTTTCCGGTAAAACAAAAAGAACAATTCATTGCACAGCCAACCTGCGATGAAAGACAAATAGAATATTTGTTATGAAACGGAATTAGGACGGTTTCAATTTTATGATTGTCTTTAAGCTTAAAAAGAAATTTTACTGTTCGATCTTTTTTTGACTCATAAACCGTATCGATTTCGGGTAGAGAAAAGTCGAAATTATTTTGAAAAAAGGCCAATGAACATTTGGCAATTTTATCATGGCATTGAGTAGTTTCTTTTTTCTTATAATGCCAATTAAAAAGAACTGCCGCTGCTGAGGGGTTTAAATTATTTTGATTTATAACCGTTTCTAAATCAGAGTAATTTAGGTCATAAAAGGATTGTTTCAGAAAAATGTCTCCTAGTAATATCAATATTTTACCAATACCAAATAGTTTGAAATATTGGATTTGATATTGAGTTATAAACTTTTCAGTTGTAACGGCTTTATTCTGCTAACAGTGTAGCAATAGCGGATTTGGCATTACACTGTGCTATTGCTTCTGCTAGCTGTATTTCATTCAATTTATGTTTGATAGCTTCAGTGCCATTGACGCCAAATACTTGATAATCCTTTTTGGCAAAGGTACTGATTTGGCACTTCTTGAATGGCATATTTTCAAACGGCATTTTTGTATAATCCAGATTCAATGGTGCAGTCCTTTCCAAACTGGGCGCATAAATCAAAAATTCACCTTTCATCGCGAGTACAGCACGATATTGATTGACAGTGGTCAAATATAAATAGCCTACTTCAACTTCTTTTTCTTTTAATCTCATCTTGTTAAATTCCTTGATTTATTTCATTCCAATTGAGCATCTGCCGGCGCCTTTATGCACTCAACGGACGATTAAGTTCAGTGCGCCATGTATCCGGATCTGGGTTGGACTCAGGGTCTGTTAGATAGCATTCCCATAGGCTTTCTTGCACATTAAGCCCCTCGGTTTCAATCCATTTGCAAAACTCACCCCAGGCTGCACCAAGTCCTTCATAACCACCTTGATAAATAGTCCGGACAACTTTTACGGCGGGCAATTTGCTCATCTTAACGCGACCGGCAGCAGTGATTGGCTGACTAACGGGGAAACCCACCTCGAAATCAAAAATGTCGGTTGGTCTTTTCTGGTGGTAAGAAAAGCACGGTCCGGTGATGGTGGCTCCCTGGGCGGCAATGGTGGACATTATTTCAGCAATGGCCGGTCCCATGACATTGCTGATTTCAGCACGGGAAACGGTGAGATGGATGACTGCGGTTAACTGTTCTTCTGTTTGAATGAGCTGTGGTGTATCAATCATATAACCTCCTAAGATGAATATCGGGCATCGTGCCATCACGTCAATTGACTGGCAACCTTAAACATTAGTTCCTGGTCGACGGCGTTCGGTTGCGGAAGTCAGTAATAGTTTACGATCGTGCACCACAGGTGGCTTTGCTGGTCGACATGCGTAATTAGCTGGCTACCACCGCCAATTTACCTAGATAGTCGTTTTTCCTGGCTAGATATTCATCGACAAATGCTTGCATCGGCTCAGCTTCATAATCACTTGGCACACTGATCGCTAGTTTTTTAAAGCCTGTACCGACCACATCTCCGCCCGCCTTAATCTGAAAGTGTAAAAAAGCCGAAGCGCGTTTGCCGTTGACTTCCATCTTCGGTTCCAGCATTTCCACAGACGCCTGCTGAAAATCAAGATGATCAAATGACAGGGTCATGCTTTCGTAAATGACCAATGGCCGGTTAATGTTAAACATAACATTTTCCTGGGCTAATAACGGCACCAGCACATAGGGAAAATTTTGCCCTGAAAAAGCCACATAATCGCGAATAAAGCTTTCAATCAATGCTGAATCCCTACTAAGGCCTCCTGAACGTTCGACCTGCAAATAGGTTTTTCCCTGATTGTCGTTCACATCAATCTGTTCGGCATCGGTGTCCGGAAAGTTCAATAATACGTCATGTCCGACCATGCCAGAAAAGATAAAGTGCATATTTTGACTTAGGCCATATTTCTCCAATGCCATTGAAAACAACAAATCGCCTGGTACGCAAAAACGTTTGGCGTCAACATCGTGTAAAGGATTGAAATCATGTGCCACTTCTTTGGCAAACATACTGGCTTGTTCGGCGACAATACTGACACTGCCATTATGAATACTATAAAAATCTTTTAAAAACATATTGTTATTTACTAATATGGGTGCAAGGAGTAATTCTACGTTAGTAAGTGCTAATGTCCGGTTTCATTAACCAGTTCCGCAGAGAATCTGTAGGGAGCTACATCATATCCTCCTAATTAAATTCAAACAATTCTACTGCTTATAGATTAGTGTAATTAAAATGCTGCATGCGGCTGGTATGATGAGAGGCAGTTATTATCGAATAGTAGATGCTCAAAACCTAATTGAAAGAATCAAAAATGTTTTATGTTACGGAATCCTATACATTCGAAGATATTATAAAAAAATCACGATTTATCAGTGTAATTTTTCCCTGCACCAGCGATCAAGTTGTTTTGCATCAATTAAAAACGTTACAAGCCGAACATCCACACGCAAATCATATTGCCTTTGCCTACCGCATAAAAACAAATGAAGGCATTATTTATCGGTTTCATGACGCAGGTGAGCCTACAGGTACAGCAGGAAAACCGATTTTTCAATACATTGAAGGTAAAAACATCATTAATGTACTCATTGTAGTGATCCGCTATTTTGGTGGAGTGAAGCTGGGGGCCGGTGGACTTAACAGAGCTTATGGTCACATGGCGAAACAGGTGATTGATACATCGACATTACAACCTTACATAGAAATGACAACACTTCATTTCACGCTTGATTATGAAAGATTTCAGTCTTTTGATTACGCATTGAAAAAAGTTAACGGGCAAATTCTTGAGCAAGTCTTTGCCGGACAAATTCATCTAACCGTTACACTGCCTGTTGAAAAGCAATGGGACTTGGAAAGCCAATTTACTCCTGTATAACCTCTGCATGAATAAGAAACTTGATGCTAGAGTTATTATCAATGATAGACAAGATGTAATCCAAAGAAGACAGAAGGACCAGAGAGTACCAATAAAAAAGGCTCCGATCTGATCAGAGCCCTTAGAATCCATTGTGCTTAGGGGTGGAATCGAATATTCCCAATCACATGATTTAAAATGGTTCCGGTGCCGATTCCGGTAACAAGAGTTCAAAAAACTGCAATTGGAGTTCCAATGGACGAGACAGCCCCAGAAGCAGAACTACACATATAGCCAACCGGATCACCGAAGACCATTGGTGAACATCCGGTTACGACCCTTTGCCGTCGTTCAATCTCGGAAGGAATCAATGACAACTTCCATGAGTAAGCAGTCCATGGAACAGCTGTTTCTGGATATACCGTCGTCAGATGCATGCTCATTTTTCTGAGGCTTAGGTGATCTTGATTCCGACTTTAATCTGTCGATTATGGCGATTCATGAAAGCCGGTTGTCTGGTAGCTGGCTAGCAATTTCCGTAGCTTTTCAATATCGCCTGGCTTGACCAAGTATTCATCGAACCCTGAGGCGATTGACTTTTTCCGGTCATCAGGCTGTCCATAGCCTGTCAGGGCAATAAGCATGGTTCGCTCCAGTCCGTTGTTCCGTCGCAACGCTTGGGCTACCGAATAGCCGTCCATCCCAGGTAGACCGATATCCAGCAGGATGATAACGGGCCGCTCAATCCGTGCTGTTTCAAGCGCAGATATACCGTCGTAAGCTGTAAGCACCTGGTGCCCATCACTTTCGAGCAGCAAAGCGAGGCTTTCAACTACATCGCGATTGTCATCCACGACCAATATGCGGAGTTTATTTGGGCCAGGGGCCGCAGGTGCGGCAGTAATAGGCAGCGTAGAGGGGGATAGGATCAGCCGCGGCAGCCGAATCACGAATTCGCTGCCTTGTCCACGGCCAGCGCTGAATGCTTGCACATTGCCGCCATGCTTCGCCACCAGATTGTGAACGAGTGACAAACCGATGCCCAATCCTCCTTGAGAGCGGTCAATGTTGCGATCCGCTTGGTAGAACAAGTCGAACAAGTGGGATAAATCAGCCGGATCAATGCCGCTTCCGTTGTCAGAGACATGAATGCAAACTTCGTTGCCGGATGCTTCGACCGACAACCCGATATGCCCTCCTTCCTCGGTATACTTGGCGGCATTGTTAATGAGGTTCGATACTACTTGGGCCAACCGAATCCGGTCACCTTCGACCCACAGGTGTTCTGGCGGAAGCGCCAAGGAGAATGTATGCCGACGGGTATCGATCAGCGGCTGACAGGTTTCCACGGCTGGTAGAATGAAATCTCGCACCTCTAACGATTCTTTTTTAAGTTCGACCAAGCCGCGACTGATACGGGAAACATCCAGCAGGTCATCCACCAGCCGGACAAGATGTTTGACCTGGCGGTTGATGATGTCGGTGCACCAGGCTATTCGGGCCGGTTCTAAATCCGTGAGTTTCAGTATCTCCACTGCGTTGCTGATTGGCGCCAAAGGGTTGCGAAGTTCGTGCGCGAGCATCGCTAAGAACTCATCCTTATGCCGGTCTGTTTCCCGCAGTTGCCAAGCTTGTTCGGCTAAATGAGCTTCGTTTTGCTTGCGGTCGGTGATATCTTCAGCAGAGATGATAAGTCCGCCGATTGCGTCATTCTCATTGATCCATGGCATCACCGCCCAGCGTAACCAGCATTTGCTGCCATCCGCCCGGACCCACATGTCTTCGTCATCTTTCAACATGGCTCCGCTTAGACACTGCTGATGGACCTGCTTCCACTTTTCGGGCAAGTCAGGGTTTACCTGATAATGGTTACGCCCATTCAGATTGGCATAACCTCGGCTGAATTCATTGAGCCAACGCTCACTAGTTTCCAGATAGTTCATATTCCGGTCGAAAATGGCGATGGCGATGGGCGCTTGGTAAATGAAAGTTTTCAGCTGGGTTTGGGATTTTTTTAGAGCCTCCTTTGCCTTTATACGCAAAGAAATATCGACCGCCATTGGCAGTAGCCCCACTATACGACCCTCTTTGTTACGTACCGGTGATATCTGGAAATCGACGACGACGAAGTCATCGCCTATTTTCACTGTCACATCATAACGCAATGTTTGCCCTTTCAATGCAGCGTCAATTGCTTCTATTAATTGTGCCTGCACCGTTTCGTTATAAGACCAACACGGTAAATCGTAGAAGTATTGGTTGATGACATCTTCTCGGCGGTAACCAGACCAATCAAGTAAAGCGTTGTTGACTTCCAGAATTACTCCCTGGGTATCCAGCAAGACAACATAGGCAAATTGATTATCGAGGATGTTTTTTAAATGCTGCGTGCTTTCCTCTAATACACTATTTAGATCTATAGATTTTTTTAATTCTTGAGCTAATTGCTTGCGATAGCGATGCATCGCCTCAATAGAAATGGACACGACAAGCCCATCCATGAGAAACACTATGTTTCCCCCAAAGGCACGTTGCAAAACTTCCATTGAAATCGAGTAATAAGGAGGTGTAAAAAAGTATGTGGCCAAAAATGCTCCAATGCTGGTGGCCAGCAATCCCGGCTTAAATCCGCCAGCGACAGCAGCAAGGGTGACGGCAGGAAAGAATACTACGTACTGCATTCCTGCATTCAGAGGGGCAATTGAAAGGCGCATCACCAAAGCCAATGCCACCAAGACAACTGATAGCAACATATGATGAATACCGCCCCGATTCCTTGGGATGAGGAAAGGAAGGTGGGCAGCAATCCACTGTTTCAATCGATGAGCGACTATCGCTAAGGTTTTTATCATGAACTTTATTAGTTGTCTGACTGACTGGAATTGTATTCCAGTCATTGTGTTGCCCACAAAGAAATAATGCGCGTCAGCGAAATCATTCCCGATTTCATTTAGTCCACCCAACAAATGAAGGACTGCTTGCTGCCGGTGATCTGTCGTTCAGAGGGCGGCTTGGGGCTTCAATTTGAACGGCTGAAAATGGCCGAATTCTATCTTTCAGCCATCAGGCAAAACCAACCCGAAGTAGTCCATCAAAAGGAGCAGCTTATTCAATGCTGTGCTTAGGCCGAGCTATAATGCCTTGCTCGATTGATATTGGCCACGGCCATCGTACTGGAACAATCTAAACCTGGACAGGAGAACTTATGCCATTAGTAACAATTTCAATATTGAAGGGAAAGTCGCCGGAATATATCAAGGCGGTGGTTGATGGTATCAATTCGGCAGTGATCGAAGCGATGGGGTTCCCGGAGGACGACCGATACCAAATCATTCATCAGCTTGATTCAGAATGCCTGCAATTGCAAGCTCGGGAAGAAGATCGTGTGATGATGCATCTTGTTATGCGGGCAGGTAGATCTAACAAGGCAAAACAAGCTTTTTATAAAAAAGTCGTTGAAAACTTGTCGGAAAGCCCGGGCATAGATCCTGCAAATATTTTTATTACTATCACGGAAAACCATGATATTGACTGGTCGTTTCGAGATGGAGTGGCGCAGTTCGTGATTTAAGCAGTCAGAGAAGAAAGTAAACTGGCGATTGAGCAGCATCCGGCTATTGGACAAGCTCAGATAGTCACAATTGCTTGGATGCAGGAGGTAGGTAGAAAACTGCTCCTCGGCAATTGCTCCTGCATTGCTCTACCTCCTGCATCCTTGCAGTCGTCGGCAGCAGCTCCTGGGCTGCTCTACTACAGGCCTTCCATGGCCTTATGCATAAGCTGTATTCATTACATCCATGTAACTTAGCAGTTGCCGGGACACGAAGTTGTTGTCTTACTCTTCCTTCGTAAACTTCGTGTTTTCGCGGTAATATGCTTTAGTTTGATGTCTATGCGGCCCGCCTGCAAGTCTAAGCGCTTTTCGCTTTAGGCTTGTTTCCGGATTGACTGCCGCCGGGTCTGCGAAGCTGATTTGAGTTTCTGCTGGGGCGCGGTCTGCGTGGTGGCTCTGCCGGCATCGGCGGAGCAACTGCGGAAGCCTCAAAACCGGCAATTTGTTCGCGTTTAATCTCTTTACCGATCAGCTTTTCAACCAAGCGCAAGAAATTGTATTCATCATGGGATACCAGTGATATGGCTTGGCCTTCTTCGCCTGCCCGGCCGGTGCGGCCGATTCTATGAACATAATCTTCAGGCGCTCTCGGTAGCTCAAAATTGACTACATGCGGCAACAAGTTAATATCGATGCCGCGCGCGGCTACGTCGGTCGCCACCAGCACTCTGATTTCATTAGCTTTAAAGCCTGCCAATGCACTGGTTCTGGCACCCTGGCTTTTGTTGCCGTGTATCGCGGCAGCCTTAATATCAACCTTGTTGAGTTTTTCGGTGAGCCGATTAGCACCATGTTTGGTGGTAGTGAAAACCAAAACCTGTTGCCAACGATTTTCTTTTATCAGGTGGCAGAGCAGTTCTGTTTTATTCGCTTTGTTAACGAGATAAGCGACTTGCTCAACCAATTCCGCAGCAGTGTTGCGAGGAGCTACCTCGATTTTTACCGGATTAACCAAAAGCCCCGTTGTGAGTTTGCGTATATCTTCTGAAAAGGTTGCCGAAAACAGCAGATTTTGGCGTTTTCTAGGGAGCAAGGCGATAATCTTGCGAATGTCGCGGATAAAGCCCATATCCAGCATACGGTCGGCTTCATCTAGTATCAGCGTTTCTACTTGATCGAGTTTTACCGCATTCTGATTAACCAGATCCAACAATCGTCCAGGCGTGGCAACCAATATATCGACGCCGCCTCTTAATCTCATCATCTGCGGGTTGATCTTGACCCCGCCAAAAACAACTTCCGATTTCAAACGGGGATGCAGGTGCGCTCCGTACTTGCTCACCGATTCGCCTATTTGCGCTGCGAGTTCTCTGGTTGGCGTCAATATCAGCACTCTTACCGGCCGATTACTGCTGTAGGCTTTTTGCGATAAACGATGCAGGATAGGTAAAGTGAATCCTGCTGTTTTACCTGTTCCTGTTTGTGCTGCTGCCAGAACATCATGGCCGTCTAAAACGGCAGGAATAGCTTGTGATTGAATCGGAGATGGCGTGGTATAGCCGGCATCAGCAATGGCGCGCAGCAATGGGTCAGATAAACCGAGAGTGGAAAATGGCATATATTGTAGAGTCTCAATAAAAGTTTGCTGATGACAAATGTCGTACAGCGTGTGAAAAGGGTGTTGGGTTAAATAAAAACGCGGCAAAGAACAATGGTTAAGTTAATTGTATTGATTGGCGTTTTGATAAAGGGGCGGAGGCAGTTTTTTGCCACGTGTATAAGATTATGGAAGTTGTCGATTAAATGGTGCCCCGAGGCGGATTTGAACCACCGGCCTGTCCCTTAGGAGGGGACCGCTCTATCCTGCTGAGCTATCGGGGCAAAAATAAAGCCGATTTTATCATAGATGGGTATTTAATTCATTCGTTCTTCCGGGATGCATAAAAAAACCGAAAGAAAGCATTGGTTTGCAGGACGAATTAATCCCTTAAATTATAAATAATGAGAGATTTTTGCAAAGAATGATAGAGGGAAAGCTTATTAATTGCTGGGTGCGATATTGTTGTTTCTTAAAAAGAATTTTTGAATATATTGCCTGGCGGAATAAGTGGCTACACTGAAATCAGAGTATGGCTATACCGGTCGTTTTGGGTTGAACCATCGGAACCGTAAGTATTTGCAAACTCCGGTTTGCCTTTTAAAATGTCCAGCGAGCGTTTGGTGTGACGCGATAAAAGATCAATACCGGCTCCATTTTGTTCATTCAGGTTTCTGCAATCAGCACAAACAAGCATAAGCTGTGTCCAATTGCCAGTTGATTCGGCAGTTGACAAACCTGCGGTTTCAGCTCTTTTAAAATATTCTTTGATGCTTTCTTGATTATTAGGCAATTTCTCGGTTGCCAAGACTTGAGTGAGTTGTGTGTTGAACTGCTCGAGCTGCGCAACCAGTTGCTTTTTATTGGCAGCGATATTGTTAATGAGTTCAGCCTGCTGAGTCTTTTTTAGGGCGTCAGCTTCTCGATTGAGTTCCTGATGAAGCTGCTGCGCTAACTGCAGTGCATTAAAGATTAGTTTTTCCGAAATGGGGTAGGTTTTTTCTATCATAGTTATGTACTGTTTTCTTGGTGCATTAACTTTTCAAATTGGATCAATTTCTTTGCAACGTTTTCGGCGTTTACCGAGTAGTTTCCGTCAGCAAGCGCTTTTTTAATGGAGTTAACCCGGTCGATATCTACGGGCGATGCAGAAGATGAGCCAAAGGCCTTTTTTATTTCTTGCGTTGTAGTTGTAAGTGCAACGCTGTCGTCTTGTTCTGTGTTTGTAACAGCAACTTTCTTCTCACCATCAACCCCGCTTTTTGTGGGCGTATTGATGAGCGTCGGACTATTTGTTCTGCCGGTTATTTCGATAGCCATGTCAAATTCCTTGATAACTTTTATTTACGACATTTATCGGCAGTGCTACGCAAAACTTTAACTGTTATTTCTCCTGTGTGAGTTTAATAGTTAACAGAGACCAGTCCAGGCTCTATTACTGTCGCATTAATGATACGTCCCGAGTTCTGATTTTTAATGCTGATAAGTTGTCCTTTAGTGCCGTCCATCATCGCTAATCCACTCATTTTGATAGAAAAATTCGGTCTTGTTGTGCTGATAATAACCCTATCTCCTCTTTTAATAAGCTTAGGATCGGCAACATTTCTTAGGCTAAGAATGGTTCCCGCGTCTAGTTGGCGCATAACCTGTTTATTCTCAACTTGTTCTATTTGAGTGGCAAAATCTTCCCTCAGATTGGACACATCCCTTTTTTCGATAGCAAGATGTTGCTGGGTAATGATTTCGCCGCGTTGTATTGGCCGAGACAAGACAACGACCATTTGATAAGTCTTAATAATGGCGGAAGTAAAAATAGACCATTTTTTTTCTGAATTACAACGTACGCCTATCGTCGTTCTGCCCGCCTTAATTAAATTATTGGTTGTGAATACTTCCAGAGGTTCTGCACATTGAGGCAACTTCAACCGGCTATCCAATGGAATCAGAGACACTTCATATTCACCCGGCAGATTTATATTTTGATCAATATAAACTTTAACAGCTTCAGCAATAGACTCGTGCGATTGCGAGCCTTGTTCGGCATGAACTGTAAAGGAAAAAATAAAGGCCAATGCCAAAGTGAGTGGAATATTTTTTATCATTGTTAATGTCTATTTTATGACTTATATAAACTGTACAGCACGATTGATGCCAAGTTATTTTTAGTTCTTAGTCAATTTATTGACATAGGCTTTGTCTGCCCAATCTGCTTGTTCACAGTCTACTTACCACCTATCACTTTGCTGAAATAGCACGTCATACCGGCAGGGATTCACTCCGGGCAGGATAGCCCGGAGTGAATCCCTGCCGGAAAGACGTATTGGACATTCTCGTTAAACTGATAGGTGTTAAGCACAGTCTATGGGCGGCTATTTTTTGCCGAACTGTTCAAAAATATTCTAATTGTAGTTGGTTAAAGAGTAGATACAAATAAATCAAAATAAATATATCTTATTGATATTAAATGACTATATATTTATGGCATAAGCTGTGCTTTTATTCTTGTACAGGCAATTAATGAGGTAATTATCATGGCTATTAATTTTGAAACCGCACTTGGCATTGAGCCTAAGGCACTGGCTTTTCGAGAAAAACGGGGCGAGATACTGGCGGCTAATTTAGCAAACGCGGATACACCCAACTACAAGGCGCGAGACGTGGATTTTAAGTCGGTGCTAAAACAAAGTATGGCTTCAGGTACGGCCCTGGAACGCACCCATGCGGGACATATCGCACCGCAACAACAAGTATTTGGCGCAAATGTAATGTACCGGAATCCCTACCAAGTGTCATTAGACGGCAACACCGTCGAAGCTCATGTTGAGCAGGCTAAATACGCTGAAAATGCGGTGCAGTACCAAGCCAGCTTGCAGTTCATTAATAATAAATTTTCCGGCCTGATGACCGCCATAAAAGGACAATAATCATGTCTTCTTTAAGTATATTCGATATTGCCGGCAGCGGCATGAATGCCCAATCGTTAAGGCTTAATCTGGTCGCAAGCAACATCTCGAATGCGAACAGTGTAGGTAGCAGTGAAGCGGATGTATATAAATCCAGGCAACCGGTGTTTGCTGCTGAACTAAATAATGCGATCAATAAGCAGAATGCGACCAGCAAGGTGAATGTGCTGGGTGTGGTCGAGAGCCAAGATGCTCCTGTGATGGAGTATGCCCCGCATCATCCTATGGCCAATCAAGACGGTTATATCTTTAAATCGAATGTTAATACGGTTGAAGAAATGGCCAATATGATGTCGGCATCGCGCTCTTATCAAAATAATATAGAAGTGTTGAATACCGCAAAGCAAATGATGCTTCAGACTTTAAAAATGGGACAGTAAGGGGATAAAGATGGCTATTCAAAATGCAGCAAATCAATACAGCGGCTTAACCGTTACACCAAAATCGGATACGCCGCCGGCGATTAAAAAAACATCATTGGGGCAAGATCAATTTTTAAAGCTGATGACCACGCAGATGACCCATCAGGATCCCTCGCAACCCATGCAAAATGGTGAGTTTTTAACGCAAATAGCGCAGTTTGGTACGGTATCCGGCATCCAGGATCTGCAAAAATCATTTGGCGAGTTTGCCAGTTCAATCAACTCTAGTCAGGCATTGCAGGCAACGAGTTTAGTGGGGCGAAACATACTGGTGCCGGGGACGCAGGGGCTGTTGGGAGTCGGAGGTGAGATATCCGGCGATATTAATCTATCGGACAGCTCGCCTAATGTCAGTGTCAAAGTGATTAATTCAACTACCGGCGAAATTGTACAGAAAATAGATCTGGGCGCTCAAGGACCGGGAAAAGTGCCTTTTGTCTGGGATGGTGTGAATTCAAATAACTCCATGGCCAGTCCCGGTGTATATAAAATCGAAGCGACAGCCTATATCGATGGGAAAAATACCATGATGGAAACGGATATTAAATCGCAAGTCGACAGCGTCAGCATGGGAACCGGCGCCAACGGTTTAAAAGTTAACCTGACCGGATTGGACAGCGTAAATTTTAATCAAGTTAAACAAATTCTTTAGGATTGGGGGTGTAACATGGGTTTTGCAACAGCATTAAGCGGCTTAAAAGCCGCATCAACAAGTTTACAGGTAACCGGTAATAACATTGCCAACTCGCAAACCACCGGTTTTAAAGAATCTAGGGCGGAATTTGCGGATGTCTACGCCACCAGTATCGGAGGCGTCAGCAAGACTCAACCGGGCGCCGGTGTAAAAGTCACTGAAGTGGCGCAGCAATTTAATCAGGGTAATATCGAATCTACTCAAAACAGCCTCGATCTTGCGGTCAGCGGCAATGGCTTTTTTGTATTGGCTGATACTGTGAATCTTCCTGATCCGGCTAATCCATCGGCACCGGTGGATCCTTCGGTTCCCAGTGCTTATAGCCGCAATGGCGCTTTTCAGTTAAACAGTTCTGGTAATGTGGTTAATGATAAAGGCCAGTATTTACTGGCTTTTGCCCCTAACGGTACTACCGCAGCGGAAGGTTTTAGTGTTGGCGTTTTTAGGCCCCTAACGATTGATACCGCTCAAGGCTTGCCCAACGCCACCGAAAATATCAATATGAAATTGAATATCAACGGGGCTGCCAATTTACCGACAACTACGGTATTTGATCCTACCAACCCTTTGTCTTATAACAATACAACATCAATCACTACCTATGATACCCAAGGCAATGCGCATATCGCATCGACCTATTATGTAAAAACGCCGGTGGCTAATGTCTGGGATGCTTATTTATTTCTCGATGGTTATGGAATTACGACGGGGGGGCAGGCAGTACCGCCGGCAACAGCACCGGCATCGACAGTATCTTCAACCCTTAATAGTCCAGGGTTACCCATACCGATGACGTTCACCGCGTCAGGATTGCTTGATGAAGTGGGTGTTCGTGCTGCCGCCGTTAAGTCTGCAGCGATTGTGACGGCTGCGAGTACAACTGCTACGGATACTGCGGCTGCGTCTGTTTCAGCTGCGGCGGCGAATGGGGGCGCTGTAACTTGGCCACCTGTAGTTGGTGCGACTGGTCCAGCCCTAGCCGCAACCGCTCTTTCCAATGCCTTGGTGGCATCTGCATCTGCTGCCTCTGCCTCTGCGGCTGCCGCTGCTATTAACAGTATTCCCGCTACCGCAGCTCTTGCCACTACGGCTAAAACTACTGCCGCTACTGCCGCTGCATCTGCTGCGGCTTATGCTACTTCTGCGGCTCTTGTCGTTGATGCCGCTACAGCCGCTACTGCGGCTGGTCTTGCCGTTACTGCGGCCGCTAATGCTGTTCTCGCCCAGACTGCGGCCAATAACTATAACAATGCTGTTCAGGCTACCGCTGCCAGCACAGCGCAAGTGACTAAAGTGGATTTTGGAGCTATCGATTTATCAAATATCGATCCTAATATAAGCGTTGCTCCCATGGCATTCGACGTGGATTTTTTTGGCAGTACCCAGTTCGCTACGCCTTTTAGCGTTAATGGTTTGGATCAGGATGGTTTGCCTGCCGGTAATTTGACGGGTGTTGATGTAGACGCCACAGGGATTGTGTTTGCACGGTACAGTAACGGCGGCTCCAAGGCTTTGGGGCAGGTGGCGTTGGCGCGCTTTCAAAGCAATCAATCGTTGGCTAAATTAGGGGATACGTCTTGGGCCCAGACTTCAAGTTCCGGCGCGCCTATTTATGGTGCGGCCGGCGATAACAATTTCGGCGGGATTCAATCGTCGGCATTGGAAGGCTCCAATGTGGACTTGTCCGAGCAGCTGGTTAAGTTGATTATTGCACAGCAGGCTTATCAGGCTAATTCCCAAACCATCACCACCGAAAAAACCTTGATACAAACCATTTTGAATGCGTAATTAAATATTTTCTAAGTTAGTGGAATGGTGTTTGCTGTCTTATTTTTTAAAGTTCTGGTTCTAAGGTAAAGGAGAGCTGTTATGGATCGTAGTCTATATATTGCAATGAGTGGAGCCAAGCAAACATTGCTGGCTCAAACGGCAAATGCCAATAATTTGGCGAATACGCAGACTACCGGTTTCAAATCGGATTTGGAGCAGTTTCGCAGCAGACCGGTGACGGGGGCTGGTTTCCCTACCCGGGTTTATGCGATGAACGAAAAACCATGGGTCGATCTTTCTACCGGGGGCATGCAAACCACAGGGGCCGATCTGGATGTGGCGATTAACGGTGAAGGTTATCTTGCCGTTCAGGGAGCGGATGGTAAAGAAGCTTACACGCGTGCCGGAGATCTTCGCGTTACTCCGGAAGGTTTATTGCAGACCGGTGCGGGTTTGTCAGTGCTCGGACAAGATGGGCCACTTACTATTCAGCCTGCGGAAAAACTTACTATAGGCAGCGACGGCACTATCAGCATTATTCCTCTGGGTTCCGGTAATGCGACAACCCAAGTGGAGGTTGGCCGGATTAAGCTGGTTAAGTTGGAACGGGATAATCTGGAAAAGTCTAATGACGGCTTGTTGCATGCTAAAGATGGTCAGCCGGTAGCAGCCAATGCCGATGTCAGGCTGGCTCAGGGCGTTTTGGAAGGCAGCAATGTGAATGCGATTACCGCGATGGTGGACATGATTGAACTGGCAAGAAATTTTGAGTTGCAAACCAAGGTGATGAAGAGCGTGGATGAAAACTCTGCGGTGGGCGCCAGGCTGATGCAAATGGGCTAGGAAATCAAATGGGGCATGACCTAGCTAAGTAACATAAATACCCATCAGCTTGATGATCAGAATGCCGAGCCCAGCTCGGCTTTTTTTTGGAAGTCGATTTGAGTTTCGGGCGATTCAAAATAAAGATGGCACGGATCATGCTTTTGTTTAGGTAAGACAATAAATTGGCACTGAGGAGATTATCATGACAGAACGTGCATTATGGGTAGCTAAGTCCGGTCTGGATGCCCAGCAAACAAGAATGGCAGTTATTTCCAATAACTTGGCGAACGTAAACACCACCGGATTTAAACGGGGCCGGGCGGTTTTTGAAGACCTTATGTATCAGAATCTACGTCAGGTCGGCGGGCAATCTACCCAAAATACCCAGCTACCGACGGGCTTACAATTGGGAACCGGGGTAAGAACGGTCGCAACCGAAAAACTGCATACGCAGGGCAATGTTCAGCCGACCGAGAACTCCTTGGATGTGGCAATAAATGGCCGGGGGTTCCTGCAAATTCTGATGCCGAACGGCGATACCAATTATACCCGCGACGGTTCTTTTAAATTGGATGCAACAGGTCAGCTGGTTACTTCCGGCGGATTAACGCTGAATCCCGCGATCACTGTGCCTCAAGATGCAGAGAGCATCACTATCGGTACTGACGGCACGGTATCGGCTAAGTTGCCGGGCGTTGCCGCACCTAGCGTGTTAGGGCAAATCCAGACCGCTAATTTCATCAATCCTACCGGATTGGAGGCGATTGGTGAAAACCTTTATCGGGAATCCGCCGCCAGCGGCGCGCCGATAGTAGGGACACCGGGGCAAGCGGAATATGGGACTTTGATTCAAGGCTCATTGGAAACCTCCAACGTCAATGTCGTTGAGGAGTTGGTTAATATGATTGAAACGCAACGGGCTTATGAAATGAACTCCAAGGCGATTTCAACAACCGATCAGATGCTGTCCTTTGTGACGCAACAATTATAAGTTAGGGTGGACGGCATGATTACTCAAAAAACGGTTTTTACGGCGCGCGCCATGCGACGTTTTACCTTCCTCGCAGTCGTGCTGTCGCTGTTGGAGGCCTGTACACCGATACCGCCAAGAGATCCGGCATTCGCTCCGGTTGCTCCGGCTGATTTAAGGCCGCCCATACAAAACAGCGGATCAATCTATCAATCCGGTTACGATACGCGTCTGTTTGAAGATCAAACGGCAAAAAGGATCGGGGATGTGCTGACCATTACGCTGCTGGAAAGAACGCAGGCAAAAAAGGCTGCCGATCTTGACACTAAAAAAGACACCAATATGTCAGTTACCGCGCCCTCGATGTATACCTTGGGGGCACAAATGCTGAGCGGTCAAGATATTAACGCCAGTCTGAGGGCGAACAGAGAATTTACCGGGGAAGCTAAGGCCGATCAAAGCAATAGTTTAAGCGGCAATATTTCTGTCACGGTTGTCGATGTGTTGCCAAACGGCAATTTAAGTGTGCGGGGCGAAAAAAGAGTCACTTTAAATCAGGGAGATGAATTCATCAGGCTGTCCGGCATCGTCAGGCCGGTCGATATAAACTCAGCCAATATTATCACCTCCGACAAAGTGGCCGATGTAACGATTATGTACGTAGGCGAGGGCGCCCTGGCCGACGCAAGTAAAATGGGTTGGCTGGCAAGGGTCCTGAACAGCCCCTGGTTCCCATTCTAAGATAAGGATAAGGATATGAACACATTACCTAAGCATGTTATCTTTTTAGCCTTGCTGGGCATCGTCTTCAGCGATGCGGTTCATGCCGAGCGCATTAAGGATATTGCCTCTATCGAGGGCGTACGCAGCAACCAGCTGGTAGGCTACGGCTTGGTGGTCGGGCTGGATAAATCCGGCGATAAAACGAACTTCACCGGGCAAAGCTTGCGCAATATGTTGACGCGTCTTGGCATTACTTTGCCTCCGGGTATTGACCCTAAAGCCAAAAACATTGCGGCAGTCTCTGTCCAAGCCGAACTTCCGCCTTTTGCCAAACCGGGTCAAGCAATTGATGTCACCGTTTCCTCTCTGGGCGATGCAAAAAGTTTACGGGGCGGGACCTTGTTGATGAGTCCTTTGAAAGGGGCTGACGGACAGGTTTATGCGATCGCTCAGGGCAGTCTGGTTGTCAGCGGCTTGAGTGCTTCAGGCCAGGACGGTTCGAGCGTAACCGTCAATAATCCCAATGTGGGCCGCATTCCCAACGGCGCAACCGTCGAGCGTACGGTAAACACTTCTTTTGCTGAAGGCGATGCATTGATTTTTAATTTGCATACTTCGGATTTTACTACGGCCAACCGCATGGCGGACTCCATCAACAAAGTTTTGGGTGCTAATACGGCAAAAGCGCTCGATGCCACTTCTGTTAGGGTCAATGCACCGGTAGATCCCAATCAAAAAGTGACATTTGCTTCAGTGGTCGAAAATATGGTGGTTATTCCGGACGATGCACCGGCGCGTGTTATCGTTAACTCGCGTACCGGAACTGTCGTGATTAACGGTAAGGTCAGGGTGCAGCCTGCGGCGGTGTCTCATGGCAGTTTGACAGTCACTATCAGTGAAGATCCTCAGGTCAGTCAGCCAAACGCATTTTCCAATGGTCAGACAGTCGTTACACCGAAATCCAACCTGAAGATTGAAGAAGAAAAAAACCATATGTTTGTATTTAATCCCGGCGTTTCCTTGGATGAAATTGTTAAGGCAGTCAATAACGTAGGCGCTGCGCCTAGCGATTTGGTGGCTATTCTTGAAGCATTGAAGTCGGCCGGTTCTTTGCATGCCGAATTAATTGTTATCTAAAGTTGTTGTTGATCGTGGCGGATTGCTATCGCGAATCCGTCTTACGAGGAGGTTGTTATGTTAAGTGGACCACAAAATGCCGATGTTTATACCGACTTTAACGGTTTGGCTAAATTAAAGGGCCAAGCCCGAAAAGAGTCTCCTGAAGCATTGAAAGAAGTTGCCAAGCAATTCGAATCGATTTTTTTAAACAACGTGCTTAAAAGTATGCGTGAAGCCAAGCTGGCGGATGGCGCTATGGACAATAATCAAAGCAAATTCTACAACGATATGTATGACCAGCAGCTAGCCGTACATTTGTCGGGTTCTCCCGGCGTTGGCTTAGCTGACTTAATCGTCAAGCAACTGAGCCATGATAAGTCTAAAAACGAGAAACAGGATATTGAAGACTATCTGAATAAGTCGGGAGGCTTATCACGAAGCGGTTCTGAACAGGCTCATGCCGTTAATCGGCAAGTAAGCGGTAAATCTGCCGGCTCTACAGATGATCAGGCTAAGATCACTCCTTATATACAAGACGGAACTCCGTTTAATAAGATGGTTGAATTTCCATTCAACAATGATCACAACCTGCCGATACAATCTGCGGAAGAGTTTGTCAGAAGACTGCATCCCTTAGCTGTCCAGGCGGCCAAGGAGTTGGGCGTGGAACCCAAAGTTATTTTGGCGCAAGCGGCTTTGGAAAGCGGCTGGGGACGTTCGGTAATAAAAAACAGCAATGGCGGCAACAGTTTTAACTTGTTTAACATTAAGGCCGATAAAGCGTGGCAGGGCAAGCAAGCGCAAGTGGCTACCTTGGAATTTGACCAAGGTATCGCTAAAAAAGTTAATGCCGGATTTAGGTCTTACGATTCATTCGAGGAAAGTTTTAAGGATTATGTAGACTTCATAAAAAGTAATCCTCGTTATGGCGATGCATTAAAAAAAGCGGGCAATGCGGAACAATATATGCGTGAGTTACAACGGGCGGGTTATGCAACCGACCCGCAATACGCCAATAAGGTAATAAGCATTTACCAAGGTAATACGATGGACGAATTTGAACCTGATGTCATCGTGGCGATGAATCAATGAACAAATTAAGTTTTGTCTCTAACCTTTAGAATAGGACGCTATCATGTATGGATTATTATCAACATCGTTGACAGGTCTGATGGCCGCCCAGCGTTCATTGGAGACAGTTAATCATAATATTTCCAATGTAAATACCGAAGGTTATAGCCGCCAGCGCATAGAGCAAGGTACCATGCCGGCGCGATTTACCGGCGATGGTTATATCGGTCAAGGCGTTGATGTTACCAATGTCACGCGCAGTTACGACCAGTTTGTTAATAAGCAATTGAGCTCCAGCCTCTCGGCGTTTGGAGAGGTGGATCGATACCATCAGCTTGCTACACATGTTGACAATATAATGGCCGACCCTAGTACCGGTATGGCTCCGGCCTTGAATCGTTTTTTTGATGCGATGAATGAGGTTGCGGATGATCCGTCATCAGTCCCATCCCGGCAAGTATTGTTATCTGAAGCCGAACTTTTAACACAGGGCTTCAATACAATGGGCTTTAGGTTTGAAGAGATACGCACGCAGAATAATAATGATATATCGGGAATGATTGCCGATATCAACTCGTTGGCCAAATCAATAGCTGAGATTAATGTGCAGCTCATATATGACTTAGGCAGAGGACAAGGCTTGAGGCATCCCAATGACTTGCTTGATCAGCAGGATGCTTTGCTTTCAAAGCTATCCAAAATCGTTAATGTCTCAGTCGTTCCGCAAGCGGATGGTAGCTCCAGCGTTTTTATCGGCAATGGACAGACTCTGGTTATTGGTGGCAAATCGGCGGAATTTACTACGCTTCAATCTGAATTTGATCCAAACCGGCTGGAAATCGGCTTTAAAGCAACCAATGGCGTCATCAATGTAACTAACCAGATCACTGGCGGTTCACTAGCGGGCTCATTGCGGTTTCGGGATGAAGTATTGGATCCGGCACAGCAAAAATTGGGCAGGGTTGCAGCAGGCCTGGCGATGGAGATTAACGCGCTTCATGAAAAAGGTTTTGATCTGAACGGTACGGCCGGATCGGCATTATTTAACTTTTCCGGTGTTGAGGTTCCTGTTGCTCCGAGCTCGCTTAATGCAGGCAATGCAGTCGTTAATGTTAATTTTCAGGATGTTAATGCAAAGCCATCGGCCGCTGGAAACCTGGATTTTAGCGATTTTAAATTAAGTTATGTTAATGCCGGCGGCGGTGTTGATTACACGCTGACCAGAATTCGCGACAATCAGGTGATTAATCTTACGGCCACCACGGTGGCAGGTATTTCTACCTTGTCGTTTGCAGCAACTCAGCCGGCGAATATCGATGCAACCGATTTACCGGGCATTGATATAACAGTTGATATAAGCGGGGGGAAAACTATATCGGTCGGGGATCAATTTATGGCCAGGCCGACCTATAGTGCGGCCCAGAGAATCGGGGTTGCTATTTCCGATCCCAGAAAAGTAGCGGCAGCCACCAATGTAGAAGTCGATCCGGTGACCAACCAGCCGGTGCTGGACGGATTGGGTAATCCCGTTATTATCAACGGAGCAATGCCCAGCGATAATAGGAATGCATTACAATTGGCCGATCTCAGGAATAAATTAAGTATGTTAGGCGGGAAAGCTTCATTTAATGATACTTACAGCCAAATTGTTTCAGGTGTCGGAACCTTGACGCGGGCTTCTGAACTGAGTTCTTCGGCGCAGGAAGCGCTATTAAATCAGGCAAAGGAAAGCCGAGAAGGCTTGGCAGGGGTAAATTTGGATGAGGAGGCCGCTAGTTTAGTAAAGTTTCAACAAGCTTATCAGGCATCCGCGCAATCTATTTCAGTGGCTAAGTCCTTATTTGATACTTTGATAGGCGCAGTTAGGTAGGAGCGATAGCAATGAGAATTTCAACAGCATGGGCACAACAACTGAGTGTTAACGCAATGGCCGGTCAGCAAACTAAGCTGGCTAAGATACAGCAGCAAATAAGCTCCGGACTTAAAGTATCAACACCGGCTGAAGATCCTGCGGCAGCGGTAAGGGTGCTGAATTTAGATAAGACGATTGCAAAAACAGAGCAGCATCAAAATAATATTTCTACAGCCCGCGGGCGGCTTAATCTTGAGGAGTCTGCGCTGGAAACGGCGAATAACATCATATTCCGCGCCAAAGACCTGACCGTTCAAGCTAAGAACGATATCCTAAGTGCCAGTGACAGGCGATCGATCAAATTTGAAATAGACCGCTTAATTGAGCAAATGGCCGGTGTAGCAAACACTCAGAATGCCAATGGCGAATTCATTTTTTCAGGCGATCTATCGACCGTACCGGCTTTTGCGAAACAAGCTACAGGGGAATACGTTTATCAAGGCGGTACGCAGCAGCGGGTTCTGCAAATAGGTGCCGCAAGGCAAGTAGCTGATGGCGATCTAGGGTTTAATGTATTTGAAAATATCAGTTCAAGCAGTCCGACTGCTAACGAAAATGGCAAGCGCAGTATTTTTAATACTTTAAAGGCGTTGTCCGATGGATTGGGTGCGTCGCTTAATCCCACTTCCGGCGTAATAACCGGTGACCGGTTCTTGCGCTATGGGTTGGATTATTCTGCGGCGACAATTCAATTCAATTTGGTTGCCAATCCGGGACCGGTTACCGCACCAATAGATTTGAGTGGTTTAACGTTCGCAAGCATCGATGACGTTGTTGCTGAGATTAATACGCAAATAGGCGCTTTATCTACTGATATTCAAGCGCGAAGCAACGGTAATAGAATTGAGTTTGCTTCGGTAGCCACAGGGGCGGTCTCCAATATAAAAATCAACAATACATCAGGCACATTCTTAACGGATGCCGGTTTTAGCAACGGTCAAATCAATTCAGGGGTTAATGCGCAAACCTTTCAAAGCCAACTTGGCGGTGTGTTAGGCGATCTTGATGCGGCACTGGATAATTTTTTGGAAATAAGAACCAGTGTCGGAGCGAGGATGAATGCTTTGGATAATCAAGAAGCCCAAAATGAAAAATTTGTTCTAGACACTAAGACAACGCTTTCTGAGACTCACGACCTTGATTACGCCGATGCAATCAGCAGGTTTCAACTGCAATCTACTGCTTTGCAGGCCGCTCAACAAACTTTTGCCAAAGTGAAAGGATTATCGCTGTTTAATTATCTCTAACTTAGGGCTTTTTCGAATTCTGTTTTTAATCAGTAAATAATCCTATCTCATTACGGGGACTCGTCGGCTGAGTTCAGTTCTTTTACAGTCCCGTACCTTTTCGGGTTTGAAGTCCTCGATAATCGAGGTTGTGCATATTGAGTTATACTTAAAGCCTATCTACAAAATCAGGCTAATAAGGCTATAACACAATGAATAACCGGAGCATTAAGTCATGTTTGATCTTTGCCCACCGTGGCGCTAACAAGGAGGCTTTCGAAGGAGGTATAGCAATTGCCGAAAACACCCGAGCCGCCTTTAACAGAGCACTGAAATATTCGATTGACGGTATCGAAACGGACGTGCAACTAAGTCTGGATGAGGTGCCTGTGCTTTGGCATGATTGGGAGCTGGATAAATTGGGGCATCAGGGGAAATGCATCGACGATTTTAATTTCGAGCAGCTTCAAAAAATGGATTTTGCAGGATATTGCTCGCCCGATGCATTAGCTGAAGGCGCTTTGAGTCTTCAGGAGTTTATCGACAGTTACCGGGGGCGTTGCGGCCTGGATATTGAGCTTAAAAGCCGCGACGGGGAATCGCAACTACGCTTTCAAAACAAGATACTGAAAATGCTGGCTGTCATCGGCCCATCGGCTGCCGATGACGGCGTATTTATCTCTTCATTCAGTTTACCCGGCCTGATTTTTGCCAACCGGCACGCGCCGGATTTGCCGCTTTACTATCTGCTGTCCGACCACCATACTCAGGCCGACATTGAGCAATTCCTGAAAGACTACAGCTTTCTTGCCGGGTTTTGCCTGCCCATCGACATTCATAACGATTCCATTGCAAAGCTTTTGCGAGAGCAGGGCAAAGGTGTTGGCGTTTACACCTGCAACAATGAGCAGGATATTCAAAAAGCGCTGGATCTGAAGGTCAATATCCTGATTACCGATTACCCGCAGCTGGCATTGCAGATGCGAGATAAGTGAAACGGGACTTTGCGCAACTGGCCGACCGGCATTTCGATGTGCTGGTTTGCGGCGGCGGCATTTACGGCGCCTGGACAGCGTATGATGCCGCTTTGCGAGGCCTTAAGGTCGCTATCGTCGACCAAGGCGACTGGGCTTCGGGAACCTCGTCCGCTTCCAGCAAGCTGATACATGGCGGCTTGCGCTATCTGGAATCCTTGGATTTCAAACTGGTTAAAAAAGCTTTGCGCGAACGCGAAATGTTGAAAAAAGCCGCGCCGCACCGCGTCTGGCCGTTACGTTTTGGCGTTCCGGTGTTTAAGGACAGCAGGCTAAACAGTATCCGCCTGAAATTAGGTTTGCTGTTGTACGATTTTTTGGCCGGAACGTTTAACTCCAAGCAAGCCCATCGTCATTTTAGCCGGGCCGCATTCGCGGAGCGCTTTCCCTGTCTCAATCCTGCTTTATTAACCGGCGGATTTACCTATGCCGACGCACAGACCGACGATGCCCGCCTGGTTTTGGAATTGATCGACGGCGCGTTATCGGCCGGGGCGGTATGCCTGAATTACTGTAAAGCGACCGGGTTTATTGAAGATAAAGGACGAGTTTGTGGCGTTAAAGTTCAAGATAGCGTCGGCGGCAAAACAGCCACCGTTTACGCCCGTCAAATTGTTAACGCCATCGGTCAATGGACGGTTGAAAGCGAATGCAGATTAACGAAAGGCGTGCATTTAATCTTGCCCAAAGTGCTCGGCAATGAAGCGTTATTATTAACCGCGAAAGCGGACGGCCGGGTGTTTTTTATGATTCCGTGGTACGGCCTGACGCTGCTGGGCACTACCGATACCGATTATACGGGTGATGTCGATCAGGTCCGCGTTGAACCGGAAGAAGTCGGTTATCTGCTGACCGAGGCTAATCGCGTGCTGAGTGTAAATTGGACTGAAACCGATATTATTGGCCGATATGCAGGATTGCGCGTTTTAAAACAGAGTTCAAAAGCAGCGCCCTCGGCCGTCAGCCGCGACTGGGAGCTGAAAGTCGCCGATAACGGACTGCTGACTTCCATCGGAGGAAAAATCACTTCCGCGCGGGAAGATGCGGCTCAAATCGTCAATACGCTTTGCGCTTACTTAGGCGTCAACGCATCTTGCCGCACCGGAGGCAAATTATTTCCGTGGCTACCGGATCAGGATTATCGGCAGTGGTCGGATGCGGCTTTGGGCAAAGCCGTAGCGCTGGGTATAGACAACGAAAGCGCCCAATGGCTGATACGTCGACATGCAAAACGCGTATCGACGGTTTTTCAATTAATAGAAAATAATGCTTCACTGGCAAAGCGGATAACGCCCACGTTGCCTTTTATAGTCGCCGATTTGGTATTTTGCGCCGGTAATGAAATGGTTGTGCATCTGGAAGACTTGCTCCGGCGACGGATTCCGTTGCTAATCCTGGCGAAAATGACCCGGGCCGAATTGCGGTATATCGCCGAAATCGTTGCAACAACGCTGGGTTGGGATGAGGCAACCTTAAATAGCGAACTTGAACTGTGCATTAAAAAATACGAGTGCTGACTTGGAAAATCAGAGTTATACAAGCTAGTCCACGAAAAACACGAAAGTATTTAAAATTGCCAAAGAGTGAATCGCGGTGTAATGCAACGCAGACTTTTTCGTGTCTTTCGTGCTTTTCGTGGACAAAATATTGTTTCAAGGTCCCCGCCTCCAATCTATCGATGCGACAGCGCCTCATTTAACGCAGCAGGAAGATTGTCGTATTGAAACTTGAATCCCTGCGCTAACAGCCGTTCAGGCATCACGCGCTGACTGCCCAATAGCAACTGCGACATTTCGCCGAGCAGCATTTTTAATAGGCAAGCCGGAACCGTCAGTAGGGCAGGGCGATTCAGGCATTGCGCCAATATCCGGGTGAATTCGGCATTGGTGACAGGATTCGGAGCAGTCGCGTTATAAGCGCCGTGCATCGTTGAATCGGCAATCATGGCCAGGGCGATATTGATCCAGTCCTGACGGTGAATCCATGATATCCATTGCCGCCCGCTGCCCAAACGTCCGCCCAATCCCAAGCGGAACCCCGGTAACATGCGTTGCAGAAACCCGCCGCCGTCGGCAATGACTAATCCGGATCTTATCAGGCAAACCCTGACGCCAAACTGTTCGGCTTGTTTTGCGGCAGTTTCCCAATCGGCGCAAAGCTGTTGCGAGAAATCTTCATAGGGAGTTGATTGTTCGGTTAACACAGTGTCGCCCTGATTGCCGTAATAGCCGATGGCGGAACCGTTGATTAACAACTCGGGTTTAACAGTCATTTGAGCGATGGATGATATTAACTGCTCAGTCAGCCTAATACGGCTATCCCTGATCAGCTGTTTCCTATCTTCGCTCCAACGAACATCAAGAATCGGCGCTCCGGCAAGATTGATGATGACCTGATAATTGTCTTCCGCTTTAAGGTGCGCCAGACTACTCAACGCATTAACTCCCGAACCGCATATTTGGGCTACCTTATCTGGGCTACGGCTTAATACCGTAACGCCATGGCCTTGCTCGACCAAACGTTTAGTCAATGCACTGCCAATAAACCCGGTACCGCCAGTAATAAGAATATTCATAATCGTGTCCTCATAACCAGTAATTTGGGTGGCAAACCTTTTATCAATGTCCAATAGTCAATTTTAGTGAGAATACAATATAAATCTTAGAAATTTATTAATCAAAATTCAGAGATAAAAAAAGGGGCTTAAAAAGCCCCAAATGAGCGCACCTCAAACTTGTCGCGCAGGTGTTAATAGTGATTATTTTCGGTTTGTTGTTAACTTTATCCTGCACCGTATAAATCAGTTTTACTGGCTAATTCATTAGCTTGTGGCAGATGTGGTGGCTACGTGCCCCAAGCCATCTTTGACCTTTATCAAGAAGCTTCTATTAAGACATCTGCATTTGTGGGCTCTATTTGATACTTGCCCCCGTCTCAACTGCTGGTCGTGATTTTAGCGGCCCACCGAAACCAAAAAATCCAGCAAGGTGTCATTAATGCCCGGCCATTGCGCGTGCGGTTTATCGCCTTCGCAATACCAGGTTTTTACTCCTTTAGCACAACCGGAATAAGCCATGCAGCCATTGCCAATTTTTTCAGGTATAGGCTCGCATTGATTGCATGCCGCCCACCATCCGGAAGTCTGCTGACCGTATTTCGGAAACAAGCGATCGTTCACGCTGTGCATGATCATCACAGGAATCGGTTCAGGACATTTGTGGTCGCGCAAATCCTGGTAATCGATACCGGCGGCGCTCGGTGCAATCGCATTGGGAATATGTTTAGTGCCTGACATAAACGCCAAAGCCATCGCGGCAGTACCGCCGTCGGAATGCCCGGTAAGAAAAATTCGCTTTTTATCAACGCACCATTGCTTGGCAATCAGGTCAGGAATAGTTCCAAGCTCGATGGTAGAGGTAGGCGATAATTCAGGATGATCGGCATAGGCAACAATGAAGCCGGCGGTTGTCGCTTTCAGTGTAAGCGCCGTCTTCTTCTCGGTTTTTGCCCGGTTTGAACCTGCCGGAGAAAATACCACCAGTAACGGATGGGCAATGGTCGGATCATAATTCAAAGGTGTGCGTATATTGTATTTAATGCCGTCAAGCGTTGACTCGCCATTGACAGCCCTTGATTCTCCGTCGAATGTACCGGCAACGCATTGTGGATTTGCGTTTTCTCCGGCATAAGACGTGTTACCTGCTTGAGAATATTCATCATTATCTTCGTTAAAAAAAACTACCAGCGTTATAAAGATAGGCAGTACGAACAGTAGCTTAAAAACGTTATTCCGAAAAGACGAAGTCGTTTTTAATTTGTCCGAATAGGCTTTAAACATCGGATGGCCTCGCGGCAGGTTTGTCGGCTGCGCGCTTCATTAAGTAAATAGCTGCTGCGGCAAGTACCGCTATGAATAGCGCTTTTAACGGCAATTTATCCGAGATTTCCGGTTCAAGGCCGATCGAAAGCGGGATATGATTGTCGATGTTTTTGTCTTTATGCACTATCGCGACATGGACCAGATAATTACCTGCGCCGAATTTATTAAAGTCAACCGTGCCGTTCACTGTACCCGATTTTATTTTCGTCGGTTCCTGATAGAAAACTCGGGTTCCTTCCGGTTCTTTGGTGACTTCAAATTCCACGGTTAAATTACGCAGGCTTTTGCCTTCATAATCGAATACCAGATTAGTAGCGCCTAGATGCGGAATCGACTGACAATACTCTTTGTTACTAAATGTGGGCGTATAGGCGGTAAAGTGAACCCGTTCATGACCTACCAGAATATTGCAGGCGTCGACTTCATTACTTGCGCCGCGATGTGCATAAACTTCTGGCGGCAAAGCGAAAGTCAATAATCCGAATAAGACTAAAGCACGACAACCGTAGGTTATCGTATGGATTAATGGAAACAACCGAATGTTCTCTTTCATGTGTAAAACCTTTTTTTACTGTATGGGTAAATGCTCGGCAAATGTTGATTTTTGACAAAATACGGAGGGCGCTGAATTAAACGGATTTTAAGGGGCAAACGGATAAGGATTCAGTTATCGTGTTTGCCGGCAGCCGTCGCTGTGAGGTTTTTCCTGCAAGTCGGGAAAGATGTGTCTGGATGGATAATATCCTGATAACGGCGCATGAAATCGGCATTCAACGGCTACATCTATCCAACTGCCGAAATATCAAAAATCGAAACTTTCAACTTCCGCGGTTAAAAACAATGGCGCTCCACCGGTAGAAATATCAACAGCGTGTTGAGCGGTTTCCTGTCCGCCAGGGGAATTTAAACAGGCTTCCAAATCTTGCATGGACGGAAAATAAACTTCGGCAATGCGATGGAAAGGCGCTTGCTCCTGGCCTAAGCTGGCCATAATCAGCGATGCGACGAAGCGGGTTTTTCCGGCTAATTTTTCTACCGCCATCGGTACATGTTCTTGGGCATAGCGTTGTTCAAATATTTCAACGTCGGCAGGCGTCGGATACATCACAATTAACTTTGCGGTTTTCATAGTTTTCTCGTATGGCTTTCTAAAAGAGTGGCAATCGTATATTGAAATATAAGTGTTTGTATAATACTGACATTCTATGGAACAATAGCTTTTTTCTATATCGGGGCAACTCTGATGGAAATGCAACAAATCCGCTATTTTTTGGCAGTCTGCGACCAGGGATCGATCACGCACGCAGCGCAACTCACTTATGTTTCGCAACCGTCTTTAACGCAGGCCATAAAAAAACTGGAAGATGAAATGGGCGGGGCACTGTTTACGCGGACTCGCTCCGGATGTCAGTTAACGCCGTTAGGCCGCATGGTTGAATCTAATCTGCGCAAGATTTATAGAGACCTTCAGACGACCAAAGCGGATGCGATTCGGTTCACACGCTTAAACACTATTCCTCTGCGCATCGGTTTGATGACCACAATAGGTGCGCAACGTTTGAGTCCTTGTCTTGCCAAGTATCAGCAAGAATATCCGAATATCGAATTGGAGTTAATTGTTGATAGCGAAGCGAGCTTATTGAAGCAACTGGATTCGGGATTACTGGATCTGATAATCAGTGCTCCGGTGCAATTACCGGCATCTCCGTATCAATCGACTTTGCTTTACGAAGAACGTTATGTGGTCGTATTCAGCAATACCCATCGTTTTAATCAATTGCAAAAAATCGATCTGAAAGCGATTCAGTCAGAGCCTTATTTAGACAGGTTAAACTGTGAATTAAGAGAAGATCTGAAATGCATTTGTCAAAATCAGGAAATCGATCTCTACGCAGCTTACCGTAGTAATAGCGAAGAATGGATTTTACAGATGGTTAAGGCAGGTATCGGTGTTGCCTTAATGCCGGAATATACCCTGCCCAAACAGGCGACCGACATCAGTTATCGCTATCTGTACGAGCCTGAAATCAGACGTCAGGTTTACGCGATTCACACGCATCAGACACCGGCAAAGCCCGAATTGCAAGCATTGATAGTTAATTTAAGTAGCACGTAATAATTAGCGGGTAATTTGTTTAAGTTTTTTAAAGTTAAATGCAGGTCAAAACACAATCAATTGCTAACGGATGGGCTTTATTTTCTATAGCTGGTCTGCTTCTCAAAGCGGCTCGGGACAACAAGGTAAAAATAGACAGTTTTTATTTTCCGGTTTCGGCTTTCCACATTTGTTCTATCTGTCAGAACCTAGGGAAGCGCTGATTAAATCCTTCGACGACTCAGGATGAACGGTAAGCTGTTGATTCCGTTCGTGGTGAGCTTGTCGAACCATAAATGGAATCAACTTGTTCAGCGCTTCCCTAGACAAATTTTTAAGCCGAGTGCAAGAAACCTCTATATAATTAAATTTTAAAATTGACGATTATAAATTTCAATGACTTACATTTATTAATCATTCATTAGGGGTCTCCCGAATTAATATGTTGTTCAATTCCAGTGAAGATGCTAATTTCGTTTCCGAGAATAAGGCATCTGAAACTTCTCACATCGATATCTACCGTACTCTTGTCGAGCATATGCTTAACGGTGTGGCCTATTGCAAAATGGTTTACCTGGAGGGGCAACCCAGCGATTTCGTCTACCTTTATACGAATCCCGCCTTTGAACAGTTGACCGGTCTCAAGCAGGTCGTCGGTAAGCCTGTCTCCGAAGTAATACCCGGTATTCGCGAAACAGATTCGCAACTGTTCGATATTTATAGCCGGGTGGCGCTGGGCGCAGAACCGGTGAGGTTCGAAACTTTTGTCGAATCACTGTCAATGTGGTTTTGGATATCAGTTTATAGCCCCAGGCCGGATCATTTTGTTGCTATTTTCGACGTCATTACCGAACGCAAGCAAACTGAGTTGGCGCTGAGCGATGCCGGTAAAAGATGGTCATTGGCGCAACAAGCAGCGGTTGCAGGTTCCTGGTATTGGGATATCAAAACAAATGCGATTTATTGGTCGGATGAACTGTATGAATTATTCGGACTGGAACCGCAAAAAACGGAAGCC
The DNA here is from genome assembly GCF_004322395.1 of Methylobacter sp. Taxonomy (GTDB): domain Bacteria; phylum Pseudomonadota; class Gammaproteobacteria; order Methylococcales; family Methylomonadaceae; genus Methylobacter_A. The sequence goes on from NZ_SCTW01000028.1 coordinate 30,880, forward strand.
GGTTTCGAAGCATGGCGGGAGCTTCTGCACAGTGAGGACAGGCAACAAGCCGAACAGCAGATCAATCAGGCAATAAGCGATCATTTGCCGCTTGCCAACGAATACCGGATCATCACGCCGACCGGCGAGGTACGTTGGATTCGGGCATTGGGCGACACTGACTATGATGAACAGGGTCTGGCCCAGCGCATGACTGGAATTTGCATTGATATTACCAAAACCAAGACAGCCGAAATTGCCTTGCAAGAAAGCGAAGAGCGTTTGCGGTTGGCGCAATTAGCGGCCGACATCGGTATCTGGGATTGGGATATCGTCCATGATAAAGTCACGTTTAACTCTCAGTATTACAAGCTGCTTGGTCTTCCCGAAGGTGTATCTCAGCGTTACGAAGACTTTCTCGCCATGGTGCATCCCGAAGATCGTTCCCGACTGGATGCGAGAGTACAGCAGGGGCTGGCCGTGGGTATGCAAGACTACAATATTGAATACCGGTTGATACGCAAAGACGATGGCGTCACGCGATGGCTGGTTTCGAAAGGCCGGTTTATTGTTGAAAACGGTCAGCCATTGAGGGGTTTTGGCGTCATAATCGATATTACCGAGCGCAAGCAAGCCGAGAAGGCGCTACGCGAGAGCGAAGCCCGATATCGGCAGATGTTTCAGGCCAATCCGCATCCAATGTGGCTCTATGATCTGGAAACGCTGCGTTTCCTGGTGGTCAACGATGCCGCGATCGCGCATTATGGCTACAGCGAGGCGGAGTTTCTTGCAATGACGATCACCGACATTTGCCCTGAAGAAGACGTACCATTGATGCACGAGCCTCAGCACCAGGCGGTGTGGCATCATCGAAAGAAGGACGGTAGGCTGATCGATGTTGAGATCAGCGCGCACCTGCTTGAATACGAGGGGCGAAGCGCGAAGGTGATGATGGCAAACGATATTACCGAACGCAGGCGCTCCGAGGAGCGTATTCACTATCTGGCAAATTTCGATCCGCTCACCGGGTTGCCGAACCGTACCCAGCTGAATGATCATCTTAAATATGCCCTCAGCTTGGCGAAGCGCAGTAACGGACATTTGGCGGTCATGTTTCTCGATCTCGATCATTTTAAAGACATCAATGACTCGCTCGGCCATAGTATTGGTGATGCGCTGTTGATTGAGTTGGCAAAACGCTTGTGTTTAGTGCTTCGAACGGAAGACACGGTAACACGCTTGGGCGGAGACGAATTCATTTTGTTATTGCCGGGGGTCGATGCAATCGGCGCCGCGCATGTTGCGCAAAAGTTACTGGATGCTATTGCCGAGTCTTACCGGATTGAACACTACGATCTGACTCTGACAGCATCGATCGGCATTGCGCTCTATCCGGAAGATGGGGAGAATCTGGAAGCCCTCTCCAAGAGCGCCGATACTGCCATGTATCGAGCCAAACAGGAAGGACGCCAGTGCTATCGTTTTTTTACTCAAGAAATGCAAGCCCACTCGGCACGTAATCTGCAATTGGTCAATGCGCTGCATCACGCACTGGAACAGGAGCAATTACAAGTCTATTACCAGCCGCAAATTTCCATGCGAGACGGGATCATTACCGGAGCGGAGGCTTTATTGCGCTGGCAGCATCCTGAACTGGGCATGGTGTCACCGGCAGAATTTATTCCTGTCGCCGAAGGCAGCGGGCTGATCCTGCCGATCGGTGAATGGGTATTGCGATGCGCCGTGCGGCAGGCAAAAGCCTGGATGGATGAGGGTTTAGGCCCGCTGATTATGGCGGTGAACCTGTCCGCGGTGCAGTTTCGTCATCCCGATTTGCCCGAGCT
>NZ_SCTW01000029.1 GCF_004322395.1 Methylobacter sp.
TACCCGTTTAATATTCATTTCGGACTCCTCCGCTAGTTTGTCTGATATTCAATCCTATCAGTCTGGCACTTTGATGCCGATACAAGGTGGGAGGAGTCCATCCCATTGGTTTAGTGTAGCCATATCATTTATTTATAAACAATCACGCGCCGGGTGGCTTCTCCGCGTTAGCGGCTTGGTCCAACAGTTATTTAGAAAAATAAGCTGAATGAAAATAACTGCTATCAGCTAAGAACATAACAAACTAAGAACTTATCCGTAAATAACTTGATAAATACCTAAGTGTTGTGAAAGAATTGTACTACGTCATTTTGATAGAGGTGCAGTTCATTGAAAAGACTAGCCAGTTGGAAAGTTTCGGATGATTTCTGGGCACGAGTGGAACCGCTGATTCCCGAGCGGCAAAGAGATTCCGAAAAGACCTATAAACGAAAATCAGGCGGTGGCAGAAAACGCCAAGATCCACGAAAAGTGTTTGAAGGTATTCTCTATGTGTTGCGAACAGGATGCCAATGGAAAGCCGTCCCTAAAAGCGAATACGGCAGTAGCAGCTCGATCCACCAGTATTTTCTGGAATGGCAAGCGATGGGCGTGTTTGAACAACTCTGGCGCGCCAGTCTGTTGGAATATGATGAGCTGGAAGGGATTGCCTGGGAGTGGCAAAGTCTTGATAGTACGATGATCAAAGCACCGTTAGCGCTAGAATCGGTGGGAAGAAATCCCGGATCGCGGAAAAAAAGGTAGCAAAAGAAGCGTATTAGCCGATGAGAAGGGCCTTCCGTTGTCGATTGTCATTAGTGGAGAGAACACCCATGACGTCAAGCTACTCGCTGCCACGTTGGTTGGCGTGATCATTGATCGTCCCAGTGAAGACTTGACCAAGCAAAACCTTTGCCTTGATGCCGGTTATGTCGGCGTAACCGCCCAGCGCGAGATTGAAGAAAGGGGGTATGTTCCCCATGTCCGGACGCGTGGCGAAGAGATTGAAGAACAAGACAAGAACCCTGACTTTAAGGCAAGGCGGTGGGTTGTTGAAGTTTGCCACGCTTGGTTTAACCGGTTTAGAAAGCTCTTGGTAAGGTATGAAAAAATGCAGCGGAGTTATCTCGGCTTGCTCATGCTGGCCGCTTCTGTCATCGTCTTACGAAAAATCAAGCGACAAAATAAGGGCAATATTATTTACGGATAAGTTCTAAGTCCGAGGTAGTCAGCCAGCTGGGTTCCGATGCGGTTATTCGATTATTCGGGAATCGTGTTGCCGGTATACAACATGGAAACGATATTGATCTCCTGATAGAGATGATGCTACCGCTTGAGTATCCGATTCGGATAGGCACTTGATTGAAAAACTTTGCGAATAAGGTTACGGCCGATTTTAAATTATGTACAAATAACAGCGCACAGGAACTAGGAAATGTTCAACGATAAAAGCATTCTAATCACAGGCGGCACAGGTTCCTTCGGGCATACATTTGTGCCCTTGACTTTAGCGCGCTTCAAACCGAAAAAACTGATTATCTTTTCGCGCGATGAAATGAAGCAATGGGAAATGGCAAAAATATACGGGGATGATCCTCGTGTACGCTTTTTCATCGGCGATGTGCGCGACAAAGGCCGCCTGCACAGAGCGTTGGGCGGTATCGATTATGTCGTTCATGCGGCTGCGACCAAGATTGTGCCGACCGCCGAATATAACCCGTTCGAGTGCGTCAAGACCAACATTAACGGTGCAATGAACCTAATAGATGCCTGTATCGACCAGGGTGTGAAACGTGTTGTCGCGCTATCGACCGATAAAGCTAGCAGTCCTGCCAATCTTTATGGCGCGACCAAGCTCGCTTCGGACAAACTCTTCGTTGCGGGCAACTCGTACGCAGGCGGACACGAAACGCGGTTTGCCGTTGTTCGCTACGGCAATGTAATGGGCTCACGCGGTTCGGTTATTCCATTTTTTATGTCGCTGGAAAAGGCAGGCAAGCTGCCCATTACCGACCCGCGCATGACGCGCTTCATGATTACTTTGGATCAGGGCGTCAAACTGGTCTGGCATGCTTTTCAGGACATGGTCGGAGGAGAAATTTATGTCAAAAAAATTCCGTCGATGAATATTACCGATATTGCCAAGGCAGTGGCGCCCGACGCGCAGCACGAGATCATCGGTATTCGCCCCGGTGAAAAACTGCACGAACAAATGATCAGCCCGGAAGATTCTTATCACACTTACGAGTACCCGGAGCATTTTAAAATCCTGCCAGCCATCCATCAATGGAGCGCCGATGTTAATCGCATCAAGGACGGCTGCAAAGTGCCGGAAGGTTTCACTTACGCTTCCGATACCAATACCGAATGGATGAACATCGAAACCTTACAGCAATGGATCGAGGCACACCGGCTCAAGATCGGAGCGATTTGATGGCAGATTACATTCCCTACGGTCGGCAGCATATTTCCGAAGTGGACATCCAAGCGGTCGTGGAGGTGTTGCGTTCGGATTGGTTGACGCAAGGCCCTGCCGTTCCGCGCTTCGAACAAGCTGTTGCGCAATATTGCGGCGTGGAGCATGCGTTGGCAATGAATAGCGCTACATCCGCATTGCATATCGCTTGTTTGGCCTTAGGGCTTGGGCAAGGGGATAATTTATGGACATCGCCCAATACTTTTGTCGCTTCTGCAAATTGCGGTTTGTACTGCGGCGCACAGGTCGATTTTGTCGACATCGACTCGCGCACCTACAACATGAGCGTCTCTGCGTTGGAGGCAAAACTGATTGAGGCAGAACGGCAGGGGCAACTGCCCAAGATCGTTATCCCGGTTCATTTTGCCGGGCAGTCGTGCGAAATGAAAAGCATACGCACATTGGCCGATCGTTACGGTTTTAAAATCATCGAAGATGCCTCGCACGCCATAGGCGGAAAATATCTGGATCAACCGATCGGCAATTGCCGTTATGCCGACATCACGATTTTCAGTTTCCATCCGGTCAAGATCATCACCACTGCCGAAGGCGGCATGGCTCTGACCGGCAATGCCGAGCTGGCAAGCCGGATGGCGTTACTCCGCAGCCACGGTATCACCCGCGATCCTGCACAAATGACCCATGAGGCCGATGGTTCTTGGTACTACCAACAAATCGCACTCGGCTATAACTACCGCATGACCGATCTGCAAGCGGCATTGGGAGAAAGCCAGATGTCACGATTGGATGAATTTGTCTCGCAAAGGCACGCGCTAGCGGCTCAATATGATAAATCGTTGGCCGACATGCCGGTCATAACGCCGTGGCAGCATCCGGATACTTACTCCGGCCTGCATCTTTACCCGATCCGGCTGAAACCGGAAGAATTGAGCGTGTCTCATAGTGAGGTGTTCGATTCGCTTCGCGCGCAAGGCATCGGCGTGAATCTGCATTATATTCCGGTGCATACGCAGCCGTATTACCAAGCATTCGGGTTTAAGCCGGGCGATTTTCCTGAAGCCGAGCGTTACTATGCTGAAGCAATTAGTCTACCGATGTACCCGGCATTGGCCTGCGAACAGCAAGCTTGTGTGACGGACGCATTGCTCAAGGCTATGCAGATATGAAGTTAGCGATTATTCCGGCGCGCGGCGGCAGCAAGCGCATTCCGCGTAAGAACATTCGCGACTTCTGCGGCAAACCGATCATCGCCTATTCCATCGAAGCAGCCAGGCAAAGCAACTGTTTCGACCATATCATCGTTTCGACCGATGATGAGGAGATTGCATCTGTTGCGCACGATTGGGGCGCGGAAACACCATTTGTCCGTCCGGCAGAGCTTTCTAATGACTTCGCGGGAACCGTACCGGTAATAAAGCATGCCATTGAATGGTTCATCGATAATCAAGTGCGGCCAGAACTGGCTTGCTGTATTTATGCAACCGCGCCATTTGTTATCCCTCAAGATTTGCAACGCGGACTGGATACCTTGCTTTCCGCTAAAAGCGAGTATGCCTTCACCTTGACCGATTATCCTTTCCCTATCCAACGAGCGGTCAAGCTGACTTCGTCCGGGCGCGTAGCAATGTTTCAGCCAGAGCATTTCAAGACCCGCTCGCAAGATTTAGAACACGCCTACCATGATGCGGGGCAATTCTATTGGGGGCGTTGCGAAGCATTTCTTAGTGAGTTACCGATATTTTCGCAAGCAGCCGCACCGGTTTTGTTGCCTCGTCATCGCGTACAAGACATCGACACCCTTGAAGATTGGCATAGAGCCGAACTGATGTTCAAGATACTGCAACAAAGCGAGACAGATTGATGTTGAAGATTATCTTTCGTTGCGACGCATCGATTCAAATAGGTAGCGGCCACGTGATGCGCTGCCTGACGTTGGCGAATTCATTGCACGAAAAAGGCGCAGAGGTTACTTTCGTTTGCCGCGAGCATCCCGGCCACTTGTTCGACCAAATTGAATCATCGCCTCATAAATTGTTGCGTCTTCCGGCTTCTACGTCATCGTCAGAAGGCCGATTGGCTCACGCACTTTGGCTGGGCAAAACGCAGGAACAAGACGCGCGTCAGACAGCAGAGGCGCTTAGCACACTTAGCGTCGCCGATTGGCTGATTGTCGATCATTATGCGTTCGACATCGAGTGGGAGACAGCGATGCGCGCATCTACAAAGCGTATTATGGTGATCGACGATCTGGCGAATAGAGCCCATGACTGCGATGTGTTGCTCGATCAAAACTTACATTGCAACATGGAAGCGCGCTATGAAAAATTGCTGCCGGTTTATTGCAAAAAATTGCTGGGCCCGAAATACGCTTTGCTCCGTCCGGAATTTAAGGCGGCGCGCAGCAATCTAAAAGTGCGCGATGGCAATATTAAGCGGGTAGTTGTGTTCTTTGGCGGCAGCGATCCAAACAATGAGACCGGCAAAACGTTGCGCGCCATAAAGCAGTTAAATAGGGCCGATTTTGCCGTTGATGTGATTGTCGGCGCTACCAACCCGAACCAGGAGGAGGTTACCGGTCTTTCTGCCCAACTTTCAGAAGCCAGCCTTTACCGGCAAATCAGTAACATGGCGGAGGTGATGGCTAAGGCCGACCTGGCGATCGGCGCCGGCGGCGGCACAATGTGGGAGCGGTGTTGCCTAGGTTTGCCGTCTATCGTGATCAGTGTCGCCAGCAATCAACAATCCGGCTGCGAAGCCATGGCAAGATTGGGCGCAACCCTTTATTTAGGCGAGGCCGGGAATGTCGATATAGCGTTGTTAGAGGGCGCTTTGCGGGTTGCTCTTTCTTCATCCTGGCTATTGATAAGCATGGGCGAAGAGGGAAAAACACTAGTTGATGGACAAGGGGTAGAGCGGGTAACAAAACGGTTAATAACGTCTTCGATCATGCTGCGCCGGGCCGAACCGGAAGATTGCGAGCGCATTTTTAATTGGCGTAATACTGAAGAAACAAGACGATTTTCCCTTGAGACCAAGCCGATCGTTTTTGCTGAGCATGTCGCCTGGTTTGTTAAAACATTGGAAAACCCGGACCGTCAAATATTGATAGGCGAATCTGACGGAGAGGCGGTCGGCGTCGTGCGGTTCGACCGCAATGACAAGCGCGCTGTTATATCGGTTTATTTAGCTCCGGGGAATTACGGCAAAGGCATGGGCGTACAGCTTATTGAACAGGGAACATCATGGGTCGAACATAATTGGCTAGAGGTCGAGTCAATCGAGGCGACTATAATGGCCCGAAACGCTCAGTCAATTTCGGCCTTTTCGACGGCGGGCTTCGAAAAAAAATCCTACACCTACGGAAAACAGATCAGGAATTAAAATATGCAAATCGGAAGTCGAACAATCGGCTTGTCTAGTCAGACTTTTATTATTGCCGAAATGTCCGGCAATAATAATCAGCTATTAGAACGAGCTTTGATAATTTCCGAAGTTTGTCCAAGGTTGATGGGCATATGCTCATGCGCTGAATATTCAGGCTAAAAGGATCCTTATGACTAATCAAATAATCAGTCAACTTGTAGCAGATTGGCGGATGGCTGGTATCGAAGAAGGTGATATGCTATTAGTACATAGTAATCTTAACCGGACATTGAGACGCATAGCAAGGCTTGGCGGAAACGTAAGCCCTAAAGTGGTGCTTGAGAGTTTTTTGATCGCACTTGGTAAATCTGGAACGTTGCTTCTTCCCTTGTTTAATTTTGACTTTCCCAAAGGAGTGCGCTTCGATATCCGGAATTCGCCAAGTCATATGGGAGTATTTACAGAAGTCGGGCGTTTATGGCCTGGAGCGGTTCGCACAGGGCATCCGATATACTCATTCTCAGTGATCGGAAAAGAAGCTGAAATGTTCCGTGGCTTGAAAAACTTTAGCGGCTACGGCCAGAATTCCCCGTTTGGCATCCTGCACCGCCACGGAGGAAAAATTGGGGGGTTAGACCTCCCTGATCAAAACAGCATGACGTTTTATCATTACGTAGAGGAAAGCCTGGATGTTCCATATAGATACCATAAAACATTCACGGGGCAATATATCGACGAAATAGGAGTCGAGTCAACTCAAACCTTTGGCTTGTTTGTGCGCAACATCGAACAGGGAGTGATCACACATGTCGATCCAATGGGTGAGATCCTTTGGAAAAAAAAACTTTACACTGGTTGCAGACCGAAGGAAGGCTCCGGCTTACGTGTGATTTCTGCTCCGAAAATGTTCGATGAAGTCGCTATGATATTAAATGAAGGTCGAGCCAAAGGACTACTTTATGAAATTCAGTGATATATTTCTCGACCAGTCTCCAATTGCTTTTGACGTAGGAGCTTTTTGTCACGATTTGGCAAAGACTCTGTTTCCGATTTGTCGAAGCCTGAGTGGACCAGGAGTTCGTGAAACTCTTGCCTACCTTGGGCAACACTTGCAAGGTCTAACCGTTCATGAAGTACCGTCTGGGACCCCGGCATTTGACTGGACGGTTCCGGACGAATGGACTATAAAAGACGCTTATATCGCCGATGAGTCTGGTAAACGCATTGTTGATTTTAGGGCGCACAATCTTCATGTTCTGGGATATTCGGAACCTGTAGATCAGTGGCTGGAGTTGGAAGACTTAAATAACCATCTCTACTCCCTGCCTAGCCAACCTGATGCCATTCCATACATCACTTCTTATTATGCCCGGCGCTGGGGCTTCTGCTTGGCACATTCACAACGACAAGCTCTCAAGCCTGGCAAATATCATGTGGTCATCAATTCAGAACTCAAGCCGGGAGTTCTGAATTACGCGGATTTAATTTTACCGGGACAAACGAAACAAGAGGTTTTACTCTCCACTTACATTTGCCATCCTTCCATGGCAAACAACGAGCTATCCGGCCCTGTGGTAGCGACAGCTTTGGCGCGTTGGTTAATGTCACTGAAGAGTCATAGGTACACATACCGGATTTTGTTTATTCCAGAGACGATCGGATCCATTGTATATCTCAGTCGGAATATGGAATACTTGAAGAGCCATGTCATAGCCGGCTTCAACATCACATGCATTGGCGATGAGCGATGCTATTCCTTTTTGCCGTCGCGTTTAGGAAATACGCTATCAGATAGAGCTGCGCTACATGTGCTAAAGTATATTGATCCCAATTTTAAGCAATTTACTTGGTTAGACCGTGGCAGTGACGAACGACAATATTGTGCGCCGGGTGTAGACCTTCCAATCGCAACAATTATGCGTAGTAAGTATGGAGAATACCCCGAATACCATACATCACTCGACGATCTGAACTTGGTGACTGCAAAAGGCTTGCTTGGAGGCTTCACCGCGCTACGTCAAGCTATAGAGACAATTGAGAATAATATTTGCCTCAAAACAACCGTATTTTGTGAGCCCCAACTCGGAAAAAGAGGGCTTTATCCAACCTTGAGTACCAAAGAATCGGGGGCTCAAGTTCGAACGATGATGGATCTAATTTCGCACTGTGATGGTGAGCACACTCTCCTTGAGATTGCCGACATTCTTGGACAACCTGTCTCAAAACTGGTGGAGATATTGAGGCCGCTGATCGCAAACGGTTTAATTGAAGCATCTTGGGTTTGATGCGGACAAATTTTTAACCATGTGACTATGGCAAAGCATTTATCTACGAAAAACAAATCAAGAGTTGGAACATGAAAATTGCAAACAGGATGATAGGCTTATCTAGTCAGCCTTTTATTATTGCCGAAATGTCCGGCAATCATAATCAATCATTGGAACGGGCTTTGGAGATCGTCGATGCCGCAGCCAAGGCAGGCGCGCATGCGCTTAAAATTCAGACTTATACCGCCGACACGATGACATTGGATTTAGATGAAGGCGAGTTTTTCATTTCCGATCCCAACTCCTTGTGGAAAGGAACCTCGCTGTATAAGCTTTATCAGGAAGCCTATACCCCGTGGGAATGGCACAAGCCGATTTTCGACCGCTGCCGGGAACTGGGAATGATCGGTTTTTCTACGCCGTTCGACGATACTGCGGTAGATTTTCTTGAAGCTTTGAATGTGCCTTGTTACAAGATTGCTTCGTTTGAAAATACCGATATTCCACTGATCCGCAAGGTGGCCGCAACCGGCAAGCCGATGATTATTTCTGTCGGCATGGCAACGGTCGCCGAAATCGATGAAACGGTTCGTGCCGCGCGTGAAGCGGGATGCAACGACATTGTGCTCCTTAAATGCACCAGTACTTACCCTGCTACGCCGGACAACACCAATATCCTGACCATTCCGCATCTGCGCGAGTTGTTCGGCTGTGAAGTGGGATTATCCGATCACACCATGGGCGCCGGCGTTTCGGTAGCGAGCGTCGCGCTAGGGGCGACGGTCATCGAAAAGCATTTTACCTTGAACCGCGCCGATGGCGGCGTTGATAGCACTTTCTCGATGGAACCGGCCGAAATGGCGGCGTTGGTCGTCGAGAGCGAGCGTGCTTGGCAGGCATTGGGTAAAGTCAGTTACGGCCCGACAGAGAAAGAGAAGACGTCGCTGGTTTTTCGGCGCTCGTTGTATATCGTCAAGGATGTTAAAGCCGGTGAAGTGTTGACGCACGAGAATCTGCACGCGATCCGTCCCGGCTACGGATTGCCGCCTAAATATTTACCCACATTGCTCGGGCGCAGCCTGGCGAAAGATGTCAAGAAGGGCACTGCGATGTCCTGGGATTTGTTGGCTTGAACAAGCGATTATTGAATTCAATAAGAAAACTGTTAAGACCGGTTCTTAGGGCCACCCTGATCGATCCGCAACAGGCATCGGTCTTTCGATACTTGAAAAACACAAGGACAGCGGTGCCGCCATCAAATGATGTGATCTTAGTGCAATGTGTAGAGGATGTGTTTTATTTTGGCTTGTTTGGGCAGATTGCGCTGTCTATGCAAGAGCAGCAGCACGCTATTAAGGTCGAGCAATATGTGTTGCGGAGTATGCGAGTAGGCGAAGCTAAGTCTATTTTCTCATTCATTGCTTCGAGAATGTTTATCAATCCATTGTATAACTTCAAATGGGTGCGGCTATACAATTCATTTTGTAACGGTGTCGGATATCGTAGCGGTTCTTTACAACCCATTAGCGATGTGTTCGATTTCTACCGCGCCTGGATGTGCTGGCGAAATTTAGACAATAAAAAAGATCTGATAAGTTTGGTGATTGATGATGTTGCCGTAGGTGATTTAGTCAATGACAGCTTTCTTCGTTTTAAACCTGCGCCGACGGTTGATTTAAAAGATAATTATTTATTGATTCTGCTTTGGCAGGCGCATCGCGATATTCGTCGAGCTAAGGCGTACTTTGGGTGCACTAAACCGAAATTATATTTAACTTCATATAGCACTTATACTCACCATGGCATTCCGGTTAGAGTCGCTTTGCAACATGGTGTCCGGGTATTTTCGTTCGGTAATTATCAAGAGTTTACAAAAGAATTAACCCTAAAAGATTTTGTGCATACCAAAAACCCGGACGCATATGCCGATGACTTTTCGCGGCTAAATGGACGGGAAGAAAAGCTGGCTTTGGCTGAATCGGCGCTATCGGCCAGAATGGCCGGTCAAATCGATAGCGCGACTGCGTACATGAAAAAATCGGCCTATGCTGAATCCGGAGAATCTGTTCCCGATGTGCGCGATGCGGTGGTGATTTTTTTACATGATTTCTACGACAGTCCTCATGTGTATCGGGAAATGGTTTTTCCGGATTTTTGGGAATGGTTGTGCTTTACCATTGAAACCCTTAACAGTGCGAATATCCGCTTCTTCGTTAAGCCGCATCCTAATCAGATAAATCTTAGTGAAACTGCGTTAAGCAAACTAAGGGATCGTTATCCTGATACGCAGATGGTTCCTTCGAGCATTACGAATAAACAATTGGTCGAGGCTGGAATGGCTTGTGCGGTCACAGTTTATGGCACTGTCGCCCACGAGATGGCTTATTTTGGCGTGCCTACGATTGCTGCCGCGCATCATCCGCATATCAGTTTTGATTTTTGTAGAACTGCTGAGAGTCTAAATGAGTATGCGGAGCTATTGCGCCATTATGCGGAAATTGGTATTGATAAACAGGCTATGCATCGTCAAAGTTTGGAATTTTACTATATGCATAATCTCTGCGTTACCGATGAGGAAAAAGCGCTTAGGGATGCGGCAATGGATTTTCGCATGATATGTGATCAGGCGGCAAAGACCGATGAGTTGGTCGATAGGTTGCAGAAGATTTCCAGGCTTTCAGAATATCGCGATTGCGTTTCGGGGCCTCAAAGATGGGGAGCGATTTTCAATTAGCAGCGAGATGGGCAAACCCAAAATTGGGATAGCTCATGCATGAAGAAAACGGCCGGTTTAGGTTTACAATGGATTTGTCCGTATCGCTTTGCAAAAAACCTTTAGCCATGGCTTTTCAGTTGGGCGTTTTAGTTAGGCTTACCATCAATGGGTTAAGTTAAGGGTTATGGTATTATGTAACAATAATGGCCGGTACGTTAGCCGGGTTGTCGCATAAAGGCGAGACCGCTCGATTAACCGGAAGTGTTCAATTTGGAGAAGATCATGCGTTATCCGGAAATTGATTATTCGATTCACCCAGCATATGAGAAATACAAAGGAGCCGTTCATTACAACGACGCTCTGATTTTTCAGCAAATTGGAAATGTTGATGCTGTATTCGAAAATTTTTGCGCTCTTAAATCCCCTTCGGAAGCTGATGCCGCGGACGCCCTCTCGGATATAAAAAAATCTATGGAACATATCCTGATACATGCGCAAGAAAAAAATGTGTCGATATTGGTAGAGGAATGGTTGGATTCAGTGGTCAATTGGACAATCGCTGATATGGGTCATGAATTTAGCCGACGAGTTTTTTCAGCGCGTGATTATCGTAGCATTGCTTTGGCCAGAGACAATCGGGAACAGCTGTCTTTATTACAAACTCAAGGTATGTATATCACTGGCCTGCCGCCGGAGGCCTATGCCGATATCCGTCGTCTGGCGCTTGAATACATGCCGGGATTACGGCAACGTGCCTTGTCGGATCGTTTTAATCGCTCCGTAACAAATGTACCTTTTAATTCACCGTTATGGAAAGCTATTAAACGCGCGGTTAACGAAGCCGGGATATTGGATGTGCTCAGTGAATATAAACGGAACAAAATGACCTTGTTGGGCGCCGGACTCGAATACTCATACCCGGAACAGGACTGGTATCAAAATCTTTACGAAGATGTCGGGCTTTCCGACAGTCCGATGCAGTATCTTCATGTGGATGAGGGCGATTGTTTGCCAAAATCGATGATTTACGTAACGCCTGTGGATGAAGAGAATGGTGCAACGAGAGCAATTCCGGGCAGCAATTGCTGGGAGATTTCGCCGTGCAGAATTCGAATGCATAAGGCCTTGGATCGCGTTGTTGTGAATCGCTATGCGAAGTTTGTGCATAAAACACACTACCGCCCGCTTGCAAGGCATGCGGAATTGCGCCGGATTTTTATGGAGTTGCCTAAACCCATGCAGGGGTCGAGCCATTTTGGGGATGATATATTGGCTGGAACAGAATTGGCCTGTATGCTTGCCGAGCAAGAGATTACTTATTTAAGCCAAGGCGGACAGGCTTTAGTGTTCGATGGTCCGCACTTGCTGCATAGAGGAAGTCTCGTTAAATCGGGGGAGCGGCTTGCGCTGCAAGTAATCTACCGTAACCAAAACCAAGAAGACATAAAGTCTTACTTCAACAAAGAGTCATTTTTCAAGGATCAGGTTGCGGTGGTTAAGAAATATGCACGTAAATTTGTCATGGGATATGTATGATCAGCTCGACCCAAGTCATTAAGGAGATTTTATGATTCGTCATATTGTTGAGCAACGAAGAAAAAGGAAAGAGAGTGCTCTTTTGCCAACCAAGCTCTCAATCTTGGGCGGTGTGCGCATGGCTGGTGTAGATGTTGGTTCGGCGGATGGCTTGCAGCCACATTGGCGGTCATATGATGGCGTAGTGGATTTTTATCTTTTTGAGCCGCATCAAGAAAGTTATCAACAACTTAAGGAGTTGTTTTCCAACTCTGCCTATTCGGAAAAGTACCATGTTTTCCCTGTAGGTCTGTCGGGCATGGAAGGAGAGCGGATTCTGTATATGCTTAATTGCCCGACAGGAAGTTCGCTTTATCCGATAAACCCTGCAAGCGAGTTTGCCAGTCCTAACAATACTTATATCCATCCTATTCGCGAAGTCAAAATTCAAACTCGCCAACTTTCCGATGTGCTCGATGAAGCTCAAGTGAACAGCGTCGACATCATCAAACTGGATGTCCAGGGGGCAGAGCTGGAAATACTTCAAGGTATGGGAGATCGTCGAAAAAATCTCTTGTTGGCAGAGGTTGAAGTCAATATCAGTAGCGGGGTGACGGATAACATCGGCCCTTATTTGGACGGCCCGACATGGGGACAGATTGATGAAATGCTTACTGAGGATGGCATGCGCTTGCTTGACGTGAGTATCGCTCGCGCATACCGTTCCAAAAATGGGGATAGCGACTGGTATCAGCGTGAGGTATTCGGCGTATACGAGAATACGCCGTCGCTCTCAGCCAGAGTTTGGGAGGCGGATGTCGTTTATGTACGTGATTGGAGACAGCTTGTCGCCAACAAAGATGCGGATTCGATCCGTAAGTTGATCGTGGCCTTGTGCGGGTATCGTTTTTTTAGTGAGGCCTATTTCATCGTCGAGCAATCTGAAGAATCCGGCTTATTCGATGCCACAACAGCCGATCAAATAAAGAGCGATGTGATTGCATGGCATCAGACTGGGCGGCAGTTTTGGCATGGCCGCGGTGTAGTATGGCGATTGTTGAGACGAGTCATACGAGCTACCGGAATGTCGCAATTGTTACGCTGGAAGCAGTATATGTGGTTCGAATATCCCAACGGTTAAAAAGTGGCAAAACAAAAAAATCTCTACGGCATAGCCAAAGTCGCTGGTTATCTGCCCAAGTTTACTTCGTTCGTCTTTCGCAATTTCCTCTCGGCTCACTTGGCTGTTGTAGTCGCTATGGCCGGTGTACTATTAGAATATGGGGCATTGAGCGTCATGCTGCCACTTACAAGCGCCGAAGGACAGAAAGCTGGCGGAATTTCCTCGAAAGCAGTCGAGTTCTGGCATCAGGCAGCAGAAATTCTGAGATTACCGGTAGAACCAAAAACCTGGTTGTGGCTGTTTTTGCTGCTATTAGGATTACGCATTGCTGTCGGCTTTACTCAACTGGCGCTGAATACGTGGGTCTCAAAACGCATTCTCGCGCATTTGAGCGGAGGAATATTTTCCCGGGTGGTGGTGAATGAGCCTCTTTCCGATATCTATCGCCGCACTGTCGGGCATTACACGGCGCTTGCCGGGGATGAGGCCGTTCGCGTTGGCCAAGTGTTTTTCCACATGGCCCAAGCCGTGTCGGCATTGGTCGCTGCACTGATTGGTTTAATAGTCCTCTTCATTTTTTCACCCTTCGTATTCAAACTGACTTTGCTGTTTTTGCTATTGTCCGGACTGGCAATCGGTTTGGCTATGAGACATGTATTCTCATGGAGTAATGAATCGGCGTTCCTCTCCCGTGAGGCAAATACGACCTTTATCGAAGCTTTTAACGGCATTCGTTCCATCCGCTCAATGGCTGGAGAGGAGTTCGTGGCCCAGCGCTACCGGAACTTTATTGATCGCTACGGACGTGTGCTGTTTTTGCTGGATGTTTTTAATCATGGGTCGCGCTCTGTACCGGGACTGATACTGATTATCCTCGGCTTGATAGTATTATTTCCCGGTATTGCCGGTATTGCCGGTCTTGGAGAATTTTCTGCGGTGTATTTCTTTACCGTCACCACCATGCTGATCAGGGTGCTTTCATTTCTCGGAACGGCAGTTGCATCCGGTGGGCGAGTGGCAATAGA
The DNA here is from genome assembly GCF_004322395.1 of Methylobacter sp. Classification (GTDB taxonomy): domain Bacteria; phylum Pseudomonadota; class Gammaproteobacteria; order Methylococcales; family Methylomonadaceae; genus Methylobacter_A. The sequence goes on from NZ_SCTW01000029.1 coordinate 14,426, forward strand.
TATTCGAGCAGCTTTCGATATTGACGACATTATCGGTTCATCGACCGCTAGCCAAGCTGTAGCGGAGGATGGCGCACAAGTGAATTCTGTGCGAAGCATGACTATTACCGGGCTTTCATGCGGCTATGTAGCGGATCATCCGGTATTGTCCGAGGTGACGGTACAGATGCGGGCTGGACATATCTACGCGTTAGTGGGACGTTCAGGCTCAGGCAAGTCGACGCTCTCAGATGTGCTGCTCGGCTTGTTGGCGCCAATGTCAGGAGAATTGTTTATTGGGGATCAACCGTATCACCGGATAAATTTGGCATCGCTTCGCCGCAAAGTGGTGCTGGTCGAACAGCAAACGCGAATCTTTAGCGGTAGTGTAAGAGAAAATATTGCTTTCGGTCTTGAACCGACAGATGCTGCACTTCAAGTCGCAGTCGAAGCGTCCGGATTGGCAGAATTGGTCGATACACTACCCGCAGGTCTTGATACACGACTGGATTATCAGGGCGCTAATCTTTCCGGTGGGCAACGTCAGCGCATTGGCTTGGCACGCGCGATTGTGCGCCAACCGGATGTATTAATTCTGGATGAGGCGACTAGTGCGCTGGATTCACAGACACGGGAACAGGTACTACAGAACTTGAAATCGCTCTTTCACGAACGGATACTGCTTTTTATAACGCATGACAATTACATAATGCAACAAGTTGATGAAGTGTGGCATATCAAGAAGGGTAAACTTGTGACTGAGGATAGAAAACCGTGTGAATACGAAGTTAGCCAGAGCTGATTAGATACCTAGGAAAACGGTTGCGCAACACAAGGGATTCTTTGTAGATATTGACATGCATCGTCCAACACGATATTCGGGCGCCTATTATTCTACCGGCGTGATGTGCACACTATTAATGATTTTGATGCTCTACTTACTATGAAGCAACTGTTCAATCTTACGCGACTTAAGGCTACTGCAATAGCGAGCGACACCAAATCGCAAGCAGAAAAACTACTGACCGCAAGTGGTTATAGCCGAATTGCTGGCGAGACCGAATGGTGCAATTGAATGCCCAACCTGCCGGGAAACTCATTACACAAGAATGACTATCGTATGATCGCTAAAGCATTTAATACAGTTTTCTATTGCTGGATCATTAACATGGTTTTCTCAATAGAAGAATCCATATTGGGGGACTGGTGAATCAGGCGCCTGTTGCACTATTTGTTTATAACCGGCCTTGGCATACGCGTCAAACTGTCGAGGCGCTGCTAGCCAATGCAGAAGCGAAAGACACCGACCTGTATGTATTTTCCGATGGTGCAAAAAATGACTCAGCAGGTAAGGCGGCCTCCGAGGTGCGTTCCTACGTAAGTGGAATTGTAGGTTTTCATTCAATAACTGTTATTGAACGAGAAACTAATTTCGGTTTGGCTAAATCAATTACTAACGGCGTTACCCAAGTTTGCCAAAAGCATGGTCGAATCATTGTGCTGGAAGACGACCATGTAACTTCGCCCTACTTTTTGAAATATATGAACGAAGCTTTGAATTATTATGAGCATGACGAGCGCGTAATCAGCATTGCCGGTTATATTTACCCCGTGATGGAGCGAATGCCGGAAACATTCTTTTTACGGGGTGCCGATTGCTGGGGCTGGGCAACATGGGCGCGTGGTTGGGAACTGTTTAATCCCGATGGACAAAAGCTCTTGGATGAGCTAAAGCGTCGTAAGCTAACCCATCAGTTCGATTTTGACGGAAGCTATCCTTACACCAAAATGCTTCAAAACCAAATTGCCGGTAAAAACAATTCTTGGGCCATTCGCTGGTACGCGAGTGCGTTTTTGAAAGACAAGCTCACCCTATATCCCGGACGCAGTTTACTGGTTAATATTGGGATGGATGACAGTGGCTCCCATTGTTCCAGCGCAATGAAGTATGAAGGAGAGATGACGGATATACCGGTTCAAGTCGGTACGGCGGCTGTTGAAGAAAATGCCTTCGCACGGCAAAGTTTTATCACTTTTTTTCGAAAATCCCGCCCCTACTTATTTGTTAAAGTATTCCGAAAAATAATTGCTGTCATGCAAAGACGGATAGGTATGCAGTGAAACAAAAGAAATTTGCGAAAAGATGGTTACCGCCAGCCCTGATTGAACGCTTGAGGCCGTTGTTGAGGCGAGGAATTTATTTTTCCGGCCAATATGCAAACTGGCTATCTGCAAACCGCGATGCTTCCGGTTATGATTCAGGGCAAATTCTTGAACGCGTTATGCAAGCTACTCTTAAGGTAAATTCCGGCGAGGCGGCATTTGAGCGTGATTCAGTATTGTTCGATGAAGTGATACATTCTTTTCCGGTGTTGGCTGGCTTGTTGAGGGCTGCGACTGAGAATGGAGGGCATCTTTCTGTACTCGATTTTGGCGGAGCACTTGGTAGCAGTTATTACCAGTGCCGCAATTTTTTGTCCTTTTTGCCAAGGTTACAATGGGGCGTGGTGGAACAACCGCATTTTGTTCAATGCGGGCAGTCACTTTTCAGGACCGATCAACTGGATTTTTTCTTCACTATTAACGAAGCTCAGGAGAAAGTCAGTCCGAATGTTGCTCTGCTTTCAAGTGTACTGCAATATGTGGAGAAACCGGATGAGATTCTGGACGAATTGGCCGATAGTGGGATTCGCTATTTGATTATAGACCGGACGCCTTTTAGTGATTCATGCGATGACGTCATTACCGTTCAACATGTTTCAGCATCGATTTATCCCGCCAGTTATGCTTGCCGCATATTTTCCCGGAAAAAATTCCAAAAAAAATTGAGCGAAAAATACGAGGTACTGTCGACATTTGATGGAAGCGCCATCGACGGGGCTAATTATTTAGATGGTCTCCGGATCGAATTCGGCGGCGTAATTCTTTGCAAAAAACAAGACAATTGAACAGATATACAGTCTTTCCGCGTTTCACATAACAGCTTAAGATATGTAATGAAATTACAAAATATGAAAAATAAAAGAGTGCTAATTACCGGCGGGGCTGGATTCATCGGTTCAAACCTTGCTAGGCGCCTGGTTATGTTGGGTGCTAACGTCACATTGGTCGATAGCCTGATTCCGGTTTACGGCGGAAATTTGCGAAACATAGAGGATATTAAAGACCGGGTGACGTTGAATATCAGCGATGTGCGCGATCCTTTCGCGATGGCTTACCTTATCCGGGACAAGCACTATTTATTTAATCTTGCTGGGCAAACCAGTCATATGGATTCGATGACGGATCCGCAGTCCGATCTTGAGATCAATGCAGCCGCGCAATTATCAATTCTGGAAGCGTGCCGCCAATACAATCCATCCATCAAAATTGTTTTCGCCAGTACCCGCCAACTTTACGGCAAACCGGAATATCTGCCGGTTGACGAAGCGCATCCGATCAGGCCGGTGGATGTAAATGGCATCAATAAACTGGCGGGCGAGTGGTATCACTTACTATATAATAACGTTTATGGGATACGAGCATGTGCTTTGCGCCTGACAAATACTTATGGGCCGGGCATGCGAGTGAAAGATGCGCGGCAAACTTTTCTGGGCATTTGGATCAAAAGTCTGATTGAGGGCAAGCCCATCCAGGTTTTCGGCGACGGCACCCAGTTGCGGGATTTCAATTATGTAGACGATGTGGTTGAGGCGCTGCTATTAGCTGCGCTTGATCCTAATGCAGACGGCCAGGTGTTCAATTTGGGCAGTAAAGAGGTGGTCGGTCTGTTGCAATTGGCGCAGATTCTGAGCGAGCTAAAACCCGGTTCCGATTATCAAGTGGTGCCGTTTCCTCCCGAGCGAAAGGCAATCGATATAGGCGATTACTACAGCAATTTTGACAAGTTTCAGGCTACGCTCGGCTGGCAGCCGAAGATTCATCTCAAGGAAGGCTTGGCGAATTGCCTAGCTTATTATCAGGAAAATCAAAAAGCATATTGGGATTCAGAATGATCTTGATGAACGACTTCAAGGCCGAGCCTGAAGATTTACGAATTGCTGAGCTAGCTGCGGTTGATCGCGTGCTGCATTCCGGATGGTATGTACTCGGCCAGGAAGTGCAGGCATTCGAGACGGAATGGGCAGCACGTTGCAATATTTCGCATGCGATCGGCGTCGGCAATGGCATGGATGCGATCGAAATCGGTTTACGTGCGCTCGACATCGGCGTCGGGGATGAGGTTATCACCACTCCGATGACTGCTTTTGCTACGGTGCTGGCCGTCATTCGGTCGGGAGCAATTCCGGTGCTGGCGGACATCGATACGGACACAGCGTTACTTGATCTGCAAAGCGTTGAGCGTTGCATTACATCAAAAACCAAAGCGGTTTTACTGGTGCACTTGTACGGACAAGTTTGCAACATGGAAAGCTGGCTCGATTTATGCGAAACACACGGCCTCGCTCTGTTGGAGGATTGCGCCCAATCTCATCTGGCGGCGTGGAATAATAAGGTGGCTGGCGGCTTCGGCCGTTTCGGCGCATACAGCTTTTATCCGACTAAAAACTTGGGCGCAATCGGTGATGCCGGAGCGATGGTCAGCAATGATATCGAGCTTATTCAGCGTGCCGCCATTCTGCGCAATTACGGACAGAAGGAGCGCTACTACCATTCGGAGTTGGGACTCAATAGCCGTCTCGACGAAATACAGGCGGCGCTGCTGCGTGTGCGTCTAGATCGGCTGGAAAAATTCACCCAGAGGCGCCGTCAGATTGCCAAAATATATTTCGAGAAAATTGCCAACCCCAAGATCCAACTGCTGGCGCAGCCGTTACAGACGGAGAATCATGTCTATCACTTGTTTGTCATCAGATGCGCCGAGCGCGAGCGGCTCACCCAGCACCTCAGGTCGAGCGGCATAGAATCATTCATACATTATCCGGTTCCAGTGCATCGGCAAGAGCCATGTGCGCATCTGCGTTTCGGTCCTAACGGCTTGCCTGCGGCTGAACAGCACGCGACAACTTGTCTTTCTATTCCGTGTCATCCGCAAATGAGTGATGCCGATATTGCGGCTGTAATAGAGGCGCTAAATGCATTCAAGTAACGGCACTGATCAAACCGAACATTTTGTTACACTGTTCGACAATAACTTTCTGCCGATCGGCTTGTGTCTTCATGCTTCGCTGATGCAGCATGGGCAACCGTTCCATTTATGGATCGTATGCATGGATGACTTGGTCGAACAAAACTTGCGGAATCTGGCATTACCGTCCGTAAGCCTGATCCCATTATCCGAGGTTGAAGATACTCGACTGTTAGGAGTCAAGCCAACACGAAGCCGTGCCGAATACTGCTGGACGCTGACTCCATTTACACCTCAGTTCGTTTTTGATCGCGATTCCAGCGTGTACCGTGTAACTTATCTGGATGCCGACCTGTTCTTCTTTGATGCGCCCATCCTGTTGATTAATGAATTCGTTGCATCGGCCAAACATGTGTTGATTACAGAGCATGCCTATGATCCGCGTCACGAAAGATCGGGACGTGCTAGTCGGGGAGGTAGATTCTGTGTCCAGTTCATGACGTTCCGGCGTACGGAGAAGGCCCTCAAGGTTATGCACTGGTGGCAAGAACGCTGTCTGGAATGGTGCTATGCAAGGGTGGAAGATGGCAAGTTCGGCGATCAGAAATATCTGGATGTATGGCCCGAATTATTCAATAACGAAGTACATATTTTGCGTCAAAAAGAAAAGACTCTGGCTCCCTGGAACGTTTTATATTACGAAAAATTGAGCCAAGGGAAAATTGCGCCGGTTTTCTATCACTTCCATGGATTGCGGCTCGAATCAGCCTCCAGCTTATTGTTGTATTCCGGCTACCGGGTCGGCGAGGCCGCGAACAACTTATACGACATTTATCTCATTTGCCTGAAAAGTATTCTCGTCAAGTTGACCGATTCCGGAATTGCGATTCCTCATTTGCCGCGAAGGAATGATCTGCTTGGCAAAATTATTAAATGCAAACATAGGCTAATTGATGGCGAGAAGAGCGTATCTTTGTATGGCTAAGGTGGTGGTAGACAAATGCTAGCGGAAGGAGTATTGCCGAAAAAAGAGGGCGGACAGCGTACCCATGGAATGCAGAAGCGGAGCAGTCAGGACAAGCCGCTCGTCTCGATCATCACTGTTGTATTCAACGGCGCTGCGACATTAGGAGACACCATTCACAGTATTCTTCAACAAACTTACGATAATATTGAATATATCATTGTCGATGGCGGTTCTGGCGATGCAACGATTGATATTTTGAGGCAGTATGACCATGTTATCGATTATTGGATCAGCGAGAAAGATAATGGAATCTACGATGCGATGAATAAAGCCATATCTCTTTGCTCTGGAGAGTATGTGGGCATGCTAAATTCAGACGATATTTTTTCTGGAAAAAATGTAGTGCAAGATATAATAGACAAATTTTGTGCAACGAAAGTGGATGCTGTTTTTTCCTGCCTAAATATCGTCGATAAATATAACTTAAAAAAAATACGGCGAAAGTATCGGGTTGCCAGACTCAGTCCAGCATTGCTTCGAATCGGTGTAATGCCTCCCCATCCTACTTTCTATTGCAAAAGGTCTTGTTACGAAGAAGGCGGAATGTATAAAACGGATTATAAAATCGCTGCCGATTTTGAGATGCTGGCTAGGTTGTTAATCAAGCAAAAAATATCGTGGTCATTTATTGATAAGGTTATGGTGACTATGCGCTCCGGCGGATTGAGTAATAGCGGATTTATGACGAGTATTAAGCTGAACCTGGAAACTGTCAGGGCCTGCAAAGAGAATGGTTTATATACCAACTTGCTTTTTCTGGCATTGAAACTTCCCATACGATTGTTTGAGTTAGTAAGGTGAGCTCGGGCATATGAAAGTGTTAATCTCAGGAGCTTCCGGTTTTATAGGCAATCCGCTCTGCGCAGAGTTATTTCGTCAAGGGCAATCCGTTCGCGCGGCAATGCGTTCAGTAAATTCCCAAGCCGAAAATGTTGAGGCCGTATCAATCGGTGAAATAAACCACGAGACGGATTGGGCGGATGCATTGCTCGGTATAAAGACAGTTATTCATCTTGCTGCGCGAGTGCATGTAATGAAAGATAACTCAGCCGACCCTTTTGGTGAGTCGCGCAAGGTAAATTTTGAAGGTACTTGGAATCTTGCCCGGCAGGCAGCCGAAGCAGGTGTGCAGCGATTCATTTTTATCAGCTCGATCAAAGTGAATGGTGAATCTACGCTTTTGGGGCAGCCTTATACTGCTAATGACCAGCCTATGCCGATTGATCCTTACGGCATTTCTAAGCTTGAAGCAGAAGATGCATTGCGGCAACTAGCTGATGAAACCGGTATGGAAGTGGTAATTATCCGTCCACCTCTGGTTTACGGACCAGGTGTGAAAGGCAATTTTCATAGTATGATGAACTGGTTGTGTAAGGGAGTACCGTTGCCTTTGGGTGCAATTCATAATAAGCGTAGTTTTGTCGCTTTGGATAATTTGATCGATTTGATCATAACCTGCATTGATCATCCCGCCGCAGCCAATCAGACATTTTTGGCTGGAGATGGTGAGGATTTGTCTACTACCGAATTATTGCAAAGATTGGGCAAAGCGTTGGGCAAGCCGGCCAAACTTCTCCCCATGCCTGTCTGGGCATTAAAAACCGGCGCCATATTATTGGGTAAGCGCGATATGGCTCAGCGTTTGTGTAATTCGCTTCAAACTGATATTAGTAAAACACGCGACCTGTTGGGCTGGCGCCCTCCTGTGTGTGTGGATGATGCTTTGAAGAAAACCGCGATAGATTTTCTACAAAAACCATAGTTTAGCGTCGGATGGGCAATAACGGGCGTAAAAGCAATTATAAGCCACGCTACTTCTACCTACTCCGCAACCTGCTCGTTACCCTCCTATTAACCAACATTTATTAGAGGTACAAGTGATTTTTTGGTGGTCTCTTTTACTAACGAGTGCAGCTTCATGGACGCTTACCGGTTTTTTGTATCGTTACGCCTTGTCAAAGAACTTAATCGACATTCCTAATGAGCGCAGCTCGCACTCGACACCAACGCCACGCGGCGGTGGGGTCGCTATTGTAACTTCATTTTTGGTCGTTTTACCCGTTTTAAACTGGCTGGGTTTGCTTTCTACCCCTGTGTGCTTAGCCTTATGGGGTGCCGGCTGCGCCGTTGCAGTAACCGGCTTTCTGGATGATCATGGGCATATTGCCGCGCGCTGGCGCTTATTGGTGCATTTTACTGCTGCCGCTTGGGGGCTTTATTGGCTGGACGGTTTTCCTCCTATCACTATTTTTGGTTATTTGCTGGATTTAGGCTGGCTTGGATATGTAGGTGCTACGGTTTATATAGTCTGGCTGCTGAATCTTTACAATTTCATGGACGGCATTGACGGCATTGCCGGCATTGAGGCGATCACGGTTTGTTGCAGCGGCGCTTTGATGATATGGCTTGTTGCGCCGGATTCAACCGCATGGATGCTTCCGGTTCTTTTGGCCACAGCCGTTTTGGGATTTCTTTTTTGGAATTTTCCGCCTGCCCGTATTTTTATGGGTGACGCCGGCAGCGGCTTCTTAGGCATTATGCTGGCATTGCTTTCGGTGCAAGCGGCATGGGTTGAGCCTCGGCTATTATGGGTGTGGTTGATTTTGCTGGGAGCGTTCATTGTCGATGCCACCGTTACCTTATGCCGGCGCGTCGTGCGTGGAGAGAAATTTTATGAGGCACACTGCAGCCACGCCTATCAATGTGCTTCTCGTGTCTCCGGTGCTCACCGCATCGTCACACTGGCAGTAGGCGCTATTAATGTTTTCTGGTTGTTGCCTGTTGCCGGCTTAGTTGCATTGGAAAAATTGGAAGGCATTGTAGGTCTTATAATGGCATATTTTCCGTTATTTCTGCTGGCATATCGTTACAAAGCAGGGGATCGGCAGGCTCAAACCAGCCTAGCCAAATGAACTTATTGAATCGAGTATAATAACGCCCTTACTATCAATGAAAGTCGCTAAAGAAAATAGAGATAATTTATGAGGTTACACACGCGAACTTGGTTTATCGGCCTTTCACGACAAATAAAAGCCTTTATCTTAATTAGTGCCGATATATTTTTTGCCATGTCCGCTCTCTGGGCCGCTTTTTCTTTACGCTGGGGAGAATTGTATATTCCTAAAAGCGAAGAGTGGTATCTGTTTGCTGCGGCGCCCGTCATCGCAGTGCCCATTTTTATTAAGCTGGGCTTGTACCGCGCCATTATTCGATATATAGAGGTTCGGGCGTTATGGACCATTATTCAGGCAACGACGCTTTATGCGCTGATTTTTGCATTTGTGTTGTATGAGTCCGGCATCAAGGGCGTTCCAAGGACAGTGCTGCCGTTAAATTGGTTGAATATGATGCTGTTGGTTGGAGGCAGCCGCTTTTTTGCGCGTTGGTGGTTGGGAGAGGTTTATCTAAGTCTGGGAGGAGGAGAGATAAAAAGTCCCAGTAAAAAGAATGTGGTGATTTATGGCGCGGGAAACGCCGGCGTGCAGTTGGCTTCCGCATTAGGCTATGGACGTAAATTCAGGCCGGTCGCTTTCATTGATGATGACGTACGGCTGCATAAACAAAAAGTCAACGGTCTTAGGATTTATCCGCTCAGTTCCTTGAGGTACTTGATAGAGAGACATCAGGTTTCAGACGTTCTGCTGGCTATGCCATCAGCGAATCGGGCGCGTAAAAGTGAAATTATCCGGCTGTTGGAACCTTTTGCCGTTCACGTGATGTCTATGCCCGATTTGTCTGACATTGCCCAAGGCAAAGTCACCGTTGACGCTCTACAGGAGATTGATATTGCCGACCTGTTGGGCCGCGACGCTGTAGCACCGGATCAATCGCTGCTGAATGCCAATATTGCCGGCAAAGTGGTGATGGTAACCGGTGCAGGAGGCTCTATCGGCTCCGAGCTTTGCCGACAAATTATCTGCTTGCAGCCGAATACGCTGATTCTTTTTGAAATCAGTGAATTTGCACTTTATGCGATAGAAAAAGAGTTGCAGCATTTGTTATCCAAGCGCCGCGCCGGTTCCCGGCTGGCTAGCGGCATACACACCATCCCTGGCGATGTAAAAAATACTGGGGAAATAACGCTTATTCCAGTACTAGGTTCTATCGTGAATGGTGTTCGTGTTGAAAAAGTGTGCAAGATATTCAGGGTGCAAACGATTTATCATGCGGCGGCTTATAAACATGTGCCAATGGTTGAAAGAAATCCGGGTGAAGCGATCTGGAATAATATCTTTGGAACTTTACATACTGCACAAGCGGCGATAAACACCGGCGTTGAAACCTTTGTGCTCATTTCAACGGATAAAGCCGTCAGGCCTACCAATACGATGGGAGCAACCAAGCGTTTTGCCGAATTGATTTTACAGGCGCTAAGTTTAAGCACTGCCAATAATCCTACTCGTTTTACTATGGTGCGGTTTGGCAATGTATTAGGCTCCTCCGGTTCCGTTGTGCCGTTGTTTAAAGAGCAGATCGCAAGAGGCGGCCCGGTAACGGTTACCGACCCAAAAGTCATCCGTTATTTTATGACCATACCTGAAGCCTCGCAGTTGGTTATTCAGGCGGGAGCAATGGGGTCCGGCGGCGATGTATTTGTTCTGGAAATGGGCAAACCTATCAGTATTGTTGATTTAGCCAAGCGGATGATCCATTTGAGCGGTCTGGAAATCAAAGATGCCGAACATCCCGGCGGCGATATCGAAATTAACTATACCGGTTTAAGACCTGGAGAAAAACTGTATGAAGAACTGCTGATTGGCGATAATGTTTCAAAAACCGCTCATGCAAGGATTATGCGCGCTCAGGAACATATTATTCCCTGGGCCGAGCTGAAAAAAATGCTGTCGACATTGGAGCTGGCAACAAAAAACGATGATTTTGGGCAGATTAGAGAAATTTTGACGGATGCCGTTGCCGGTTTTGTACCGCAATGTGAAATTGAAGACTTGCTATGGAAAGAAAACAGACGGCTTATGAATCAGTACGCCAGTGAGAATTCTTTTGTTCACGTAGCAAAAACCGGAAGCTCGGCAGATGAGCGCAGCACGCTTCCAGAACCATGATCAACATATTATGCATCTTGAAATGGCGCCACTTAAACGAATATTCATAGGCGGATTATAAAAATGGACAAATTAACCAGCATGAATGTCTTTGTTCGCGTCGCAAAAGCCGGCAGCTTTGCCGGAGGCGCGCGTGACCTGGATATTTCCAGAGCCATGGCTACCAAGCATATCATGCATCTTGAGAGTGTACTGGGTACGCGACTATTCAATCGAACCACACGCAGCTTAAGCCTGACGGATGTGGGGGCATCCTATTTGGAACGATGCCAGCAAGTGCTGCTTGAAGTTGAAGAAATGGAAGCGGCTGTAACGCACTTGCAGACCGAACCCAGAGGCGTTTTAAGGATCAGCGCACCTCCGGTAATCGGAGCGACGCATATCGCGCGCGCTGTGTCTGAATTTTTGAAAATACATTCCGATTTAACCGTCGAGATGATTTTACAGAGTAGTCCCGGCGATCTAATCGATGAGGGCATTGATGTTGCTATTTCTTTGGGCGCGCTGGACGATACCAGTATGTTCGCACGTAAATTGGCCAGTTCGTCGTTGGTCGTTTGCGGATCGCCGGAATATTTTGCGCAACATGGTATTCCCCAGACGCCGGAAGACTTGGAAGATCATAGCTGCTTGGTTAACTGGGCTATCGCGCCAAGGAATAAATGGCTGTTCAAGGACGAAGCCGGGTATGCCGCGATAACTGTTTCAGGACGAATGCAGGCAAACGTTGCAGACCCGATACGCATAGCTGCAATTAACGGTCTGGGGCTGGTGATGCTTCCCACTTATATTGTCGGAAGGGATATTGAAAAGGGCAAACTGAAAGTTGTTCTGGAAAATTACACTTCGCCGCCTTTAGATGTCCATGCTGTATATCCGCATCGAAAGTATTTATCAGCCAAAGTCAGAAGTTTTATGGACTTTTTACAGGAGTGGCTGGAGCCTCGGGTTAGTCTGCCCGGAACGGAATGAGAGCGTTGATTGTCAGCATATCTTGACGGCTACTGCATGGATATTTTGTCTGTAGCGATTGATTCTCCAGCAGCTTATGCGAGCCAGCAGCGGTTAAAATAGCTACGTTTGGCAAAAAATACGCAGATTATTGTTTCACGGAATACAGCTTTGACGCCGTTGTCATGAGCCGATTTCTTGACCATGGCCGAAGGGATGCGATAATAAGCGCCTATAAACCGGACGGATTGCGGTTTTATTATGCTTTTATGAGATAATAAGCACGTTCAGGTAACGCATGATACGGCAAATACGCACGTAGAGATTAAATACAATGATAGAAAATTTAGATCCGCAACAAGCATGGGATTTGTTACAAAATAATTCCGATGCGGTCTTGGTGGATGTAAGAACAAAAGTTGAACATTCCTTCGTAGGACATCCTTCAGGCGCAATATCTATTCCTTGGAAGGAAGCTCCCGATTGGCAGGTTAATCCGCAGTTTGTTGCCGAAGTTAAAAAAGTCGTAGCTGACCGTAATGCGCCAATTTTGTTGCTTTGCCGAAGCGGCCAACGTTCTCTGGATGCGGCAAAAGCGCTGGAAGAGGCCGGATATCAGTTGCTGATTAATATTGTCGATGGTTTTGAAGGCGCCCTGGATGAGCATAAGCATCGGGGCAATCTTGGCGGATGGCGCTTTCAGGGCCTGCCTTGGGAGCAAAGTTAATCTTATAGCCAAATAATTGGACCAAGCAGGGTGCGTCCAGCAAAATCTAAATAGCAGTCATGGCGGCACGCCGCTCTTTCTTCCCCCGCATTTAACCCATTTATGTCGTTCCCAAACCGGAGCGCGAAAACGATAGTATGTTATGGGCGCGAATAAATTCGCGCCCATAACACATCTGCATTTATTTAAACCTTAGAGTACATAAAAGTGATCGAAAAATTAAGAAATATTGCAATTATTGCCCACGTTGACCATGGTAAAACAACCCTGGTCGATAAATTATTGCAACAGTCCGGCACGTTCGCCGCTCATACTAAAGTGACTGAGCGCATTATGGACTCCAACGATATTGAAAAAGAACGCGGCATTACCATCTTGGCCAAAAATACGGCGCTGGATTGGAACGGCTATCATATCAATATCGTCGACACACCAGGCCATGCCGATTTTGGCGGCGAAGTAGAGCGGGTGCTGTCAATGGTCGACTCGGTATTGTTACTGGTTGATGCAGTGGACGGCCCGATGCCGCAAACCCGTTTTGTTACCCAAAAAGCGTTTGCTTTAGGTTTAAACCCAATTGTGGTTATCAACAAAATCGACCGCCCAGGTGCGCGTCCGGACTGGGTTGTTGATCAAACCTTCGATTTATTCGATCGCTTAGGCGCAACTGACGAACAACTGGATTTTCCTATTGTTTATGCCTCAGCAATCAATGGCTATGCCGGCTTGGAACACACCATCACCGGCGGCGACATGACGCCGCTGTTTGAGACGATTGTATCCAAAGTTAGCCCACCGCCCGTTGATATGGACGGCCCTTTCCAGATGCAGGTATCCAGCCTCGACTACAACACATACACCGGCGTTATAGGTATTGGCCGGATTCAGCGAGGCACCGTAAAGCCCAACATGCCGCTAGTTATTGTTAATCGGGAAGGTGTTGAGCGTAAGGGGCGTATGCTGCAAGTATTCGGTTTTCACGGCTTGGATCGTGTTGAAGTTGCCGAGGCGCGCGCCGGCGATATTATTGCTTTTGCCGGTATCGAAAAACTGGAAATATCGGATACCATTTGTCATCCCGATGCTGTAGAAGCCATGCCGCCTTTATCGGTTGATGAGCCGACGGTATCGATGACTTTTCAAGTCAATAATTCACCGTTTGCGGGACGCGAAGGTAAATTCGTCACTACGCGCCAAATTCGCGACCGATTGGATAAAGAATTGCAACACAACGTTGCGCTGAAAGTTGAAGATACCGCGGACCCGGATAAATTCAAGGTATCGGGTCGCGGCGAGCTGCATTTATCGGTCTTGATTGAGAACATGCGCCGTGAAGGCTTTGAAATGGGCGTATCGCGTCCTGAAGTTATTATCAAAGAAATTGACGGTGCAAAGTGCGAACCTTTTGAAATGGTCACTATTGAAGTGGAAGAAATCCACCAAGGGGCGATCATGGAAAAACTGGGTGAACGCAAAGGCGATTTAACCAATATGGTTCCCGACGGCAAAGGACGCATTCGTCTGGAATATATGATGCCTTCCCGTGGCCTGATCGGCTTCCAAACCGAGTTTATGACCGCCACTTCCGGTTCGGGCCTGCTATACCATGTATTCGATCATTACGGCCCGATGAAAGCCGGTGAAGTGGGCAATCGTCAACGTGGTGTGATGATTTCAATGGTTGCCGGCAAAGCCGTTACCTATTCATTGCATCCGCTGCAAGAACGCGGCGATTTGTTATTGGTCAACGGTGACGAAGTTTACGAGGGAATGCTGGTTGGCCTGCATTCACGTGCTAACGATTTAACGGTTAACCCGACCAAACCCAAACCACTGACTAACATTCGTGCAGCAGGTACGGATGAGAGTTTGGTACTAGCAAGAATTCAAAAAATGACTCTGGAGCAAGCGCTGGAATTTATTGCCGAGGATGAATTGGTTGAAGTCACGCCAAAATCGATACGCTTGCGCAAGAAATTGTTAACTGAAAATGAGCGCAAAAGAGCGGCCAAGGGATAGGTTAAGGCGTAATTGCTTGTTGGCTTGCCCTATTCAGGCAAGCCAATTCTTGATTCGGATGACACTCTGATTCCCGGCTTAATTCACCGATGTTAGTCGCGGCTTTACCGGCTCGCCATCAATTTCAAAATCCATTTTGATACGTTTTGCAGCAGCTTTCATTTCCGTTTTGCTCTTAAAAGGCCCGGCGATAACCTGATAGGCATCGTCTTTCTGGATTTTACGAGCAGGTATGATCGGCCCTTGATGATTCAACATAGTTGCCAGTTGTTGCGCCTTTGTTTCATCATTAAAACTAGCCACCCTAATAGACCAGTCGCTATCTTTTAATTCCTCAACCACGGGCTGATCATAGAACTGCCCGGGATGACTCAGTTGCACTGCATTAGCGGATATTTCCGACTCATTAAGGCTTTGCATCAGTATCGGTGTGGGAATACCGTCTGAACGCTGGAGTATGCGTTCGACTTTATCCCAATCGACAGTCACGCTTTTTTTAGCGCTGATTTCATGCAATTGCTTTACGACCTGTTTTTTCAGCCTGGCTTTATCCTTGGCCCATTTTGGCAAGGGTTCATGGGCCTCCAGATATAGCATGTCCTGATGCCACGCGGTCAGATAGGGCTGATGAATAATACGCACCGGCGTACCGATCGCTGTTTTCTTAAACAGCACTTCAATATCCTCCGGATAAAGCTGCACGCAGCCGTGACTGATCTGCATGCCAATACCGTAGGGTTTGTTGGTACCGTGGATTAAATAACCGGGAATACCCAAACGCATTGCATAAAGTCCCAACGGGTTATCAGGCCCCGCGCCAACCACGTTGGGCAATGAATCGCCTTTTTCGGCATGCTCGCGATGTATGGACGCGGGAACATGCCAGCTTGGGTTGGCGTCTTTGGCTACGACACTGGTCAGCCCCATCGGCGTGTTCCATCCCTGCCGGCCAATGCCGACCGGATATGTGTAGACTTTGTCAGGCTGTTTCTTGGGATAATAAAATAGTCGCATATTCGCCAGATTCAAAGCTATGCCTTTATGAGGCGAATCGGGGAGTATGAACTGTAAAGGCAACAGAATGCGGCTGTCCGGCTTGGGTGTCCAGGGAGAGACTGCTGAATTGGCTATGCTGATATCGTTATAGCCAAGACCGTAATGCCGGGCAATATCCGGCAGAACATCATTTTCGCGAGTGTTGATCGCTGCAATCGCTCCGACCATATTTTCACCGTCAGTCAGTTCGAATTCGTGGGTGACTATGGTTTCCAGCTTGGGCTCAGGAAGCTCGATAGTTACAGTTTCTTCTCTCTCAGAGAAAAGTGACGACAGCGTTTGACAGCCGCTAAGGAACATTAATCCAAACGCCAAACTGAGCGGCATGGCTGATTTTTTAATTTTGAACAGGTCAATTCTAAAGTTTTCTTGGCTGGACATATAGTTAAGCGTGAATAGGGTTACAAACGCTAAGTATAGTCAAGTAAACATTAAGATGTACCAAAGGAAATATTAAGAAATGATTAAAAAAACACGACCTTAAAGAACTATTATTCCGCTCTATCGGCTCTAAAACATTAACTGATGTTACGCATGCGGATGATAAAAAAGCGTCGTCCACGAAAAGCACGAAAATAGTTAAAATCCATCGTTCCCACGCTCCGGCGCTCATGTTATACACAAGTATCTGAAGGACGTCGTCATTCCGCCAGTCCCTAGTCGAGCGATAGTTAGACCTTCCTGGTTTTTAAAACCTGGAAGGTCTGACTGGCAACGTTCTGAACAGGCATGGCGCTGGATAACGATTTCCGGGATGACAACTTTTGAGTAGCGTTATGTATAACGGTGAGTGCGAAGTGCCAGCCGGCAGCTTTACCTCACTATGCCTCGGTTCCGGCATCCCTGCCAGAACGACGGCGTCTCACAGACGCGTGTGTATAAAGGATGAAGCTTGGGGATGACGCCGTCAGCGTGAACCCTAAAGGTGATGTTTTTCATGCCTTTTGTGGACAGTGCGTAACATTAGATATTAATAGAGCAATGTAAATTGGCTCCCGGTATTTATGGCGCAGCTAATTAATCACTAATCGGCTGGTCGGAATTCAACGCATTCCAGCCGACTACAATCCTGTATACCATCAGCACTAAGGTTGCAATCAGGATAAAAAGCCCGACACCGAACTGAAAAGTCAATCCGGACAATGCAAAACCGGCAAGAGCCATCCAAGCAGTCTTGACCTGCCAGTCAAAATGGGACTCCAAAAAGGTTCCCTTAACTTCATTCTGCTTCATGAAGTTAATGGCTGCCCCCACTAGCAATGGTAAACCGGCAAATGCAAAGGTCAGCACCTGACACAGATATACAACCATTGCCAGCCGCTTTAATGAGTTCAATCTCTCGGTATCAGTATGATCAGTCGAACTTTCATCCATAACCCACCTACCTGTTGATTTTCAGTTATGCAATCGCATAAACGCGTTGCCTTTCCAATTAAATATAAAACGTATTGCAAATAAATCAACTAGCGCCAAGCTCATTTTATGCTTTAAATGATCTTAAAATCCAAGTTCGGACAAACCAGGGTGATCGTCGGGTCTTGGCCCCAGCGGCCAATGAAACTTTCGCTCCGCCTCATTAATCGGCATGTCGTTTATGCTGGCTATGCGACGCTTCATCAAACCGTTCGCGTCAAATTCCCAGTTTTCGTTGCCGTACGAACGGAACCAGTTGCCCGAGTCATCATGCCATTCGTAGGCAAAACGCACTGCGATACGCGCCTCGTGAAAAGCCCATAGCTCTTTTATAAGCCGATAGTCTAGCTCCTTAGCCCATTTCTGCTTTAGGAACTGCACAATCTGGTCACGACCGGCAAGAAACTGGGCGCGATTACGCCACTGGCTATCGACAGTATAAGCCAGCGCTATTTTTTCCGGGTCATGGGTATTCCATGCATTTTCAGCGACACGTACTTTTTGTGCTGCCGTTTCGGCAGTAAACGGCGGTAACGGCGGACGGATATTTTCGGTCATTTTCTATCCTCTTTATTTTTGACGACGTTTTTAGGCGCTGCAAAGAATGCAGTTTCTAGTCTTCTATTGCAGTACGAATTTAAGCCCGATTAGCATAAGAATACAAGCTAAAATAGGCCGTAAAAACTTCTCGGGAATCTTTGCACTCAGGTGGCTGCCAATCCAGATGCCGGGCAAAGAACCGATCAACAGGCTACCCAATAACATCAGATCCACGTTGCCCAGGCTGAGATGGCCCAACCCTGCAACGGCGGTAAGCGGAATGGCATGAGCCAAATCGGTGCCGACGATTTTCAACGTGGTCATTCTGGGATAAAGAAACAACAGTGCGACAGTACCCAACGCACCGGCCCCTACAGACGACAGTGTTACCAAGATACCCAGCATAGCACCGACCAGCACGGTGGCAGGTATTTGCAGGTATTTGAAGCGTCCTGCATTACTAGGGTTGCTGTGTTCATCATCAATAGGTTCAAGCTTGGCCGCCCGGCTTAATAATATGCTGCGCACTATCAGCGAGAAAGCCGTCAGCAACAGCGCAACACCCAGCGTAAAAGTAATCGCCCCGGTAGTTTCCTTGCCGACTTCCATAAAATGTTTGAGCACATACAAGGTAATAAGGGCGAAAGGTATGCTGCCCAGCCCCAGCCAACCGACGATTTTCCAATCCACCGAGCTATGCTTGTTGTGGTGAACCCACACGCCGCCGGTTTTGGTAATAGCGGCAAACAGAAGGTCTGTTCCCACTGCGACGGCAGGTTTGAATCCGAACAGAAAAACCAGCAATGGCGTCATTAGCGATCCCCCGCCCACGCCGGTTAACCCCACCAACAATCCTACCAAAAGACCGGAAAAAGCGTATGCCCAATTCATATAAACTAACCTTAATATTTAATTCGTCTAAAAACTGACCATTATAACAGGCGAGTATTTGTATGTTGCTCTATGATTTATCCGCGCATTCAATTTTCCCAACGTATTCGCATGTTAATTAAAGCGGATACGCCAATTCACGCTCATTTTCCGTTAGAAATACAAGGCCTCTCCAAATTCATTCTGCATTGAAATAGGCTGCGATTGGAAACCGGACATTAATCGGTTTATGATTATGTATCAGGACAAGATATCTGACTTTGATTTAACGGCGGTTTACACGGTTTTTTACACGCTCCCAAAAAACGCACAAAACGAGCATCGTCAAAAACATTTTTCTATTTAAGAGGATATTATGCGGAACCCGAAGTCTTTACCGGCGCTAATTGGAGCGATACTTTTAACCGCTATTGTTTTATATGTTGCTTTCTATTTCATATTTCTTGATCTGTTTGTCGACTTATGGTGGTACGAATCATTAAAACTTAAAGCCTATTTTTGGCTAAGACTGCTCTACAAGTTCTTCCTT
Organism: Methylobacter sp.; assembly: GCF_004322395.1. Lineage (GTDB taxonomy): Bacteria > Pseudomonadota > Gammaproteobacteria > Methylococcales > Methylomonadaceae > Methylobacter_A. Next base: position 33,689 of record NZ_SCTW01000029.1, read on the forward strand.
TCCGGCGGTGTAACCCTGGCGTTTTTCGCTATTTTCTTTTTTCATTTCTGGATTGCCTCGCGCTATTTGGGCGTCAATCCGCCTGATGAGCTTTTTAATAACATAGATAAACGCCGACGCTTCCAGCAGTTTTCCGACACTTTTATGACGGGTTCGGCAACCGTATACACGCCCATATCCCTGATACTGGCCGTATTTATCGCCATCCCTTTCTATAATCAATGGGAAACAACGCTGCTGTACTTTTTCGGCAGTGATTCCGGCATAACCGAATCGGTTTACGGCAAGGATGTCAGCTTTTACATGCTGTCCTACCCGACCTACATGCTAATCCAACAGGAAATGCTGATCACTGCCTCGCTGATCTTTTGCATGGTCGGCATTTTATATTGGCTGGAACATGTTTTCATACCGGATGAAAACTCTGAGTTCCCGTTGGGCGCAAAGGTTCATCTGACCGTGCTGATCGGCTTTGTGGTTGCGTTTGTGGTTTGGGGCTACATGCTGGATCGTTTTACGCTGCTTTATACTGACAAGCACGAGCCGGTATTTTACGGCCCCGGTTTCGTAGAATTACGTTATCAGCTGCCGCTGATCTGGCTGGAAATCGTTGCCTTCGTGGCGACCGCTATAACGGCAGGCCTGTTTATTTTTTCCGAAAAACACCGGGTAAAAGCGCCCTTTTTAATATCGCTGACCGTGTTTCTCTGTATCGCGATTTTGCCGAAAATTCAATTTATCCCCGATTTAATCCAAAAATATATCGTCAACCCGAATCCGGTCAAAACCAACAAATCGCTGATGCAATACAATATCGATGCGACATTGGCTGCTTACGATTTGAAAAATATTAAAACGGTTGATTTGAGCATTAAGCTGGATGCGACCAAAGACATCGAAACATGGAGCACGCAAAAACATTTCGAGAATATTCCGGTATGGGACAGGGAATTCATCATAGACGGCTATAAGCAGTTACAGGAGATAAGGCCTTATTACAAAATCCAGTCTGTCGATGAAGACCGTTATTTTATTCTTGACCATATTAGACAGGTTAATCTGGCAGCCAGGGAAGTCAATATTTCAAAACTTCCGCCTGAAGCGCAAAATTGGGAAAACACCCACCTACGCTATACCCATGGTTATGGCGCAGTTGTCACCCCTGCCGCGCAAGATGCCGATACCCCTTTGGTCTGGTATTTACGCGATTTAAACATGCACTCCGATGTCGGTTTCAGTGTCAAACATCCGGATATTTATTATGGACAGGAAAAGTTTCCCTATGCCATCGTCCCCAATAAGCTCAATGTCGTAGGCATTGCCGGCTCCGATCCGAGTATGACCGAAGCTTATCACGGTGAAGGAGGCATCCCCATTCCTTCGCTGTTTAGAAAAGCTTTGTTCTCTTTTTATTTCAAAGACGAAAAAATATTCTTTTCCCCTAATATCTCCAGTCAAAGTAAAGTCAAGATACGCAGGAATATAACCGAGCGTATTAACACGCTGACTCCTTTCCTGCACCTGGATAAAGATCCTTATCTGGTTATAACCAAGGATCGGTTCTACTGGATACAGGACGCCTACACTTTATCCAACAAGTATCCGGTATCCAAACCCGCAGACGATGACTTCCTTGAGGGCAAGCAAAATTTCAACTACATCCGCAACTCAGTCAAAATTACTATCGATGCATTCGATGGCGATGTCGATTTTTATATTTCCGACCCATCGGATTCGATTATTCAGGCTTACAGCAACGCATATCCCGGGTTATTTAAAAACCTGGAGGAAATGCCTACTGAATTAAAGCAACACCTGCGCTATCCCCGCGACCTTCAATATCTGCAAATGAAGGTATACGCCAAGTATCATCAACAAAGCCCTGAGTTGTTCTACGAACAGGCCGAAACCTGGCAGTTTGCCAATGTCCGGGGCGAACCGGTGCGGCCTTATTACCAGACCATGGATTTCGGCAACTGTAACGATACCGAGGAATTTGTGTTGATCAACCCGATGACGCCGGTTAACAGAAGCAATTTGAGCATGATAGGCGTGGCGGGGACGCTGGATAAAACCAACTGTAGCTTAGACTATAAACCCGGCATTACCATTTACAAGTTCGGCAAAGAGGTTCAGGTTAACGGCCCTGCGCAGGTTGAAGCCTTGATCAATCAAGACCCTGAAATCTCCGCGCAATTCACATTATGGGGCCAATATGGTTCGGTTGTTGAAATGGGAAGGATGATTATCCTGCCGATGGGCAATACCGTTCTATATGTGCAGCCAATTTATCTAGCTTCAGCCAAAAACAAAATACCGGAATTAACCCGGGTGATTGTTTCTATCGGCAATGAGGTGGTTATGGATAAAACCTTATGGTCGGCTTTTAACCGTTTAAAACAAACTTATCTTAAAAATGCGGCTGAAAGTAACGGTACAGAAACTCCTAAAGCCATTACGAACGAACCGGAAAAAACCAAATAATTAAATGAGTCACTGAAGACCAGCGGAGCACTATCCGCTGGTCTTTTTATTGACCACATCAAAACGCCTATTGCAGTATCAGCTCGCAAAGACGATCTTCCAGATCAATCCTTTTTGCCAGACTTTCACCTAAAGCGGATAAATCCTGTTTCAAATCGTCAAGAATAGCTGCGACGCCACTTTCATATTTATCGTTAAACGATATTGCCGCTTCCGTGGTAGATGACAACGCAGGGTAAATTTCTTCCGCCGCTGCCAATGCCGGGTCTTGACCGTCAGCGTCTTTAAATAAACACTCGCAAACACCGAAATGACCAAGAGAAACATAATCAATCAGTGTTTCAGAAAACCGGGCCAACTTCTTTTTAACTGTCGGGTTAGCCGAAAAAGGCATAAGCTCGGCCACATGACAATACAAAGACCAAACCTCTTGTCTCTCATTTTGCAGTTCAGCTATCAGTTGATAAGCCTGCTGCTTTCTTTCCGGATTAAGTTGAACTGCAATCGACATAAGCGCCTCCTATATTTAATTAGTGACTTTAATTTATGTCGATTATCAAGAAAGTGCAACAATTAATTAAAATATAAGGTAATTTTATAAATATTTCAGTCATTATTCCCAGCTACAATCGCCGTGATCTGCTAAAACGCGCACTATTATCCGTATATTCCCAAACCTTATTACCGGCAGAAGTTGCGGTGATTGACGACGGCTCCACCGACGGTACGGAACGGATGCTTCGCGAGGAGTTTCCTCAAGTAAGCTATTATTATCAACAAAACCTTGGCGTCAGTGCGGCACGAAACCTCGGCATACAACAGGTGGGGGGAGATTGGCTGGCTTTTCTGGATTCCGATGATGAATGGCTGCCTGAAAAACTGGCCAATCAAAAAGCGAAGCTGGAGGCCAACCCTGAACACTGGATTTGCCACACCGAAGAAAACTGGGTACGCAATGGAACTCAGGTTCGCGTGCCCAAAAAATACGTCAAAACAGGCGGCTGGATATTTACCGATTGCTTGCCGCTCTGCGCAATATCACCATCGACCGTATTAATACACCGCTCGGTATTTACAGACGTCGGCCTGTTTGACACCCAATTGCCTACCTGCGAAGACTATGACCTATGGCTCAGAATCACCGCAAACTATCCGGTTCTATTGGTAGAACAACCGCAAATAAACAAACATGGCGGCCATGAAGACCAGTTATCGATGGCGTTTTGGGGAATGGATCGGTTCCGGATCAACGCTTTGCAAAAAATCATTGAGGAAGGGCAATTATCCGAGAGAAACCGGCAGGCGGCGGCAAGTATGCTGGTAAAAAAAGCCACTACTTACCTTAACGGAGCAACAAAACGCGGCAAAGTCGAGGAAGCCAACTATTACCGGCAACTCATTAAACGTTATGCAATAGACGCTATTTAAATTATTTGATTCTAAAACTACAGTTGCAATCGCCCTTGGCCATACAACTTAACTGCTCAACTTCTTTATCCAGCAACGAGGACATAAGCGCCAGATCGAACTCGCAGATCTCATGATGTTTCTGGGCCAGATCGTGATAAATACAGTTATAAGCCTGCATATGCGGGCTTTCAGTTTCCGATTCCGTGCCTACTTTTACTTGAAAACCAAAATCTGTCATGACTATGGCCAACTCATCAATGCGCTCGATTAAGTTTTTTCCTTCAAACTTGCCGCGCAGCTTATCTGCGAGCTTGCTGCCCAGCCTTTGCATATAGGCTTTAAAACGTTCAGCACCTATTTCCTGTTGCAAATCGCCAAGAATTAACGCTGAAAACCACGCATACTGCTTCGGAAAATAGTTATTGCCTTTGTCGGTTAGGACATAGATAGTCACAGGCCGCCCGGCTGTTTTATTGAATGTGCTTTTTTTGATATAGCCGTCCCGCTCAAGAACAACAAAGTGCTGCTGGACGCCCGTTCTTGAAATATCCAGTGCTTTAGCCAACTCATCGACACTCAAACCTTTCCTATTTTCCAACAAGTGCTCAAGTATTTGATGTTGGCGAGAACTTATCTTTTGCAGCATTAGCGATTTATCCTTTCATCATGACTTTGTTATTAGGTATATCGTAATAATAGCTCATTATGACACATATAACTTGCAAAAGTTTTATATAGCAAAAAATTGTCTGTTGTTATAAACTTCTATGTGAGCAAGTTTGCTTAAATAACAATAACGACACTACATAATACTGGAGACAATGATGAGCGATTCACAAGACACAAATTCAGGCCAATCATTATATGAAAAACTCGGCGGCGAAGCGGCTGTTAATGCTGCGGTAGATATTTTTTATCGTAAGGTATTGGCAGATCACCGTATTAACCGTTTTTTCGACAATTCCGACATGGAAAAACAAGCCGCCAAACAAAAAGCCTTTTTGACGATGGCATTCGGCGGTCCAAATAACTATAACGGTCAAGATATGCGTAATGCTCATGCCCATCTTGTCAAAATGGGCTTAAATGCAAGTCATTTTGATGCCGTAATGGAGCACCTTGGCGCAACATTAACCGAACTAAATGTGCCTCAAGAACTGATCGCTCAAGCTGCAGCTATTGCGGAAAGCACACGCAACGACGTATTGGGCAAATAACTGAAATACCAGGTGGAGACCATGCGAAGCATAACTATTGGCGAATCAACATTTTCCTGTCAACCGGATGAGACTGTATTGGAAACCCTGTTAAGGGAAAACATACAAGTACCCAATGGTTGCCGCCAAGGACTTTGCCAAGCCTGCTTAATGCGCAGTCTTGATAACCCTCCACCTGTCTCAGCCCAAGTCGGCCTTAAAGATACTTTGCAAAAGCAGAACTATTTTTTGGCTTGCGTCTGTCATCCTGAGCAGGATATGACTGTTGCCTTGCCCAACCAGCAAGGCGCTTCAATTGAAGCTGCCGTTATCAAAAAACAACGGTTAACGCCCGATATCGTACATTTGGTTTTGGAATACCAAACCGAGTTTAATTTTTTCGCCGGCCAGTTTGTTAATTTAAAACGACCCGATGGCTTAACCCGCAGCTATTCGATTGCGAATATCCCGCATCATAAAAAGATCCTGGAATTTCATATTCGTCGCTTACCGAATGGCCAATTCAGCAGCTGGGTATATGACGAATTGGAGTTAGGCGCTGAATTAACCATCTCGGAAGCACAAGGTTCTTGTCATTATCTACCTGGACGGGCAGAGCAGCCCCTACTGCTGGTCGGAACCGGCAGCGGCCTAGCGCCGCTTTACGGCATTATTGCCGATGCTTTAGCACAAGAGCATTCGGGGCCTATCCATTTGTTTCACGGTAGCCGCGATCTTAACGGCCTGTATTTCATTGACGAAATGCGCGAACTTGCTGAGGAGTTTGATAATTTTTATTACACTCCCTGTCTTTCCGGAGAAGATATTGAATCGGATCACGCCCGAGGCCGCGCTCATGACATCGCCTTATCATCGATTGAAACCCTAAACGGATGGCGAGTTTTCCTGTGCGGACATCCGGAAATGGTTAATCAGACCAAAAGAATGGCGTTTATGAAAGGCGCGTCCATGGCTGATATTTACGCTGACGCGTTTCATGTGATTCAGGAAAAGAAATAACCAAGCTTGTAAAAAAGGCAATGTTGCTTTACCGCAAGCGACATTCGACCTTATGAATAAATTAAACCCGCTCCAAATTTTTATCTACGTCGCGCTGCCCTGCGAGGCCAAGCCGCTGGTCGAGCATTTCGGATTAAAAAAAGCGACTACAATCCAACCGTTTGCAGTTTATTTTAATCAGGACATCTGCCTGACGGTAACCGGATTGGGGAAAAGCGCGATGGCTGCCGGAGTGGCTTACACACAGGCCTTGTTTGCTGCGGCTGAGTATCCGGTTTTGTTTAATATCGGTATCGCCGGACATAAAAACCATGCTATTGGCGATTTGTTTTTAATCGACAAAATCACCGATGCTGACAGCCTGAAAAGCTATTATCCACCGCTGGTTGTCACGCCGCCTTGCCCGACTGCAAATATCCAAACGGTGTCAAGGCCGCAGCTTAGCTATGACCGACACTATCTTTGCGATATGGAAGCCTCGGCATTTTATGAAACTGCGGTACGGTTTTCGACAAGTGAGTTAATCCACTGCCTGAAAGTTATTTCGGATAATGAATTATTGCCTGCCGATAACATCCAGCCCAAACAGGTCGCTTCGTTAATAGCGGCGCATGTCGCAACGATTGAAACCATACTGACAGAGTTAAACCGTCTGTCAAAACTGATAGCTGCGCCGGAACCCAAGCTGTTTGAACAGCTGATACAACGCTACCATTTTACGGTCAGCGAGCAGGGACAGCTAAAAAACCAGCTGTCCCGCTGGGCGGCATTAACTCACAACCGGACACCTGAATTTGATGAAACCCGGTTGCACAAAGGCAAAGATGTTTTACTGTGGCTGGATCAACAAATCGGTAAAATTGAGTTTTCTTTGTAACCGCGTTTTCTAGCCGTTAAAAAAATATGAAAGCATTTTTGCTGACCGCAACTATCGCGATATAGACAAAACAGGCAATTGCACCGGCAAAAGCCTTCCAGCGCAGAGCACCCTGACTCTTGATAGCGACAATACCCAAACCGACATATGCCACCAGAGCTACCAGCTTAGCAATAATCCAGCCATACTCGCCCGACAACCAAGATCCTTGAAAAACCAGCATAAAACCGGTAATCAGCAACAAGCTATTGATGATGTGCGGCCCGATTTTTATCCATTTAAGTTCCATCATTTCCGGACGCTTCTCCGCCAGATAAACCCTGCCGACAAAACTGGAGATGGACAATAAAATAAAGGTTAGGTGAAGAAACTTAATCATGCTGTGCTCCTAAAGTTAAAAATATTTTCATTACTCGATAAATAAGTCTGTTGCCGATGTTGCAGCAGTATATGCCGGAAAACCAGCGGGTCTTTTTGCTGAATTATTTCGCCCGGACGAGGATAGCATTGATGTTCCAGACGAGATAACCAAAACCGTAACGCCGCAGCCCTGAGCGTGATTGGCCAATACTGTTTTTCCAGAGGCTCCAACGGCCTCAAACTTTCATAAGCCGCTAACAACGCGGTGAATTTTTCAGCGTTAACTATGCCGTTATCACAACACCAATCGTTAGCCGTTATCGCAATATCGAGCAGCAACGTATCGGTGCAGGCGCTATAAAAATCCAGCAGCCCGCTGAGCTGACCATTCACAAACAATACATTATCCCTGAACAAGTCGGCGTGAATGACGCCTCGCGGCAGGTTAACCGGGCTGTTTCCAGTTTGGAAAGCCAGCTCATCGTTAACCAGCTCACGATCTGTTGCCGATAGATGCGCACTGATTTTATCAAGCACCGTTTCGCACCAACTTAAATCATTGCCGTTTTTTATCGGGAAAACGTAGTCCTGCGTGCAGCGATGCAAACTTGCCAACTGCAAGCCGATTTCCTGGCAATGCAAAATGGATGGCGACGGTACTGCCGCACCGGATAAACACTTGAATAACGCAGCCGGTTTACCGTTAAGCTGACGCAACCGATTTCCCTGCCGGTCGCTTTGAGGACTCGGACAAGGCAGATCGTTTTTACCCAGATGCAACATTAACTTTAAAAAATGCGGCAGGTCATCGACAGTCAGCGACTCGAATATTGTTAAAACGAAATCGCCCTGTTGAGTAGCTACTAAATAATTGGTATTGTCTATACCGTCCGTTATTCCTTCAAAACCGACGACTTCACCGAGAGCATAAGCGCTAAAGAATTGATCGAGTTGCGGGCGCGTAATGAGAGTAAATACAGACACTGACTTTAAGCGGTTACCATTCCAGCAACTTCCACATATTGATCTCGGAACCTCTATCCAGATCGTTGCGGCGTACATCCATTTTTCCGTCGCCATTAGTATCGATAAAATAATAAGGAGGGCCGACAGCCGGTATGACTTTTATCATATAAAGCCTACCGCTACGACGGTATTCCTGAATAGTCTCTTTACCTTTGCGGATAATAGTAATGTCCGGCTCCATATTTTCACCGTTCTGCACCGGCAAAGGCGGTTCAGGCGCATCCGGCACAGCCTCAAGCTCAGGCGGCCGCTCATCGACAGCATATGCCGGAAAGGCCAGCAAACTCAATAGGATAAATCGTCGCATAAAGTGACTCTTTTAAAAATTAAAACTGCGGCTATCTTATTACAGTTTTTACCGGCTTGCTTAACTAAAATAACCTGACAATTGATGTTATCAATGTCGGATTCCTCTTTATCCCTCCCGCTTAACCGGATTAACAAAGTTTCCTTGGCTTAGCCCAACCAATTTTTCGCCCAGCCATTACTTCGACTTTTTAAGAAGGGCCTGAGCCTTATATTGCCAAAACTGCGCAACACTTCTTCTGCTTTTATTCTTGCTAAGCTCCCTCAATTGCTCGAAACAGAATATGGCTAACTACGTTATTTGACACGCTGAAGTGCGCCATCTGACCTGTTTTTATTAAAAATGCATCTCGATGAACAAGCGATAGCCAGCGTTGATAGGACTTTAGTGACTTGGCATGCGCTTTGCGATGCCACATGAACATCCATAACTATCGAAATGAAAAAATGAGAAAATACGTACTAATATTGGGAGCAAGTTATTTAGGCTGCGGAATTGCCGCCGAACCAGTGGCGGCCGACAAACCGAAGCAGAAAAAAGAGAGTACAAAAAAAACAGAGGAACCGCTGGTTCTGGACATGCTGACCATTAAAGCGCAAAAGTCTAATATCGATCAGCCGTTCGGTTCCTATCTTGATCATTCCCAAATAGCTCTTGCCAGAACCGCTATCAGCGACACCGCCCAAATGTTTAAAGGCACTCCGGGCATGAGTTTTTCCAGCGGTGGCGGCATTTCCAGCCGCCCTATTATCCACGGCATGGCGGACGATCGTTTACGTGTTCAAGTCGACGGCATGAATCTGATTTCGGCTTGCGCTAATCATATGAATCCTGCGCTGTCTTATGTTTCTCCTTCCAGTGTGTTGAGCGCTCAGGTGCTTGCCGGAATTACACCGGTCAGCATGGGCGGCGACAGTATCGGCGGCACTATCCGCGTTAATTCAGCCGACCCCGAATTTGCCGAAGCCGGCGCGGCGCCGTTGTTAAAAGGGCAAGCCTCGACTTTTTACCGAACCAACGGCGACGCGCGAGGCGGAAATATTGCAGCCTCGATAGCAAACGAACATGCCGAGCTTAAGTATACGGGCTCAACAGTACAGTCACGAAATTACAAAGCGGGAGGAAACTTCACTACCCAAAATACCAAAAACGGTAATGATGTGGTGGCTTCTTCGGCCTATAAATCCGAAAACCAATCGCTGTCGCTGGCCTTGCGCAATGACGACCATCTTGCCGTCATCAAAGTCGGCCAACAAAACATCCCATATCAAGCTTTCCCGAATGTCCGAATGGACATGACCGGCGACGACAGCTGGTTTGCTAATGTCTTTACCAAAAGCAATTTTGACTGGGGTAATATCGAAACTCGCGCTTATCATGAAGACGCCCAGCATAAGATGAACTTCCTTGAAGATAAGGGTGGGCCAACCCGCAATATGCCTATGGATACGCATGGCGTTAACCAAGGCCTGTCGGTAAAAGCCAATATCGATGTAACCAACAAGCATTTGCTTACCGTGGGCAGCGAGTATCAGCGTTATCGTTTAGACGACTGGTGGGATCCGATCGGCCCCAACGCGATGATAATGATGCAAGGGCCGGGGCCGTTCTGGAATATCAACTCAGGCAAGCGCGATCGCATCGATCTTTTCGCCGAATGGGAAGGCCGCTGGAATCGGCAATGGCTGACCCAACTCGGCGCACGCGTCGGCGCTGTGGAAATGAATGCCGGCGATGTAATGGACTACGGCGTAATCACACCCGAAGCGCGCATTGTTAACAGCCAAAACAAGAAACAAACCGACATTAATATCGATTGGACCGCGTTAACCCGCTACACTCCGAACGACATGCAGACTTACGAATTAGGCGCTGCCAGGAAAACCCGTTCTCCTAATCTTTATGAGCGCTTTGCTTGGTCTCGCGGACGTACTATGGGAATGATGACCATGCCTATGTCTATGTTCATGAACAATTGGGTGGGTGACGGCAACGGCTATGTCGGCGACATAAACCTTAAGCCGGAAGTCGCGCACACCGTCAGCGCCACAGCCAATTGGCATGATGCCAATCAGGAAGACTGGGAGACCAAAATCACGCCCTTTTACACCCACATCGAAAATTATATCGATGCGAAACTCTGCCAGCCGGGCAATGGCGTGACCTGCGCCAGCCCGTCAAACGGCTTTAATTTACTGCAACTGGCTAACTTCGATGCCTATCTGTTCGGCGTCGATGTTTCCGGGTCCAAGCGCTTATTCGAAAACGTCAAATACGGCAGCTTCTTCGGTAAGACGGGGTTAAATTATGTCCGAGGAAAGAACAACGACAGCGGCGGCAACCTGTATCAGCAAATGCCGTTCAATGCGACGGTAGCGCTTGAGCATCAACGCGACGGCTGGTCCAATACCATTGAAACGCAAATAGTCGCGCCTAAAACGGATGTACAAGTCGTCCGCTTAGAACCTAAAACCGCAGGCTACGCATTGCTTAACCTGCGCAGCAGTTATACCTGGAAACATTTGCGAATCGATGGCGGCATAGACAATGTTTTTGATAAAAACTATGCCCTGCCTTTAGGCGGCACTTATATAGGAGAAGTAAGCAGTCCTGGAACCGCGGTTCCTGGTATGGGGCGTTCTTTCAATGTTGGCATGACGGTAAATTACTAATAGCCGACATTCTGAGACACAAGGATAAAACCGACCCGGTTTCCACCGCACCTCTTCAGTGACAAAGCGCCAATTGGCGGGTGTAGCCTTTAAACTATACTCGTCAATTGGCTTCAACCTCATGGCCTTAGCATGTCTTAGGATATATCATGGTCTGCCCCTTGGTATTGGTTTATCTGGCTCTACTGATTATCACCAATAAGTTAATATATTTAGTGAATGCTGGTTCCCAAGCTCCAGCTCTCATCGTTATACACAAGTGTCTGCGGTACACCGCATCCCCCCTCGTTTCCACGGGCCGTGCTCAGAAACATGCCGATATGCAGACCTTCCAGGTTTTAAAAACCTGGAAGGTCTAACTGGCAACATTCTGAACAGGCGGAACGTTTCGAATGGAGCAACACGCCCCGTCCGGCTTGATTCGAAAGTTACACGCTCAACTCACTCCCCACTCACCAACCGATACCCCACTCCCGCCTCGGTCAACAAGTAACGCGGCTGGGCCGGATCGGCTTCAAGCTTTCGGCGCAATTGCCCCATGTAAATCCTTACATAATGGTCATGCTCCACGTAGGCAGGTCCCCAAACATCCAGCAATAACTGCCGATGCGTCATTACCTTGCCGGCATGACGGATCAACACCGTCAGCAGCCGGTATTCGATCGGGGTCAGATGAATTTCCTGCTCACCGATATATACGCTGCGCCGAGATAAATCAACCTGCAAATCGCCAACGCAAAACAGTGTTTCAACACTGTCTCCTGCAAGCTGTGCGGCGTGGCGTAGCGATACTCGGATGCGTGCCAGCAGCTCGCCGATGCTGAACGGCTTGGTCAGGTAATCGTCCGCCCCGGCATCCAACGCGGCAATCTTGTTGTTTTCCTGGCTTCTGGCCGACAGTACGATGATCGGCACCGCCGACCATTCGCGGACCTTGCGGATCACCTCTATGCCGTCCATGCCCGGCAAACCCAAATCGAGGATGACCAGCTCCGGTTTGCGGGTACCGATTTCTATTACCCCCCGTTCACCGGTTTCCGCCTCAAACACCTGAAATCCCTGTACGCTCAGACTGGTGCGCAAAAAGCGGCAGATTTGCGGATCGTCTTCGATAACCACAATGACGGGTTTTGAGCTATTCATCTTGCAACTGCTCCGCTGCCAATTGCGGCGGCGCTTCGTCTACCGGCAACAGGAAAAAGAATTGCGCCCCACCGCCCTGCCGGTTAGCAGCGCCGATAACGCCGCCATGCGCCATAACGATAGCCTTACAAATAGCCAAGCCCAGACCGACGCCGCTTTGCGTACCTTCACGATGCATCCGGTAGAATTTATCGAACAATTTTTCCTCTTCTCCCGGCGGTATGCCGGGGCCGCGATCCGCCACCGTGACCTTTAGCATGTGGGCGGAGAGCTCGGCGATGATGTCGATAGGACTGCCCGCCGGAGTATATTTGCAGGCATTTTCCAGCAGGTTGACCAGTACCTGTTCGATCAGAACCGCATCGACGCGCACCAAACAGAGCTCATCCGGCAGTTTGGTATTGACGGCATGCCCTTTAAGCCTCTTCTTCATTCGCGTCAAGGTCCCGCCGATAATTTCGTCCAACAGGTACCATTGCCGGTTCAGCGATGCCTGTCCTGCGTCCAGACGAGCCATATCCAAAATATTATTGGTCAAGTTCGACATACGTAATGCTTCGTCATAAATGGTTAGGCTTAACTCTTTCCGATCCGAAGGAGCAAGTTGGGCATCCTCTTCCACAAGGGTACTGGCCGCACCGACAATGGATGCCAACGGCGTACGTAAATCATGGGAGATTGCGCTGAGCAAGGAATTTCGTAAGCTCTCGGATTCCATGCGCAGTTGGGTTTGTTGCGCCTCATCGGCGAAACGCACCCGTTCAATGGTTTGAGCAATCTGGCTGATAAAGGTATCCAATAGCCGGCGCTGTTCGGGCAGGAACACCCGGCGCAGATTGGCGGCACGTAATGCCAACACGCCGATCACGCCGCGAAAACCGGACATCGGAAAAAACACTGCGTCGGCTCCGGGTAAAGTATCGGTGCCTTGTCCGGCTATCTGGCCGTGGTCAAAAACCCATTGCGCGACGCTGAGATCGCAATTGCGCAGGGACTCCGGGGCCGGCGGATCTAAAGGGTAAACTATCCGGCCGTCATCGTCGGGAAACAGCAACACGCTGGCGCCGCCGAACTCATCCTGAATATGCCGCGCGGCGACTCTGGCTATTTCCGCTACGGTACGGCTGGTCGCCAGTTCTTCACTCAGTGCATAAAGAACATTGGCGCGCCGTTCCCGATGCGAGGCAACTTTGGCTTGCGAGCGCATATTGCTGGTCAAATGACTAATGATCAAGCCGACCAGCAGCATAATTAAAAATGTCACTAAATACTGGACATCCGCAATCGCAAAAGTATGGACCGGATTGACAAACAGGAAATCGAACGCGGCAACGCTCAGCACCGAGGTCAACACGGAGGCTTCGCGGCCGAAGCGGGCCGCCATAAAAACCACGCCCAGCAAATAAACCATGACCAGATTCGCCAATTCGAATTTTCCGGACATCGCCCAGGCCACTAAGCTCGTGCAAGCGGTCATCCCCATCGCCCAGCCTAAATTTAACCAGCGCCGCTTGGCGCGGCCCCAAGGATAATTAGGGCGCAACACTTTTGTTAACGGCAGTTCTTTAGGCGTTTTTTGTTCTGCGATGTCTTTGCCGCGCGGGCTACCCAACAAATAGACGTTGATGTTATGCGCTTCGGTGATCAGGGTGTCGACGACCGAGCCCAGCAGCCATCGTTTCCAACCACGGCGTCTGGGTTTGCCCAGCACGATTTTGGTGACATTGCGGCTTTTGGCGAAACCCAGGATTTCCTTGCTCATGTCAGGGCCTGACAAGGTCACCGTTTCCGCGCCTAGCTGTTCGGCAAAGCGCAGTACCCGCAGCACCTCGTCGCGGCGTTCTGGGGCTAAGCGTTGCAGTTCCGGCGTTTCCACGTAAGCCACGATCCAATGCGCATGAAGACTGGTCGCCAGCCGCTTGGCCGCGCGCACCAGCCGTTCGGCGATGGCATTGGCGCCGATGCAAACCAATATCCGGTCGCCGACCGGCCAAACATCGCTGATTGCGTGGTCGTCCCGGTAGTTTTGCATTTGCGCATCGACCCGATCGGCGGTCAGACGCAAGGACAATTCACGCAACGCAATCAGGTTGCCTTTACGGAAGAAATTGCGCATCGCCCGCTCCGCCTGTTGCGGCAGATAAACCTTGCCTTCCTTGAGCCGCAGCAGCAATTCATCGGGAGGCAGGTCAATCAATTCGACTTCGTCGGCCAGCTCGAATACCGTATCCGGCACGGTCTCCTTAACCTGAATCCCGGTTACCTGACTGACATCGTCGTTGAGGCTTTCCAAGTGCTGGACGTTCAGCGTACTGTAAACATCGATACCGGCATTCAGTAATTCTTCGACATCCTGCCAGCGTTTTGGATGACGGCAACCGGCAGCATTACTGTGCGCCAACTCATCCACCAAGATCAGGCTCGGACGGCGTTTCAGCGCGCCGTCCAGATCGAATTCGCGCAGTACCGTACCGCGATGTTTCACCAGCTTGGGCGGCAATACATCCAGGCCTTTTAATACGGCGACGGTTTCCGGCCGCTCATGGGTTTCCACCAACCCGATCACCACGTCGACGCCTTCATCGCGTTTGGCTTTGGCCGCCAGCAACATCGCGTAAGTTTTGCCAACGCCCGCGGCCGCGCCGAAAAACACTTTAAGTCGTCCGCGTTGTCGCTGGTATTCCTCACGCTCTACGCGGGCAAGCAGGGCATCGGGGTCTGGTCTAGTGTCGTTCATGCGTTAGTCCGGTCGTTACTGGAAATTCATTACTTAAGACGCTGATCCAGCGCCAAATTTAATTTCAGCACATTAACCCGAGGTTCACCCAATACGCCCCATTGCCGGGCTTCCGTGTAACAATCAACCAATTCATGCACACTATCGACAGGCATGTGTCTGGCTAGCGCAACACGGCTGACTTGGTAAGCCGCCGCCGCAGGGCTAATATGCGGATCAAGCCCGCTGGCCGAGGCGGTCACCAAATCCACCGGCACGGCTTCCGAATGGCCGGGGTCAGCATCGCGCAATGCTTTGATGCGAGCCTGAACCGCGTCGGTCAGCGCCGGATTGATAGGGCCTTGGTTGGAACCGCTGGATGCTCCGCCGTTATAAGGAGCGGGCGACGTTGCAGACGGCCGCCCCCAAAAATACTCGGAGCGAGTAAACGCTTGGCCGATTAATTCGGAGCCGAGCGGCTGGTCGTCACTGCCGAGCAGACTGCCGTTTGCCTGGTTGGGGAACAGGGTTTGTGCAAAGAGCGTGACCGCCAATGGATAGACGATGCCGGTTAGCACGGTAAAAAACAATAGCATCAGTAAAGCGGGCTTGATGTGCTTAATCACAGTGATCTCCTAATAATCAGAACGATAACGCCGTTAAGCCAAGATCGATCAACTTAATGCCTATAAACGGCACGATAACGCCGCCGAGACCGTAAACCAGCAAGTTATTGCGCAGCAATGTCTCCGCGTTTTGCGGCCGATAAGTCACGCCTTTCAAGGCCAACGGAATCAAGGCAACAATAATCAGGGCGTTAAAAATAACCGCCGAAAGTATCGCGTTATCCGGGCTGCTAAGTCCCATAATATTGAGCGCGCCAAGTTGCGGATAAGTGCTGGCGAACGCGGCCGGAACAATCGCGAAATACTTGGCCAAGTCGTTCGCCAAGCTAAACGTGGTCAACGCGCCGCGCGTCATCAGCATTTGCTTGCCGGTCTCGACAATTTCGATCAGCTTGGTGGGGTTGGAGTCCAGATCGACCATGTTGCCGGCTTCTTTTGCCGCCTGGGTACCTGAATTCATCGCCACCGCAACATCGGCCTGAGCCAATGCCGGCGCATCGTTGGTGCCGTCGCCGGTCATCGCCACCAAACGGCCTTCGGCTTGCTGTTCGCGGATCAGCTTAAGCTTGGCTTCCGGCGTTGCCTCGGCCAAAAAGTCGTCGACGCCGGCTTCGGCCGCAATCGCCGCCGCAGTCAAACGGTTATCGCCGGTGATCATGATCGTTTTAATGCCCATATTCCGCAGTTCGCCAAAACGTTCCTTAATGCCGCCTTTAACCGTATCCTTCAGCTCAATAACCCCCATCACCTGTCCGCCGTCGACAACTAACAACGGCGTACTGCCCCGGCGCGCGACAATATCGGCGATGCGCATCGCTTCCTCGGGGAATTTTACATTTTGGCTTTCCACGTAGCCGCGTATCGCATCGACCGCGCCTTTGCGGATTTGGCGGTCGCCGATATTGATGCCGCTCATCCGGGTTTGCGCGCTAAAGGCGACAAAGGTGGCATCCAGGTCATGAATACTGCGCTCCCTAATCGAGAATTTCTGCTTGGCAAGAATAATGATGCTGCGGCCTTCGGGCGTTTCGTCAGCCAGCGTCGCCAATTGCGCGGCATCGGCCAGCTCTTTTTCGGTGGTCAAACCAATCGGTAAAAAGGCCGAGGCTTGACGGTTACCCAGCGTAATCGTGCCGGTTTTATCCAGCAGCAACACATCCACATCGCCAGCCGCTTCAATGGCCCGTCCCGAGGTGGCGATAACGTTTTTCTGCATCATTCTGCCTATACCCGCAACACCGATAGCGGATAACAAACCGCCGATAGTGGTAGGAATCAGGCACACCAATAGCGCCACCAGTACGGTGATTGACACCGGCGTCCCGGATTTGGCGATCTCGACGCTGTATAGCGAAAACGGCAGCAGCGTCACGGTAGTCAGCAGGAAAATCAACGTCAATGCCACCAGTAAAATAGTCAGGGCTATTTCATTAGGCGTTTTTTGCCGCGATGCGCTTTCGACCATCGCAATCATCCTATCCAGGAACGCCTCGCCGGGATTGACAATGACCCGCACCACCAGCCAGTCTGACAATACCCGCGTACCGCCGGTTACAGAACAGAAATCGCCGCCCGACTCGCGAATGACCGGCGCGCTTTCTCCGGTAATAGCGCTTTCATCAACGCTGGCAGTGCCTTCGATGACTTCGCCGTCGGCGGGAACAAAATCGCCCGCTTCAATCAGCAGAATGTTGCCGCGCCGTAATGATGCGCTGGTGACTTTTGCGTAATCGAGGCTGTAATGCGGTTCATCCAGCTTTTTCGCCATAATATCGCGCTTGGCGCTGCGCAATGACGCCGCCTGTGCCTTGCTGCGGCCTTCGGCGACGCTTTCCGCGAAATTGGCAAACAACACTGTGAACCACAACCAGAAGGTCACGGCCAGCATGAAGCCGGTCGACGCATTGCCGCCGGAATACAACGCCCATAGCCATAGCCCGGTGGTCAGCAAACTGCCGATATAGACAACGAACATGACCGGATTTTTCCATTGTTGCTGGGGGACCAGTTTGCATAAGGCATCGCCTAGCGCATCCAGCAGTACCTGACGACTAAGCAGCTGTTGTGTATGAAGTTTCTTGCTCATAGACTGTTCTCTTATTGCTGAAATTTATATTCGCTACGAAGATTAAATATTTATCCACGAACAGCACGAAAGACACGAAAAACCAAGCAGGACAACTGTATCCTGTCGTAGGGCGTGCCGTGCGCGCCTTAAGATCGTCAAGGCGCGCACGGCACGCCCTACGGCAGATTTGTTATAGATATTTGCCGGAAAAGCTTCCGCTCCTGCTCACGCCCCTTACCTACATCCATGTAGGCAACGCCAGTTCCCGCTATTGCTCGAACCCGCTTATTCCGGCCTACGGAACTGTACTCATGATTAAATGCTCAACCACCGGCCCTAATGCCAACGCGGGTACAAAAGTCAACGCGCCAACCAAAATCACAGTGCCGATCAGCAACATCACAAACAACGGCGTATGCGTAGGCAAAGTGCCGACGGTAGTCGGCACGGTCTTTTTTGCCGCCAATGATCCGGCGATAGCAAGCACCGGGATAATGATCCCATAGCGGCCGGCCAGCATCGTGACAGCCAAGGCTATGTTATAAAACGGCGAATTGGCGCTTAGCCCTGCAAAAGCGCTGCCGTTGTTGCCCGCAGCCGAAGAAAATGCATAAAGAATTTCGCTAAATCCGTGTGCGCCGGGATTGGCAACTGCTGTTTTTCCTGCTTCCACCATGACTGTCAACGCCGTCCCGCCCAGAATAAAAAAAGCCGGGATTAAAATAACGATAGCCGCCATTTTTATCTCGAAAGCTTCGATTTTTTTACCGAGATATTCTGGTGTGCGGCCTATCATCAAACCGGCAACAAATACGGCGATCAACGCAAAAATCAGCATCCCGTAAAGGCCTGAACCGACGCCGCCGAAAATGACTTCACCGAGCTGAATCAGCCACATCGGAATTAGGCCGCCCAACGGCGTGTAAGAATCGTGCATGGAATTGACCGAACCGTTCGATGCCGCGGTAGTCGCAGTCGCCCATATCGCGGAATTGACGATACCGAAACGCGTTTCTTTGCCTTCCATGTTGCCGCCGGACTGGTCAGCGCTAACGCTTTGCTCAACCCCAAGTGCAGCCAGTGCCGGGTTGCCGCCTTGTTCAAGACCGGCTGTGATAAATAGCAAGCTGAGCAATACCAGCGTCATTGCAGCCAAAATTGCCCAGCCCTGGCGCGGATCGCCGACCATCGTGCCAAAGGTGTGGCACAGCGCTGCCGGTATCAGCAAGATAGCCAGCATTTCCAAAAAATTGGATAACGGTGTTGGGTTTTCGAAAGGATGCGCCGAATTAGCGTTAAAAAAACCGCCGCCGTTCGTGCCCAGTTGTTTGATAGCGATTTGCGAGGCCGCAGGACCTACTGCTAAGGTTTGCGTGAGTACCTGATCTTCGTTCCCACTAACAGATAGCTCATCAATGGCGGACAGAACAGCATTGTCCGCCCTACCCTGCTCAACCAATGGAACGGTTGGGTAAGGCTTGAAGGTTTGCACCACGCCTTGCCCAACCAACATCAGCGCCAGCACAAACGATAGCGGCAGCAGGATGTATAAAATACCGCGCGTCAAATCCGCCCAGAAGTTGCCGATACCGTCCGCATGAGTGCGCTGAAAACCGCGTATCATCGCGATCAAAACCGCCATGCCGGTGGCCGCGGAAACAAAGTTTTGCACACTCAACCCCAGCATCTGGGTTAAATAACTCATCGTCGTCTCGCCGCCGTAACCCTGCCAATTGGTATTAGTGGCAAAACTGACCGCAGTGTTGAATGCCGAATCGACCGTTACATTGCCCAATTGTTGCGGGTTCAGCGGGAGATAGGCTTGCAGCATTTGTAATGCAAATACCGCCAGTCCGCCGAACAGGTTAAACCAGAGCAGGGCTGCTGCGTATTCACTCCAGCGCATTTCTTGTTCCGGCTTTACGCCGCTCAAACGATAAAATCCTACTTCCAAAGTCGCCACTATGCGCTTAAGAAATACCGGGCGATTTTCATACACCGCCGCCATATAAATACCCAAAGGTTTAGCCAACAGCAACAGGACGACAAAATATAAAGTGATTTGCAATAGGCCGTTTGCCGTCATTAGAATTTCTCCGGGTAAAACAACGCCACCAGCAGATAGATGAATAATGCGAATGCGAGCAAACTGCTCAAGCCGTAGATAAAGGTCATGACTACCTCTCTTTTATGGATATTCTGAACAATTAATATAGCGCTGTTATTATAAAAAAACTGTAAAAATCGCTACCGCTCAGCATCGAGCCGGCCGGCTCAAGACAGCTGAATTTGCCGCTGTCGTTGAATGGAATTGTTATGGTTATGCCACAACTATGCAAAGGCTATATTTGCGGACAAAATTTTCCGTTAAAGCCCTTTTTGGGAAACCGTTCGGGTTGGAAACACGAACGGCTTAAGCTGACACTATTGGACGAACACTTACCTTGCTAAATCTTAACTGCGCCCGCCTGTAAAACTACTTTGGCAATTTTTACGCCTGTTTTTCCAGCAAAGACAACGCAAACGCGTAAGCTTCAGGAAAATCAATCAGCGCCGCTTTGCTGGATTTTTGAATTTCTTCAAACAAACCGAATTGTACCTTATACTTCAAGTTACCGATGGCCAGCGGGCCGATACTGCGGAAACTGCCGTGAGCATATTCGACAGCGACCCCCATATCATGCAAACCCACACCCAATACGCCACTGGGAGGAACTGCATTGGTATCCGCCACTACCAACAGTTTTTTTGCATTTCTCAATGAACCTTCCAGAATACGCACACCGGCTCTTGCCGCACAAATAATAATTTCGGCGTCGGCAACTTCGTCCGTTTTTTCGGTGTTGGTCTGGGCGGAAACCCATTCAACATTGACCTCATAACGCTGGCAAAAGTTTAGCGCCTCCCGTCTGTCATCATCTGCCAGCAATTGGCACAGTTTGACTTTTGCACCTTGTTTCGCGGCCAGGATCGCCGTGCAAATACCGACCGGGCCGGTACCAAACACGGCAATCCTGCGTCCGGCTAAATCCATGTTGCAATGCTCTTCAAGAACCCGGGCAACCAGCGCGACCACGCTCGCAGAAGTGGTATAAGCGCCGTTGGGATCGGCAAATACACCCACTTGAAAAGGATCGACCATCGCTTTTTTGGCGCTCTGAAACATATCTGTCGCCATATGAACGTCGCGCCCGCCGATAAAAATACCGGTATCGTTGAAACGTTTGGGAGGGCGGCAGAAAATAGCATCCTGAACGACAGCCGCTACATTCTTAGCTTCAATTTTAGTCAGCGGCACCACCATATCAAAGCCGGCATCGGCGGCTAGAGTGACATCGAATGGGCTGATGTTTTCACCTGGCGTTAAAAAGTACAAGATTCGTTGTGTCATGAATATTCCCTTAATTATTTTTAGGATAGAGATAAAGCAAGGACTTTTTGCCTTGCGAGCAAGAAATGACCAGCGCTTCGCTTGTCCCGAGCAAGGTACGCTCCCAACACTGCTAAGCGGCAGATTAGAGTACGCTCAACCTTCCGCAGGGACAACAGTTGATTGGGATCAGGACGACACTGTTCATAATGATAGTCTAACGCATCGTGTGTATATTTTAAAATTACAGCCAGCCCGACCTCTTAAGGCGCAAATACAGCAGCAGGCTACCCAGCGCTACGCCGCCGACCACCGCCGGATAGCTGTATTCCCAATCCAGCTCCGGCATGTGCCGGAAATTCATGCCGTACCAGCTGAACACCATGGTCGGTATCGCCAGGATCGCTCCCCAGCCGGCCAGCCGTTTGACGACTTCGTTTTGCCGCACCGTTTCAAAAGTCAGATGCACCTGCATCACCGCGAACAACATCTCGCGCATGCCGTGAATCGCCTGGTCGATGCGTTTGATGTGGTCGGCAATATCGCGAAAATACACCTGCACATCCTTGGGAATAAGCCCGCTATGAAAACGCATCAGTTCATTGCAAATATCGATGACCGGATTAATCGCGCTTTCCAGCTGCAACAACTCGCGCTTTAGTTCGTAAAGGCCTTCTATGGTCTGCCGGCTGGGCCGGTATTCAAATATTGCCGACTCCAGCACCTCGAACCGCTCCTGTAAACCGTCGATAACCGGCACATAGTTATCGACGATAAAATCCATGATCGAATACAACGCAAATCCGGGCCCTTTGGCCAGTTGCTGCGGCATGGCCTCACAACGTTCCCTGACTTTTCTGTGGTTGCGCGAAGCCCCGTGCCTGACCGTTACCAAAAAACGCGGCCCGAAGAAAATATGGGTTTCGCCAAATTCGACCTGATTTTCCGCAAGATGGGCGGTATGCAATACCATGAACAGCGATTCGCCGTACTCCTCTATTTTCGGGCGCTGATGCGCTCTGCAGGCGTCTTCGATAGCTAAATCATGCAGCCCGAATTCCCGCTGGATTTCGGCCAACAAGTCGCTGTTTGCCTCGCGCAAACCCAGCCAGACAAAGGTGTTTTCCTGTTGCAGCACTTCGCTGATGTCTTCGACGGTTACATCGCCGATGCTGACGCCGTTTTGATAGGCCACGCATTTCATGACCATGCTGTTGTCAATTTGCTCTGTCAAAAGTTTCTCCCGTTATTTAGCAATAGTAATGGTCGGCGCGCCCTGCTGCGCCAAGTCGGTCATTGTCATTTGAAAAATCTGATACAGCAAGCGGAATCCCTCGCGATTCCATTGATAGCCGACTTCCGGCAGCAACGCATAATAATATTCGCCGAACTTGACGCTCAGATCGGCCGCCCCCGGTTCATTATCGCTGACCAGCAAGGACATGGTATTAACCGGATTTTCACTGACATGGGGCGTTTGCGGATGTTTGGCTACGATGTATTCCGGGTCGTCGCTGATGGACTGGCCGATAAAATTCAACACATTATGAAAGCTGCGCAAGCGGAAGACTCCGTGTATCGGCCATTCGCCGCCTGGATATCCGGGCCGAATATCGACGCTGACATCATTAGCCGCGCCTTGATCTGCTTCTTCCTGCAAACGGATGCGTTCCTCGTTGCTCAACCTCGCCGGATCGTAATTGGTCAGCAGAATATGCCCGGCTACCCGCTTACTCAGTACAACTTGCTTATGCTCGGCCTGATATTCGATCTTGAACTCTTTTTGCAACGCGGCCATTTGTTCCGCCGTCAACGATTCGGCCGGCAAGGTCCAATGCCGGTCAAACATCAACGGTTCGACAAACAGCTTGTGTCTGTCCTGGATCGACGACAAATGCAGCACGGCTTGCCGAAACAACCGATAGCCTTCGGCATCGCCGGGTTTGTTCAGATAAACGCCGCCCTGTTCGCCGCCGTTAAGCCGCAACTCCCCTGCCAGCAGGCGCAGGATCAAGTCCACATCGGCACCTTGCCGCAACAGCATGGTCAGTTTGTTTTCCTGAAATGGCGTCAGCAAACGGCGGGTAAACTCCTCGCCCTCGATCGGCACGATGCTGATGGTCGGGTTCTCGGACATTGTGCCTCCGAACACCGGCGTCAGTAACGAACCGGTCTCACCGGTAAACGCCGGCGTCGCCCCGGCATTAAATTGGAAATTAAAAGTCGCGGCAATATTGGAAACGCCGGTGAAATGCAAGGGCTGATGCTGATGGGAACGGGCAATATTCAACAGCAGCTGTTTGGACAGAATGTCAGTGGTTGTCTTGTCGTATTCGATGACCGCGTGGTCCAGCGCCATCGGTGAAAAGCAGCCTTGCAAGCTGCATAAAGTCAGTATCGTGAGCCATCTTGCAGCGTCTTTGGTGAACACTAAAGACGGGTGGAAATTGAAAATCATAGGTTCCTTTGAATTTGGCAAATAATAATTAAGTTTGTATTTTACAGGCACTAAAACACAATTAGATTTTAATTATTGCCAATGTCCTCAGTTAAATCGTCGCATCAAAAGTTTATCCGAGCTGGCTATATTAAGGTTTGTAATCAACTGCTAATCAACACCTATTTTTCCACTATCCGGCATGAACAAGATTCCTAAAATCGATCCAAGCCAATCGCCGGAAAGCCCATCATAGTGCATCATCGACCAGCTTCTGCTCACGGATGACATTCCCATCTGCCAAATCGCACAGTACGACCCATTCCGAACCGTCGTGCGCCTGTATTGCATATTGCGCCAAAAATGCTCCATGCCGATGTAATATTTGTTGTTTCTCAACCGTTCCCGGATGTAAAAGCAACGCCTTCCGTTGGCAGGGTTCGATATTAACCTTACTGGGAGGTAATGCATAGCGACCATCGGTCGTATTCGTATCCACTCTGTCGACCGCTCCGGGTTTTAATCCCGATAGATCTGCTGAATGGGCTATGTTTGACAATACAGTCTGAGCCATAAGACTCGACACCAAGATCAAAACTTTTTTAACAAACTTGCTATTCATAAAAGCGCCTCGTAAAACTGTAAAGAAACCGCTTGAATTAATCCCGGCCCAATCGATGCTTTATTGATTTCAAAAACAACCGGCCATGCAAAACTGATCATCAAGCAATTGGCTACATAATATAAAAAGCGCTGTAAAAAAATTGTAAATTTTGAACACGCCGCTATACATTTTTCTGAACCAAAATGAGCTATCGCAGCCAATGGCCGCGCATAAAAGAAGGACAACACAGGGCAAATTAAATACAGTGATGTTATTTCGGGTATCCCGACCTAATCAGTAATTTTTCACGCTGTCCAATTTAAAAACACCAGCCCCGTTAAGCCTTAAGTCGCTAGCCCACGCTTAATATTCGGTTAATCAATACCGCGGCTTAGTCAAATAATCGCAAAACTTTATTCAAACTATAGCCATAGATTGCTTCCATTAGCGCAACAATCCGTTTCCTATCAGTAAACATATCGTTACGAAATATTTACTTTAAAAACCCTACCATAAAACCATCGTTGAAATTCAATAGAAGAATTGACAGATGGACATTCTATTTTTTGTTTCCAGTTTTGGATCTCGCCAAACAGAAAAGCTTTCCCTTGAATCAACAAAATTTGAACGGCGCAACCCCCGACCCCGCACTGAACACAACAAAACCTTAACGATATTCCCGCTAGTTTAAAATCATAAGCCAGTTCAAATGAAAAAATTTACCCACCTCATCAACGTTCGTCATTTTTTTGCTTTAACAGTTCTTTTGCTTTTACCTGACTTCGCTTTTGCGGAAGACGTGACGCAACAATTGGATTTAAAAAACCATTTTATCGGTTATTTTGCCGTTGCGGTCACTGTCATTGCCTATGCCATCGCAATGACCGAAGATTTGCATCAAATGAGTAAAGCAAAACCCATGGTATTAGGTTCAGCATTAATCTGGTTCGCCATATTTGTTTTTTATAGCGTGGAATATGGGACAGCAAAAAATGTCGCCACCGTTTTCCAAAGTAATTTAACGGCTTATGCGGAGTTGTTTCTATTTATTACGGTGTCGATGACTTTTTTAAATGTCATGACCGAGCGGGGCATTTTCGACGCTTTGCGCATTGCATTAGCCAATAGACAGTACAGTTATCGGCAATTATTTTGGATTACCGGTGTGTTGGCTTTTTTACTATCCCTGGTTATCAGCAGTTTGACGGTAGGCTTGTTGATGGGATATATCATATTGGTGATAGGGAAAAGTAACCCTAAATTTGTGGGATTAGCAGGCTTGAATGCCGTGGTTGCCGCGAATGCAGGCGGTACTATAAGTCCTTTAGGCGGCATTTCCACCTTCTTCGTTTGGCAACAAAACGCACTGCATTTCATCCAGTTTTTTACTTTAACGATTCCCTGTATAGTGAACTTTTTAGTGCCTGCATCCATCATGCACTTTGCAGTTACTAAAGAAACGCCTGCCTTTTCTAAAGAAACGCCTGTTTTAAAACGCGGCAGCAAGCGGGTTATTTTTATATTTATCCTCACCTTCAGCATGACCATTTTATCGAACGTCTTTCTCGATATGCCCGCGATAGCGGGAATGATGCTGGGTTTAGCGTTATTACAATTCTTTGCTTATTATTTAACTAAATCTGAAAAATTGAGCCATTTTTTAATACCTGAAACACAAGAAACCAGCGATTCGAATAAAGGTTTCGATGTTTTTAAGTGTATTGCCGGTGTCGATTGGGATACTTTGTTATTTTTCTACGGTGCTATGATGATCGTCGGCGCACTGAACTTTTTAGGTTATTTAGATGCGATGGCGCATTATTTGTTCACCGAAATCAGTCCTACCGTAGCAAATATCTTAATTGGTTTATCATCCTCGTCCATTGATAACGGCACATTGATGTTTGCCGTGTTAAATATGCATCCCAACCTTCCAATTGGACAATGGTTATTATTAACCTTGACCTTGGGTGTCGGCGGTAGTTTATTGGCGATCGGTTCCGCACCGGCGTTACATGTATTGGGATTAATGAAAGGCAATATGGAAGAAGGCGAAGGCTATACCTTTACCCTGCATTTACGTTGGATGCCTGCCATTTTATTAGGTTTTTTCGCCAGTATCGTTACGCTTTTTTTTATAAATGGCGGCAGATTCTAATGTTCGTACGAAACTGCTTATTAGGTGTTTGCAGTGTTTTGATACTAAGTAATGTAGCCAGTGCAAACGACACACCTACTGGGTTGATTTCCGAACTGTCCGGAAAAGATGCGTCCAGTTGGACCGGACTGCACGCTTATGGACTGAATCTCGGCGGCTGGGCGGCGGGCGGCATCAACTATAACACCGATGATCCCACGGATAGTAATAACGGTCCGGTATCCATGACCGACCGAAGCGGCGAGTTTCATTTGTACCAGTTGAACCTATTCTTGGAAAAAGCCGTCGTCAAAGGCCCAACCTGGGATGTCGGCGGACGCTTCGACTTCATGTTCGGCACGGATAGCCGCTATACCCAAGCAACCGGCCATTGGGACATGGGTTTGATCAGCCAACGCGACCTGCGTTTTTACGACATCGCCCTGCCGCAGGCTTACGTGGAAGTCTTTGCTCCGATCGGTAACGGCTTGAGCGGAAAATTCGGCCATTTTTACGGCATCATCGGTTATGAGTCGGTGCCATCGCCACTGAATTTCTTTTCTTCGCACTCCTACAGCTTCAAGTCCTCCCCTTTTACCGCGACGGGCGCACTGTTTAGCTATGCACTGAACGATCAATGGAGCTTAAACCTCGGGGCGATAACCGGTGCCGACAATTTCGCCCGGGATTTAGGCGCCATGAGCCATACGAGCGGACTGACCTGGAACAATGCCAAGACCGGCACCACGGTTTCTTTTTCGGTGTTGCAAGGCGATGTCTACAAAAGCCAGAGTTCCGAGCTGGTGTATTATTCGGCGATTCTCCAGCAAGACCTCGGGAAATGGCATTACGTACTCCAACATGACCGGGGAACCCAGCAGAATGCCGTTGCTCAAGGACAAAATGCCGAGTGGTATTCCATCGTCCAATACCTGACCTATCAGGTGGCCGATACGTGGGGACTGGGTGTGCGTGGCGAATGGTTCCGGGATCACAACGGGGTTCGCTATTCGGCAGGTGCCGCCAACTATTACGCGATGACCGCCGGAGTGAACTGGAAACCCAAGAGCTGGTTGATGATCCGCCCTGAAGTGCGTTACGACTGGAGCCAGGCACAAATCGCCCCTTTTGACGGAGGACAACGGACCGATCAAGTTTTATTGGGAGTCGACGCAGTCATTCAATTTTGAAGAGCCCCCCGTGATGAAATCATTGCAGTTAAGATCTGATGTTATGCGGTTGATAGAATTTATCCTGATTTGGAGTCGCTAACGCGACGATTATTTGAATCGGGTTCTCGCACCCGAAGGCGAGTTACTTTCTTTTGCGCCTCGGCAACTGCTAAGTTACATGGATGTAATGAATGCAGAAAATGCAGGAGCATTTTTCTGTCCTGCATCGCCTAAAGCGCTTACTGTTGGTGCTCTCGATCGCTGTTTCAGACGCGATTCTACCTCCTGCATCTGTACAATCGAAAAGAAAGCAATCAAAGACCAATCCGATGGGAGCGGATTGGGACGCCAAAGGCGCACGAAGTGCGAGCGCCAGGAAGGCGCGAGTCAGCAGGCGACCCGGTTGCCGCTTTAATCACTCGGCACATACCTGTGCCTCGCCCTTGTATGGGAGAAACGGAAGCGGCTAGAATTGCGGAGGCGGAGCAGCTCAAAGTGCTGCTCATTTACGATGCCGACAACAAGCTCACGGAACACATGAGCAAAGCCTTTGCGACTTCGCAGTGATTTTATGTATAGAGCAGACTCTCTTGAAATCTACTAGAAAAACGACAGAAAAGCCTTCCGACTATCAGCATAGCGAATCGCCCTCCCATGGACACTGGCTTTGGGGCATCGCCATTCCGCTGTTATTGACATTAATCGACTGGCCGTTTCGAGAAATACTCACGACCAGCAATATTCTGATGTTTTATCTGCTGGGGGTATTTTTTGTCGCCATTCGGTTCGGTTTTTGGCCGTCTATTCTGGCATCATTGACTAACGCCGCCGCCTTCGCCTATTTCTTCGCTCCCCCGATTTTTTCCTTCGCAATCGCCGAGCCGGAAAACCTGGCCGGGCTGGCGGTAACGATGGTGGTTGGTACGGTGACCAGCAAGTTGGCGGAAAACGTCCGCCACCAGGCCCGCGTGGCCGAACAGAGGGAGCGGCGAGCGTCGGTCCTTTATCGATTGAGCAAGGAGTTAGCCGAAGCCCGTTTGGAAACAGAAATTATCGAAATCGGCGTGCATCATCTCTATGCCGAATTCGGTGGACGAAACACGTTTTTATTTCCCGACCGCAACGGGCTTGTATGTTATCCCAATGAACCGCCCTTGGACATTTCTTTACAAGGCGCCGATTTGGGCATGGCTCGGCGGGTCTTCAACCACGGGCAGATGGAAAGCAATAGCATCGATACCTTTTCTAATGAAAAAGCTCTATACATGCCCCTGACCGGCTCAACAGGAACCATTGGAGTACTGGTGCTTGAGTCCGTCAATCCGCGTCGAATATTCCTTCCCGAACAGCGCCAATTTTTAGGCGCTTTTATCAATCAAATCAGCCACGCTTTAGAAAGAGCCAGCTTAGCGGAACAAGCCAAGGACGCGACCTTGAAAATGCAGGCGGAAACCTTGCGTAATTCCCTGCTCAGCAGTATTTCCCATGATTTAAGAACGCCGCTGGCGGCCATCGTCTGCGCCGCCAGTACATTGGAAACGGATAGAGGGTATTTGAACGAAGACAGGAAAAGAAAATTGGCGAGCGCAATCAGTGAGGAAGCTCAGCGTATGTCCGACCTGACCATCAAAATCCTGGAAATGGCGCGGCTGGAAGCCGGCGAAGTAGTGCTCAACCGGCAGTGGTGCGCACCGGAAGAAGTTGTCGGTAGTGCGTTACGACGGCTCGACAAGAAACTGAAAGGCCGGCAAGTCAATGTGTCTATGCCGGATGGGCAGGCGTTGGTTTATGTCGATGCGGTATTGTTGCAACAAGTCATAGTGAATTTGCTGGATAATGCCGACAAATATTCGCCGTCCGGATTGCCTATCGACATTTCGGTTGAAACCACCCCGTTCGGATTGTCGATAGCCGTGGCGGACAGAGGATTGGGAATTCCTGAGGACTTGCAGGAAAAGATTTTCGACAAATTTTTTCGAATTCACACAGAAAGCGCGCAAAGCGGCGTCGGTTTGGGCTTGCCCATTTGCCGCGCCATTGTCGAAGCCCACAGCGGTGAAATTCACACAACCAACCGCAGCATAGGCGGAGCGGTGTTTCAACTGCATCTTCCCGTGTTGGAAGCAGCCCCGACTATCGATTCGGAAGAGAAAGGCTGACACCATGAAAACCACAGGCCCACTACTTTTGCTGATTGAAGATGACCCACAGCTCCGGCCGTTGCTGACTACCGCGTTGGAAAGCCAGGATTATACGGTGCTTGCTGTTACCGGCGGACGCGAGGGCTTGACCGCCGCCCGCAACCGTCAGCCCGGCTTGCTTATTCTTGACTTAGGATTACCGGATATCGATGGACAGGAAGTCATCCGCCGTCTGCGCACTTGGTCCGAGCTGCCTATCATAGTGCTTTCGGCTCGCGACCAAGAAAACGATATTACCCAAGCGCTGGACAACGGCGCCGACGATTACCTGACCAAACCGTTCAGCACCGCGGAATTGATGTCCCGCATTAAAGCCTTGCTCAGGCGCGTTGCCAAGTTGCCAGGTGGCGGCGCTCAGGAGTGTTTTCAGGTTGATGAACTGAAAATAGAATTAACCCGGCGGCGGGTTTTTGTCGGCGAACAGGAAGTTCACTTAACGCCGACAGAATTCCGCTTGCTCAGCGTATTAGTGCGCAACGCCGGTTTCGTGGTGACTCATCGGCAATTGCTGGAAAAAGTTTGGGGCGCTTCTTACATCGAGCACAGCCACTACTTGCGAATCTACATGGGACAGTTGCGGCATAAGATTGAATCCGACCCTGCCCGGCCACACTATTTACTGACTGAAGCAGGGGTGGGGTACCGGTTGAACACGGGAGAAAATTAGCTTGATAGAATGTGTTGGCCGCGGCGAAGCGCATTACCCGCAGCCTGTGCGCTTCCTTATTCCCTCTCTCCGCCGTGGAATTGATAAAATTCTTACTTTTCATCAAAACTTAGTTGTAGCATAGTCATCACTATCAATTCACTTGAGTTTCCATGTCTAGAGCAAACGATATACAACAGTTGTACGCACAAATGCGCGAATGGCGGCATCATCTGCACCGGTTTCCTGAAACTGCTTTTGAGGAAACCCAAACGGCGAAATTTATTGCCGATAAGCTGGCGAGTTTCGGCTTGGAAGTTCATCAAGGATTAGGCGAAACTGGTGTTGTGGCTACGCTTACTGCCGGAAGCGGCGACAAAAAAATCGCTTTGCGGGCCGATATGGATGCTTTGTTTATTCAGGAGCAGAACTCTTTTGCCCACAAATCCTGCCACGACGGAAAAATGCATGCCTGCGGCCATGACGGCCATTCGGCGATGCTGCTGGGGGCGGCTTGCTATTTAGCCGAGCATCGCAACTTTAGCGGCACGGTGTATTTTATTTTTCAGCCAGCCGAGGAAGGGCGCGCGGGAGCCAAACGGATGATCGATGACGGCCTGTTTGAGAAATTCCCGGCCGACTGCGTTTTTGGGTTGCATAATTTCCCCGATATTCCGCCGGGGCATTTCGCGGTTAAATCCGGCGCGATGATGGCGTCATTCGACTGTTTTGAAATTATTATCGCTGGGCAAGCAACCCATGCCGCAATGCCGCATTTGGGCAATGACGCGATAGTTGCATCCGCCAAGCTGATTACCGCATTGCAGACCATTGTCAGCCGAACGGTTAATCCGATCGATCCGGCGGTAGTCAGCATTACCCAGATCCATGCGGGCAATACCTGGAATGCGCTGCCGGAATCGGTGCTGTTAAGAGGGACTTTTCGCTGCTTTAGCAGTGAGGCTCAAAAAATCATTGCCGATAAAATCACCCGCTTGGTCAATGCTATCTGCGAGGGTTTTGAGGTCAGCGCAAAGATCAAATTCAATCCGGAAAATCCGGGCTATCCGGTGACTTTTAATGCGAAAGCGGAAACGGAACTGGCGCTACAAGTTGCGATGGCAGTGGCCGGAAAGGATTGTGTCGACCAACAACCAGCACTTTGCATGGGCTCGGAAGACTTTGCGTTTATGTTGCAGGAAAAACCGGGCTGTTATATCTGGATAGGCAACGGCTCTTCCGAAAACGGCTGTCTGCTGCATAACCCGCACTATGATTTTAATGACCGGATATTGCCGGTCGGCACGGCTTATTGGGTAAAACTGGTTGAAACGGTGTTAAGGTAATCAAGGCCTTAGAGTATTCAGATCTTCCAGGTTTTTAAAACCTGGAAGATCTAATTCAGCTCTTTTTCGGTTCAAACAGCATGTGCGCCATTTTTTTTGCTTTGGTTTTTAAATAACCGACATTGTCTTCGTGAGCCACGGCCTCGACCGGAATGCGGCCAGCCACGTTAATGCCGAGCTTTTTCAGCTCTTCTATTTTCTTGGGGTTGTTGGTGATCAGTTCTATGGACTTTACGTTCAGGTTTTCCAGCATTAACGCAGCAATGCCGTATTCCCTTTCGTCGGCAAGATGGCCCAAATGGATGTTTGCATCGACGGTATCCATGCCTTGATCCTGCAAATTATAAGCCTGTAGTTTTTTCAATAAGCCGATGCCGCGCCCTTCCTGACGCAGATAAATCAACACGCCGAAACCGGCTTTATCGATAATTTGCATCGCCATATCAAGCTGCTCGCCGCAGTCGCAACGCCTTGAACCTAATACATCGCCGGTAAAACATTCGGAATGGATGCGCACCGGCACATTTTCCTTGTCCGCGACATCGCCTTTAACCAGGGCTACATGCTCCTTGTCATCAATGGTATTGCTGTAATAATGCAGTATAAATTCGCCGTGTTTGGTCGGGATCGGCGTCTGTACCAAATTTTCTAATTGTGGCTTCACTTAAATATAACTAATCCAAAAATTGACTGTATTTTACCCAATTTGGCGGCTATCCAGTTAAAAAGTTTCATGCCGGTTGGGCCTTATGATTTCTAACAAAACGTATGATGTTTTTGTTTTTCCGCCTGGTATAAAGACATCCGCTGTAGGGCATGCCGTGCGCGCCTTGGGAGCTAAGGCGCGCACGGCACGCCCTACGTATGAAATTCTCCGCTATTTTCTGGCTTCAATCAGCTTGATAATGTCGCCGCTACGTTCATCGACATTCACCGAGGTAAAAGCGCAGGCTTTAACGTTTTTAACAGTGTTTCTGTTAATATTGGCTCCGAATAGACTGACAACGACAGGGTTAAGCAAGTTCATGACCGCTGCAACCATGCGGTTTGAACTTATCACATGTTCCAGCAATAAAACCTGTCCGCCCGGCTTGCAGACACGGTAAAGCTCTTTCAATCCTTTTATCGGTAACGGCACTGAACAAAACACAAAAGAGCAAATAACCGTATCGAAACTGTTATCGGCAAAATATAACGACTGAACGTCCATCAGCTCCAGCTCAACATTGACATTTTTCCTGTCGCGTTTTTTCTCCGCCTGCTTTAGCATTTGCCCGCTAAAATCAATCGCGGTTATTCTGGCATCCTTGGGGTAATAATCGAAATTTTTGCCCGTCCCTACGCCAACTTCAAGAATATGATGGCCTTCGACTTTGGCCCATAATCTCTTCCTCCAGCTTCTAAAAAACAGTCCTTCCATGACCGCTTCCATGCCTTCAAAATAGGGAGCAATCCGGTCGTATCGTTTTCTAATGGCGGCGCTGTCTGGCTTCATAATGGCTTCAGGTAGTTAATCGGGAGCTGCATAGTACAGCGCAAGCTTGGCTGTCATCAACAACAATATGGCGGCAAGGTAACTCGCAAAAAACTAACCACTACAATCACTTTGTAGCCAAAAATGGAACGCTGATGACGCAGATGAATATGATAAACGCAGAGTATTCATAAAAAAGCTTAGTTTAATCATACTCATCTGCGTTCCATTGTATTTAATAACCAGATATTTTATTTATTGCGAGTAGTTACCAATTGATTTATCAGGGATATTGCACAGGCACTGGCTCCAATTTCCAGATCTCCCGGTTATAGTCGCTGATGGTTCTGTCCGTGGAAAATTTGCCGCTGTTTGCACAGTTTAATATGCTCATCCGGGTCCAATGGTCTTTATCCTGATAGGCGGATTCCACCCGTTTTTGCGCGTCGATATAGCTCCTGAAATCCGCGATTGTCATCCATGGGTCATACTTGCTTTTAATCGATGCAATCAGCTCGTCGAAGATGCCCGGTTCAAACTGGTTGAAATGCCCGCTTTCCAATAGATTCATCACCCTTTGCAAATCCTCATCCTGATCGATGATAGCTGTCGGTTCGTAATGCTCACGCCTTGCTTCGATCTGCTCTTCGGTCAAGCCGAACAGAAAAAAGTTTTCATTGCCGACTTCTTCCCTTATTTCAATATTAGCACCATCCAATGTGCCGATAGTTAAAGCGCCGTTCATCATCAGCTTCATATTGCCGGTGCCGGAAGCCTCTTTGCCTGCGGTAGAAATCTGCTCGGAAAGATCGGCCGCAGGGCAAATAATTTCCATCGCTGAAACCCGATAGTCCGTCAAAAAACACAGAATCAGCTTATCGTCTACCTCGGGATCCGAATTAATAACCTGGGCGACATTATTAATCAGTTTAATGGTTTTTTTTGCCATCGCATAACCGGGCGCTGCCTTGCCGCCAATCAACACGCAACGTGCAACCCAGTTTGTTGTCTCGCCGCGCTTAATGCGATCGTATAGATGAATGACATGCAGCACGTTTAATATCTGCCGCTTGTATTCGTGGATGCGTTTAACCTGTACATCGAACAGTGCATTCGGATTTAAATCGATGTCCTGATATTTTTTATTGTGTGCGACCAGGCGTTGTTTTGCATGTTGTTTTATAGTGCGCCAGCGATCCCGGAACCCGGCATCTTCGGCAAAGGACTCCAGTTTTTTTAATTCATCCAGATGGGTTATCCAGCCGTCACCAATTGTCTCGGTTATCAGCGCGGCTAATTCCGGGTTACAAGAAGCCAGCCAGCGGCGCGGGGTCACACCGTTGGTCTTGTTGTTGAACTTGTGCGGCCATAATTCGTAAAAGTCGCAAAACAGGCCCTGTTGCAGCAGTTGGGAATGCAATTGGGCCACGCCATTGACCGAAAAACTGCCGACTATCGCAAGATAAGCCATGCGAACCTGCTGCTCGGCGCCTTCCTCGATGATCGACATTCTATTCAATCTGGCTTTATCGCCGGGCCAACGCGCGGCAACTTCCGACATAAAATGAGCGTTGATTTCAAAGATAATCTCCATCAACCTCGGCAATAATTTTTGCATCAGCCCGACCGGCCATTTTTCCAGCGCTTCAGGCAGCAAGGTGTGGTTGGTATAAGCCATGGTTTGCCGGGTAATCTCCCAAGCTGAAGCCCATGACAGGCCATGCACATCCATTAGCAGGCGCATCAGTTCGGCAATGGCGATGCTCGGATGGGTGTCGTTTAACTGAAAACAGCTTTTCTTCGCAAAATGACTAAAATCGTTTCCATGTTGCCTGATCCAATGAGAGATAACATCCTGCAAGCTCGCGGAAGCTAGGAAATATTGCTGGCGCAATCTTAATTCCTTGCCGTTTTCGTTGGCGTCATTGGGATACAGCACCATGGTAATGTGTTCTGCGGTAACTTTTGCGGCGACCGATTCGGCATAATCGCCGGCGTTGAATTCATCCAGGTTAAACTCCTCCGTCGCCACGGCTTTCCATAAACGCAACGTGTTGACGGTATTGTTTTTAAACCCCGGTATCGGCGTGTCGAAAGGGACAGCCAACACATCATTGGTGCTGATCCAGCAGACTCGCTGATTGCCTTGTTCATCGGTCTGTATTTCGGTATGTCCGCCAAGTTTGATGCGTAGCGAATATTCCAGCCGCTCAACTTCCCAGACATTGCCGTAGCGCAACCAGTGATCCGGCTTTTCGACCTGCTCGCCGTTGACAATCGTTTGGGTAAACATGCCGTATTCATAACGCAAACCATAACCCAGGGCCGGCAATTGCAAGGTCGCGCAACTGTCTATAAAACAGGCCGCTAACCGCCCCAAGCCGCCATTGCCCAAGCCTGCGTCAAGTTCCCTGTCAACCAGCTCTTCGATTTCAATGCCCAAATCGTACATGGCCTGAGTGGCTTCATCGGTTATGCCAAGATTAAGCATCGCATTGCTCAAGGTTCTGCCCATCAAAAATTCCATGGACATGTAGAATACCTGCCTGCTATCCGTGTTTTTGTAGGTTTTATAGGTGGATTTCCAGCGCTCCATCAGCCGGTCGCGGATGGACAAGGACAAGGCCTCGCAGGCATAGAAAGGCGATGACCGGAAAGTTACATCCCGCCCCAGCAAATGAACATAATACCGTTTAAAGTCATCAATAAAGTCCTCTTTTTTTATTCCCAATATCGCGACATCGGTGATTGAAGATTTAGGCTTGCTCATAACAAATCGTTTATTAGGCATGATCTACTCCAAGAGGTGAATGAGGATAAGGTATTAGTTTAGATAGCGTTCCTTTATTGTTTGTTGGATTTTATTTTGCGTAGTTGTTGACAACACACGGACCAGATTTCCTGCCACAATGCATCGTAAGCAGCTATGGATTGGCTTTTCTTGACATAGCTGCCTAACGGCATACGCTCCAGGCCCATGCGTTCAATGTCGCTTGCGTAAGGGATCGAGGCAGTTAAAATCTCGGGGTGGCTTTCAGTCAGGCTAGCCATAATGTCCCGATGCATTTTTTTGCGCCGGTCGACCATCGAGAAGAATGGAACCAGCGCCAACTTATTCAGATCATTGTCTTTGATAAATTTTTCCAGCTGCTCCAATGTTCTTAACGACAATGTGGTAGGAATTATTGGCGACAACAGAATATCGGCAGCCTCAAAAACGGCTTCGGATAACAGCGAAATATTGGGCGGACAATCCAGAAAAATAAAGTCGTATTCTTCTGCCAAGGGCTTCAGGAGTTTTTTAAGCTGTTGGGTCGGTTTTTTCTTGGCATCCAGAACCAAATCCAAGTTTCTAAACGAAAAATCGGCCGGCAATAAATCCAGATTTTCAAAGTCAGTACCTTTAATCAGGCCGTCCAGTTCGCGTTTTCCGGCGATCAGCTCTCTGCTGCCGCCTTTGACCTTGGGCTTGATGCGGAAATAATAGCTGCTGGCTCCCTGCGGATCAAGATCCCACACCAAGACACGGTGACCGTTGCGAGCTGCCGTGTATGCCAGATTTACCGCGCTTGAGGTTTTGCCAACACCACCCTTGATGCTGTAAACAGCTAATACGTTCATTACATGGTCTCGTGTTTATTCGGTAAAGTTGAAACACGATAACACAACCGCTGATATTGACAAGGCTACCGTAGCGTCAATCACAGGAATCGATTACATCCGTTTGGGGACCATATTAGCTGAGAATATCCGGGCAAGATCTTCTGCCTAATGTTCGCTAGCTTAGGACGATGAGGCAAGCTTTACGCCGTTGCGTTTGCCTTGTTTAACAAGATACAACGCGTCATCCGCCCATTTAATCAATTCCTTCCAGCTTGGCTTGCTCCCCATAGATCTTGCCACACCAATACTGACAGTAACGGGGTAACGCAACATGAGTCCCTGAGGCTGGTTTTCTTCAATAGAGCGACGGATGCGCTCGGCCAACGACAAGGCTGTGACGCTGTCGGTGTTCGGCGCGATAATCAGAAACTCTTCGCCGCCCAATCGGCAAACAATATCGCTGCTGCGTGCAGTTTTCCGCATCAAGTTGGCAGCATGGACCAGCACTTGATCGCCGACATCATGTCCCAACGTATCATTGACCGATTTAAAATGATCCAAATCCAGCATTAAAACGCTCAAGGACTGATTGGCGCGTAGCGCGGCCGCCGATTCCTGTTCTAGTCGATTCAGTGCATAGCGCCGATTAGGCAATCCGGTCAGAACGTCCGTATTCGCCATAGACTTAAGACGGCGGTTAGCTGCGGCCAGCTCGGCAGTATAGCGCTGGATATCCTTGCTCTCTTTTTCCAGCTCACGTTGCAACATGATGATACGCTGGCCTGCGCGCAGACGAGCCAGCAGCATACGCAGGCTGATCGGCTTCGTCACATAATCGTCAATACCGGCATCGAAAGCTTCAACCAGAGCATCCTCATCTTCAGTCGAGGTGAGCATAATTATATAAATGTTTTTGCCGAATGCCGATGCGCGCAACGCTTTGCAAAGCGCTAAGCCATCCATGGGTTTCATGCGCCAATCGGTAATCACCAATTGAGGCCCGTGCTCAATGACATGCTTTAGCGCGGATTCGCCGTCGCGGCACACCGCGACCCTATTCCCCGACGCTACAAGCTGCTTGGAAAGACGCGCCAACATCATCGGGTCGTCATCGACCAGCAGCAAGTCCAAGCCGGGCAAAGCCGGTTCCAAGGCAGTAGCAGTTTTTAGCGATGGCTGACGTACATCCGTTTTTACATCAATTAATTTCCCCCATTCACACCAAAGCTCAATTATTTTATCGATAAACTCAAGCAGAGCCTGTTCATCGAAAGCATGAAGACTGGCTTCCTCTATTAAACTCGGCAGTAATGCTGTTCGCCGGGTTTCATCGGCCACGCAGTAGTCCCCGATCAGTCGGGCGAGAATCAACTGTCTGGCAAACTGCTCAATTCGGCTGAATCCTACTACTTTCATCTCAAAACTCAGTTTGAGGGCATCCAGAAATACCGGCGGAAAACCCCAGTCCGCCAGCAACATTAGAGTTAAAGCGTTATGATCGATGGCAAAACGATCGCACTCCAAAGCAAGAAGCTGCTTACCCTCTGCCTTACCAAGACATTCTCCGTAAATCTCCGACCACGCGGTTGCCAGAGCGAGGCTGCCGATGTCGCCAAGCAACCCGATCGTAAAAGCCTCCTCCGGCACCACAGTGCGCTCACGGGCAGTAATCGCAGCACTGGACACTGAAATTGCCAAGGATCGCGACCAGTAAAGCTCGTAGTTAAAGCCCGAACAATATCCCTTGCTGTTGTCGCTAATCAGGGAAAGACTTAGCGCGAAGTTGCGCACTGCCTGCATGCCCATCATCATTACTGCAACTTGAATATCGGCAATGGGACGCCGGGCTCCGAAGGCGGCCGAATTTGCAAAACGCAAGATCCGTCCGCTTAAGGCAGGATCAATTTTAACCAGCTGACTCACTTGCTGTACGGTGGCATCGTTTTGTTGCACGAGCTGCATGATAGCTAATGCTGTTCCGGAAGGGGAAGGCAGGCGGTCGGCGGCTTTTAGTTCATTAAGATTGAATTCAGTTTTCATTGATTTGGTTTTTTCTTCGTAACAGATTGTCGATTAAATCCATAGTAGCCTGAGTTAACTCATTAACCATCGACTGAAAATCTGCATCAACACCGTTGCGAGCGGAATGTTCCAGTTTTATGGCAAGGCTGATTATTTTTTCGGCGCTAAAATGGCTTGCCATGCCTTTAATAGCGTGAGCCGCATCGGCTAGTGCGGGGAAATCTACTCGAGACAGAGCTGCGCTCAATTCTGTTAATTGTATAGGCGCCTCTTCCAGGAATAAATCTATCATCTCGGCCAGTAAATCATGATCGTCATCCAGCCGTTTAAGCGCGGCTGATTCGTCCCACCCCCTCGACTCCGCTCGGGGCAGGCCCTGATCTTTATCGGGAGACTCGCTCTGAGAGTTACCAAGAGGCTTGTCCTGAGCGGAGTCGAAGGACCTGCCCATCCAGCGCGCCAAAACCACTGCCAGATCAGTTCGATTGACGGGTTTGCTAAGATAATCGTCCATGCCTGCGGATAAGCATTTTTCACGCTCTCCTACCGACGCATGAGCAGTGAGAGCTATTATCGGCGTACGCGCCTTGCCGTCTTCCCGTTCACGCAAAATACGCGTGGCTTCGTAACCGTCCATAACCGGCATTTGGCAGTCCATAAACACCACGTCATAGGCCTGACGCTCCATCTGCTCCAGCGCCACTTGCCCATTATCGGCCAAATCGGGCTTAAGCCGAAACTTGGCGAGCTGTGCAAGTATCACTCTTTGATTAACCTTGTTATCTTCCACCACCAAAACGCGTTTGCCGCTGTAATCGAGCAAAACCTCTTGTAACTTGGCTGCTGTATCGGTCTTCTGGCCAGGAAGCTGCAACGCAGCAATAACAGCATCGAAAAGTTGCGATTGACGCACCGGTTTTAACAGACTTTGTGCAAACCCCAACGCGAGTCTTTCGGATTCGGAGCCTATGCTGCCTGAGGATAAAAGAATGCGCGGCGTATCGGCAATGGCGGGTTTTTCAATGATGGCGCGAGCCAGAGCGAAGCCGTCCATTTCCGGCATTTGCATATCCGAAAGCAGTAGATCATAAGATTGGTTTCGCAGCACGGCGGCTTCGAGTTCTATGAGCGCCGCAGGCCCGTCGTCTGCTTCGCTCAAAGTAAATCCCCAGTTACTTAAGTAATGCGTCAAAATCATGCGATTGGTAGCATTATCATCGACTATCAAAGCGCGCTTACCGGTAAAATATGCCTGCGGAACAGAGGCCTCGTTATCCACCGGTACCAATGGCAGAGTAAACCAAAAGTTGGTTCCCTGCCCCAATGTGCTTTCAACACCGATACTGCCGTTCATAAGCACAACCAGATCCTTGCTGATAGATAGGCCAAGCCCGGTACCGCCATAACGCCGCGAGGTGGAACTGTCAGCCTGGGAGAAAGCCTGGAACAAGCGCGCTTGCGTCTCGGCACTGATGCCGATACCGGTATCGATTACCTCAAAGCGTAGTACCCCCAAAGATGATGCGTATGCCGCCAACCTGCCGGGAGCAA
This sequence comes from Methylobacter sp., assembly GCF_004322395.1. Taxonomy (GTDB): domain Bacteria; phylum Pseudomonadota; class Gammaproteobacteria; order Methylococcales; family Methylomonadaceae; genus Methylobacter_A. Next base: position 74,157 of record NZ_SCTW01000029.1, read on the forward strand.
GTGTGGCACCGGTATCGTCCTTTTTCAGCATATTTACTTTTACAGAAACTTCACCCTGTTCGGTAAATTTGACTGCATTGCCAATCAGATTGGTGAGCACCTGACGTATACGGTTGGGATCGCCTTGCCAACGTAGCGGTAGATTCGGCGGTAAAAAGCAGTTTAATTCCAGGCCCTTGCCTTGGGCGCGGCTGGACAACAGTGTGCAAACCTCTTCCACTAAATCGGGTAGATTAAACTCGATCCGCTCCAACTCGATTTTGCCCGCCTCCAGTTTGGAAAAATCCAGAATATCGTTGATGATGGTTAACAGGGATTCTGCAGAGCTTGCCGCAATATCTATCAAATCCCACTGCTCACGAGACAGTTGAGTATCCTGCAAAAGATCCAGCATACCCAATACACCGTTCATCGGAGTGCGAATTTCATGACTCATATTAGCCAGGAACTCCGCCTTGGTTTGTGCAGCCTGCAAAGCGGCATCCCGTGCCGCTTCCAGCGAAACATTAGCCTGATGTTGAAGTAGCGCGAGCGCCATCATTTCACCTACGTCCTTGAGCATCGCGATGCGGGATTCGCTATGCACAGGACAAGGATCGGTAAAAATAAATAACACGCCTAGAATTTCCCCGCCTGAAGCGATAGGCACAGTGTAATGGCCATGGGGCTGCTGTTTATCGCAACAGCACTGATCGGAAACGATAAGTTTTTTTGAAACAGCGGCCTGTCCGCATAGGCCATCACCCAAAACTATCCGCTGGCACTCAGACATACTCGAACCAAGTGCTACAAACCCTTCCAGACAATCATCCTGTCCGCGTAAAAATATGCAACCCTTGCGTTGCGGATCAAAAGCCTTCAAATCGAATAGAATTTCCAAAACTTGAGAGAAACGTTGTTCCAGTGGCAGGTGTTGATGCAATGCCTCGGAGATTGCCAAGCGTGCGGCGGTATCCTCGCTTTCGACTTGCAAGACCGCTTCCTGCTCGACCTGTTTGCTGACATCATGCTGAATCTGCACATAGCCGGACAGTGTGCCGTTTGCGGTCAGAATCGGCGTAATATTGGTTTTGGCCCAATATTCCAGCTCATCCTCTGAGGCTTGCCCTGAGCGCAGTCGAAGGGCTTGTCCTGAGCCGGGTCGAAGGGCTTGCCCGGAATTACCGCTGTCGTTTTCATGTCCCTGTGCGCGGTCATTATCATTACTTCGGCGGCGCCCCCTCAAACGGCCTGACCAGGCTTCGCAGCAACGGAGTCTGCTTTGCATCTCGGACAAGGTTTGCCGATCGGCGCTAGGACTGTCCAAAACAGAAGGTTTCTGCCCCATCAGCTCACACTCGGCCCAACCGGTGAACAGGCACAGCGCCGGATTTGCATATTGGATGAGTCCCTCTTCATTGGTGATGAGTATCATCTCGCTGCTGGCGTCCAGCGCACGCTTAAGCGCTGTCAGTTTTAGTTCATTCGCTTTTCGTTCGGTAGTATCCCGACGTATTGAAATATATTGCTTAGGCTTGCCGAGCTTATCCAGTACAGGCGCGATAGTGCTATCCACCCAATACAATTCTCCATCTTTACCGCGATTGCAAAACTCCCCGCGCCATACCTGCCCTCCAGCAATGGTGCGCCACATATTGCGCATATAATCCTGATCGTGATGACCGGAATTGACAATACGGTGATCTTGTCCGAGCAGTTCTGTCTGCGCATAACCGGAAACTTTGCAGAACATGTCGTTAGCATAGACGATGCGCCCCTGAACGTCGGCGATACTAACCAGGACATGGCTTTCCAGGGCTTTCAGCAGTTCTTTATTGGATGACCTTCTTTCCTGATCGATCTGCAAGACCAGAGGCCGAATCGCCAGCAACCACAGCAGCGGAGTGCTCAATGCCGTCAGCAAAATAATGTTCAGGACAGTATTTTGCATTGACGATAAAACAATTCCCCATTGATGGGCCGCGTCGAGCAATAATATAACCAGCGTTTCGGAAACGCTGGTAATTACAATGATAATGCCTAACAAACAGAGAAAATTACGTTTCGGATGCTGCGGCGACAATGTTGTTGACATGAATCTTTTCTGACGTTATTTGTTTATCATTATCTGGATAAGAAATAATAATCCGATAATCAAGGTATCGCTATTCTTTTCGGGTGTTGGTAAAACCCTTATTTTTATATGTTGTGAATATACCAAACAGCTTGTAAAACAGAGCAAATATCATTTCGACGTTAATCGAATAATGGCTGGAATTTCCGCTTTTTATATTCTTCGATGCCCTTAATTGGAGCGCAACCTTAAAAGCTTTGTTGTTTCATGAATATTGACGATAAACTTTCAATCGCGGCAAACTTATCCTATCCTTATACGCCATAAATTCAACCCGCGCCGAACCTGCCTCCCGGCAAACATACGGCACACCCACTATCCTTGGCGATAAAGAAGAAATCATGACTGAAGCAACCGCGTTATTTTCCGATGCAAAACTTGTAATTCCGGGCGGCGTAAATTCGCCGGTACGATCCTTTAGCGGCGTTGGCGGCACACCGGTTTTTATCGATCACGCCCAAGGCGCTTATATTTACGACAGTTCCGGCAACAGTTATATTGATTATGTCGGCTCCTGGGGGCCGATGATCTTGGGTCATGCCCACCCGGAAGTCATTGCGGCGGTCAAGCAGGCAGCCGAAAAAGGCCTGAGCTTTGGCGCGCCGACTGAAATTGAAACACTGATGGCCCAACGGGTTTGCGAGTTGATGCCCTCTATCGACATGGTCAGAATGGTCAGCTCCGGCACCGAAGCGACCATGAGCGCCATTCGCTTGGCCAGAGGCTACACCGGCCGGGATAAAATCGTTAAATTCGAGGGCTGTTATCACGGCCATTCCGATGCCCTGCTGGTCAAGGCCGGTTCCGGCGCTTTAACATTTGGCGTACCCAGCTCTCCCGGCGTACCGGCTTCCGTTGCCGAAAACACCATCACCCTGACTTACAACGATAGCGACTCGGTCAAAGCGCTGTTTGCCGAACTGGGTGAACAAATCGCCTGCATTATCGTGGAGCCTGTCGCAGGCAACATGAATTGCATCCCGCCTGAGCCGGGTTTCCTGGAATGCTTGCGCGTGGTTTGCGACCAATATAATAGCGTGCTGATTTTCGATGAAGTAATGACCGGCTTTAGGGTGAGCTTAACCGGCGCACAAGGGCACTATAATGTTAAGCCGGATTTGACCACGCTCGGCAAAATTATCGGCGGCGGCATGCCGGTCGGCGCTTTTGGCGGTTCGCGCAAAATCATGGAACATCTTGCGCCGCTCGGTCCTGTCTATCAGGCCGGTACGCTGTCGGGGAATCCTGTCGCGATGGCAGCCGGGTTAAAAACCCTGGAACTGATCGCTCAGCCGGGTTTTTACGAGGCATTAACCGTAAAAACCGAAAAACTGACTTCAGGCTTGAAAGAACGTGCCGGTCAAGCCGGTATCGCTATGACCACCAACAGCGTTGGCGGCATGTTCGGACTTTTTTTCAGTACCGAAACGCAAGTGAGCCGCTTTGCCCAAGTCATGCAATGCGACCAAAATCTGTTCAAACGTTTTTTCCATGCCATGCTGGAACAAGGTGTTTATTTGGCGCCTTCCGCGTTCGAGGCTGGTTTTGTTTCAGCTGCGCACAGTAATGAAGACTTGGAAAAAACCCTGGATGTTGCGGAAGCTGTATTCAAGCGCTTGTAATCTTGAGTCAAAAAGCTATGCCCGGTAATACCAAGCGTGGCTTTAAGCGGATTATTTTTGTTTTTGTAACTTCGAGATCAAATCTTTAATCGCCGGCTCCTGCGCCATGATACTCTCACATAATCGGAATTGACTGATTGCGCGTTGTAAGTTCTGTTCGGGCTCAGTCACCTTGAAATACCGGTTTCCTTCCAGATAATCGGTATAAAAACGGATGCCCAATTCAAAGGGGATCAGCCGGATAGCGAGGTACAAATAGTAATAGTCGTGCTCGGTAAAAAATGCGCCGGCCTCGGCCAAATAGCTTTTTAACAAAGCAGCGCAAATATCCAGATCAAATCCGCCCGACTCGGAGATGTAACAGCAAGATCGCAGACAGTCACCAATATCGTAATGCACCAGCCCCGGCTTGACGGTGTCCAGGTCGATAATGCTGACGATTTTGTTGCTGTGTCGATCGAACAGGAAATTATTCAATTTGGGATCGCCGTGGATAACTCGCAACAGCAGCAGACCCTGCTGTTTGGCAGCCTCAAGGCCATCGGCGATATGCTGGAACCGGGCGATAAATTCAGCGCAATAACGATCTTCAGGTTTAGCCGGCTGCTGTCTTACCTGACGATAATGCTCTAAATATTGTGGAGTTATATGAAAACCCGGCAGTGTGTCATGCAGAAGCAGAGGGTTAAGATCGCTAAGCAAACGATGAAAATGCCCCAGCGCAAATCCGACTTGCTCGGCGTCGCCGATAGCGCCAACGCTCTCTATACTTTCGGTATCGGCAATAAAACTTAACGCACGCCAGCAATCGCTGTTTCCATCTCTATAAAGTGAAGCTTTATCGGTAGTCTTCAAAATCTCCGGTATTTGCAGCTTAACCGATGCACTGAATTTTTGCGCTATATGCCGATTAAGCAGGGCCAGATTTGCCATGATTTGTTCCGGCGCAGGGAAAACCGTACGGTTTATGCGCTGCAGAACAAACGGCGATGATTGCGTTGCAACCAGATAAGTATCGTTGATCAGGCCGTTGCCGAGCGGCATGATTTCGGTAACGGCGTCGCTGAACTGGTTGGCGATAGGAAACAGTGTGTTCATCGAAGTATTGTTAAGAATCATCTCTCCCGATTAAGCCGTTTCTTTGGCCTTGATTAATGCCGTAAGAGTTTTCAGCGCCTGCGCTCTGTGACTGAGCGAGTTTTTAACCGCCGCCGGTAATTCTGCCGATGCGCAGTTTTGCTCCGGCACCCAAAACACCGGATCATAACCAAAACCGTTTTCCCCGATGGCATGATCCAAAATCCTGCCTTCCCAAACGCCTTGGGCGATCACAGGACAAGGATCATTCGCATGCTCCATAAACACCATCACGCAGATAAACCGCGCGGTACGCAGCTCATCAGGCACACCTTCCAGCTCCCGCAACAATTTGTCCAGGTTGTCCCGGTCACTGGCGCCAACTCCGGCATATCTGGCGGAAATGACGCCCGGCGCACCGCCCAACGCATCAACGACCAAACCTGAATCGTCGGCTATCGCCGGGAGATTGCAATGCAAAGCTGCATTCCTGGCTTTTAAAATGGCATTTTCTACAAACGTAGCGCCGGTTTCTTCCGCGTCGGCAACATTGAATTCGGATTGCGGCACAATAGGATGATTCGCCAGTATCGCCTGAATTTCCCTGATTTTTCCGGGATTGCCGCTGGCCAGAACGATTTTATGCATGGCAAGCCCTTCGGCTTCGCTCAGGGCAAGCCCTTTTGGAGTCAGGGGAAGTCCTTGGGAGTGGTAAAATGGCCCGTTCCCTGAGCGGAGCCGAAGGGCAGACAGATTTGTGTTGAAAAGTCATTTATGGTCTTCTATCGCTAGCCGTTGTTTTTCCAGCAATTCTTTGATACCTGAACTTGCCAGTTCCAGCATTGCGTCCAGCTCTTCTTTCCTGAACGCATGGCCCTCAGCCGTGCCCTGCACTTCAATAAATGCAGCCGCATCGTTCATCACCACATTCATATCGGTTTCCGCATTGCTGTCCTCTGCATAATCCAGGTCCAGCACCGGCACGCCTTCATAAATGCCTACAGAGACCGAGGCAACCTGACCGTGCAGCGGATTAGTCTTGATTTGCTTGCGTTTGAGCATTTGTTGTACCGCCAGAGACAGCGCGACAAAACCGCCGGTAATCGATGCGGTACGGGTCCCGCCGTCCGCCTGCAACACGTCGCAATCGATAGTGATAGTATGTTCGCCCAATGCCTTTAAATCAATCGCCGCCCGCAAGGATCGGCCGATCAAGCGCTGAATTTCCAGGGTGCGTCCGCCCTGTTTGCCGTGACTGGCTTCCCGTCCTATCCGGGTATGGGTCGAACGCGGCAACATGCCGTATTCGGCGGTAACCCAGCCTTCGCCCTTGCCTTTAAGAAAACGAGGGACACTTTTGTCAACACTGGCAGTACAAAGCACGCGAGTATCGCCGAATTCAACCAGGACGGAGCCTTCTGCATGTTTGGTAAAACCGCAGGTAAATTTGATGTCTCTCAGTTGATCCGGGTTACGTCCACTAGGTCTCATAGGTATTCCGCTAAAATAAAACCGCACAGTATACCTGAACAGCGCGCTGTCCGGCTGTTCAATTTAGACTCATTAACCGTCCGCAGCAGCCGGCCGCAATGCCATGGCCCAAGGAAAATGACCGAAATAGCCATCGACCTTAACGTTCTGATTGAGATGCGTTGGTGCTGCAATATCGTTTAAAAACAGCTTTGTAACCATCAGTATTCGTACGGATAGCTCCAAAAATATTTCCATGAGATATTAATTTCTGAAGAGGTTGTGCCTCAGCTTATCCACTACAAATATAAATACTAATTTAATGACTAAAAATAAATAAAGCTAAACCTACTGAAAGGTAGGGACAGAAAGTTACGGTTCCAAAACGGAAAGCCGGGACTGCCGAAGGTGACCTGCGTTAAGGTTATTAATATAGTTAGGCTTTTGCTGCATGATTGGGTTATTCCGCAGTGTATTAATATGCGGCATAAAAACCTTTTCCAAACAACAACTGACCTAGCGCTCAACGCGAGTATACAACTATGGCAGTTAAACAACATCACACAAAAATGTGGCCTCCACAAATTTTACCCTTATTCGCTCTCAGCCCCGTCATCGTTGGTCCTGAAATCATCCCCTCCTCAAAAACCTTCGATGGCGAAGCGCCTTATGGGGCTTCATTAAATTTCATGAAACGACAAAATCTTTTCGCCACAAAACGAGAAGAAATATTTTCAATGATAACAATTACTCGCGCAACAACTTAACCCGAGAAACCTAACTAAGGAGGTATGTCGGTGCCGGAGCATATTCACAAGCTCCGGAGATGGTTTTTGCTGTGCAAAAAATCCGACGATTCGCCGATATATCCTCCCGGCACAGGGAGCCCCTCATCACGGAAGTTTTCTCATTTACTCATAAATTATTAAGCAGGAGCTATTTTGATGAATAAGAAAAAATCCAAAACGCATGTCCATCTGCCCAGCACAAGAAGGATAGTGCAGACGATATTATCATTGGGATTGCTGGTTACCGCTTTCGGTACACAGGTTCATGCGCTGAGCCTGACGGTTCAAAGCCGAAATGGAAACACGGCGATTCCTGACTATAAATACATCATCAACATCGACAACACCGGCACCACAGAGCAGCGTAGCCCCGCGGATGGTTGTTCGCCTGCTAATCCCGCATATCCCGGGACGGTGTCCGATCCAGGCAGACCGTGCAACTGGGTCTCGATCACCGGCGTACCCGGCTCCAGCCCGATCTATACGCAGGGCGATCAGAGCGACATCGGCACTGTCAACTTGCCCCCTGGAAAATACCTGATTTCCGTATTGGCGGACGGTTACAAACTCGACGGCGTGCACATCACTGCACCGGTGGATAACGTAACTGTCCAGTTGCAGCCTAACGATGCATTGCCAAGTGCTACGATACAGGCCGCAGTATTCGAGGATATTTCGCCGACCAACGGCGCGCCGGATGTGCCCGCGGAGCGCGGTTTGGCGGGGTTCGTCGGCCATATCAACGACTACATCGGCGAAGTAACCACGGATATCAACGGTAATCCACTCTGCGCCGAGTATGATGCTGGCGGCAATGCTACTCCAGGTACCGGCGGTATCTGCGTGAGTAAGTGTTACATCGTCGTGAACGGTGTCGACACAGGCACTGTTCCTCCCGTTGACGCGGCCGGCCATTGTCCGGTTACCGACGCGTCCGGAAATACCGTCGAAGGCAAGCTCAAGATACCCAACCTCGGGCCTAACCGCTATGCGCTTTCCATGACGCCGCCAAACGGCTCCAATTGGCAGCAAACGACAACGCTGGAAGGCAACCTGGATTGGGATACCTGGGTCATGGAGGGCGCGACCGGTCTGGATACGGAGTTCGTCGTCGCGGGCGAACCCTTCCCGGCCTCAATTTTCGGTTTTGTACAATCGACAAATACACTATCGGGCGGTAACGGATCGATTTCCGGCGTCATTGACGCGGTAAAAATCTACGTTCCAACCACGGGCGGCATCGGAGGATTCCCGGGAACAATTTGGGGAGGCTTGGCCGGTGCAAAGATCGATGGCCCGGTAAAAAAACCCTGGATTGCCCTGACCGACTTGACGAACGGCGATACCGCAGTCTGGATAGGTCAAGGCGACGCCAACGGTCATTTTACGATTCCGAATGTCCCTGAGGGCAACTATACCTTGACCTGGTGGGATTCCAACTTGAACTATATCCTCGATCTCGTTCAGGTCACTGTGGGCTCCAATGAAAGCGTCGACATGGGCGTACTGCCTCTGACCGGCTGGTGGACCAAGTTTGAAGGTTACGTCTATTACGACACCAACAAGAACGGCAAAAGAGACTCTGGCGAAGCCGGTTTGGTTGGTTATCCCGTCGTCATGAAAAAGCGAGAAAATTCGCTGATGGACCGCGGTGCCGTAGGTACGACGACCAGACCTGATGACCCAAGTACCCTCGACATCGATGAGAGCGGGTACTACGCGATGGAAAACGCCTACCCGATGACGCAATGGCTTGTTATGGAGGCTTATGACGACCTGCACTACAGCACCGGCATCACTTACCAGGCCGACAATCAGCCGAGCGAAACGACCGTACCTGGAGAGGGCGTGGACGTCAGCGTGTTGCCCATCATCGGCCTGTCGGGACGTCTGGACTGGGGCAAACACGGCTACGAAGGCGGCACCAACGGCGGCATAGTCGGCACGGTCAGTTACGACACCACCCGTAATGAAATTGATCCGCGCTTTGCGGCTGTGGAGGCTTGGCAGCCGGGCGTTTCCAACTTGCCGGTGAATCTTTACGCGCCCGTTCCTTGCGGTACTAGTGCCAGCGCACCTTGCGATGCAAGCGGTCGCTATGAGTTAGAGGCAAACGGCGCTTTTAAAAAAGCAACTGTAAGTCCGATACAGACGTACGTCACCGAAACCTGGCAGCGGCCTAGCGGCTGCGTAGCACGCGATGTCGAAGGCAACCCTCTTGCCGGTCAGCAGGTTTTACCAACAAATCCCGATGCAGAATGTCTGGAAGGCCCGCTGATGGGTGTACAGTTCGGCCCGATGCCCGACAATCCGGCAACCCCGACCAACTTCGGCGCGGCGGTGGACGGCAACTACGGCTTTGGGGGACTTAGCCCCGGCGATTACCTGGTCGAAGTCGAGGTCCCGAACGACACACTCGGCCGGCCGCTGTACAAGTTTACCAAGGAAGAAGACATCAATATCGCCAACGGGGACACCTTTGTGCCTCAAATCCCGCCGCCGGAATGCGCCGGTCCGCTGCATACCGTCGACGTGGCCGGTCACGGCACCGACAACTACGGCCCGATTGTCGGAGACGGCAATACCGTACCGCTTGGCGTTACCGTGCCCGCATCAACCCCGACGGTAAATTCGACCTTCGTCGGCATCGGCGGCAGCCCATCTGAAGGCCAACCGAAGCCCCTGTGCAACATGAAGCTGGTACACGTCAGCAATGGGCGCTCAGTCGCACCGTTGTTTACTGTCTTCACCGATGTGCCTCTGCCGGGCCGTTTCTGGGGACTCATCGTCGACGACCTCAACTTCGCGTCCGATCCGAAGGCTCTGAATTACGGAGAAAAGGCCGGCATACCGTTTGCTCCGGTGGGTATCTATGACTGGTCCAACCAGTTGATTCATACAGTCGAGTCGGATTTCAACGGCTTATTCGACGTGCTGTTGCCTTCCACCAACCGTATCAATTGCCCGACACCTTCCGGCGTCTGCGCCAATCTCTACCGTTTAGTCGGTAACGATCCGGGCGTTCCAGGCAAACTGAACCCGAACTACCATCCGGAGTTCCGCACCATTTCGGCAGAGTTCGAGGCCTTCCCAGGCTTAATCGTCCCGGCCGACTTGGCGCCTGCACAGGTCGGTGTCTCGGTTCAACTGCCGGGCGGCCAGGTGGCTCAGCCCTTGAGTTGCCCTCTCAATATTTACAATGGCCCAAATGTCACGCCGGCTAATAAGCTGGTGCCTGAGTTGATGGCCGTGTCGACACCTGTTGTTACGAGGCCTTCCGGGAGTGGAACCGTCGATGTCACGATTCAGGGCGACAACTTCGGCAGCGCCAAGACAGGGCCGGCCAATGTTTATCTTGATAGTGTTCCTATTACGACAACAGCATGGACTTCCACGTCAATTACCATGAGGCTGACCTCTGGCGCGGCTATCGGGCCGCACCAGCTCACCATCGTCTCGGCCAATGGCCAGAAGACGGTGAACGGCCTGACCTTCCATGTGCTTGGCGGCAGCTATAACCCGACTGTCATCACTGTGGGGCCTGGAATCAATACCCTAACAAATCCACACGCAATCCAAAGCGCATTGGATTCGGCAGCCAACAACTCACAACCAAAGTTGGTGGTGGTTTATCCCGGTGTGGCGGACGCCAATCCGCGGATTAATCCACGCGGCGCTTATTACGAAAACCTGATCATCCATTCGCCGGTGAAACTGCAAGGCGTAGGGCCTGGGGGGATACGGAGCGACGGCAGCACAGTCGCGGGTACTATTATCGATGGCAGCGCCTTCGCCGGCGATACCCAGCAAGCGACCGACTGGCGCACTACGGTTGCTAATCTGACCTGGGTGGGAACCCAGACGGTATACGAAGGCGCCGTGATTACCGTGTATCCGGAAACGAGGAATCAGTTCCGTTCGACGTTCAGAGCCAGTATCGATGGCCTGGATCTGCGCGGCGGCGACCAGCAGGGCTTTCCCACCAACATCGACCAGATCGGCGGAACGCCTACAGGCTTGCCGCCTAATGTCGTGACGCAAGGCGGAGCCATCTTCGTCAACGGCTACGCCCATTATCTGCAGGTCACCAATAACGTGATCCAGAATAATGGCGGCGCCTACGGTACGGTGCGCATCGGTACGCCGAATCTGCAGGGCAATAACGCTAACGAAGGCACCGACCAGCACAACGACAACATACGCATTGCCAATAACCGCATTATTGCCAACGGCGGTACCAACCTAGCGGGAGCTGTTGGACTGTTTGCCGGAACCAGCAACTATGAGGTGGCCGGCAACGACATTTGCGGCAATTTTTCGGCGGAGTACGGCGGAGGTATCACTGCCTATGGCCTCAATTACGATCGTACGGAAGATTATGACAACGCCACCAACTTCGGCGGCAAGATTCACCACAACCGCATCTACCTCAATCGTTCCTATGACGAGGGCGCCGGCATCATGATCGCCGGGGCACTGCCGGCCAACCCAGGAAGTCTTTCAACCGGGTCAGGGCCGGTCGCCATCTACAGCAATCTCATCCAGGGCAACCTGGCCAATGACGACGGCGGCGGCATACGCTTTCTGCAAGCGGCGACGGACTGTGCGCCGGAGCGGGATACATACACCCCGTGCAGAAGCGATGTTTATAACAATATGATCGTGAATAACGTGTCGACCCACGAAGGCGGCGGTATCAGTCTCAACGATGCGCCGGCTGTTCGTGTGTACAACAACACGATCATGAAGAACATCACCACCGCTACAGCCGTCACCAGCATCGGTTTTCCGGCACCGGCAGGCCTGTCCACCTCATTGAACAGCGCTCAGTTGCAAACTGCGCTTGGAAATCCGGTAACCAACTGGAGCAATCCTCTGCTGTTCAACAACATCTTCTGGGACAACCGTGCAGGTGCGCGCTCCGGCGGTACCGTCACCGGTATCGGCGCGGCGGGTGACGCCACGGCGGTAAACCTGTGGGATTTGGGTGCGACGGATACCAGTGGCTTATTGTCTCCGACCAACTCTATTGTGCAGCAAGACCCGGTACAGTATCCGTACATTAGCTCACCGACTAATGCCAACACAGATCCGCTGGTCGTCACACCTTACGACACAATATTGGATTTTGCGGCGTGGCGAACCAATCCGGCGTTCCTTGGCGCCATTCTGGTGTCCGCAGACTTACCGCCTACACTCCTGGGAGACTATCACCTGCTAGGAGGATCTACGGCCATCAATTTTGGTGCAGGTAGCAAGAGCGATGTAAGTGCGCCGGCCCTCGATATCGACGACGGCATCCGTACCGGACTGCCCGACGCCGGTGCCGATGAACAAGGTATTGTAGCCTCCGGACCGGGCGGTGGTGCAGGCGGCGGCAGCACAGGACCAACGCTACCGGCGCTGACGGTGTTGGATAACTTCAACCGTGCTAATTCCAATACTCTGGGAGTGAATTGGAGCCAGATTATTATTTCCGGTAACGCAGCAATACGTGTTAACAGTAGCCAGGCGGTTGATTTGCAGGTCCCTGGTGCCGCGTACTGGAACGGTGCTGGCAACAGCTTCGGCGTTAACCAGGCGGCGGCCTTTACATTTGCCAACACGACGCTGAACAACGCAGCACTGGTGCTAAAAGCAAGCGGTGGATCCGCATCCTTACCAGCGAACTTCATCCGAGTGCAGTACCTGACAACGGATGATGGACGCATCCAGATACAAACGACCACCAACGGTAATACGCAGTCTCCAAACTACGTTACACGAGCCAAGTTCACCAAAGGCGTCAGCTTCGCTAACGGCGATACGCTGAGTGCTGTCGCCCGGGCAAATGGCACGGTGGAAGTCTATAAGACCGCAGGCTCCACAACTTCGCTGGTCGGTAGTGTGATCATTCCGATCAATGGGAGTGGTGCATGGACGCAAGGCGCAAGCGGTGGCCGGATCGGCATGCAACTCCCGAGTGGCGCGCGGGTCGACAACTTTAGCGGCGGTACGGTGCCATAGGCTTGGCGATGGAAACAGGGGTTGGCTCACGCCAGCCCCGAACCCTGCCCAAACGAATTCTTAGGAGAAATTGACATGAGCAATAACAAACTTTCCAACCACGGCCGCCGACGTTTTCTGAAACTTGCCGGCAGCGGCCTCGCAATCACCGGCGGCGCCGGACTGCTGCGGCGCCAACTCTTGCCTATCAGCGACGCGATGGCGGCTCCGGACGCTCCGGCCAACTTATTTTTCGTCGGTACCGACGGCTGGATCTCTTTACCGGCGACCCCGACGATACCCACGTTCCACCCCGACGTGTATGCCCCGACGAACTTTACGACTTATATCTTCGGTTTCCGCAACATGACCGGTATTCCTCCGATGGATCCTGCGGCGCCGGCGAACATGAATCCGCTGGTAATCGGGCAAAAAAACAAAGCCCAGCACAGCGCTCCTCTGTTCTGGGTCGATGAATTCACCGGCAGCAACACCTTCCGGCTGGACCTGCTGAACGTCGGCCTGGCGCAACGGCCCGACCTGACCGATTCGCACTCGATACACTGGCATGGTTTCCGCAACGTCATACCGTTTTTTGACGGGGAGCCGACCGGTTCCTTCGCCGTTCCGGTAGGCCGCGTGTTTCGCTATATCTTCAAACCGCGCGACCCCGGCACCTATATGTTCCACTGCCACGTAGAAGACGTCGAGCATGTACATATGGGCATGACCGGCCTGGTCTTCGTACGGCCACGGCAAAATGGACAGTCTTTCGGCGGTTTCACCAAGTTCGCCTACAACGACGGCGATGGCTCTACCGGCTATCACCGCGAGTTCGCAATGCTTCTGACCGAAGTATGGGCCGAATCCCACTGGTGCGACGCCCATATCCAACTGCCGGAATGGAGCGACTACAAGGTGGATTTTGCTTTGCTCAACGGACGGGTCTATCCAGATACCCTGGAACCCAATTCTCCGTTCAATGCGGCGACTTCCACGCATGCCTATGACACACAACGGCAAGCGGACGGCGATCTGGTCGTTCCGGCACGCCCCGATCTGCAATACCAGCCGCTGTCGGCCCTGGTGACCTGCAACGCAGGCGAACGGGTGCTGCTGCGTTTCGCCAATCTTGGCTTCAAGGAAGCCTCGATGACGCTAACCGGCATCAAGATGAAAGTGGTGGGCAAGGACGCGACCCCGATGCGCGGCTTCAATGCGGCCGGAACGGCGCGCACCGGAGCGGATACCAGCTATGAGACCAACACGCTGTCTTTCGGCGCCGGGGAGAGCTTCGATGCAATCTTTACCGCGCCGCCGCACTCAGGCGGCTCAGGACCTGACGTCTACATCCTGTACAACCGCGCCTATAACCGTTCGGACAATCAAATTAATGGCGCCGGCGGCCAGCGTACGGAAATCCGGGTGTATCCTTCCGGAACCATTAGCGCGCAGACCATACCCAACGAAAATCCTACGGTCGCCTGACGACTCGCCAAACGGAGTTCACTATGAATAAGTCAACTTTTAAACAGCTGTCACGGAAACTGGCAACACCGCTGGCGGTCGCCATATCAAGCCTGCTTACCGGCCTGCCAACGATGGCCATGGCCGCCCCCTTGGGTGTTGCCTGCACCAGCGGAGCCGGCACTAATCCGAGCTTCAATCTTACTACCCAAATTGGGGACATCCAACTGCCCGACGGTAATACCATGTATATGTGGGGTTACGCGTTGCAGGGTCAGGGCTTCCAACATCCAGGCCCGGTGTTGTGCGTCAACCAAGGCGATACCGTGACCGTCACCCTCACCAACAACTTGCCGGAAAAAGTCTCGATCATGTTTCCAGGGCAAACCGACGTTCTGGCGAATGGGGTTCCCGCCCAGCCGGAATTCGACCCTCCACTGCCAAACGCCGGCAGCCGTGCAATCTCATTGACTACGACAGCTCCCGCACAGGCCGCCAGTATTCCAGGCGTGGTCCAATACAGCTTCGTCGCAAACCAGCCCGGCACCTATATTTACGAGTCGGGCACCAACCCGCAGAAGCAGGTGCGCATGGGGCTGTTTGGCACGCTGATCGTGCGTCCGACCGGAACAGGCGGCGGCCCCGACCACCTGTACAATCGCGAGGATAGCCGTTTTACTACCGCAGGCAATTGGGATGAGGAGTTCCTTGTCCTGCTTTCGGAGATCGATCCCTACCAGCACTGGGCGGTTGAAGCCAATCCGGCAGCCAACTTCAACTTCAACAACTACAAGCCGCGCTATTGGCTTATTAACGGACGCGGCTTCCCCGACAGCATCGCCGACAATAATGCGGCGTTCCTGCCGACCCAGCCCTATGGGGCCTTGGCGCGCGTTCATCCGTACGGCGCTCCGGCACACCCTTATCCCGGCGCAATTAGGTATTTGAACCTCGGTTCGGAAGATTACCCATTCCACCCGCATGGGAACAACGGTTCAGTGGTCGGCCGCGACGGCCGTTCACTCGAGACGGAGGCAGGGGATGACGTGTCTTTCGAGAAATTTGTCGTGCCGGTCGGGCCGGGGCAGACCTGGGATGTGATGTTTAGTTGGCACGATGCGGAGGACTACAATATCAGAAACCCGAATGATCCCGTGGGTAGCCCAGATAACAACCCAGTGGATGTCAATATTCCTCAGATCGCCAACCAGTTTTTCGGGCAGTTCTACAGCTTCAGCCCCTATCTTGGCGTGCAGGGGCAGCAGCCTCCCAACTGGTCGACGCTTAACACCTGCGGCGAGTACTACATCATTTCGCATAATCATGCCCTGAACCAGATTACTTCATGGGGTGCACTCATGACGGGGCCGATTACCTATATGCGCGTCGATCCACCTCTACCCAATTCGTGCGCTCAGTAACGGGGCCTTTGCGGAAAACTCAGGAGATAACGGAAATGTTAATATCGACAAATATACTTAAAAAATTTAAACGCAAAGCACTACCTCTGACAATAGCAAGCGTATTAGGTTCCGGCCTGTATCAGGTACCGGCCAATGCCGCGTTGCCGACGAGCACGGCCTGCACCGGCACGGGAACTGTCAGCTGTGAACTGTGGGCAAAGGCGGGGACTGCAACGCTCACGACAGGCGTTACAGTCCCCGTCTGGGGCTATGCGGCTACGGCTGCAGACCCGGCCGGCTTGCCCGGCCCTGTGCTGGTCGTTAACCAGGGCGACACGGTCACCGTAACTTTGCACAACACATTATCCGAGCCGACAGCGCTGTTGTTCCAGGGTCAGAGCTTGCCACCGGATACGGCCGGGGCAGCGGCGGGAGGGACCAAGAGCTACACCTTCACGGCTTCAAATCCCGGCACTTATTTGTACGAGGCCGGGCTGCTGGAAAACACGCAGCACCAACCCGCGATGGGATTGTATGGCGCGCTAGTGGTGCGGCCTGCGGCTTCGAACCAAGCCTATGGCGCGACTACGGTTTTTGATGATGAGGCCCTGGTGCTGGTCAGCGAGGTCGATAGTGCTTTGAACAACAGCGCGAACCCGGCCGTGTTTGATATGCGCAAATTCGCGCCCAAGTATTTCCTGATCAACGGCAAGGCCCATCCGGGGCCCGATCTGGTTACGCTTCCGGATCCGGAAGTTACAGCTTATCCGACGACCGGTTTTAACCTGCTGCTGCGTTACGTTAATGCCGGGCTTAAACATCATTCGATGGCGCTGTTGGGGCTGAGGCAGAAATTTATCGCCAACGACGGCAGTTTGCTTCTGCACCCCCGCGACGGCGTGTCCGAAACCATCGCTCCCGGCCAGACAGTTGATGCCATTACCACGATTCCGCCCGCTGTAGTGCCTGATAGCAGGTTTGCTCTATACGATGCCGGCATGAGCCTGAATAACAGTAATGCCGCCGGCATGGGCGGAATGCTGACTTTCGTGGCATTGGGCGGAGACGGCATCCCGCCGACGCCGGGAACGCCTCCAGGGCCTCCGGCGCCTCCGGGCGACACGACCGGGCCCGTGACCAGCGGCGTCACTATGACGCCAAATCCCAGCAATGCGGGCACTGTAGCCTTAAGCGCGACAGGCAATGACGCGAGCACCGGTAACAGTAATGTGGACGCAGCCGAATACTTTATTGATGCAGCTCCATCCCCTTCTGCCGCAACCCGTGGCGTAGCCATGACTGTAGCGTCGCCTGGCGCGGTAGCGATTGCCACTGCCTCCATCACCGCACCGGCACAAGGCGCTCACGATATCTTGGTGCGCAGCCGCGACGCCGCCGGTAACTGGGGCGCGTTCGCTCCTGCCGTCAGCCTCATACAGGACGTAACCGGGCCGTCGACGACAGTCACGCCCATCGCCTCCAACGGCCTAAATGGCGTTAATTCGAGCACAGCTGCGGCCCGTATTGTTGCGGCGGCAACGGATAACCTGACCCATGTCAGCGCCGTCGAGGGCTATATCGACAGCAATACCACAGCGGTGTTCCCGTTCGTCCCGAGCGATGGCAGTTTCAACAGTCTATCGGAAAATGCCTACGCCGATATCCCGCTGTCAACTGTAACGGCGCTGAGCAGTGGCGATCATGTTGTTCATGTGAGAGCCAGGGATGCCGCCGGCAATTGGGGCGCGTTTACCGACACCAACAACTTGCTGGTCGACAAGACCGCGCCTAGCGTAACTGGCGCTGTGACCGCTACCCCGAACCCGGCCTTCTCCAGCTTCGTACTTTCCGCCAATGCGACCGACGCGGCCCCAACTTTGGGCATTGCCGGCGGCGAGTGGTTCGAAGGAACAGATCCAGGTATAGGCCGTGGCCATCCAATGACGGCAACGGGCGGGACGACGGGGCCATGGACTGTCACCTCTAACGAGAATGCGCGGTCATTGAACTGGGCAGAGGGGAATCATACAGTGAATGTTCGCGCCAGGGATGCCGCCCAAAACTGGAGTGCCGGCACAGTCAGCGGAACCGTAACGGTGCAATCGCCGATCTACTTCTCGACGCTTGGTAATACCAATCCGCCGGGTGTGGCAGGTACGGCCGACGATGCGGATATCTACAACTGGAACGGTACGGCGTTCAGCCGGACAGTTGATGTCACCACAATCGCCAATCCGCTACCAGCCGGCGCAAACGTTGACGGAATGCAACGTGTAGACGATACCCATTTCTATCTTTCCTTCACGGGCGACACGGCTTTGCCGGGTGTCGGAACGGTTCAGGATGAAGACATCGTCTTTTACAACAACGGCACCTGGTCGGTGTACTTCGATGGCACCGCTCGCGGGTTGACTGCCAACAATCTAGATATCGATGCGTTCACCATCGACGGAAGCAACATCTACTTCTCGACGACCGGCAACACCAATCCGCCGGGCGTGGGAGGCACGGCCGACGATGCGGATATCTACCGCTGGAACGGTACTGTGTTTAGCCGGGCGGTTGATGTCACCACTATCGCCAATCCGCTGCCTGCCGGCGCCAATGTCGATGGTCTGAAATTCGTGGATGCGACGCACTTCTATCTCTCCTTTAACGGAAACGTAACCATCGCGTTGCCTGGCCCCGACTTGACGGTACAGGATGAAGACGTCGTGTACTACAACAACGGCACCTGGTCGGTATACTTCGATGGCACCGGTAAGGGGCTGACTGCCGGCAATCTCAATATCGACGCCTTCGACATCCCGTAGCAGCTAGAGCCGTGTAAAGCGGAACCCAAACCAGCCGAATGAGGCAAGTGAAGGCCTCATTCGGTCGGATTGGAAAATTGCCCCGCTTTGCCTCCGGACGAAACTGCAACGGTGTTAGTTATGGGCTGCGCTAAGCCAACAAAAGCCTGAGCATAGCCCACGCAGTATTCTTTGATAACCAGGAGAACAGTCAATGAAAAAGCTATCCCTTTTTGCCGGCTTCGGCCGCAGATCCATCCTGTCCGTATCTGCAACAGGCGCCATGGCTTGTCCCCGTATAGCCGAGACCGAATCGAACCGGTCCAGGCACAAGCGGGCGGAACCAAGATTCCGCTATTTGGGGCGCATCCTTGCCGCCTTGGGCGCTATCGCCTTAATAATTGGGGGCGGATGGTATTACCAACAGCGCAGCATCACCGTACCGCCGGCAGCGGTTCAGGCATCAACCGGGTACATATCCAACGATCAATTGGAGGCCCAATACGGCGTTCGCATCACGCTCATCGGGGTTTCGGCAGTGGGCGGAATCGTCGATTTCCGCTACAAGATTGTCGATCCGGCAAAAGCCGCAGCATTGCTCCATGATCCTGAGAATGCGCCTGTCCTGACTGCGGTGGATAGCGGCTTGACGCTATCGCCGACCCAAATGGGCAGCAGGCACCATAGCCAGATGGGCATGAAGAAAGGCACCGCTCCGTTTACCTTCTATCCCAATGTCCGCAATGCCGTAAAAGCCGGCACTCCTGTTTCCGTAGCATTCGGCAAGATCAAGGTCGAACCGATAGCCGCGCAATAATTTTAGTTATGAGGTCCGTATCATGAAGACTGTATTGCTGATTGCGATAGGCCTCGCGCTGGCCTGCCATTTACCTGCTGTCCCTGCGGCAACCTCGGACCAGGGAAAAATTTCGTCCGAGGTGCAGTCTGCGGTCGCTGCTGCATCCTTAACACAAGAAATTTCCGTGATCGTGTATTTGAAGGACCGGGCCGATTTGGCGTCTTTCCGCCGCCTGCACCGCACCGAACGGCTCAAGGGCGTAGTCAATGCGTTACGGAATAAGGCCGAGCTCTCTCAACGCAGCCTGAAATCTTTTCTGGAATTGCGCCGCGGTCAAGGACGGATCGGCATGTATAGGCCGTTTTGGGTATTCAACGGCTTCTCCGTTACCGCCACTCCGAGCGTAATCCGGGAACTGTCCGCCCGAGCCGATGTGGAGCGGATTGAAGCGGATGAAATCAACATCGTGCCGGCGGCAATGCCTCCCGAGCCCAATCTTTCCTTGATAGGAGCGCCTGATGTCTGGAACTTGGGTTTCTACGGGCAGGGGGTAGTGGTAGCCAACCTGGACAGCGGTGTGGACAACACGCATCCCGACCTCGCCAACCGGTGGCGGGGCGGCTCGAACAGCTGGTACGATCCCTACGCACAGCATGCAACACCTTATGATCCGACCGGCCACGGCACCTGGACGATGGGGCTCATGGTCGGCGGAGATGCCGGTGTGACTTCCGTTGGTGTAGCGCCGGGAGCTCAGTGGATCGCCGCCAAGATTTTCAATGACAGCGGCACCGCCACGGCAACCGGAATCCATCAGGCCTTCCAGTGGATTCTGGACCCTGATGGAAATCCTGCTACCGTTGATGCACCGCAGGTAGTGAACAATTCTTGGTCCTATGGATTTCCGGGTTGCAATCTGGCCTTTCAACCGGATCTTCAGGCGTTCGTATCCGCAGGGATTGTCCCGGTGTTCGCGGCGGGGAACTATGGTCCGGGCGGCAGCACTAGCGTCAGTCCGGCCAATTACCCGGAAGCTTTTGCGGTCGGCGCTACAAACAATCTTGATCAACTCATTGCATACAGCGGAAAAGGGCCCTCGGCCTGCGGCGAAGCCTCGACGGTTTATCCGGAACTCGTGGCGCCGGGCATCAATATTTCAACCACCGATCTTTTCGGTTTTTATACCAGCCAATCCGGAACTTCCGTAGCAGCCCCGCATGTCGCCGGCGGTCTGGCGTTGCTGCTCAGCGCCTATCCGGAGCTGACGGCGGCGCAGCAACGCGATGCCTTGCTTTTGTCCGCGGTAGACCTTGGAACTCCGGGGCCCGACAACAGTTTCGGCTACGGCCGTCTCGATCTACCGGCCGCCTATGACTGGGTGGTGCTCAACGCCGGCAACCCGCCTCCGCCGGTTGATGCCTCCGGGCCCGACACGAGCGGTGTCAGCGCAAGTCCAAATCCCAATAACGGGACTCTGGGCTTCGACATCAATACGCCCGCCGTACGGGTCGCTGCTACGGTGGCCGATCCGGTCATCAACGGCTTGCAGTCCAATATCAGAAGCGCCGAGGTCTTCGTCGACTCGGTGGGAAGCAATGGCTCCGGCTTAGCATTTATCGCCGGCGACGGGGCTTATGACAGTCCGTCTGAAGCCGCCTACGCAGATATCCCTCTGACGACCGTCGCCCAGCTTGCCGAGGGTTCACATGCCCTTTACGTGCACGGTCAGGATTCTGCCGGAAACTGGGGACCAGTGAGCAGCGTGGCGTTGATCATCGACAAGACCCCCCCTATCGTCAACAACGTCACTGCGACTCTGGCGGACACGACGATCAATCTGACCGCTACAGCCGCCGATTCGTCTCCGGGCAGCGTCGATGCAGCCGAATGGTTCGAAGGCAATGATCCGGGCTTAGGGCTGGGTCATTCGATGTCGGTGTCGGGCGGCACTGTTGCAGCAACTATCGATGCCGGAATCTGGGCGCCCGGCAGCCACACGCTGTTCGTGAGGGCAAGAGATAGCGCTGGAAATTGGAGCGCCGCGGTATCGGCGAACATCACCATAGCAGCGCAGAACGTCATTTTCACTGACGGCTTCGAGTCGGGGAACTTCACGGCCTGGAACGGAGGAGCTACCGGCGCCCGTATTAGCGTTAATAGCGCCGCAAAGATGACCGCAGGCGGAATCTACGGCATGCAGGCCACTCTCGGAGGCGGCACCGCGCCGGGCTACGTTGCCGATGGATCGCCGACCCTTGAAAAAAGCTACCACGCACGGTTCTACTTCAACCCGCACAGTACCAATCCGGGAAGCGCGCAGGTGACGATTTTCTCCGGCCTGAATGCAGCCGGCACGACTATCTTTCAGGTTCAATTCAAACGCAACGGCAGCAGCTATCAAGTGCGCGGCGCCGTATTGAGATCGGGCGGGACGACCTATACGAACTGGTTTGCCGTCGCCAACAACGCCGCACATCCCATCGAAATAGCCTGGCAATCGGGTATGTCCGCGTCCTTCCAGTTTTACACCGACGGGACGCTTAAACAGACGCTGGGCACCCTAAACACCAGCGCCTATCTGTTGGATACGGTACGGCTGGGAACCTCTGCCGGTCTTGTTAATGCCGCCAGCGGAACCTTGTATTTCGATGCTTTCGCATCGACGAGGACTACTGTCATCGGGCCGTAACAGCAACTTGATTAAGACTCCCAGCTTAAAGTTGGGGGTCTTATTGTGCTACTGCTTTAGTGGATAGTGAGTAACAGGGGGTTACCGCCATCAACCGCCGGCAAGAGCCTGCTGCAATTCGGCAACCGATTGCGGACGATTTTCCGGTTGCAACTCCATTGCCCAGTCGATGGCTTTTAGCAGATGTTCAGGGAATTTTCGTTTAAACGCTTTGACTGCCGGAACCAGCGTGTCCTGCCGTGCCCTATCCAGGGCAGGCACCGGAGTTTTATTCTCCAGGCAATTGCGCATGCTGGCGCCCACCGCATAAATGTCCGTCCACGGGCCAAGCTGCGCACTTAGGTTATGCTGTTCTACCGGTGAATAGCCTTTGGTTAAAACCTTGCTTTGCTTACCCAGATGCGATTTCGGAAAGCTCTGAATTGCGCCGAAATCCAGCAATAACGCATCATTGCCCGGCCTCACCAGAATATTGGAAGGCTTAATGTCAAGATGAATAAACTGTTGGCTATGAATATGCCCTAGTCCTGCCAATAAGGAATTAAACAAAGTTAATAAAAAGTCTTCGGAAACAGACACTGTTCTATTTTTTAAAAGTTTATCCAGCGTAACCCCATAGTCATAAGTCATTACCATATAAACCGTGGAATTGGCCTTAAAAAAACCGATAACTTCAACAATATTGGGATGCTTTAACTTGGATAAAACCTTGGCTTCCTCAAAAAATAAAACTCTGCCGCGCTTGAATAAAACCGCAGCTTCTTCGTTGTTGGCGACAACCATATTGTTCCAGGTTCGGTGAGCAAACTTTCGGGGCAGATATTCTTTAATGGCGACCTGAACCTGATCCGCTATTTGCCTGGCCAGATAAACGGAACTAAAGCCGCCGTGAGCCAACTCCCGTTCAACGACATACTGGTCTATAATGGTGCCGGTTTGCAGGTAGTTCCACTCTTTCGGGTAGGTTTGCGGATCGTAGTATTCAGCCATTGGGTTGTTTTTGTACTTAAGTCCGTTAAATTATAGGTGAAAAATGATTAGAAGCATGACCGCATTTGCCGGTAATGAAACAGAAATAGGCGACTTAACCATAAGTTGCGAGTTGCGCACAGTCAATCACCGCTACTGCGACATTAGCTTAAGACTGCCGGATCGCCTGCGGTTTGTTGAAGCCGACCTGCGCGCAGCGGTCGCCGCAAAAATCAATCGCGGCAAGGTTGAATGCTCATTGAGCTATAAAAAACAATCTAAAAACGGACAAAACTTCATTATTAATACCGATGCCGTAACCGCCCTACTTACCGCAGCTTCCAGCATAGAGAAGCAAATGCTCGGCCCCCTATCCTTTTCTGCGTTGGATGTACTGGCATTCCCCGGCATCCAGCAGGAACCGGATATCAATAAAGAGCAGCTGACTTCGGGCATTTCGGCTCTTGTCGATCAAACCTTGGCGCAACTCGTGGAGGCAAGGGAAAGAGAAGGCGCGCAACTCAAACTATTAATTGAAGAACGTTGCGCAAAAATGCTGATTTTTGTCGTTTCAGCGAGCAAGCGCATGCCGGAAGTATTATTATCGATTCGCAATAAACTCAAAGACCGAATTACCGAGCTAGTCGCGCAGCCCGATTTTGACCGTCTGGAGCAGGAGCTGGTGTTGCTGGCTCAAAAACTGGACATCACCGAAGAACTCGACAGGCTGGAAACCCATATCAATGAAGTGTTACGGGTACTCAAGCAAAAAGACCCGGTCGGCAGACGGCTGGATTTTTTAATGCAGGAGTTGAACCGTGAAGCCAATACGTTGGGTTCTAAATCGGCTGATAAGGAAATGACCCAGATAGCGATTGAGCTTAAAGTGCTGATCGAGCAAATGCGGGAGCAGGTGCAGAATATTGAATGATGGGGGATTTCATCTGAAATTGACGCTTGAGTGCACCGAGAAGATAGACTGAAGTGCAAAGCCCATCAATTGAGCCTGATAGTATGAGCTTTACAACACCATAAAATAGAGACTCATGAATGCGGGCGAAAAAGTGTCGTCCTTCCTATCGATTTAAACCACAACAGCAGATAAAACCAAGGTGTTCGTCGTTCCTGCGTTGGATTAACGTTGAAAGGATACTGAAAGCTTGCAATGTTAAACTCGTCATTAGAAACCTTTATAAATGTTTTAAGTTTAATGCTTGCTCTACCTCAGCCTTAACGTACAATTTGACCCTTAAAACCACCAGACAACAGAGCTTAAGGAACACTAACATCATGGGTATACTCAGCATACTGCTCTGGACTCCGGCTGCCGGGGTCTTGCTGCTGGCTTTGACGCCCGGCCGAAATATTCAGCTAATCCGCTACATCGCGCATCTGTTTGCCGCTATTGCCTTGTTATTGGTCTGCTGGCTGCTGAGCATTTATAACGCGAATGACGCGGAGTTGCAGTTTAATGAATATTTTCCGCTGAACCCTAAATTGGGCAGTGCTTATGCACTGGGGGTAGACGGTTTGTCGATGCCGATGCTGGCGTTGGCGACGTTGCTCACGTCGATGGCATTATTGGCCTCATTCACCGTATCTAACAGCGTTAAGGGCTATCATATTTGCCTGCTGTTGCTTGAATTCGGCATATTGGGCGTGTTCCTGGCGCAGGATTGGGCGTTGTTCTATATCTTCTGGGAAGTGACCTTGATTCCGTTGTTCTTCCTGATCGGCCGTTGGGGAGGCAGCAGGCGGCACGCGGCCAGTCTCAACTTTGTGCTGTATACGATGGGCGGCTCGATTTTTATGCTGGTCAGCTTGCTGGCGGTCAGCCAGTACGATCTCGAACACGGCGGCTCTTTAATGTCTTCGATGCATCAGGCGGCGAAAGACATGCCAAGGATTGAGCAGGTTTTAGTGCTTCTGGGGTTTGTGATCGGTTTCGGTGTAAAAATGCCGATTTTCCCGCTGCACGGCTGGTTGCCTTTGGCGCACGTCGAAGCGCCCAGTCCGGTCAGTATTTTGCTGTCCGGTATCTTGCTGAAAATGGGCGCTTACGGTTTGATCCGGGCGGTAGTGATGCTGCCGGAGGCCGCAAAACTGTTGCAGCCTATCCTGATTTTTCTGGGACTGTTCGGCATGCTTTACGGCGGCCTGCTAGCCTGGAGGCAAAGCGATCTTAAAGCGATGGTCGCCTATTCCTCAATCAGCCATATGGGCGTTGTTCTGTTGGGCATCGCGACGTTGAATGAAACGGGCATCACCGGCGCAGTGTTGCAAATGACCGCGCACGGCCTGATTGCCGCGGCGCTATTCTTGCTGGTCGGCCTGCTGTACGAGCGCACTCATACCCGCAACATTCAGGATTACAGCTCACTGATCCGGGTGATGCCGCGTTTTGCCGTATTCCTGACCTTAACTTTGCTGGCAGCGATGGGCTTGCCCGGTTCGGTCGGTTTTGTTGCCGAGCTGCATACCTTGATTGGCAGCTTCAACTCATTTACCAGCCTCGGTATGGGCATGGGCGTAATTGTTCTTTTTAGTGTCAGCGTTCTGATCGGAGCCGCCTACGCGATACGCACTATCAGCCTGTTATTTACCGGGCCGGAAAAATCGCAAATGCAACAGCTTGAAGACTTGAGAGTCCCGGAGTTACTGGCTGCCGGAATACTGGTTACGGGCATTGTGTTATTCGGCCTGTCGCCCGGACCGCTGCTTGATTTATCCGCAGCCACCATCGGCCAGATGAACGGCGTGATCAGTCAACGGATTTTGTAGAGTTAGTAATGCAAGAGTCACCTTTAAAACTGCGCGAGCAGATCACCTCAGCGCTGCACCATTTGGATCACGTTCTGCCTGGACAGGCGCCGATCCTCGATTTCGTGCATCACAATACCTTGCATGGCTTTCAACACCTGCCGTTTAACGAAGCACTGGCTGAGTTTGAAGCCTTGACCGGTATTAACTGTTATCTTCCGGAAGCGCAAAACCGCGATTTCTATCGTCAGGGACGTATTAATGAAAGCGATTTATCCGTCGTATTTGATCAATGCCCGCACTTGCATGCAGAGCAAGTCATTTGCACTTTGCAAGACCGGATCATAACCCGGCAGGCTATTTATCGCATTGCGCTGTTATTCGATTTGCAGACGGTCAGCGTCAGTCAGTTGAACTGGCAAATAGAGGAATTGGCGGCGCTGGAAACCGTGCAGGCCGATGTGCCGGAGCCGATTCGGCGGCGATTGCTTGCAACCGATGGCGATGTGGCTCGGCACTTATGGGAAAGTATTTTAACCAAGCTCGGGTTGGAACAGGCAGCTTTGCATCCGGAGGATATGCTGGACTTATCGGTGGAGCAGGCCGAAGAATGGCTGGCCTCCTTCGACACGGCTCAGGACAGGCTTGGCGGGTCAGTCCATCAGCAAATGCGGCAACACGCAGGCGCGGCGCTCGACGAACTGTTGGGCACTTTAGGCGGCAGCATCAGCTTGCGCGGATTTATTCTGGCTTTGACCGGCACGGATATACTCGATGCGATCCGCTCGCAACTGATACGTTTTTGCGCATCGGGGCTGGATGAAGGCATGGCTGCGTGGCAGTTGCCTCAGCGTAGCGAACTGGGCCTTTATGCGGCTTGGCGGGCAACGGCCCAGTATGACGCGAATCCTTTTTTGCACGAGTTGAGCGACTGGCAACAGATAATTGCCGAGCTGCCCGAAGATGCGGTCGACACGATCATCCTGCAACTGAGCCACCTGGAAATACCGCAAGCGCAATGGGAAAACTATCTTCGCCGGTTGGCGTTGGAAATACCCGGCTGGTCGGGATTGGTCAACTGGCGGCAGCATCACCCTAACTATCATACCGCCAATGACGCAGAGCCAACGCTGGCCGATTATCTGGCTATCCGCCTGACCCTGGACCGGCTGTGGCTGAACCAGATTTGCCGGGATACCTGGAAAATCGAAGCCAAGCTTAGTTCAATCAACGGCTATTTTCGAAAGAACCTGTCGGAATTTATGGTGCGCAGCCGCCTGTATCAGGACGACTTGCCGGAATACTTGGCACACTGGGCGGAAGCATTGACGTTGCATGCCGGTTCAGAACGCTACGACCGCACCGACTGGCAGCAACTTGCCGACCTGATTTGGACTTGGCAGTGCAGCCCGATGGCGGATAAGAGCGTAGTTGCGCACTCCCCGCATAACAGCGGCTGGCGCTTGTTCCGTTTATGCCAGCATCTGGGGCTTAGCGCAGCAAGCCTGCAACAACTGAATACGGACGATTTGCAAGCCATGCTGGCCGTGCTGGATGAATTCACCTTGACCGAGCGCAGCAAAGTCTGGCTGCTTGCTTACGAGCATCATTATCGGGAAGACTTTTTACAGGCAATACGCGCCAATCATAACCGCGGCCGCTGGGCCGAACGCGGGCAACGTCTCGACGCGCAAATCGTCTTCTGCATGGATGACCGTGAAGAAGGTTTCCGCCGCCATCTTGAAGAGCTTAATCCTGCTATTGAAACATTGGGAGCCGCCGGATTTTTCGGCGTTGCAATGAATTACAAGGGACTGGACGACAGCAAGGTAACGCCGCTGTGTCCTGTTGTGGTGACGCCTGCGCATGAAGTTCGGGAAGTCGTCAGGCCCGGCAGCGAGCCGATGCTGCTTAAGCATAACCGTGGCCGGAAGCTGAACCAATGGCTTGCCAAGCTGGTACATCAGGGCTTGCGCCGTAACCTGTTATTGTCGCAAGCTGTTATCGACACTGCCGCGCCAGTTGCTTTCGCCGGATTATTGGCTAAATCGCTGCTGCCGAAATCCCAGCACAGCCTGGTTTCCGGCACGGCTAAGCTGGTTTCGCCCGAAGTTAAAACGCAGTTGCTGTTTACCGCTAAGGACGAGACGGTCGCCACGCCGGAGCGCCCCAGGTTGGGTTTTACCAATACCGAACAGGCTGACCGGGTTGCCGGCTTTTTGCGCAATACCGGCCTGACCTACGGATTCTCGGAACTGGTAGTGCTGATGGGGCACGGCTCGATCAGCCAGAACAACCCGCATCTGGCAGCTTACGATTGCGGCGCTTGCAGCGGCCGACACGGCGGTCCCAGCGCCAGAGTATTTGCGGCAATGGCTAATCGCCCTGAAGTGCGCAAATTGTTAGCCGAACGCGGCATCACTATCCCGACCGATACGTGGTTTATCGGCGCTGAACATAACACCTGCAATGAAGAAATTAGCTGGTACGATCTCGATCTGCTTCCAGCCGAGCGATTGTCCGGGTTAGAGGCATTGCAGCAGGAATTACGCCATGCCCAGCATATGTCGGCGCACGAACGCTGCCGCAGGCTGGCTTCGGCTCCGCGCAATCCGACACCCAAACAGGCTTTGGCGCATATAGAACAGCGCGCCGCCGATTTCTCCCAGGCACGGCCTGAACTCGGCCATGCGACCAATGCTTCTGCGGTAGTCGGGCGGCGATCTCTAACCCAAGGCGCATTTTTTGACCGGCGGGTATTTTTGATTTCCTACGATCCGACTCAAGACCCTGAAGGCAAAGTGCTGGAAGGTATTTTGCTGGCGGTAGGTCCGGTTGGCGCGGGTATCAATCTGGAATATTATTTTTCCACCGTTAATAACGAACGCTTCGGCTGCGGCTCTAAAGTGCCGCATAATGTCACCGGCTTTTTTGGCGTTATGGAAGGAGCCAGCAGCGATTTACGCACCGGCCTGCCCCGGCAAATGGTAGAAATCCACGAGCCGATGCGTCTATTGATGTTGGTTGAAGCGAAAACAGCGGTGCTGGAGCAAATTTATCATCGCCAGGAATCTATACGGGAGCTGGTTGCGGGCGGCTGGGTACAATTGAGCGTCAAAGACCCCGATAGCGGCGAGATTTTCTTGTTCCAAACGGGCACGGGGTTTGTGCCTTGGCAGTCCGAGGCGAAAGACTTGCCGGTTCGGGATAATTCACCGGATTGCTACCGGGATCAAACCTTACCGGTAGCGCCGATGTTGATCAAGCAAACTCAGGGTAAACCTGAAAGGATTGGGATTTAATCAATGGACGCATTAGTTTTTTTAATCCCCTTAATGCCATTGCTCGCCGCTTCGGCAATCGGCATCGGCCATCTATTTGGCGTAATCGACGGTGAACGTAGCGAAAACACTACGGCAGATATTGCAAGCTGGACGATCATCATGTCCAGCCTATTGGCGTTGACTTTATTAACCGCCGATATACTGGGAAAGAATGCCGGTTCTTACAGTGTAGGGCATTGGCTAAACAGCGACACGCTGGATATAAAGTTAAACTTTATCACCTCCGGCTTTAATGTCCGTTTGGCAGCGCTGCTTTCAATGCTGTTAGCCGTTGTGATTCGTTTTTCGATTGATTACATGCACCGTGAAGCGGGTTATCACCGGTTCTTTTTTATCCTGAGCCTGTTTTCTTCGGCCATGCTGTTGCTGGTGTTATCGGGTAACTCGGTCGGCACTTTTGTCGGCTGGGAAGTTGCCGGATTAAGTTCCTATTTTTTGATAGCTTACGCCTATGATCGACCGGTTGCCGCCGCTAATGCGACGCGTGTATTTGTAACCAACCGTATCGGCGACGCCGGTTTTATCTTAGGCGCTAGCTTAAGCTATGTCTGGGCTGACAGCGTCAACTGGAACACTATCAATGCTCAATCCGCACAATTGCCGCCGGCTGAAGCTACCGCGATCGCGCTGTGTTTTGCGGTGGCCGCCTTTGCCAAATCGGCGCAACTCCCGTTCACTCCTTGGCTGGCGCGGGCTATGGAAGGGCCTACACCGTCCAGTGCGGTATTTTACGGGGCGGTCATGGTGCATGCCGGCGTTTATCTGGTCATTTTGCTCAAACCTATTTTTGAGCATGCGCCATTGGCTATGGCTGTGGTCGCGATAGCCGGTCTAATGACGGCCTTATATAGTTTTGTCGTCGGGCTGACCCAGACCGATGTTAAAAGCTCGCTGATTTTTGCAACATCCGGCCAATTGGGTCTGATGTTCCTGGAATGCGGCTTGGGTTTTTGGCAGCTTGCCGGCTGGCATCTTTGCGCTCATGCGGTGGTTCGCGGCTATCAATTCCTGACTGCGCCCTCGCTGATGCATAACATGCAAGGTCTGAATGCAACTCCCCCAAACAAGGCTCCGACTTGGCTGTTCGTGGCTTCTTTACAGCGTTTCTGGCTGGACCAGATTACCGACTGGGCGCTGGTCAAGCCGGTGCGCGGCTTAGCTCACGATATGAGTTATTTTGACGATCATATCGTTGATCGCTTTATGGGGGCTCCTGTGCCTGCAATTCAGGCCATATCGTCACTGGCGCAACTGGAAGAACAGATCGTTGGCGCTCACTTGGATAATAAATCCGATAAATTCGCCCAAGGCAGCGGTCTGGCCGGAAAGCTCACCGAATGGACGGCAGCCGCCGTACACTGGTTCGAAGACCACTTTGTATTGAGCGGCATAGGTAACGGTACGGTTAATTATGGCCGCCGGCTTGGGCATGTCGCCAACAAGTTTGAACAATCGGTATTCAGGCCCCGCTATCTGGTGTTGTTTGTGTTCATAACATTGCTAGTCGCATTTTGAGGTGCTGATGGATATTACTGTTACTCCCTGGTCGGCATCGGCGGCCTTCCCGCTGCTCACTACGCTGACGCTGGTGCCGTTGGCCGCAATGATCGCTATCTTGTTTTCCCGGTCAGCGACTGTTGCGTTGCGTTTCGGTTTTGCCGGAGCGGCATTGACGGTACTGCTTAGCCTTTATCTGCTGACTATTTTCGATTCAGCCAGCCCCGGCATACATTTGGCTGAACAGGCGTATTTTGCAGGATTCAGTTATCGCGTCGGTGTTGACGGAACCAATATTTTATTTATCCCGCTGACTGCTGTTCTAACCTTTCTGGCGTTAATCTACACCTTGATTACCCGGCATGTGACCGACCGGCTGTTCATTGCCTGTTTGTTGGGTTATGAAAGCGTATTGATCGGCGCTTTTGTCGCGTTGAACGTGATGCAATTTTGGTTATGGTGCGTATTGGAACTGGTTCCTGTGACACTGTTGACGGTTCATGCCGGAACCGGCCAAAACAGGCGTTGGGTCGTCGCGCAATTGCTGCAATATTGGGGCAGCGGCTTGCTGATGATCCTGACCGGCTTTTTGCTGCTGGCTTTCAGCTTAATCGATTCCGAACATGCGTTGACTTTCGACTGGCTCACGCTTAAACAAAATAATGCCTATTTACATGACGAGGTACTGATTTTCGTACTGCTGTTCTTCGGCTTTGCGATCCGGATGCCGCTGTTTCCGTTCCACGGTTGGCTGCCGGTGTTGGCGGAGCAAGGCACGGTCGCCAGCGGCGTTATTTTTCTGGTCGGCTTGAAGCTGGGCCTTTATGCGGTCATTCGTTTTATTTTACCGATGGTGCCGGGCGTTGCCGAACAATGGTCCGGATTTGTCGTCACACTGGGTCTTATCAGCATTTTTTACGGCGCTCTATTGGCGTTGATGCAAATCAATATTCGCCGCTTACTGGCTTTTGCGGTGATCAGCCAAACCGGTATGCTGATTATCGGTCCATTCTGTTTTAACGCGAACGGCTTGGAAGGCACTCTACTGCTGTCGGTGGCCTACGGTCTGGCGACGGCAGGAATGTTGTTCAGCGTTGGTTTGATTTATGAGCGCTGCCGTACCTCTTATCTGCCGCGCTTGGGCGGGCTGTTCGATACCAACGGCACGCTGGCCTTGCTGTTCCTGATTTCCGCGTTGAGCACCATGGTTATGCCCGGTACGCCGGGATTTGACGCGGCGCATCTACTCGTTGAAGGGGTTATTGAGGAAGACGGTTGGCTGCTTGCGATCGCTATTTTGCTCGGCAACGTGATGTCCGCCGCGTTCTTGCTATGGGCTTTCCAACGGGCTTTTATGGCGACCCCCAAGCGCGCCGCACAACCTTACAGCTGCGCGCACCACCCGGTTTGGAAGGAGCGTTTTATTACCGTCGTGATTTGCCTGTTGCTGATCGGCACCGGCTTTTACACGACACCGTGGCTGAACTTTATAGACCAGGATGCGGCCGCTATCGGCAAACTATATCCGATGCACGGCGATCGATCCGCCAACGAAAACGAAGCCGGTAACAAGGACGGCCAACATGAGTAATGCCAGTTTTCCAGTTTTAAGCCTGATTATTTTGCTGCCTTTATTGGGCGCGGTTGCCGTATCGGCTATTCCCAATATCCGTCATGCCAAGAACGTTACGTTGCTGTTTGCTGCGTTGGAATTAATAGCAACGCTGGCGGTAGTACAGCTGTTTAATGCCGAACTCGGCAATAACTTTCAGTTGGTTGAGCGCCACGCCTGGATACCCAGCCTGAATATCGAATATCTGGTAGGCGTAGACGGCATTTCAGTATTGTTTTTGCCGATGTCCGCGCTGTTGACATTAATGGCGATCATCGCTTCATGGAATTCGGTGCAACATCTGACTCAATTGCACTTTGCGTTATTGCTGGCATTGGAAGGCATCACCATCGGCGTGTTTCTGGCGTTGGACATGGCGCTGTTCTTTTTGTTTTGGGAACTGACCTTGCCGCCGATTTTCTTTTTAATCGGCTTATGGGGCATCGGTTCGGCGCGGCGCAGCGCGGCGATAAAATACACGCTGTTTATGTTGTTCGGCGGCGTGCCGTTACTGTTTGCGATTATCATCCTGGCCGTCAACCATGCCACCGCAACAGGCGGTAGCATTCCGCAAGATATGGCTTTCAGCCTGCCGGTATTATTGGAAACGCCGTTGCCGGATAACTTGCAGGCGCTGGTATTTTTATTATTACTGCTCGGCTTTGCGGTTAAAGCGCCATTGGCGCCGTTTCATACCTGGCTGCCCACCGTCGCAATGGAAGGCCCGACGCAAATGACGGCCTTGCTGACTGGCCTGAAACTCGGCGCTTTCGGCATAATCCGTTTTGCGATGCCGCTGGCGCCTTCCGCCGCCGTTGAATACAGTTGGGTCTTGGGCATACTCGGCGCAATCACGTTGGTCTACAGCGCATTGATTGCGTTGCAGCAAACCAACTTGCGCCGCCTGCTGGCTTATGCCAGCGTCAGCCATGTCGGCTTGGTCATCGTCGGTATTGCTTCATTAAACATGCAGGGCATCCAAGGGGCGGTTTTTCAATTGCTGAATTTCACTATGGTTGCCGGTTCCTTGATGCTGACGGCCGGGTTTATCCAGCATCGTTTGGGTAGCACCGAAGCTATCCATCTGGGCGGCTTGGCTAAAGTGATGCCGCGATTGACCTGCTTTTATTTTTTGTTTGCGCTAGCCAGCATAGGGCTGCCCGGCACCAGCGGATTCCCTGCCGAATTATTGTTGATTATCAGCACCATGCTTGCACACCCCAGCATCAGCATCGCAGCCTTGATTGGCGCGGTACTCAGCGCCGCTTATATGCTGTCGTTTACCCGTCGCGCTTTCTTTGGCCCCGTCACCCAGACTAGCGTCAAACAGGTGCAGGATTTGCGACCACGCGAACTGACATTGTTATGCGTATCGGCATTGTTGATATTGGGTTTTGGATTTTTTCCGAATAGCGTGCTGAAAATGAACAAAGCAACGGCGGAGGCTTGGTTGACCCGGTTAATGGATCAGCCGGTATTGGCAAGTAAGGCAGAGCGGGATTAAAAGATGCGTGGCGTTGTGTTGACATTTGTAACACATTTGGCAGATACTTCTAACATAAAGTTATTTATGTTGGCATGAAATTCAATGAGAACAGAACATACACCTGCAGAAGTAAACATCCACTTACGTGCGAAAGCCCACGATAGATTGCTTATCGACCAAGCCGCCGAGTTGGTCGGTTCAAATCGTTCGCAATTTATGATGGCCTCAGCACTCAAGGAAGCCAAGAATGTGATCCTTGACCAAACCTCTATTTATATAGACAACAAGACATTCCAAAACGTATTGGAGTGGCTGGACACACCGGCAACACAAGAACAGATTGACGGGATGGACCGATTGCGCGCAATCGAACCGCCTTGGTCGGATGAGTAAAAATAAAGGATTTTGTTCGCCTGCCCATTTAACCGTACGGCATGAAATAGAGGGCTTTCACTCGGGCGAGGAAACGCTGGATACTTGGTTGCGTGAACGAGCATTCGCCAACATGGAAGCATCGGCAAGTAGAACCTATGTTATTTGTCCGTCAGGTTCGCCTAAGGTTATTGGATATTATGCCATCTGCATGGGGCAGATTCTTAACCAAGAGACTGTTGGCTCCATGCGCCGGAATATGCTCCTCCAGATTCCAGCGGTAATTCTTGGGCGATTGGCTATTGATAAACAATGGCAAGACCAAGGGTTAGGCAAAGCCTTGCTTCAAGATGCAGTGCAAAGATCTGCCCGTGCCACTAAAGAAGTATCCGCTCGTCTTTTGATTGCACATGCCATTTCTCCGGAAGCGGAAGCCTTCTATTTGCATTACGGTTTTACCCGTCTTCCAATCGAAACACCAACCTACGCTCTAGACCTTATCAAGTTTGCCAAGTTTTCGGAATAAACTTTGTCAGTTTGGATCGGCGGACCCAAGAAAGGAAGTATGCGTTTGGCATTGCTCTCAAAAATGCTTGCCCATGCACAATACAAGACTTACAACAAAGTAGCGATTAGGAAAAACAGCTTGCATTCAAAATTTCTGCGTACTAAAGTTCGCTTTGATGTAAATTAAAGGGAATAAGCCAGTGACCGACGCAACAATGCCAAAGCGGGTTATCGTTTATGCCAAAGAAAGCGGAAAGGAACCTTTTACCGAATGGCTTTATAGCTTGCGGGATGTCATCGTGCGAAAACGTATCCTTGCCCGCGTTTCCCGTTTGCAACAAGGCAACTATGGAGATTGTGAGCCGGTCGGCGAAGGGGTTAGCGAGTTGCGATTATTTTTCGGTTCCGGCTACAGGGTTTATTTTGGGGAAGAGGGTAACCAAATTGTCGTCCTGCTCTGCGGCGGCGACAAGGGAAGCCAAAGCAAAGACATTGATCAAGCCAAAACCTATTGGCAGGAGTATCTAAACCATGAGCATTTATAGAACGATTGGCGAAGTTGAAGAACAATATCTTCGCGACCATCCCGAGGAAGTGGACGATTATATTACCGTCCTCTTCGACGAATATGCTGAAAACGGCGACACCGCCGCCCTGTTGTCCTCCCTGCGCGTAGTCAGTCGAGTGAAAGGAGTAAGCCGAGTCGCGGAAGCTTCCGGCTTAAGCCGCAAGGGTGTGCAAAAAGCCCTTTCGGAAAACGGCAATCCACAATTTAGCAGCGTCAACGCCATTATGCATGCCATGGGCTACCGACTGACCCCGCAAAAACTTCCTGCGGCGAATCATACTTCTTAATCTTTAAGGAACGGGTTGAGTTTGTTCGTGCTGTTATCGAAGCTCGGTAGAGGGGGCGCATCGCGCCCATTTCCGATACCGTTGATATTTTAAAATCTGCAAATGGTGCGCGATGCGCCCCCTACTTGGCTTCCCCTGCTTAGTTAGCTCTCTGGTAAGGATAAAAGTTCTTAAAATTCCTATTGAGGTAAGAGCCAACAGATGGTGCCATCCTCAGATTCTCATATTCAAGTTCAGATACGCCTTTGTACGCATAGATAGAACCATCGAGAAATTGAACATATACCCATTGACTTTCGGCATCATAACCAACCGCAGATATATTTGATGAGCTTACAGGGTGCATTTCAGGAATAGACATATTTTCTCCTTAACTAAATGTTTGGTTTCGCCAATTTCGGATACTGGTTTCATATTCCAGCATATCTGGGCATGGATTTTCCCACAATTTTGAGGCAATAGGATCAGCACTTTTGGTAGCATTATTTGTTTGAAAGAATTTAACTCTTGATGGAATGCGGACTGCTTCCCCACTGACAATCGCTTCCCCAGTTCTCAAACTCGAAAGAACATCGGCCATTTCCCGTAGTTCATCCTGCATCGCTGATGAAACGTGGCCTTTGTCCTTTGTGTTTGTCATTCTCAGAGCGATAATGGAGCCGCATTGACTCAACACTGTTTCGTCCAATTCTGATGGACGTTGTGTGACCAGAAGCATACCGACCCCATATTTCCGACCTTCTTTTGCAATCGCCTGTACAGTCCTTGAAGAAATCGAGTCTTCGCCTGCTTTTAAATAGGCGTGAGCCTCATCCAATACGATAAGCAACGGCTGCTTCTTTCCCCCAACTAGTGTGTTTTGTCCCCAGTAGAGCGCGTCATAAATAATCTTCAAAATAGAACCTGAAATTGCTTGCATAATATCGGATGGAATCGCCGAAAGATCCAAAATGGAAACAGGGAAACCCTGCCCAAACCAACTGGCAAACAAGCTTGGGAGATCATTTGGTGCCTGCCCTTTGAGATCGGGACAATAATTTTCAGGATCAAACAAAAAACGGTATCTCTGATCAAAAAGGCGAGAACGCATACCATCGAGAAACCCAAGAATACCTTTTGCCCTATTGTTGAGAAATGGTTCTCCTCCACCGGGCGCAGCTGGCGGATAGCGATTTGACTTTAATAGTGCAGCATCCCCCTCTTCTACCAATTCAAAAAGTGTCTCTCTATCTTTACGAAACGTCATACGTTCAAAATTATCCAAATCAAACCAAAGCTGCTTAATCGAAAAAGGAATTGGACTGTCAGCCGTGATTGCCTCTTCCCGAAGCCCTGTACTTTCCGATGCCCAACTACGTTTCATGTCCAGCACTTTCTCCCGGATATAATCTTCATTCTGGTCTGAAAGCTTGCCTGGAAATATTGCCATCAACTCTTTAAACGGGAGCGCCCAGAAAGGAACGCAAAGTTCCTTATCGCCAGCTTCTGCATTCGCCCCTACTCTAAAAACGCAGCATTGACCGGACAACGAACTCGCATACTCGCCATGCGGATCAATCATAAGAACCCGCGTACTTTGGAAAGGCTTATCGGCAATAGCTTTAACCACGATGCTCACTGCATTCGATTTCCCACTGCCTGTTGCACCAAGGATAGCGCAATGTCTAGAAATGAGCTTATCCATGTCCAGCTGTGCAGCAAGCCCTTCCGAGGCACTTTGATTGCCAATCACAATCGACGATTGGACATTGTAGCCACCATAAACAATACGAAGGTCTTCATTTGTAACCAGATGCACTTGGTCGCCCGAAGTTGGCGATTGCAGCACACCTCTCTCAAAGTAAGAACCAACCTGTTCGCCAACCAAAATCATTTTTAACCAACGATGCCCATCAACAACTGACGGGGTTTCTTTGTAAGCTATAAGCAACGATTCCGGCATAGCCAAAACGCCCGCTTGGGTAATTAAGCCATACAGATTAGCGTAACCCAGAGGGATTTTAAGAAAAGAACCAATTTGTCCAATTCTGTAAACAGTGCCATCTATAATCGGCATATTCGACGGGTAGCTACCCAGCATCTTGATAGTCACTGAATTTCCACTGACGCTTTCGACTTCCCCGATGTGGGTAGGATTATGTTTCATATTGATTCTCAGCACCGGAAGCGTCTTTGGACGATGACAGTCCATTGAGAAACTCCGATAACTTGCAAAAATCAGGCAGTCGAAATTCGCCTGTTCCCTCCCATTTTTCATTTCCTTTATACTCTCCTGTTTCATCCGAAGGTATGGCACCGTCTTCGTCAAAATATTGGTCGACTTGAATTACCTCATCTTTTTTTGGTTCATCCCTGAGCTTCCATTTACCAAATTTTCCACCGATCACCGCATGACGTAAACCATACACTGACATTTTTCCTTTAGTCCCATTAGTTGCCATTTCGCGGACACCATCCTTTTCATCGGCAAGCCCATAGAGTGGGTTATTTTCCTCGCCGTGTTTATCGTAATACATAGCGATAACATGGGAGTTGGCTCCCCGTCTAAGCGACGTTGCGATTCGCTCGTTGATGTGGCTGTCGCCAAAGGAATAACCGCATGTAATCAAAACGGCATCATCTTGTTGTAAAAATGTGCAAAGGCGATCAATCAAACCGACATAAGGCTGCTTCTTTGAAGCATTATATTTAAGGTGCGATGGATAAATCAAAATGGACTCATCATCAGACTCGACTGTATTGGCTTGTTTACGAATCACTGCTTTATCGCTTTCCCGAAATACCCAACCCAACGATCCATGCATCTTCCAGAGCTTAACCAAATGCAGATATGCATCAATGTCCTCTACCGCTTCAGGGCAAAAGAACGGCTCATAGCTTCCAGAAAACCCATCGAAATAGGGTATGCCTAAACCTTCCAAGGCAATTTCAAATAAATAATCGTAATTGGTCGTAAAAATTTCTACCGGGTAGCTTCTTCGCGCATTTGAAACCCAACTGGAAAATTTTGAATGGGCCAGCGTGGCCCTGTCTTCGGATTTAAAATCCTCATGAACCGACACAAGCTTTACAATATTATCCTTCACCAGATTAGCAAGCGTTTTAAAGCCAGCGGAATCTAACCCATTCAAATTTCCGTTCCCAATAACCTCACGTTTAGCCTCAATGCTTGAAAGCAATGATTCTATGTTGAATATGTTGAATGGTGGTTTTCTATTTTCAATTTCTTGTTGAATTTGTTGTACAGCGTTAGCAAACTCAGCTGAGTGGTCGGCAGCTTCTTTCTCAATTAGTTTAGTCATCTGCCCTATGACAGGGACACCAATGGTTGAGATGCCTGTTGCATTTGTACAAGATGAACCCGCGCCAAAAAGAAAGCCGATGCGCTTTTTGTTATTAATCAATATTTGATGAACGCCGCGTATATGCTCACGAGGGTCATGCGTGTGTATTCTCATAATTTGCTTTCCCTATTGTTGACCTGTACTTCTACACATTAAGTTAGAATGCGCTAAAAATATAAACATCGTTCATTATTATTTAGCATAGTCTTTTCTATACGCCAAGCTCAGTCGATTTTATCGCATTCTTGTCCGATATGCTTTTGTTTCGTTTCTTAAAAGATACGTAACTATTCAGTGAATGCTAATGTTGAGATTGTCGATTACCATTGAGGAGAAAAAACATGATACATAACGGTATGCGGCCCATTCACCCTGGCGAAATCCTGCGGGAAGACTACCTGATTCCGCTAGGTCTGAGCGTAAACGCATTGGCTAATGCCCTGCGCGTTCCGGCTACTCGCCTGCACGAAATTGTCAAAGAACGCCGTTCCATTACGCCCGATACCGCACTGCGTTTGGCGCGTTATTTTGGCAGTGATGCTCAATCCTGGCTGAGTTTGCAAGTTGCTTACGATTTGCGCGTGGCGGAGCAACAAGCTTTGGCCGCAATTGAGAAAGAAGTTTTGCCGCGTGAGGTGGCTTAACCGACCACCCTTCGACAAGCTCAGGGCGAACCGTTAAGCTTAACAACGTGTATTGTCTTCAATAGTAATGCCTCAAGGCAATTACGAATCATCAACCTGATCGGCAAGCACAGTTAGTTTCTTAATCAACTCCGATAATTGCTTCTGGTTTTCCGCACGCACCGTCGCATGAGCCACTTTCCGCCCTTTGCGCGGGGCTTTATCGTAAAGATGCAAATGCGCATGGGGAATTGCCAATAGCTCTTCAGTCTTCGGAAGTCCGCCAATGAAATTAACCATGGCTGCATTGCCTACCGGCGCTGTTGAGCCTAACGGCAGATCCAGAATCGCCCGCAAATGATTTTCAAACTGGCTGGTTTCGGCCCCTTCAATCGTCCAATGGCCGGAGTTATGCACTCGCGGCGCAAACTCGTTGGCAACCAGTTTTCCGTCTACTTCAAATAACTCCAAAGCCAATACGCCGACATAATCCAGCGCTTCCAGCAAGCGGGACACATAGGTTTCGGCCTGTTTTTGCATCGGGTCATCCGCACGGCATTCGGAAACGCGCAATATGCCGCCGCGATGCAGGTTTTCCGATAACGGATAGAAAACAATCTCTCCTGAAACACTGCGCACGGCAATGATGGACACTTCGCGGTTAAACGGGACGAAAGCTTCGACCACAGCCGGTGCGCCTTGCAGTTGTTCCCAGGCCGCTTTTAAATCGTCCGCCGATTTGAGTACGGACTGGCCTTTGCCGTCGTAGCCTTGGGTGCGGCTTTTTAAAATGGCCGGATAGCCGAGGGTGGGCATAGCTTGTTGCAGGCTTTCAAGGCTATCCACCGCCGCATAATTCGGGGTAGGAATATCGATGTCGTGGAAAAAGCTTTTTTCGATCAACCGGTCCTGGGCAACGGCCAAGGCTTTTGGCGAGGGATGTACTTGGGTGTGAGAAGCCAGAAACTCAGCAACTTCTGCAGGAACGTTCTCGAATTCGTAAGTGACCACATCGGCGCGTTCCGCCAGTTGCGCCAATAATTCCGGATCGTTGTAGTCGCCGATCAAGGCTTCGCCCAGCCTGTTGGAGCAGGCATCGGCGGAGGGGTCGAGAAAGATAAATTCCAGACCTAAAGGTACGCCCGCCAGCGCTATCATTCTGGCAAGCTGGCCTGCACCTAATACACCCACTCTCATAATTCATCCCCTGGTCTTGGATCTGGGTGTGCAAGCACCGATTCGGTTTGCTCACTTCTGAAATTGTTTAATGCGCCCTTATATTGGACATGTTTGTTACTGATAATGGCCGCCGCCAGCAAGGCCGCGTTGATTGCGCCGGCTTTGCCTATTGCCAAGGTGCCGACCGGAATCCCGGCGGGCATTTGCACGATGGATAACAAGGAATCCATGCCGTTCAGGGCTTTGGATTGCACCGGTACGCCCAACACAGGTACGGCGGTTTTCGCGGCTGTCATACCGGGTAAATGCGCCGCGCCGCCTGCGCCGGCAATGATTACTTCCAGGCCTTTGGTTTCGGCAGATTCGGCATAATCGAACAGTTTATCCGGGGTACGGTGCGCCGAAACGACTTCAACCTCATGCGGAATGCCGAGCCGCTCCAGCGTTTCCGCGGCAAAGCGCATGGTTTCCCAGTCGGACGTCGAGCCCATGATGATGCCAACCAGTGCGGTCATGTGTTACTCCTAATTAAGCAGGTAATCATAAATGTCTAATAGCTACCACGAAAGGTGGTGTATATCAAAAAATCAAAGCCGCGTAGTATCGCATAAATGCCGGTATGTTCATCTTTATACACAAGTATTTTAAGATTCGTCATTCCGGCAGGGATTGCCGGAATCCAGGTCACAGGGATGTGAACGCTTGATTTATCTAACCAACTCCTGTTTTGCAAGACTTGTCGGTTGCTTCGGCATTGCCATCCATGGCGCCTGGATCCCGGCAATCCCTGCCGGGACGACGCGGCTAATAAGCACTTGCGTATAAAGATGAACACAAGTTTTTACCTTGGGTTTCTTCATGGAAATATGTTTTAAGTTAACGCTTACCGAATTTCTAACTTTCATCGCTATCAAGCCCCGCCTGATCGCTGATACTTTTCGGGAAAGTCTTTTTGACTTTAACGCCCAGCTCGACGAAGCTGCTGGCTTGGCGAATCAGGTTGCCGTTGCCTTGGGTTAATTTATTCATTACGCCGTCATACGTGCTGTTGACGGTGCTTAGCTGTTTGCCCAGTTTATCCAGGTCATCCACAAAGCCCCGGATTTTGTCGTAAACCAGCCCTGCCTTATCGGCAATAGCACGGGCATTTTCGTTTTGGCGTTCATAACGCCAGATGTTTTCGATAGTGCGCAAGGTAGCTAATAAAGTGGTCGGGGTAACCACGACGATTTTGTGCTCGAAAGCGTCGGCAAATAAGCGCTCGTCAGCTTGGAAAGCGGCGATAAAAGCGGCTTCAATCGGCATGAATAACAGCACAAAATCCAGAGACCTTAAGCCTTTTAAGTCCGAATAACTCTTGTTGCTGAGTCCCTTGATATGTTCCCGTACCGCGTCGGTATGCTGCTTTAATGACAGTACCCGCTCCTGGTCGTCTTCGGTTGAGCAATAACGCTCATAAGCCAGCAGGGACACTTTGGAATCGATCACCACATCCTTGTTTTCAGGTAGGCGGACGATCACATCCGGCTTGAACAGCCTGTTATCTTCATCCCGG
Organism: Methylobacter sp.; assembly: GCF_004322395.1. Classification (GTDB taxonomy): domain Bacteria; phylum Pseudomonadota; class Gammaproteobacteria; order Methylococcales; family Methylomonadaceae; genus Methylobacter_A. Next base: position 116,465 of record NZ_SCTW01000029.1, read on the forward strand.
AATGCGCCTTGCGTTTCGTATTCGATGCCTTTGCGCAGCCCCGATTTTTCCAGCACTTTTTCCAGGATCATCTCGCCCCAGTTGCCTTGAGCTTTTTTGTCGCCTTTTAGGGCGCGGGTCAGGTTAAGGGCTTCCTGGTTCATTTGCGCGGTATCGCGCCGCAACGAGACGATTTCCTCGCGCAGGGAAATGCGGTCTTTATTCTCGTTGTCGTAAACCGTTTCTATGCGTTGCTTGAACTCGCCGAGCTGTTCCCGCAATGGCGTGACGATATGGTCCAGGCTGGTTTTATGGTGTTCGGTGAATTGTTTGCTGCGGTCGTCGAAAATCTTGCCGGCCAGATTTTCAAACTGGGTGTTCAGGCGCAGTTCCGCGTCCAGCAAGAGTTTTAGTTTTTCCGCGGTATTTTTTGCCTGCTCATCCATGCGGGTTTGCAATTGCGCATTCTCGGTTTTGGTCTCGATAAACAGCTGCTGCAACTGTTTAAATTCGTTTTCACGGATTTGTGATTGTTTTAGTTTTTCTTCGGCGACAGCGAGATCGGTTGAGAGTTGCCGGATCAGGGTTTTATCCTTGCCGTTTAGCAAACGTATTGCAAATGCGCCAACCAAGAAGCCGATTAAGGTCCAGACCAGAGGAGGAATATTATTGAGAAAACTCATGTTAACTATACTTTAAAACGGTCAAGTTTTCGGTTTTTTCAAAAAACAGTTGGAATTTCATGGTCATATTAAAGTTTGCATATTGAGGCAGATAAAGGAGTCCGATCCCTGCTGCCGTGTCGACGATCGACTGGTATTTTTTTTGGTATTTAGCATTGTCCAGTATCAACGTGATGCGGCATCCGGCATTTGAAGTCTTTGTTATTTATCGATGTTGAACTTAAAGCCCACAATCCGCACATAGAGTGGAAAGTTACAATACATCAGCTATATAGACAATATAAAACGCTTTGAAACTTATGAATTAAGACTGCCGCTAAAATTGATTATACGCTAGCTCCTGGAATCCATTAAGAGCCAAGTTTAAATCGATTTACTTTCAAATTAACAGCGTTAATCCACGCTTAAAATTCCAATCAAAGACGGGGCTAAACGAATTGGCAAAACCTTACTTTTCTATTTAAATAGGAATCGTTTGCATCTTTATAAGCATTTAACCTATACTATTTTTACCAATTATTTGCGAGAGGCCGTATAAATGAAAAAAAATAAATACTTATTAAAAGGCGGAATACTGACAGCGCTTGTTACATTGAATGCACCCGTCAATGCATTGGAAAAACCGCAGACCATGGAAGATATGTGGAAAATCATCCAAGCGCAGCAAAAGCAAATCGATGAGATGAAATCGAGTATGGCAGCCGCTCCGGTCAAAGCTGCCAATGGCGACGTAAAAAATTTAGAGCGGAAAACCGATGTGTTGAGTCAGGAAGTTGAGAAATTACGCACCAACCTGACCATTCCGGATGAGGTGCAGTATAAAAGCGCTTATGGCTTGGGTCCTGCGGCATCCAAGGTCTATCAGGTAGGTAAAGGTTTGTCGATTGGCGGTTACGGCGAAGCCAATTATCAGGCCAATGTTGGTGAAAAAGGCACCAATACTGATAACGCCGATCTTGAACGTTTGGTGCTCTATACCGGTTATAAATTTAGTGACCGCATACTTTTCAATAGTGAACTTGAATTTGAACACGCTACTACTGGGGAAGGTGCTGAAGAAAAGGGCGAAGTTTCTGTCGAATTTGCAGCACTCGATTTCTTTATAAACCCGCTGGCCAACGTCCGCGCCGGTTTGGTACTGATGCCGATGGGCTTTATCAATCAAATGCACGAACCTCCATTCTTTTTCGGCAATAATCGCCCTGTAGTTGAGCGGCTTATCATCCCCACCACTTGGCGCGAAATGGGTGTGGGTTTATTTGGTCAGATAACACCGGAATTGACTTATACCACTTATGTAGTTAATGGGTTGAATGCAGACGAGTTTACTTCTGACGGGATCCGAGAAGGTCGCGGTGGCGGCAGTAATGCGAAAGCCGAAAATTTCGGATATGTTGCACGTATGGATTATACGCCTTCTGCATTACCAGGCGTGACCGTCGGGGGTTCTGCTTATGTGGGTAATTCTGGGCAAAACCAAACCTTTGATGGACAACACCCAGATGTCTTTACGCAACTTTATGAAGCGCATGTGCAATGGAAGTACCGTGGCCTGGAATTCCGCACGCTTGGTTCATGGGGGCACATCAATAATGCCGATATTTTAAGTGCAGCCAAAGGAGAAACCATAGGTACGGAAAACTATGGCTTTTACACCGAGCTGGGTTATGACGTGCTGCCGTTGCTATGGAAAGATACAACACAATATCTAGCACCTTTCTTCCGTTATGAAACGTTAGATACTATTGCCAAAGCACCGACAGGTTTTGCCGATGATCCAACCAAAGACATGAGTATTTATCAAGTAGGCTTGAACTACAAACCTATCCCCAATGTCGTGATCAAAGCCGATTATCGCAATCGGGTTGCCAAACAAGGACCATTATCGGATGATTTTAACTTAGGTTTCGGCTTTATTTTCTAACTGATAAGTATTTCTCAGCATGAAAAACACGAACGGCTGTAGCCGTTCGTGTTTTATACAACAAATAAGTAAAATCGATTGTTTGCCGGTAGTGTTAAACTATTTGTGTTTATCTAAATCAATTCTGCAAACGAGACACTCTATGAAAACAATCAGGCAAAGGGGATTTGTCATTCTCTTTTTATTGCTGATAAGCGCTGCTGCAACCCCAAGCTTCGCCACAGTCTTTTATAGCAAAAACGAAGCACTGGAACTGGCGTTCGGCAAAGACGCCAACGTCGAACAGTTATCGTTATTCCCCGATCCACAGCAAACTGCTAAAATCGAAGAATTGTCCAAAGTTAAACTGGAGTCAGGCCTGTTTACTTTCTATGTCGGCAAAGCTCAAGGCAGAGTGCTCGGTTATGCTGCTATTGAAACCAGTACAGTTAGAACCAAGCCGGAAACCCTGATAATAGTTTTAACAGCGGATGGCGAATTGCGCAATGTCACAACCCTCGCTTTCCACGAACCACCGGAATATCTGCCGCCCGAACGCTGGTTCGAACAGTTATACAAGCGTCCGTTAGCCGACATGGATTTTAACAAAGGCATCGACGGCATCAGCGGCGCGACCTTAAGCACCCGAGCGACAGTCAGCAGTGTCCGCAAAGTCATGGCGATTTATCAAGTTATGGTAAAAGAACAGGGCAAAAACTAATGCGCTATTTTGTTACCGGCGAACAGCATCGCAAATCGTTGATCAACACCTTAGTTTTAATGTTTTTGGTATATATCGCTTTGTTATGGGTGAGTAACGGCATGATGTATTTTCATCATATGGACTTAACGCCCGGTTCGGTAGTTGCCTATTATCTAGGTTCTGAAGAGCAATTTACCCAGCCGCGCAGTTATCAGGGCATGCTCGAAGTATCTCATTTTCATCTGTTCTCAATGGGCATGCTGGTGCTGACCCTGACGCATTTAATGCTGATGACCGAGTTCCCGGTACGGCTGAAAATCTGGCTGAGCAGCCTAACCTATGCGGCGGCACTGGCTGACGAAGCAGGCGGCTGGCTGGTCAGGTTTGTCGATCCGCTATTTGCCTACTTTAAAATCGCCGCGTTCGTCGTATTGGAGCTTTCGCTGGCGGTTTTATTGATTGTGGTCATTACGGCTCTGGTTCAAGCTAGAGCCCGGATGAGCAAAGCCAGTTCCGAATAACCCCCTGCTTTTTGATTTACCACGATGAAAAGCTCGTCGTGGTAAATCAACCAATCTCACCGGAACATCAGTTTAGGTGTTTCTACTCATTGCCTATATGGCTCGTTTCCTCTAGCCTCTCGTTACCCATTGAGATAAGTTACGTAGGGCGTGCCGTGCGCGCCTTAGGAATTAGGCGCACGGCACGGCACGCCCTCGGCGGCTGTCCTTATATATTGAAGCAACAAAACTTTTCCGAACAACGCTATCTTTCGTGGATCAATCAGCCTTTTAACAGACGATTCAAAATCACTCTTTAAGAAGATAACTATGAAAGCAAATATCGGATTAATCGGCTTGGCCGTCATGGGCCAAAATCTGGCTCTAAATATGAACGACCACGGCTTTAAAGTAGCCGTACATAACCGCACACTCAGTAAAGTAGATGAATTCCTGAACGGCCCTGTCAAAAACACGCAGATTATCGGCACCCATTCGCTGGAAGAGCTGATTGATAACCTCGAAACGCCCCGCATCGTCATGCTGATGGTTAAAGCGGGCGACATCGTCGATCAGTATATTGACCAGTTAGTGCCGCTGTTATCGGCCGGCGATATTATTATCGATGGCGGCAACTCGCTGTTCACCGACACCCACCGCCGTACTCTCGCCCTAAAAGAAAAAAACATCCTTTATATAGGTGCAGGCGTTTCCGGCGGCGAAGAAGGCGCAAGGCACGGACCGTCGATCATGCCCGGCGGCAACAAAGACGCATGGCCTGCAATCCAACCCATATTCCAGTCCATCAGCGCACAGGTCGACGGCGAACCTTGCTGCAAATGGGTCGGCGATAACGGCGCGGGGCACTACGTCAAAATGGTGCATAACGGCATTGAATACGGCGATATACAATTGATCTGCGAAGCTTATCAACTGATGTCCGACGGCTTAGGCTTAAGCGTCGACCAAATGCACGACATATTTGCCGAGTGGAACCAGGGCTCATTAAGCTCTTACCTAATCGAAATCACTGCCGCGATCTTGGCTTACAAAGACGAAGACGGCCAGCCGCTGTTGGAAAGCATCCTCGACGCCGCCGGACAAAAAGGCACCGGCAAATGGACCGTGACTAATGCCCTTGACTTGGGCATCCCTTTAACCTTGATCGGCGAATCGGTATTTTCCCGTTGCTTGTCCGCGCAAAAAGACGAGAGAGTTAGAGCCTCGTCCATCTTGCCCAAGCCGACCCAGCAATTTACCGGTGACCAAAAAACCATGATCAATGCGATTGGCGACGCTTTATACGCGGCCAAGATTATTTCTTACGCCCAAGGCTTCCGCTTGATGCGTGAAGCCTCGAAACAATACAACCTGTCGCTGAATTATGGCGATATTGCATTGATGTGGCGCGGCGGCTGTATTATCCGCAGCCGGTTTTTAAACGACATCAAGCAAGCCTACGATGCCGACCCTGATTTAGAAAACCTGCTGTTAGCCGACTTTTTTGTCGATGCGATAAAACAAGCCGATCAAGGCTGGCGCAAAGCCGTTATATCAGGCATCGAGCTAAGCATCCCGACCCCGGCCTTCTCTTCCGCGCTGGCTTATTACGACGGCTATCGGTCTGAAAGATTACCGGCTAATTTATTGCAGGCGCAAAGAGACTATTTCGGCGCGCATACCTATGAACGGATAGACCGGCCCAGAGGCCAATTTTTTCATACCGACTGGACAGGGCGCGGCGGCAAGACTGCATCGACTAGCTATAATGCTTAAATAAAGCATTTCAGATTACGCGACTTTCTGCATTCACTGATTTCCAAGCTTCTGATAGGAATCAGCACAAAATCAATATTTGTGTGGACATACTCCCATGCGCCCTCTATCGTGTTTACTTACGTTATAACAAGGCGACGTTATGTTAACCCTCAAACTTACAACTATTGGCAATTCCGTGGGCGTTGTTTTACCCAAGGAAGCGTTGGACAAGCTGCACCTCGAAAAAGGCGATAAAGTGTACCTGACCGAATCCCCTGAAGGTTTCCGACTGACGCCCTATGACCCGGAATTTGAAAAACAAATGACTTTAGCGCGGCAGATTATGAAAAAGCGCCGTGAAGTTTTGAATGAACTGGCAAAATAATGTCAGTCGTATGGATTGAAGAGTCCGTTGTCCTTGCCCTGCATGAGGAACATCTTGCAGAACATGGCGGCCCTGTTGGCGTTCGTGATCGCGGGCTACTGGAGTCCGCCTTGTTTCGTCCGCAGAACTTAATCGGCTGGTGATCCAGATCTCGCCGCTCTTGCCGCCGCCTATGGTTTTGGCCTTGCTCGCAACCATCCTTTTATCGACGGCAACAAACGCACAGCTTTCACGGTAATGGAGCTGTTCCTTGCTTTAAACGGTCAGGAATTAATTGCCGGCGATCCGTCATGCATTATTACTATTTTAAAACTCGCTGAAGGTAGCCTGAGCGAAGCAGAGTTTGCAGATTGGATCAGGGCAAACGCTAATTCTAGCTGAGCTAATGTGGCATACGGCGCAATACAGTAGGCTATTATCGCCCTACAGATCCGCCTTACCGAGTTACAACATTCGGTGTTAGAATCCAGCCATCTCCAATCCCTACGGTGAAAGCCATGTATGCAGTAGAATTTGAAACCCATATCGACAACGGCATCGTTCATATCCCTGCCCGCTATAAAGAATTACAAAACAGCAATAAAGCTAAAATCATTGTTATGGTCGATGAAATCGGCGATAAAAAAGATGAGCTTGCTTTTGACCGGTTTTTAAAACAAAGCAAAAAAGTAGAAAATCTGACCGTTTTCAGCAGAGATGAATTGCATGACCGATAAGGTTTTCATCGATACCAATATTTGGGTCTACGCCTGTCTCGATACCGACAATACGCAATCTCATAACAAACATCTTAAAGCGGTCGAATATTTGCAACGGCTTTACCGCGATACCGAAATGATCATTTCCACCTAGGTTTTAAGCGAGTATTACAGTGCCTTGCTAAAAAACAAAATTGACGACCTTGATATTCAAGAAAGCTCACGAGAACTTACACAAGCAATTGAAGTCGTCGCCTTATCAAAAAACACTGTAACAAACTCCTATCTGATTCGAAACCGTTATCGCTACAGCTACTGGGACTCTCTGATTATTGCTTCCGCGCTGGAACATGGCTGCACAAAGCTAATCAGCGAAGACATGCAAAATCATCAGTTCATCGAAGACCGGCTAAGCATCAGCAATCCCTTCGTGGATTAGCTCTCATCCTGCGCACAATTCAGTTGATCCTTAAGGCTAAATGTAGCCCGCGCAGGTCTGATCAGTGTAGCTTAACGTACCTACTCCCGTAGATTGAGCTGAGGTACGAAGCCCAACAAATAGAATGGCAAATGTTGGGCTTCCTCATGTCAGCCCAACAGCCCTGAGATGCAACGCCAATGCATCAAGCAGTAAACCGGATTTTCAAGATCATGATATGATGCGTTAGAGTTTAAGGTACGCGCCGCGTACCTATTACGATGCTAATTCCTTAATATTTTGAACTTGAATTAATATGGCTGAAGATAGAAATCTCTATTTAACGAATCCTTGGATTACCTCACTATTTATTTATTACTTTTTTGTGCTACTAGTTGGTTTTTCAATGTCTATACTAGCATTGCAACCAGACTTTATTGATATTAAAACATATAATATTTTAACGTTAAGTATTATTGGATCAATTGGTATGGCACTAAATGGAGCAGCAATATTTTATATTAGAAAGTTATATAAACTTTGCTTTGATGATAGATTAAAAATAGATGACTCTAATAATATTTATGTTCGTAGATTAGGAACAGTTATTTACTTTTTTGCCAGACCATTATTCTCAATTGGTTTCGCAATCCTTTTTATTATTGGTTTGCAATCAGGGTTCATGCTGACAAGCAACAAACCTATAGAATTGAACTCAGGTTTTATATATTTAACAATGTTTCTATCTTTCTTTGGAGGCTTCTTGTCTGGCAAGGTTATTAAGAAACTTGAAGTTTCAGGCGAAAAAGTTATTAGTAAAGTAACGAGGTAATATCAACAATGAGTAATAAAGATAATGATAAAAATATTTTAGAGTTAGAAGAGCTAGCATCTACTGTATTTAATTTAAAAAATGAGTCCATACCCCGCCGCCCTATTGTAATTGAGTTTTGCGGCTCTCCAAAATCTGGAAAAACCTCTTGTATTAACTCATTAGATCTTTTTTTAAGACGGAATAATTTTAGAACACGCGTATTAAGAGAACGCGCGAGCATATGCCCTGTTGAAGATAAGTATGATCCATATTTTAATATATGGACTGTTACTTCAGCTATAGCTGAGCTTTCTGAAATACTATCAAATCATTCAAAATACTATGATGTTGTTATCCTTGATAGAGGACTATTTGATGCCTTATGCTGGTTCTCTTGGCTACAGAAAAAACAGCATTTTGATGAATATGAGTTTACTTCTGTTGAATCCTTCCTAACAATGAATAGATGGCGTTCGGTAATTGACTTAGTATATGTTTTTACGGCTGAACCAAAAGTATCAATGCAACGAGAGTTTGCAAATTTGCTGACAAGAAAACAAGGAAGTATTATGCGCAACCCTGTATTAACTACTTATAAGCAAACTTTAATTGATATGATGTCAAAGTATAAAGATACATTTGGAACGATAGAGCATATTGATACTAGCGAAATAGATCAAAATCAAGTTAATTATAACGTAACTAAAAGTATTCTCGATGTTTTAAATAATAATATATCTGAAAAAGTCGGATTTATTAATAGAAGTCAAATTAAAGCATCGTTGCCCGAGCAATTTAATTTTAGTGAATTAAGTTGTTGTACTGATAAGTTACAATTTGACGCACGGTGTAATGTCGAAAAATCTTCTGACAAAGTACAACCTATTCCAATTCTAATAATTACAAATATAGAAAGAACAAAAGTGTTTGTTGTTAAAAAAAGTAAGAAAAGAACCTCTGAAGAATCTCCAGAATCAAATAAAATCTTATTGTATTTAGGAGGTCATATTCGCCAGGAAGATTTAAGCTATAGTGGAGAAAATGATTTACTTTGGGTTTCTCGTTACGCGTTACATAGGGAGATTAAAGAAGAAATTGGCATTGATTACTATGCAAACCCAAAAGATGAACCATTTTGTATATGGGTTAAAGATAATGATAGAAGTGAAAAACATTTAGCTATTTGTTACATTAAGGAAGTTGATTTTAATACTTTAAAATATAAGCTTGATAAAAATGAATTTGTTTTTTCTGGATCAACTAAAAGTGGAACACCCCAAGATATAGCAACTGTTTACAAAGATTATGATAAATTGGAAAGTTGGAGCCAAATAATATTACAAAAAGTCTTTGGATATAAATCCAAGCAAAATGCTATTCAATTAGAAGTATTTAACCCGTAAATCCGGCATTACACTAAGCCCGCAGAACGCAATAGCAGCTTTATCACGTATTGCGCCGAATGATAATTCTCTACAAATTACATTCTGCCGCGTTTACCCTCATCAAAATACATTGCAAAGCTACGTCTTCGTGGACTCAGCCCAATTTTCAACCTGCAATCCGTCAACACCAACAAATTCCCGCTCGTTGTTAGTAACCAATATCCAGCCTTCGGCGCGGGCATGGGCTGCCAGCCAAAGGTCGTTGTTACCGATAATCCTCTCTTTGCTTTGCAGGGCTGCGCGGATTTGGCCGTAGTGTTCTCCGGCGGCCTCAGGAAGTGGGGCAACCTGGATCACCGCTTCAAGTTGGCTGATAGAAGCCAATGCACGTTCGCGGGACTGGCTTTTTTCTGTGCCGAAACGAAGTTCGCCTAGCGTGATGAAGAACATAGCCAGCTCGGAGGCCGCGTGCCGTGCGAAGCGTTCGCGCACGGCACGCGGGTTATGCTTGGCAATATAGATGCAGATGTTGGTGTCCAGCAGGTAGCGCATTCCCATTAAAGCGCTTCTCTTTCTTGAGGCGGGGTATCTTCACGACCGTCCGCCATAAAATCGTCCGGCAGGCTGACCAACGCGTCAAAGATAGCGGCAGCATTCGCTGGGTGCTCGCGCAGCACGATTTCATCCCCGCGGCGGAAAATTTCTACCCGATCGACTTCCAAACGGAATTCCTTGGGCAGTCTAATGGCTTGGCTGTTGCCGGATTGGACTGCAAATAAGGCTTACATTCGGCGGAATATGTTATGTTATTTGACATTGCCATCCATGGCTTCTGGTTCCCGGCACAAATCCGTATGGAACGGATTTGCATTTATCCGAAGGGCTCCGGGCAGGATAGCCCGGAGTGAATCCCTGCCGGGATGACGGGCTGCGTAGATAACCATGAGCTCTACTTCCCCTAAAACAGCGAGGTACTAACAATGAAAGCCGAACCCTGTACATACGTTATTTTTGGTGCCACCGGGAATTTGTCCCGGATTAAATTAATGCCGGCTCTGTACCGCCTGGAGGCCGCCAACCGTCTGCCTGAAGGCACGTGTATTCTGGCAATAGGGCGCAGGCCGTGGGATCAGGGAAAATGGCAGACGGAAGTCAGGCAGATGATTCAGGACAAAGCGCCAGGCGATTTTAATGAAGCGGTTTTTCAGCGTTTCAGCGCCCGGCTGCATTATCATCAAGGCGATATCACACAGCCGCAATGTTACAGCGACTTATCCGACAAGCTCAGCCGGGAAAGCGGGTTTCCTAAAAACATGGCCTTTTACCTAGCCATCAGCCCGTCGGACTTTGGTCCGGTCATAGAATTATTAAACAATAACAACCTGTTTGATGAAGAACACGGCTGGCGCCGGGTGATTCTGGAAAAGCCGATCGGCTATGACCTGGACAGCGCTCAGGCCCTGCAAAACCGCATCAGCCGCTATTTGGCCGAACAGCAAATTTACCGGATCGATCATTATCTTGGCAAAGGCATGGTGCAAAATGTGCTGGTGTTTCGTTTCGCCAATGTGATGCTGGAGCCATTATGGAACCGCAATTATATCGACCATATCCAGATTACCCATTCCGAGGACATCGGCATAGGCAGCCGCGCCGAATACTACGACAAGGCCGGAGCGATGCGCGACATGCTGCAAAGCCATCTGCTGCAATTGCTGACTTTGGTCACGATGGAGCCGCCGGTTTCGATGGATGCCGAATCCCTGCGCGACGAGAAAGTGAAAGTATTAAAGTCAATCCGCCCGATTCCTCGGGAAGCGGTGCATGGACATGCCTCTCGCGCTCAATACAGCAAAGGCCGTATCGACGGCGAACAGGTCAACGGCTATTTGCAGGAAGAAGGCATTCCGGCCGACAGCTTCACCGAAACGTATGCCGCGATAAAACTGTATATCGACAACTGGCGCTGGCGCGGCGTGCCTTTTTATTTGCGTACCGGCAAACGCATGGCCAAGGCGCAATCGGTTATTTCGATTTGTTTTCGCCATCCTCCATTACAGTTTTTCCGCGGCACCGAAGTGCAATGCATGAACCCTAACTGGGTACTATTAGGCATACAACCGGAAGAGTGCATCCGCATCGAAATGACCGTCAAAGAACCCGGCCTGGAGATGCGCACCCGCTCCACCAGCCTGGATGCCAGCTTCCGTCTGGAGAATGAAAAGCCCATAGATGCCTATGAAGACTTGTTGTTGGACGTATTAAAAGGCGACCGCTCGTTATTTCTACGCTTTGATGAAGTAGAATACGCATGGCGCATTGTCGACCCCATTCTGCAAACCTGGGCGATTGAACGTGACTATATTGCCACGTACCCCGCCGGTTCCTGGGGACCTGAAGACAGCCGCCGCTTATTCGACAAAGAAAGCCAATCCTGGCGCAGCTCATTAACCCCGGAGTGTGACTAAATGCAAAAAAACTGCCGCTGGCATTATTTGGAAACCGCAGACGACGTAGCGACTGCCGCTTGCCGACAAATTCTTAACGCCGCCGAATCGGCTATTTCCGAGCGCGGCAAATTCAAGATGGTTTTAGCCGGAGGCAGCACCCCGGAAAAAGTCTATCGCCTGCTGGCTGACTCCAATGCCGATTGGGCTAATTGGACTATTTACTATGGCGATGAACGTTGTTTGCCGGCTGATCACCAGGACCGCAACAGCTTGATGGCAAGCCGGGTTTTACTGGACAAGGTAGCTATTCCGGCGAGCCATATCTTTACCATGCCAGCCGAATTCGGGCCTGAGGTTGCAGCCGATCGCTACAAAGTCGCCGTCGCCAAGGCCGGGGCTTTTGACATGGTGCTGTTGGGCATGGGCGAAGACGGCCATACCGCCAGCCTGTTCCCCGGCCATGAGCACCCGGAAAACGAACTGACCCATCCTGTTTACAATTCGCCAAAACCGCCATCGGAGCGCGTTTCGATCAGCGCCAAGGCGTTGAGCAACTCGCATGAAGTCATCTTCCTGATCACCGGCGCCAATAAGCAGGAAGCCGTCAATCTGTGGCGTTCGGGTGCGGATTTACCGGTTGCAACGATTGTTCCGGAAAACCCTGTCGATATTTATGTCGACAGCGATGCGTTTAAGCCCGTGGCTGATTAGCTAAGGACTTTTACTGCGAAGGACACGGACGACGTTATGGTCGCAACGGCTCCCGGCAGTTAGCGGCATTTCCTCCTTTCATGAAAGTCGGGAGGTAGAATCGCGTCTGGAACAACAGCGTTCAACAGCAGTTGCTCCGTTCGAAACATCCCGCCTGTTCAGAACGTCGCCAGTTAGACCTTCCAGGTTTTTAAAACCTGGAAGGTCTGCCTAACGGTAGTTAAAGGACTGTGGGAATGACAACATCCCGCAGATACTGGTATATAACGACGAGCGCCGGAGTCGGCATTTTCCCACCACTCACCTTACCATCGGTACTCGAAAGTCGCCGACAATGTATGCCAGTTATCGCTCTTGGCCAGCTCGGCGTTGTAAGCGACATTCAGTTGCGCCGTTTCGCTAAAGCGCGTTACCAGATCGGCACCGACCACGGCGCGGCTGCGGTCGAGTTGCGGGCCGTTGACGCGTTAGACGGCGGCAGGCGCAGCAACAAAATCGGCGGCCAACCGCGAAACCCTATCGCCATGCTCATGCACCCAGGCGGTATGAAGCGAAGGCAGTATCGACACACCCCATCCGGCCTTTACGATCTGGCTCAGCCGCGCTCCCAGCATCGTTCTAAAGAAGTGTCAGTGCCGTGAGTAATGATAATGCCGTCATATTGATCGGGCCGGGCGGCTTCTATGGCTCCAATGAGCGTATTCCAAGCAACGGGGGCAAGGTTCTCGCTTAATATCTGTAGCGGCTGGACGTGTTCAAAGCGGATTTGCCGGTGATTTTCATATTGCTGTTCAAATAGCCGGATCAATTTGAACGATGTGGTATTGGAGGTATTGATGGTGCCGCCGGTTGCAATAGAGCCGATAGTGCCTCCGGTAAATACAACCAGTATGTTTTTCATAGTATGATGGTTCGGTGAAATTAATTACTTAAAGAATACTGCATTAAAATGAAAATATCACTTATCGTCGCGATGGCGAGCAATAGGGCCATCGGTCTGAATAATCAAATGCCCTGGCATTTATCGGCCGACCTTAAAAAATTCAAAAAATAACCATAGGCGCACCAATATCATAATCAGCAGGAATCCGTCATACAGCCAACCGGGCTGTCTGGTGTTTAATGATATTGAAAAGGCGCTGGAAAATTGCAGCGATGCTGAAGAAGTTTTTGTTATCGGGGACTCGGATCTGTATAAGTCGATGCTGCCGATTGCCGATACGCTGTATTTGACCCGAATACACAAGGAATTTCCCGGCGATACGTTTTTTCCCGAGATCGATGCGGATAAGTGGGTCGAGGCGGAGCGGGAAGATATAGACAACGATCTCGATGTATCGTTCAGCTACAGTTTTTTGAAGCTGGAAAAACGCAAAGATTAAGAATCCAAAGCTTCCGCTCCTTAACATCAAAGGCTACGTAGGGGCGTTGGTTCTAAAACCCCATGCCGATTTCCATCCATGCCCTAACCGAATCGGTTTTACCCACCAAATCAGGCACCGGGCCGACCGGCGTGGCGATATAGGTTCTGGCGCTTAACCGACCCGCCCCCGCCCAATTCAGCTTCGGCCCCAACCAGTTGATCCCGCCGCCTGCTCCGCTCAGCGTGGCCCTGTTGGTTCCCGCAGACCATGGATTTTGATTGACCGTTACTTGCGCGCTGTCGATAAAGCCGACCACCTGAAATTGCCCAAACCGGCCCGAACCGAGGCCATGCCGAAGCTCGGCAGTTCCTATATAGCCCGTGTCTCCGGACACCGCACCCATGTCATAGCCGCGCACCGTGTAAGGCCCGCCGACAATCATCTTCATTGACGAATCCAGATTGTCTTGCGCCCACTGGCCGGCGAAAGCCAGATACAATTCGTCCCGCTCGGTCAGGTTTTGCAGGCGGGCCAGATTCGCGTTCCATTTAGAGAACATGCCCTGGGTTTTTACAGTCGCGGCATCCAACAACTGCGCATCCTGGTTGTCGAAGCCGACATGACCTACTGTCCAGCCCAAACTCCAGGTATTAATACCGCCTGACAGCAGCCTATCCCGCGCATCGCCGGAAACGCTCAACGTGCCGTTATCGATATGCCGAAAAGACCGGATATCACCTACATCGATACGGTCGCGCAATTCCCTCCGGTCATACTCGAGCTGCCCGTAGAGGTTGAAATTCCGGCTGCGGATCAGCGGGTGATTGCCCCATACACTGCCCACCTGTGCGCTGCCGTGTGCATTGAGGGCCGAGAGCGATCCGCCCAGCTCATAGTGCAGCGCTGAATAAGACCCGCCCAAGCGAGTGCCTTGCCCGTTCACCAAAGATTCGTAGGCAAGACGCCCGTAGTTCAGCCCATCTCCGGAACTGAGCCCGCTTAGGCTCAGCACATCGCCATGGTGCAAGGGGTTGATCCAGTTGACCGTCCCGCCGACTCTGGGCCTGCCGGTATAGCGGTTGCCGTACCCGTCAACTACCAGATTCCCGATGACAGCAGGGCCGGGGCTGGCGTTAACCAGCAAATCCGATGTCCCGACACTCTCGCCAGTTTTCAAGGTCGCATTAGCCGCGACACCCGGAATATCGGAGAGCAACAACAGCGCACGATCCAGTCCCGCTTGGCCGATAGTCTGCCCGACTTGCAGCGGGGATAATGTATCCTGCAACAACGAATCGATGACCTTGCTGTCGTTGTGGAGCTTGATCTCGCCGTAACGGGCCTCCATAACTTCGATGCGCACCATGCCCGACTGAATTGTTTGCGCCGGGATGAACGCCCGAGCCAGCGGATAGCCATGGCCGTGATAATAGCCGGTAATACGATCGGCCAGTTCGCTTAACTGGTGCAGGGTGATGCTGGTGCCTTCCGCATCCGCCACCAGGGCGTGCAGGGTTTGTGTATCGATTTTTTCGTTGCCGGAGATTTGGATAGATTTCACCGGGAAAGGCACACTGGTCGGCAGCTTGCCTCCGCCTTTTTGTTCAATGTTCAGCTCCGGCCCGATCGGCGAAGGGGCAGGCGGCTTGACCGGCTGAAGCTGCTGTAACAGAGAGCCTGCGCCGGGAGCAACAAAATCTGCAGCCGGAGCAACCAGCGGAAAAAGGACGAGTAGGGATGCCAATAACGGTTTCATGGTTTGATGCGATCTGGTGTTAAATTTCAAACTGAAATGAACGAGGTAAAAAATATCTTATTCATCCACGTTGAGCATATTGTCCGGCAGCTTCACGCCGGGATGCACAATTGTAAATGTCGAGCCGTTCTCCCTAGAGCTCAGGTTGGTATTATTTTGCACTGTGTCGGTGGCGGATTCAGGCGTCGATTCATCGTCTGTGCCTGCGCTGGAACTTTGTGCCACTGTATTGCTTGGGGATGAATCGGACGTTACAGGCTTGATGTTCGTTGGGGGTAAGAGAATCGTCGACTCCAGTTGCGCCACCGAATTTTTGACCAGTCTGGAGTCATTCAGCGTTAGGGCGGGGTTGCTGGTGGTGACGATCAAAGGTGCGGCATTTATCGTCAGCGCGCCATTGGCGTAACTGATGGTATAGTTGGACGATGTCAGGCCCGAGGGTGTGATGGCATAGGAACCGGTATTGACAGCGTTTTGCGAGCTGCCGCCGTAGGCCAGCGCGCCGCCCAGCACGCCGGAACCTTCGCCGTTGACGAAGCCGCTGTAGGAAACGCCGTTACCGCCGCTGTAGGCCAAGCCGTCGTAGATTTTGCTAAAGCCGTTGGCGGTGACGGTCAGCGCCGCCGGATTCACCGTCAGGCTGCCGTTTACATAACTGAAGTCGTAGTTGCCGGAAGTCAGGCCCGAAGGTGTGATGGCGTAGCTGCCGACGTTGACCGCGCTTTGGGAACTGCCGCCGTAAGCCAGCGTGCCGCCCAGTACGCCGGAACCTTCGCCGTTGACGAAACCCGAGTAACCAACACCATTGCCGCCGCTGTATGCAAGACCGTCGTAAGTCTTGGAAAACCCGTTGGCTGTCACGGTCAACGGCGCTTTGTCCACCGTCAGGTTGCCCACGTAGAGAATCTGGTAGCCCGGTCCCGTGCCCGTGGCGCCCGCGCCGCGCACGGCGCTGGTCGTGCCGGCGGCGCTGGCGGGGCTGGTCGAGGCGGTCCAGGACAGACCGCCGGTGTTGACGAGGCCGGTGGCATTCGCGCCCGTCTGGTCCAGAATGCTGGCGATGCCGAAGGTCGCCGCCGAACCGTAGGTCTGGCTGGCGCTGGCGGTAATAGTGATGTAGGGCAGCGTTTTGATCCCCGGATAGGGATTGCCCGAACCCCAATCGGCTGCGAGCCATGCACCGCCGCTGGGGGCGGTGCCGAATGGGCCAAGGGTGGACCATTCAGCGGTGGTCAGTCCGGTACCGTCGCCGCCCCCGCCGCCGGTGACGTTGGCGCTGTTGCCCTGGCCGGTAGTGTCTTTATCCCAGTAACTGCTGGTGACCGAACCGCCGCCGCCGTTCACTTCGCCGATCAGGCCGCCCAGGTTGGTGCCGCCGACGGGGAGGTTCGTGACGGGATCCTTGGCGCTGACGGCGCCCGTGGCGTAGCTGTTGCTGATGCTGCCACTGTTGGTCTGTAGCCCCACCAGCCCGCCGATGCCTTTATTATCGGCGGGATCGGAGGCCTTGCCGGTGACGCTGCCGGTGGCGTAGCTGTAACTGATGCTGCCGCCGTTGGATCCCACCAGCCCGCCGGCAAAGGCGTCGGTGGCAAAGCCGCCGTCGGAGGATTCGACGCTAACGTTGGCGTAGCTGTAGCTGATGCTGCTAGCGCCGGTGTTGGTGCCGACCAGCCCGCCGACTCTGTGGCTGTACGCTTTCACGCTGCCGCCGTCGGCGTAGCTGTTGCGGATGACCGTCGCACCGTTGGCCCAGCCTACCAGCGCGCCGGTGCCGTCCGTGCCGCCTTTGAGATTCACGTTCAGCAGCCCGACGTTTTGCAGCGCGGCGCCATTTGTATTGCCGAACAGCCCCACGCCTTCATTCACATTGCGATCGATGAACAGATTGCTGATGGTGTGGCCGAGGCCGTCAAACTTGCCGGTGAAAGGCGCATTGGGGACACCACTAAGTAGATTGATACGACCCACCGGCACGAAGCCTGTACCGCCGTTCCAGGTGGCGGTGCCGCCGGCGTCGATGTTCGCGCCCAGCGCGTAGTTGCCGGCGAGGGCGCCGCCCATGCCCTGCAGGGTGCCGTCATTGCTGCTGGCCGATGTACCCAGGCTGGTGATGACGGTGTAGGTGGTCGCCGCGACATTGTTACCCAGCTTGGTGCTGAAGTTGGGGCCGGCAGGAAGGCTGACTTGCGCGCCGTTGCTTAGGGTGTAAGTGCTGGTATTGCCCGCGTTCGCCGCGCCTTGGCCGTATTCCAAGGCAAGCTGGGCTGTGCCGGAACCGTTCAGGTTGGCGTTGATGGCGATGTTGCGGTACGCGGAAAGGGTCAGTAGGTTGGCGCTCCAGCTTACGGCGTCATTGACGAAGATGTCGCCGTTGCCTGCGGCATTCCCCGCTCCGCAGGTTGCGCCGGTGCAAGTGACCGATCCTAAGGCGGTCTGGATAGTTACAGCCCCAACACCCAGCGCGGCGGTCAGCGCAGTTCCGGTGATGTCGCCGCCGCTGGCGGCGATGGTAAAGTCATACGGGTCGATTAGCCAAGTACCCGCATGGCCGTTGGGCGCGGCGGTGGTGATTTTAGCACCGTCGGCGATTTTGACGTGGGCGGCGGAGGTTTCGATGAAGCCGCCGTTCTCTTCCCCCTCACCCCCAGCCCCTCTCCCTGTGGGAGAGGGGCGTACGGAGGCATCCAACGTACCGCCGACATTTACCGTGCCGCTGTCCATGTCGCCGAGCAGTTTGATCACGCCGTTGTGCTCATCGACAGTGCGGGCTTCGATGACGCCTTCGTTGTTGACGACGCCGGCCAGCAGCGTATCGGCGGCCTTGGCCGTCATCAGCACGATGCCGCCGTCGGCCTGGATCAACTGTTTGTTTTCCGCCAGCGCTTGCAGCGCGCCTTTATCCACTTCGACATTGAGCAGTTTGTCGCCGGCGAAATCCAGGCTGATTTTATCGCCCGCCGCCAGCGCCACGGTGCCGAGCCGGGCCTGGATGATGCCCTGGTTGCTCACTTGCCCGCCCAGCAAGGCGACGTAGCCGCCGTCGGCGGCGGTAATAGTACCTTGGTTGACGATTTTTCCCTCGCCCCCGTTTGCCTTGGAAGAGAAGGTGCGCTTGCCGGAAGCCGCATCGGCGTCGGAGATGTCCAAAGTGGACGCCACCAGACCGCCGACGTTGACTTGCGAGCCTTGGCCGAACAGCACGCCGTTGGGGTTGATCAGGTAAATCTGGCCATTGGCGTTGAGCCGGCCCATGATCTGGCTGCCGTTGGGATCGGCGATGCGGTTGACGGCAACGGCGGACGCGTTGGGCTGGTGGAAATCGACTTGGGCGTTTTGGCCGATGTTGAAAGTCTGCCAGTTGAGGCTGGCGTTCTGGCTGGCCTGGTTCACGTCCATGTGGGAACCGTCGACGGCGATGCTTGCTTGACCAGCGGTGACTTGACCGCCGCTAGGCAGTTCCGTGGGGACCGGTGCGGCGTAAGCGGCTGGAGTGAACAAGGGCAGAGTGGAAAGATACGCAATGCGTACTATACGCAACTCGATTTTTCCGTTACGGGTGAATGTGGTGGCTGAAACATAGCCATTGGTTACGGCATCCCAGATTAGGCGGTAGGTCAGATTCATGGCTATTCGCTTTGTTATTTTTGAGCCATGATACCTTTAAAACTTATAGGGTTGTACCCCCTAATTAGGGGGTATTGCCGAGTTTGAGTTGTTCACGGTACGCATATTGCTAGCCGTTAGAGTCTCGAAAATTCCGGTGTCCAGGTTAGACAAAAACGTAATATTAAATGTCACGCTTATGTGCTTAACACCCGTTAAATAATATTTATCGGATAGGGCGTGCTGATCCGTCGGTTCTGTGTCATCGGTGTTTTATTTTTCGTGTTTTTCGTAGTTTTCGCGGAATCAGTTAGGACGATTGCCCCAGCCACAGCGCCATCAGCGCTGCACGGTTGTTCACGCCGAATTTACGGAAAACAGCGCTGACGTATTCGTGGATGGTGTGATAACTGCGCCCCAGTTCTTCCGCGATCTGTTTTTCGGGAAGGCCGGTCAACAGCAGATGCAACACCTGCCGCTCGGTCGGCGTCAGGGGAGCCGCGGCCGCCAACAATCCGTGCGAGAGCATACGTTGGCGATGGAACCATTTGATGCCGCGCAGCGCGTAGGAGAGCAGTTCGACTTCTTCGTCGGTGAACGTCTTTCGGGAATAGAAACCGAAGTGGGATTCGGCGTCCTGGTTGAGAGGGAATCCGATAAAGACGGCATCGCAGGTGCCGACGGAGCCGTAATGATACCTGTAGAAAGGCGACTCAAACCATTCCGGCGACAACTCTCTGCGGAACGAGTAGGTTCTGAACGTGCCGACGCTTCGCATGGGGAGAAGAAAGGAGGGGTCGATTTCCCGCCGATCCCAAAGTTGCAGGATTTCCTTGAAGGGGCCTTCATCCGGATCGGGGGCAATGGGATGCAGTTGTATCATGGCGGAAACACGCCACCCTTGCAGCAGATCGTTATCATGCTCGCCATCCATGCGCACCGCGCCGCCCCAGGTGGCATTCCAGGCGTCAGCCAGATTGCATAGCGATTTCATCAGAAGGGAGACGGCCTGGTCGGATTGGCTGGCCTCGAAGTCCGACAGTTCATCCCAAATGCGATGTATTTTTTCCTGTATTGCGGGGGTCATGGTTTCTTACTCATTCATTTGCAATGGTTACGGTTGAACTTTTTAAACAAAGGGGAAAAGCTACGGCGCCTGGCCGAGCCACAGGGCCATCAGCGCGGCACGGTTGCTTACGCCGAATTTGCGATAGATGGAGGTGACTTGTTCATGAGCAGTGTGATAACTGCGCTCCAGTTGTTCTGCAATCCGCTTTTCGGAAAGCCCGGTCAGCAGCAGATGCAGTACCCGCCGCTCGGCCGGCGTCAGAGGATTTTTAGCTACCAGCAGGCCGTGGGAAAGCATCAGTTGCCGATGGAACCACTTGAGGCTGCGTAGGGCATAGGCTACCTGATCCCGGTCGGCTTCTGTGAAAGGCGGCTGGTCAGGGCCGCGATATATGCCGAACCAGGATTCGGTATCCTGGTTTACCGGGGAAGCCACCCAGACGGCATCCGCCTTACCGAGGCTTTGGTAATAGAGCCGGTAGTAAGGCGATTCGAACCACTCAGGGCCTACCAAGTCCCGCAACCGGTTAGCGCGGAAAACGCCCGCACCATCCAGATTACGGATGGTGGTTTCATCAATGTCACCCCGCTCCAGTTTGTCCACCTGTTCGCGCGAGGCGGCGTCCAACAGCGGAGTGGGGTGCAGGTAGCGGATGGCGCCCGCTCGCCAGCTTTTCGCCGGGTCGCCGGGAGAAGAGCTATCCAGGCGCACAGCGCCTATCCAGGTGATATTCCTAGCTCCCGTCAACACGCACAAGCCGCTCATGAGATGCGTCAAAGCTTCCTCGGAACGGCCGACATCGAAATCGGCCAGTTCGTCCCACAGGTTGTGGATGTCGTCCGAACGGTTGCAGCTCATCAATTCTGCCTTTTGATACCCGGCTTACAGGCACGGTAACGGTAGTTGAGCATGAAACTTTCGGTTGGACGCTTCGGATTGTTATAACGATAACGCTGTACAACGTTTAAGCTACGTTCCGCTGTCATGAAGGGTGTCTCCACAGTTGGAGCAGATGATTTCTTGATGGTATGTCATGATAAAAACTATACAAGATTTTTCAAATTTCACCCATCATCATTTTGATTTATTCAGTACTCTCCCGCCAATTAATCATCAATCCGTTATTTATAGGTAATTATGCGGATTTATCTAGGTACGCAAACTGGAGATACTTCACTATGAATTTGAAGTTTCTTTAAGCCATTATATAAAAAGGCCGGGGCACAACGAAGATGGAGACGTTATATTTCGAATCGTTTATGTCAATCGATGAAAAGCTATTTTGGCCGATACTAATACCTTTAGCCTTATAAATGCGATGGAGCGCAACTATCTAAGCTCATCATTTGTTAACGCGCGAGGCACAAACAAATCCATTGTGTCCGAAATTCCAAACTACAAGTATGAACTTAAGATATGGTCAGTAATAACTTCCCGACATGGATCGAGTAAAATTTTTCCGTTCGCCCTGAGCTTGTCGAAGGGTGGGCGGAAAAATTTCGGCCCCCACCGCACCAAGCCGATCATGCTTCGACAAGCTCAGCACGAACGGCTTGATGGCCAAAAATATTGATTTCGGGAAGTTATTTTTAACCAAGTCCTTAGGAGTTAATGATGCGATGGGACATTAAGTTCACTGGGTCTTACCTGGCTTGTTTATTGATTTTCTTGCTGCTAACCAGTTGCATGG
The DNA here is from genome assembly GCF_004322395.1 of Methylobacter sp. Taxonomy (GTDB): domain Bacteria; phylum Pseudomonadota; class Gammaproteobacteria; order Methylococcales; family Methylomonadaceae; genus Methylobacter_A. The sequence goes on from NZ_SCTW01000029.1 coordinate 138,337, forward strand.
TCGGACCCGACTATGTTTCTCCCGCTACCGAAACGGCTTCTCAGTGGCTGGAAGCCGAAGACAAGCGGCTTAATACGACCTCCACTCATGATCAAAATTGGTGGAAAACTTTCAACGACCCGGTCCTGAATCAGCTAATCGACCGCGCCTACCTCGATAATCTCAACATTCGCGCGGCCGGAGTGCGGGTACTCGAAGCCCGGGCTCAATTGGGAATCGCCATTGGAGATATTTATCCGCAAAATCAGCAATTAACCAGTTCGCTGAGCAAGGTACATTTAAGTGAACGTGCTTCGCAGGCTGCTTTCTCCAAAATATTCGATTACGCCCAAACACAACTAGGGTTGACTGCCAGTTGGGAGATTGATTTCTGGGGTAAATTCCGCCGCGCAATCGAATCGGCGGACGCCGGGTTTCAGGCTGCGCTGGCCGATTACAACAACGCACTGGTCAGTCTCACTGCCGATGTGGCCAATGCTTATGTCACTATCCGGACGCTTGAAAAACGCTTGAGCATTGCCCGGCAAAATGTCGAGACGCAAAAGGAAAGCCTGCATATTGCGGAGATTCGCTATAACGGAGGCACCACTTCGGAGCGCGACGTCGAACAGGCCAGAACGGTGCTGGCTAATACGCAGGCTTCCATCCCCGCACTGGAGATCGGGCTGCGGCAGCAACAGAATGCGCTTAGCGTTTTGCTGGGCATACCTCCCAGCCGGATGAACGATTTGTTGGCTGGGACAGCGCAGATTCCCTCGCCCCCCATGCAGGTAGCCGTGGGCATACCCGCCGAACTGTTGCGGCGGCGGCCTGACGTTCGCCATGCCGAATGGCAGGCCGCCGCCCAATCCGCCAGCATCGGCGTAACCAAAGCCGCCCTGTATCCGGCTATCTCGCTGACCGGTACTTTTGGCTTGTTGTCTACCGATGTCGGTTCGTTTGCCCTGGGCGATGTTTTTCTCTGGAAAAGCCGCACCGCCAACTTTGGTCCGGCATTGCAATGGAATATCTTCAACTATGGGCAGATTACCAATCAGGTACGGGTGCAGGATGCACGATTACAGGAATTGTTGGTCAATTACCAAAACACTGTGCTTACCGCGCAACGGGAAGTCGAAGACAACCTGGTGGCTTTTTTACGTTCCCAGGAACGCGCTCAATCGTTGGGAGAAAGCACCGCAGCGGCCCAACGCTCGCTGGATCTGGCAACATTGCAATACCGGCAGGGCATCACCGATTTTACTACCGTGCTGACGGCTCAGCAGGCGCTGCTAAGCGAACAGGATAATCTCGCCAGTACTTTGGGAGATATTTCCAATAACCTGGTCGGTGTATACCGGGCTCTGGGCGGCGGCTGGCAGATTCGGGAGGGTAAGGATGTCGTGCCCGACTCGATCAAGGAACAGATGGCTAAACGCACCGATTGGGGCGGCCTGTTAAGCCCTGCCGCCCAGCCATCGCCGGATACCCAGACGCCGTCGGGCGTCAGTTGGCCGCGATGGTAAGGTTTACCAAGGTGATATGGATAGCGATGATCTTCGGTACAGCTTGCGAAGACAAAAATACCTACGCACCTCCGCCTCCGCCACAAGTCACGGTTAGCCAACCCGTTCGCCGGCAAGTCAGCGAATATCTGGAATTTACCGGAAACACCCAGGCTTTTAACTCGGTCCAGTTGGTCGCACGGGTGCAAGGCTACCTGGAAAATGTGTTCTTCCATGATGGCGACAGAGTAAAAATCGGCCAGCCGTTGTTTCTGATTCAACAGGACACTTACCAAGCCCGCTTGAAGCAGGCCGAGGCTCAGGTGCTTCAGCAAAAGGCCAGTCTCGATCATGCGCAAACCGAATTGGATAGATTCAGCGACCTAAGGCGGCAACACGCAGCCGCCCAGACGGATGTGGACAATTGGCGGTTCGAGCGCGATAACGCCAGAGCCGCAGTGGTGGCCGCCGAGGCGAACCGCGATCTGGCTAAATTGGATTTGGATTACACCAAGGTTGTCGCGCCTTTCAATGGGCGTATCGACCGTCGGCTCAAGGACCCGGGTAATCTCGTTGGCGCCGGTGAGTTTACCCCATTGGCTCAGATCAATCAGACCGATCCCATTTACGTCTACTTCACGATCAACGAGACCGACCTGCTGAGGGTTATCAAACAGACCAGCATCGGACCGGGCGAGGCTGAGAAATTGAAGATACCGGCTACGCTTGCGCTATCCGGAGAAGAAGGCTATCCCCATACGGGATACCTCGATTTCACGGCGATTTCGGTGACGCCAACGACAGGCACTTTACTGTTACGCGCCAGTTATCCGAATGCCGACGACACGATCTTGCCGGGGCTGTTTGCCAGGGTGCGGGTTCTCGTGGTCAACTCGGAAAAAATGGCGCTACTGGTTCCGGAAGCAGCTATAGGCTATGACCAGTTGGGTTCATACCTGCTGGTCGTGAACGACAAAAATATTGTAGAACGCAGGCCGGTCAAGCTTGGCGTTAAAGCGGAAGATGGCCTGGCAATCGAAGAAGGGATCGGCGATCAAGATTGGGTGATTGTGACGGGGCTTTTACATGCAATTCCCGGCAATACGGTGAATCCGGTACGCAAGCCGCTAAACAAAACCGATGGCGCACCTGAGAACCGGAAAGCAGCGCCATGATTTCCCAATACTTTATCGAAAGACCGATTTTCGCCAACGTTATTGCGCTGATCACTATCATTCTGGGCCTGGTTTGTTTTATGAACCTGCCCGTGGCGCAATATCCGCCTATTGTGCCGCCGACCATACAGGTGACAACCCGCTACCCCGGCGCCAGCGCCGAGGTGGTTGCGAATACGGTGGGCATCCCTATCGAACAGGCGGTCAATGGCGTGGAGAACTCGTTATATATGCTGTCAACCAGCGCCGGCGACGGCAGCTACACCTTAACCATCACATTCAATGTCGGGACCGATCTTAATACTTCCACGTCGCTGGTACAAAACCTGGTCAACAGCGCTTTGCCGCAGCTTCCCTTATCGGTTCAACCGCAGGGCGTCAACGTAAAAAAAGTTTCAACGGACATCTTGTTGGTGGTAGGACTGTATTCGGAAGACGACCGCTTTGACGACACTTTTCTTTCCAATTACGCCGTAATCAACTTGCAGAATCCGCTGGCGCGCTTGCCCGGTGTCGGTCAAATCGCGGTACGGGGCGCCGGGCCTTATAGCATGAGGGTCTGGTTGAATCCGGAAAAGCTTCGCTACTTCAGCTTAACGACTCAGGATGTCATCAGCGCCATCCAGAGCCAAAATTTGCAAGTGGCCGCAGGACAACTGGGCGGCCCTCCGGTTCCCGCGAACCAGACATTCCAATTTACCGTCAACGCGATGGGCCGTTTAGAGGATGTGGATCAATTCGAGAATATCGTTATCAAAAGCACCCGTGGGGAGTCGGCGCAGATCGTGCGAATTCGCGATGTCTCCCGCGTCGAGCTTAGCCGCCAAAGCTACAGCAACTTTTCCGAATCCAGCGGCCACAAGGCGACGGTGATGCCGGTGTTTACCTTGCCCGGCGCCAATGCGCTTAGCGTAGCCGAGGAAGTTAAAAAGGCGATGGCGACCATGAGCAAGGACTTTCCTCCGGGCCTGAAATACGAAATTCACTATGACACCACGAAGTTTGTCCGTAGCGCGATACACGATGTCTACATTACATTGTTCGAGGCCGGCATACTGGTGCTCATTGTCGTGGTGGTATTTTTACAGAGTTGGCGAGCCACGCTGGTGCCGGCGACGACCGTCCCCGTCACGCTGATCGGCGCGTTTGCGGCGATGTCCATGCTTGGTTTCGGTATCAATCTGTTGACTTTGTTCGCGCTGATTCTGGCGATCGGTATTGTCGTCGACGATGCCATTGTTATCGTCGAAAACGCCTCGTATCATATCGAGCAAGGTATGGCTCCGAAACAAGCGACAATCAAAGCGATGCAGGAAATCACCGGGCCGATAATGGGTATCACTCTGGTACTGACTTCGGTGTTTCTACCGGCGGCTTTTCTTCCGGGAATTACCGGACAGCTGTTTCGTCAGTTCGCTTTGGTCATCGCATCCACAGCTATCATCAGCGCGATTAATGCGCTGACGCTCAAACCGGCCCAGTGTGCTCTGTGGCTGCGTCCAGCTCAAAATAAGCAAGTCAATTGGTTTTTCCGCGGTTTTAACAAGGCGTATAGTTGGTTTGAGAATGCTTACGTGCGCTTGGTTACCTGGATGGTACATCGGGCCGTTGCGATGGTGCTGCTGTACGTGCTGATCATCACTCTCAGCGCGTGGAGGTTTGCCTATCACCCTACAGGATTCTTACCCACCGAAGATCAGGGTTATGCGATAGTGATTACCAAACTTCCGGATGCTTCTTCGCAGCCGCGAGTAACTGCCGTGACCAAGTCGCTGAATGAGATTCTTCATAAAACTCAAGGAGTGGAAGCCTGGGTCACCATTGGCGGACTGTCCATACTGGACGGCGCCAATGTCTCCAACATCGTCACCACTTTTATTGTTTTTGAAGATTGGAGCAAACGGGGGGCGGATTTAAGTCAGGACACGATTACCGCCAATCTGCGCCGCGATCTAACGACCCTTGAGGAATCCGGATCTCTTGTGCTGATACCTCCCCCGATCCGTGGGCTGGGCCAGGGAGGCGGTTTCCAATTAATGATTGAAGATCGTCAAAGCCTGGGCCTTGCCGAGTTACAAAAAGCGGTCGACGAAGTCATCCGGGCAGGCAATTCCCAATCCGGCTTGCGAAATTTGATCTCTACTTTCAATGCCCGCAGCCCGCAGCTTTTTCTTGATATTGACAGGACCAAGGCGGAGTCATTGAATATTCCGCTGAGTAATGTGTTTTCGACGTTGCAGACCTATCTGGGTTCATCCTTTGTGAATCTGTTTAACAAATTCAACCAAGTATTCCAGGTTTATGTTCAGGCCGATGCGCCGTTTCGTACACAGCCGGAAAACATCAAGAGCCTGTATGTCCGAAATGGACAAGGTGAAATGGTGCCGTTGGGAACTCTGCTGGAAGTTAAGCGGACTGTAGGTGCCGAACTGGTGTCGCGTTACAATCTTTACCCGGCTGCGCAAATATACGGCGCTGCCGCGCCGGGATTCAGTTCCGGACAAGCGCTAAATTTGATGGAGCAAGTGGCCAATAAAACCTTGCCCAAAGGGATCGGTTTCGACTGGACTGCAACGTCTTATCAGGAAAAGCAGGTGGGCAATCAAGCTTATTTTATTTACGGTCTCTCGATTACGTTGGTGTTTATGGTGCTCGCGGCGTTGTACGAAAGTTGGACCAGTCCTTTGGCCGTGGTGCTGGTCGTGCCTATGGCTTTAGTGGGCGTGCTCTTGGCTTTAATGATGCGGGGATTCGACAATAATCTTTATACGCAGGTCGGGCTGATCTTAATGATAGGCCTGGCTTGCAAGAATGCGATTCTGATCGTTGAATTCGCCCGGCAGTTGCAAGCCGACGGAATGCCTGTGCCGGAGGCTGCGGTGGAGGCCACTCGTCGGCGCTTTCGGCCCATCGTCATGACCTCATTCGCTTTTATTCTGGGTGTTGTGCCTTTGCTCGGCGCCTCGGAAGCGGGGGCGGCCAGCCAACAGGCCATCGGTACGGTGGTTTTTGGCGGTATGCTGTCTTCAACGCTTTTGGCGATACCGTTCGTACCGGTACTTTACGTTATGACACAGCGATTGGGGGCTTGGACAACCGAACATATGAGCAAGTAAATTGGTTATCCAAAAAACCACTGATGTTACGCAGTTAGCCGAATAAATGATGTATTAAGGAGTCGCTCATGCGAAGGTTATTTGAATCGGGGTCTCGCCCCCGAAGGCGAGTTACTTTCTTTTGCTTCGCCAAAAGAAAGTAACCAAAGAAAAGGCGCCCCGATTGCCGCTTTGCTCCTGCGTTCCTCGATTTCACCGAGGGTTGCCAGAAGGGCCATCCTTGGCCCTCTGGCAACGCGCTGCATCCATGCAGCGCCCCTAACGGGCTGTTCTCGGCGAAAGCTCCGGTACTCGGCGCGGCAAACGGGAAAAATACCGTCCGTGTGTAACATCAGAAAATCAGTTGAATGCGATATTTCCGGACAACTGTAGCAGCATTTGAACGAAAGCCTATTTTGCCAAACGGCGGCATCCTGTATCATGTAAATTATTTAATCTACACCTATCTACTCAGGTGCGATCCTGAGTCTTTCATCAGATTTATTTATGAATATCGGCAAACTGTATATTATTTCCGCTCCTTCCGGCGCCGGTAAAACCAGCTTAGTTAAACAGCTGGTTGCCGATTTGGATGGTTTGACAGTGTCAATATCCCATACTACCCGTCAGATGCGTCCCGGCGAAGCTCATGGTCAGGATTATTACTTTGTCTCTGTCGCAGACTTTCAAGCCATGCAGGAAAAACAGGCGTTCCTTGAGCATGCCCAGGTTTTTGATAATTTTTACGGCACTGCACAGCAAACCGTAGAAGAAAACCTGAACCGGGGATTGGATGTAATTCTCGAGATCGACTGGCAAGGCGCGGAACAAATAAAAAAACTGCTGCCCGACAGTATTTCGATTTTTATCCTGCCGCCATCGACGGAAGTTCTATTGCAGCGCCTCAGAAACCGAGGCCAGGACGATGAGCAAATTATTGAACGCCGGATGCGCGATGCGGTGACCGAAATTCGCCACCATGAGGAGTTTGATTATCTGGTGGTTAATGATGTGTTTGCCCAGGCACTGACTGAATTAAAAAGCATCATCATCGCCAATCGGTTAACCCGGCAACGGCAATTGCATAATTTGCGGCCTTTATTAACTTCGCTGCTCGCATCAAAAAACGCTTAGTTAACCATCCAGTTTTCTATAGAACGCTTTTTCGCTAGTAAATTGCAATTCCGCTTTTTTTTCTTTGAACTCATTTTCTTTTTTAATTTCCAAATTTCGGCGCCTGCGGTCGCCTTTGCGCTTATTCTTAGACGCTTCAACCAGCTGTTCTCTGCTGATTCTCGGATCGTTGTGCCAACGCCTGGTTTGATACTCACGTACGACAACACTTTTGCCCTTTATTCGCTTCTTGTTGAGCTTATTTATGGCTTTTATTGCAACGGAATCGGGGGTTATTGTAACGAGTCCATGACATTCAAAATCCTCCATTGAGCTATCTTTTTGCCTTAAAATAGAAATATGTTCTATTTGGCCGCGTTTACTTAACAAACTACCTTTAATAGCGGGCTGGATAAAATCTTCTATATCTTTTTCTGTTGTATTGCTAAGTATATTTTTTAACAAAATAATCATTGAGATATCCATTTTTTAAATTGCAAAAAGACGCATCTGGTACATTCTAGTCTGTCGGGTACTTTTTTCTACCCACGAGGCTCTTCGGCTTTTTTAAATAGCCCCATTCTCAACCATCGGCAGCACTCGGTATTCAATGCCCGAACAGGAAAACTTCGCTCTCTGTTGCTTTAAAGTGTAGCTAATTCCTGTTTCGGCGAGCCAAATAATTTAAATAAAACCGGCAGCAACAATTAAGGTTAAAAAAGTGCCGTAGCGTGGTTTCGCGCTAGAAAATCGCCATGATGGGTTCCTTCCAGCTCGCGAACCACTCGGTCAAATCGCGGCTGCCGCCCAGAGCGCTGAGACGGCGGTCGATGGCGTCCTGATTGCCCCACACTACTCCTGCCAACGCGCCGCCGGCCACACGCGCTTCGATATCCTTACAGTAAAGCCCCAGGTCGCGCTGGACATAGAATCCGTATGTGCGGCAAGCTACCGGGCGATGGGCGTAGACCATGCAGGCTCCCGCCGACCGGTCCAACAACGGGCAGACGATAGGGCGCGATGCTTGCTCGGCCAGCGCGGCGATGTCACGGCCGATTTCTTGAAGCCGCTCCGAGGACAGCGCGGCCAGCCCGTCCCTCAGTAAATCCCATTCCTCCGCAGTGAGCCGGGGTATTTCGGCGAGCCGTCGGCAACAACCGTCGCAGCCCATACGGCAGAGCCAATCGGGATTGTCATCGCGGATAGCTCGTACCCGCGCTTCGATATCGGCATGGAGTTGGGTCAGTGTGTTCATCTTCGTGTCCGGCCTTTTTAACCGCGCTTTGAAAAGCTTTTATTATGGATTGAAAATAATGGAACTGAAATTTGATGGCCGAAATAATATCCTAAACCGGCATTTACCGTTTAAGAATCTGAACTGATAGGCTGATTGACTCGGCTTGTCGACAAGTTCTATGCAAGGTCAGGTGAATTTTCAAAAACAGCTATTCAACGCAACGCTCAGCGAACGAAGCGTAACCGGAGGTTAGGCACGAATGCAGGTTATGGCTGAGCTTTGCGAAGCCCGACAAATTGTGTCTTATAATGTTCGGCTTCGTACCTCCGCCTCGTCGGTGATGTATACAACCTAAGAATAAAACCCAATTAAGGAGCGCTAATCATGGCTTTAGTGTCATTGCGACAAGTTTTGGATTATGCCGCGGAGCATGGCTTTGCCGTTCCCGCATTCAACGTCAGTAACATGGAGCAAGTTCAGGCCATTATGCAAGCGGCGGACGCCTGCGATAGCCCGGTGATTATGCAAGGCTCGGCCGGTGCAAATCGCTATGCCGGCGAAGTGTTTTTACGGCATTTGATTCTGGCCGCCGTTGAACAATATCCGCATATTCCAGTCGTCATGCACCGGGATCATGCGCCGACACCCGACATTTGCGCACAAGCCATTCAATCCGGCTTCAGCTCCGTGATGATGGACGGCTCGTTGCTGGAAGATATGAAAACGCCAGCCGATTTTGAATATAATGTGGACGTTACCCGCACCGTGGTCAAAATGGCGCATGCGTGCGGCGTATCGGTTGAAGGCGAAATCGGCTGCCTAGGCTCATTGGAAACTAAAAACGAACCGATGGATCACAGCCGGTTGCTGACCGATCCCGACGAAGCGGTCGAATTTGTTAAGCAAACGCAAATCGATGCGTTGGCGGTCGCCATCGGCACCAGTCACGGCGCTTATAAATTCAGCAAACCGCCGACCGGCGAAGTGTTGGTTATCAGCCGTTTAAAAACCTTGCAACAACGCCTGCCGAATACGCATTTTGTTATGCACGGCTCCAGTTCCGTGCCGCAAGACTGGCTGAAAATCATCAATGAATACGGCGGCGATATTCCAGAAACCTATGGCGTTCCGGTGGATGAAATTGTCGAAGGGATTAAATACGGGGTCCGTAAAGTCAATATCGATACCGACTTGCGCATGGCTTCTACCGGGGCGATTCGCCGTTATATATCCCAACCCGAAAACGCATCGGATTTGGACGCGCGTAAAATCTACCAAGCAGCAAGAGACGCGATGCAAGCGCTTTGTCAGGCGCGTTATGAAGCCTTCGGCTCTGCCGGGCATGCCGGTAAAATTAAAGCCGTTCCATTGGGCGAAATGGCTAGGCGTTATACATAAGAATAGAGAAACGGGTGATAGCTAATAAGTTTAAACTGTAGCCCGTATGAAGCAACGCGAAATGCGGGGCATTTAGTGCCACGAGTCCCTGGATTCCGCTATGCTCCATCCAGGCTACAGGCTGAAAGCTGTGAAGCAGGATTCAATTTCCGCATCGGAGTTTGCAATAAAAATTTCGATAGCCATTGATTGTCTGGAACGAGAACGCATAATGTTCAAGATCAGCGGAAACGCCCTTCGGGAAGCTCAATCGAAGCCGGAAACTTCGAATAACTACCGAAACAAAAGAAAGAACCCCAGGGCGTTTTCCGCTGCATCGTCATGTTAGGCCAGTTTGTTACGTCTGTGTGGGCAAATGATAAAGCCTTTTGCCCATCTACCGGGCTGGCTTTGCATTTTTAGTTTCTAATCTTGCCATGTGGTATTCGCGTGCTTGTATCGCACTCACCTTCGAACATTCAATGCGTGAGGATAAGGTACCCCATGAGTCATATTTTGGCGGGTAGAGCTTTTCCAACTCAAACTTTTGGATGCAGTCTTCGGCAAAACGTAGGCTTTCATCGGAATATGTTAGGATCATGTTGAAAATATTGATGTGCAACTGCCCTTCCCGTTCCCACCATTCGTTCACGAATTTATCCAAGGTATGAAGAGAATCGTAGAAAGCAATTAACGCCGTCGCATCATCGCCCGTCAAATCCCGGAATTGCGGAGCATTCGGATACAAAGTTGGCATGTACGGGATGAAATCTTTTTGCAGGTCGTTCGGTTTGACTATTTGCTCTCCGGCAGCATAGGCTATAGAAGCGCTTGAGAAAGTCGGAATAGCGCGCTGGTGAATGTAGAGAACTCTCTCTATAGTCCGGTTCAATTCGGGTGCCAGATACCTACGCGCTTCGGATTCGCGCCGCGCCTTGTCCTCGGAATTAGAACGTCGATTATTCAATTCGGTAACCCATGCTCCCAACAAGGAAGCTCCAGCACCAAACAATGCCCCAGAGATCGTTGAAACCTTAGTGGATAGAAATGCGATGCCAGCTAAGAACAGCAAAGCCGCCAGCGCCATGTGCGGATTCTTCCGAATATAGCTGAGACCGGAGACGGCAGCCAATTTGATACAAATTCCGATTTTCTGCATTCGTTTCTTTTGTCTCTAGTTGAATTGCCAAAGATCACACCAACAGCATTTGAAGTGATCCGTCCGCTTCCGGCAATTAGTCAAACTTCGCTTTTTATACAGGCCTATCAAATAATTAGATAGTTTCTGTATATCATCCCTAATTATCAAACTCTAAGCAACAAACTGAGGCAACTTTATCGGAATGTTAACCGTATATCTTTCCTTAAGGGGTGATATACGGTTTTTTATCTTAACAAGCATCTGCTGCCCGTTGCTGACTACACAGTCAAATGGCTGAAGCAATAGACGGGTTTGAATCGAACTGTCAATAACCGATACGGATGAAATCCAGACTTTTATCTCAAAGAATCCCATTTTCAACCACCGGCAGCACCCAATATTTGATCCCCGAGCCGGAAAACTCGGCTTTCAATTGCGCCAATAACGCGGCCAAGCTATGCTCCGGCACATACATTTGAAAACGGATTTTCTTTTGCCGCCCGCTGACCTGTTCGGCCAGCGACAAGCCTTCATTCCGGTGATCATGGGAGTTGACCGGGAAACTGCTGAAGCCGTGTTCCGATTCCAAAGTCAGCAAGCAATCGACGGCCGCTTCTTCAAGGCTGGGCGGCACTTCGAGTGTGACTAAATACTCCTCGATATTCATTGTTCGACCTCCTTCGGCAAACCGAATAATTTAAACAAAATCGGCAGCAAAAATAAGGTCAGGAAAGTCGACGACACTAAGCCGCCAATCACGACGATAGCCAGCGGCCGTTGAATTTCGGAACCCGGCCCGGTCGCAAACAGAAGCGGAATCAGGCCGAATGCCGCGATACTGGCGGTCATCAGCACCGGCCGCAAACGCCGGGCGGAACCGACCTGCACCACCTTAACCAAATCCATGCCGGTTGCGAGCAGCTGATTAAAATAACTGACCATCACCACGCCGTTTAGCACCGCAATACCGAGCAACGCGATAAAACCGACCGATGCCGGTACCGATAAATATTCGCCGGATAGCCATAACGCGAACACGCCGCCGACCATCGCCAACGGGATATTGGATAGCACCAATACGGCTTGGCGGACCGAACCGAACGTTGAAAACAACAATAAAAAGATCAGGCCTAGCGAAACCGGGATGACCAATGACAATGTCGCCGCAGCGCGTTGCTGGTTTTCGAACTGGCCGCCGAATTCAACATTATAGCCGGTCGGCAAATCGATTTTCTCAGCAACCGCTTTGCGCGCTTCATCGACAAAGCCTACCAAGTCCCGGTTCAGCACGTTGCTGGTGATAACCACAAAGCGCTGGCCATGTTCCCGGTTCACCGACACCACGCCTTCCACTTTTTCAATTTTGGCTATTGCGGTAACCGGCACCTGCCCGCCATTCGGCAACGCAATTTGCAGGTTATCGAAATCGGCGGTATTGCTGTCGCCGCGCAAAATCAACGGCGTGCGTTTAATGCCTTCCTGCACTATGCCCAACTTTAAGCCTTCGATCTGCGCCCGCAGCAGCGTTTCAATGCTGTCGCTGTCGAGGCCCAAACGCCCGGCGGCCGATTTATCGATGGTTAGTTGCAAAAACTGCATCCCTTCATTTTGCTTGGCGAACACATCGCTGGCGCCGCTTATGTGTTTCAAAACTTCCGTTATTTGCTGGGCTTTTTCATTCAATACGCCTAGATCGGTGCCGAATAATTTAACAGCGACATCGCCGCGCGTACCGGTCAACATTTCTGAAACGCGCATTTCAATCGGCTGGGTAAACTGAAAAGCGATGCCCGGCACTTGCGCCATGACCTTTCTAATCTCATCCTGCAATTGTTCCTTGCTGTCCATGCGCCATTGCTTTTTAGGTTTGAGTATTAAAAACGTATCGGTATCGTTCAGGCTCATAGGGTCAAGCCCCAACTCGTCGGAACCGACACGGGCGACTATATCGACGATTTCCGGGATATTTTCACGCAGCTTTTTTTGCACCTGAAGATCCAAGGCCACGGATTGGTCCAGCGTAATCGACGGCAGTTTTTCAAGTTGCACTATGATGTCGCCTTCGTCCAGGGTCGGCATAAAGGTGCTGCCGATTTGGCTAAACACCAACACGGTCAAAACCAGTAATGAACCTGCCGCGATAAATACTTTTTTGCTGTTGGCAAGACACCAGACTAACGCTGGCTGATAGAATTTCTGCAACTGTCTCGGCAACCAGGGCTCTTCATGCGACACTTCTTTCAGCAAGTAAGAAGCGATTACCGGAATCACCGTCAGCGACAACACCAGCGAACCGCTAAGCGCAAACACGATAGTCAGAGCCACCGGAGTAAATAATTTGCCTTCCAACCCTTGTAAAGTCAGCAACGGTAAAAACACGATAATAATAATCAAAATGCCGGATACCACCGGCGCTGCAACTTCGCGGGTCGCGCGGTAAATAACGTGCAATCGCGGCAGGCGTTGCGCTTTTTCGACATGCGCAAGATGAGTGATCAGGTTTTCAACCACCACCACGGCGGCATCGACCAGCATGCCGATTGCTATCGCAAGACCGCCCAAGCTCATCAGGTTGGCCGACATGCCCATGTAGTTCATCAAAATAAAGGTAAACAATGCGGCCAACGGCAAGGCCAAAGCAACCACCAATGCAGCGCGCAAATTGCCAAGAAATAAAATTAAAAGAATCACGACCAGCACGATAGCTTCCAGCAGAGCGTGCAGAACCGTGTCTACCGCCTTATCCACCAGGTTGCCGCGATTGTAAAAAACCTTCGCTTCAACCCCTTTAGGAAAACCCGGACTGATTTCAGCCAGTTTTTTCTCTATGCCGGCAATGGTTTGTCTGGCGTTAGCGCCGCGCAAACTCAGCACCAGTCCGGTAACCGCTTCGCCTTCGCCGTTTTTGCTGACCGCGCCGTAGCGGGTTAATGCGCCGATTTTGATTTGCGCCACATCGCCGACCGTAACAGGAATGCCGTTTTTGTTATCGACTACGATAACGCCGACATCGTCCAACGTTTTGATGCGGCCTTCGGCTCGGACGATCAAAGCCTCTTCGCCGTCGGTCATACGTCCTGCGCCGTCATTACGGTTATTGCTTTCCAGTGCGGCCGTCAGTTGGGCCATGCTGATGTTTCTGGCCGACATCCGAATATTATCGGGGATTACTTCAAAGCTCCTGACCATGCCACCCAGCGAATTGACGTCGGCAACGCCGGGAACCGTGCGCAATGCAGGGCGTATCACCCAGTCCAATAAGCTGCGCCGTTCCATCAGGCTCAAACCTCCGCCTTCTATGGTGAACATGAACATTTCGCCTAAGGGCGTGGTCATCGGGGCAATGCCGCCTTCGATGCCCGCAGGCAAATCCCCCCACATCGTATTCAAGCGTTCGGCGATCTGCTGACGCGCCCAGTAAATATCGGTACTTTCTTCAAAGTCGACGGTGATGTCGGTCAGCGCGTATTTGGCGATTGAACGCAACATGGTTTGATGCGGAATGCCCAACAGCTCAACCTCGATCGGTGCGGTAATCCTGGCCTCGACCTCCTCAGGCGTCATGCCTGGGGCTTTGACGATCACCTTGACCTGAGTCGGCGACACTTCAGGAAAAGCATCAATCGGGATGTTTTTAAATGCATAATAGCCGCCGCCCGTCAGCAGCCCGACCAACAACATCATCAGCAGTCGTTGGCCCAGCGCAAAGCCAATCAGATTTGCCATTACTCGTCACTCCCCAGCCCAAGCCAGTTCGCTTTGAGCGCAACCGCGCCTTTAACAGCAATTTGTTCATCGCCGGTAAGCTCGCCGCTGATAATCGACTCGTCATCCTGTTTGCCGACTACGGTAACCGGAGTCACAGAAAATCCTTGCTGGTTGCGGATAAAAATGAAGGCCTTGCCTTCGTTCTGGGCGATAGCCGTATTGGGAACTTTAAAAGCCGCCTTGTCGCTGGATTGGATAATCCGGGTATTGAGCCGTTGTCCGGGGCGCAAAAATGTCTCGCTCCCGCGCGGCGCGTTCTCTACTACCGCTCGGGCCAGCATAGTCTGGTTTTCCGGATTTATGCTTTGTCCCAGCAAAGTGATTTTTGCGCTGAGTTCGGAGTTTTCAACCATGACCCGATCGCCGATTTTAATGTTGCTCATACGTTCCTGCGGGATATTAAGTTCCAGCCAAAGTTCATCCAGATTGGCGACGCGGTACAGCGGCGCCATCATATCGATATGCGTCCCGGCAACGGCTGAGCGCTCCATTACCACGCCGGCAATGGGCGCCCGGACATTGAGCTGACGGGTTAACCGGTGCGTTTTGGCAAGATGGTTAACCTCGCCGGAGGTCATCCCGGCGATTTCCAGCAATTGCCGATGTTCATCCGCTTCGGACACTGCCGAATTATACTGACTGCTGGTTTCCTGCCAGCGCCGTTCCGGAATCACGCCTTCTTCCAGCAGTTTTTTATCGCGATTGTAATTAATCAAGGACGCTTGTTGTGCCGTGCCCGCTTTCAGGTATTCCCGTTGCAGCGTCAACAGGTCAGGGCTGTTGAGCTGGGCCAGAACCTGTCCTTTTGCAACTTTATCGCCTATTGCGACATTCATTTTATCGATGACGCCGGCCTGCGATGCACTGACAACATATTCCTGCGTCGGTGGAATCACCACCTTGGCCGGGGCAGATAAAACCGGAATTTGTGTAACAGGCTCCGGCTTGCTCAAGACTACGCCGAGGTTTTGAAGGTTTTCCTCGGAAATTTGAATATTGTCTTCGGCAACCGCGCGGCCGAAACCGGCCAGACTCAATACCAATACCATTGCGGAACGGACGAAAAACGGGCTCATGGCATAACTCCTACGGCTTGGTTATAAAGCGCTATATCTCGCTGTATTATGACCGCTCGCTGCTTGGCATTTAATACGGCTTGCTGGGTTCTGGACTGGATTTTTAATAAATCCATCAGGTTAATCTCCCCTACCGAAAAGCTTAAGTTAGTCATTTTTAAATGTTCCTCAGCCACCTGTTTTAATTCATTGGCGATACCTTGTTCAACACGATTGACTTCCAGATTATGTTCAGCCTCGTGATGCGCCTGTTCCAAATCGCGGTGCATTTGCTCGCGTTCTGCAATCAGCTTATTTAATTCGACATTAACAGCGGCAACATGTGGTGCCAAATGCGCGCTGCCGCCGAACGGAACGATAACGCCGATGTTGAAACTTGCCGTTTGATTACTTCGAGGGTCATTAGTGAACTGGTCGCTATTGACGCCGACGGCAACATTGGTCTGGCCGGAATCTATTAATTTAACCGCATTCAGTTCGCCTTGTTTACGTTCGATTTGACTGTTAATCGCGACTAATGCCGGATGGTTTTGCTGAATTTTCAGTGTGTCTGCCAGCTTCTCCTGATAATCGCCGGGAACTTTAGTCATTTGTGTGATGCTGATATAACGTTTACGGGCGTGCATTAATTCAGCTTCAGCTTGAGTCACTAATGAGCGTTTTTGCAGCAACTCCGTTTGCGCCAACAATAAGTCGGCTTTGGGCAAGTCGCCCAACTCGACACGCCGCTGCACCTTACCCAATAACTGATCGGTAACTGAAAGCTCGATTTTCGCCTGTTCGTAGCTTAAGTCTGCCAATGCAATATTCCATAAGGCGGCCCTGACCAATCCAGCCACTCGTAATTTAACCGCATCGGATTGCGACATTGCGCTGCTTTCCGCCAGCTTTGCTAATTTTTGTTCGGCATCGCGTTGGCCTGGATTCCATAACGGCACTTCCACGACTCCATCAATATAATGCAATGTACCGCTGGTCGCTTCCTGATAACGAAGCCCCAATTGCGACGCACCCGCCGTCCAACTGTCGCCGCGCTTTTCTATCGCCTTGGCTTCTTCTTCCAACGCGGCAAGCCAGGTTATGTCAGGGTATTTCTCTAACGTTAAATCAACAACTTTGGACAAACTTAAAGTCGCATCGGTTTCAATCCGGTCATAATGCTCGACAACATAGGCCGAATCGGCAAAACTCAGCGATGCTGTCAGTAAATAAACAGACAAACACCTGCTGAAAAGGTTCAGGAAAAACATAGATCAAGCTCAATGCGGGTTTAACGCCGCTTTACAAATAAAATCAACAAAGTTCTCGGCACATTGTTACGCTGCTTTTACATCTTTGCAGTTGTGTAAGAACTAAAATATCAGTGGGAATTATTGGGCAGGGGGCGCGCGAGGGGATAGCGATGGAATCAGCAAACGGCAGGCAAACTGCTGCGGTTGCGGAGAGAAATTAATATCGAAAGGCGAGATTGCGGCATTAAATACCGGAGCCTGTTGATACAGATAGTGACTGTTATCCAAGTCTGCATTGACTTGTTTATCTTTCATTCCGGCATCGATACTGACGATGATTCCTTCGACTGCCAGGGATGGCGGAAGTGTCGCAATCGGTCGGGAACCGATGTGACCCGAACTGAAATCATCGCTTACTGCCTGAGACATAGAGGGCTCATCCTCGACACCGTACATCTCAAGACCGGGAACATGCAGCCCCAAGTCTGAAACCTTTTCTCCGGCATGCGCATGCACCAAAGGTGCAATCAATTGCAGTATGGCCAGAAAAATAACGGTAAATTTGCGTAGTGTTGTAAACATGCAGACAATGCTATGCTATTAGAAAGTAATTAACAACTTGTTGTTTAATTATTCGCCCCAATAATGTATGAACCTTAACTATCTTATTTTGTAAGCATATGAACAAATATACCGGAATTATTGCTACGTTATTAATCGGTCTTTCCTTATCTTTAGGCGGGATCTCGGACGCTAATGCCAAACGCTTTGGCGGCGGCAGCTCTTTCGGCAGCAGACCGTCTTACAGCGCACCGTATCAACGCTCCGCAACGCCACCGTCACATCCTTCCAACCAAAACCAGCAACAAGCGGCTACGCCAAACCAGGCGGCAAAACCGGGCTGGGCTAACCGTGGCGGTTTGATGGGCATGTTGGGCGGCTTGGCATTGGGCGGCTTAATAGGCTCGATGCTGGGCGGCGCCTTTCACGGCATTAACTTTATGGACATCCTTGTTTTCGGCGGGATTGCGTTTTTACTGTATAAGTTGTTTGCTGCCAAAAATGCCGGTGCCGCGCAACGTCCCGTTTATAACCGGAATGCTGATAATAATTATCAGGATACTGTTTCAAACTACCAGGAACCTCAACCGACTCAAACAGGTCCTTCCGGTTTTGACACTGATATACTGTTCAAAAAAGACAAGAACAATACAACTGCATCAATGCAGCCGGCTGCCGTTATACCTAAAGACTTCGACCAACAGGCTTTTCTTAGCGGCGCTAAAATAGCTTTTGCCAATCTGCAAAAAGCCTGGGATCAGCGCGATCTTGCCGAGATCAGGGGTTTGACGACGGACAAAGTATTTGCCGAAATCCAGGATCAGCTGAAAGCGTCCGATACTGAAAATCGCACCGAAATACTGAAACTGGAAGCGGAATTGCTGGAAGTCAGGGAAGTCGGTTCTGAACTCGAAGCCGTGGTGCTATTCGATACCATCATGCGTGAAGACACCCATGCTCAGGCGGAGCAGGTCAGGGAAGTCTGGCATTTTATCAAGCCGAAAGTCAGCATCCAGCCCAAATGGTATCTGGATGGCATTCAACAATTAGCTGACTAATTTACATTACATTTTTCGTTTCCGGCTTATCGTTATGGTGCGCCGGAAACACGTTTTCACTCGCCCACTTAAAGTAAGCTCAACCACACCTTCCCGTATTCTCGATTTTTTGGATTAGTCTATGCCTTCAATTCTATCGAGATAAACACGAACCAGTTTGTAACTCTCACTTAATGAACAGACATCAGCCCATAATTTTGACAATGTTTGATGAAATTCCCTTATTTTCATATTGCCGAACTTGATATGAATCACTCTTGGAGGAGGTTCATTTAACAGTACGAGTTCTGAGAAATCAGCATCTTTGCTGACGATCGTTAAGTTTTGCTGCTTTGCATAAAGCCAGATTTGGCTATCTGTTAATTCATCGTTTATGTTGGCGACATGCTGATATTCATCGCCAGCCCAAAGGGAAAAATATCACGGTAGATTGACATCTATCAAATATTTTTTCATTTAAGCGACTTCTTTAAGGATATATTTATGATCCATGAGTTTGCAGGCAAAAATGAGACAGGCATTAATATCTTCCATTTCCAATGAAGGATATTGCCTTAAGATTTCTTCTTGATTTTCTCCCGCACTTAAAAATTCGAGAATCGTTTGCACAGTGATTCTTTTACCTCTGATAGTGGGTTTCCCATTACATATATCAGGATCAACCGTGATTCTGCCGTTGATAAAACTTGTTGAGTTTGCGTTCATATTTTCGCCTTTATGGATTTATTGAAGATAATCATTATTGGCCATTCTTTATTAAACCAAAGTTCAGCATTCAGCAACTGGAAGATTAATTTCATCTTTCGTTTCCGGCCATGACAAAACCGGAAACGCCCGCTCTCCCTCGTCTACCAAAAGTAGGCTCAAACAGGTTTATTCCGGCCGCTACTATTGGATCAACCCGCCCGCTTCCTGTAACGGATCGACGAAATCACCGATAGCGCTATTAAAAAAGCACCGGTCAACCCGGTCACAACTTCAGGAATATGGTGGACTATGCTCACCAGCATAATGCCCGCCAGAACGCCGATCGCATAATGCGCGCCATGCTCTAAAAACACATATTCATCCAGCGTACCTTTCCGCACCAAGTAAACCGTCAGGCTCCGTACAAACATCGCGCCAATTGCCAAGCCCAGCATAATAATGACCACATCCTGGGTAATCGCAAAAGCGCCGATCACGCCATCGAATGAAAACGACGCATCCAATACTTCAAGATAGATAAAGCTCATCATGCCGCTTTTTTTAAGCGTCGCGACGACCTGTTCGCCTTCTTCCTCATGTTCAAACAAGGCCGCAAAGCTGTCCACGACAACGAACAGGATAACCCCTGTAACGCCTGCAACCATCACATCCAGCCGGATTTCCTCAGGCAAGTAGTTTTGAATAATTAACAGCGGCCCTAAAGCCATGATAATTTCAATCGCTTCAAGCTTTCCGAACGAGGACATTTTTTCTTCGATATAGCCGAGCCAATGCAATTCCTTATTTTTATCGAAGATGAACGAATAAAACACCATCAGCAAAAACATGCCGCCGAATGCCGCAATTTGCACATGCGACGCTTCTAAATGTTTGGCATACGTGGCTGTGTCTTTTAACGCCATTTCGGTTACGCCCATAAAATCGATGCCGGTGGCCGCCGAAACAATCACGACAGGGAACAATAAACGCATTCCAAAAACCGCAATCAAAATCCCCCAGGTTAAAAAGTACTTCTGCCAGCGGTCATCCATCCGCTTTAGAATCGATGCGTTAACAACAGCATTATCGAATGACAGGCTGACTTCAAGAACTCCCAAAATAACGGCGATAAAAACCCCAATTATTCCAGCCCAATAAAATGCCGCCGCTAAGCAAAGCGCAGTGACGATAAAAGAAAGACGAAAATGCTGCATGTAATACTCTTTAAAAGTTAAGGATTAATATTTTTTGTTGCGCAACTATAAGTGCATTTAATTTAAAATCAACATTTATAAAAATCTGAGCAACGCTATACTTTTCCAAATTCTACGAACTACCCTTACTTTATAAAAGAAAAAATCGTAAGCGCTAACTTACAGGCGTAACATATAAAAATGCTAGAATTACAGGTTTTAAATTACTGATGCTTATGCCTCTATTCCGGTTGGCTATTTTATTGTGTCTGGCACTCTGTTCATCATCTTTATCGGCGGAATCCGCACTTCCCGAAAAGGTCTCTTTGCAACTGAAGTGGCTGCATTCTTTCCAGTTTGCCGGATACTACGCAGCAAAAGAAAAAGGCTATTACGCTG
This sequence comes from Methylobacter sp., assembly GCF_004322395.1. GTDB lineage: Bacteria > Pseudomonadota > Gammaproteobacteria > Methylococcales > Methylomonadaceae > Methylobacter_A. Next base: position 158,933 of record NZ_SCTW01000029.1, read on the forward strand.
AAGAAAATCTGGATGTCACTATCCGTGAGCGTATTCCCGGCATCAGTAATATTGAGCAAGTTCTAAAAGATGAGTCTCAATACGGCGTAGCCGATACCGGCCTGTTGGAACAGCGGCTCGACGGCAAGCCGTTAGTTGTTTTAGCATCCATTTTCCAGCACAGCCCGCTGGTTTACCTTACTTTAAAAGATTCCGGCATAGACAGCCCCTACGAGCTTAGGGGCAAACGGGTCATGGAAGACAGTTATGACAATGCACCGCTACTTGCGATGCTTTATGAAGCCGGTATTTCTACTAATGAATTTACTCATTTGGAGAATACCTTCAATCCCGATGACCTGATCAACGGCAAAACCGATGCGATGGTCAGTTATCTGACCGATCAGGTTGATTACTTCAAAAAGAAAGGTATCGAAATCAATATCATTAATCCACGCAACTACGGCGTGGATTTTTTAAGCGATAATCTATTCACCACCGAACAGGAAATAGACCGGCATCCCGAAAGAGTTCGGCGTTTCCTGCGCGCCTCGCTCAAAGGCTGGGATTATGCGCTCAAACATCAGGACGAACTAATCCGGATCATTCTCGACAAATACAATCCCGAAAACCGGCTTTCTGCCGATCACTTGCGGTTTGAGGCACAGGTAACGGTAAAAATGATTTTGCCGGAAACCGTTACAATCGGTCACACCGACATTAAACGCTTTCAACGTATGGCCGACACTTATCGGCAACTGGGCTTGATAAGTTCAACAGATCATCTTGATGGTTTTGTTTATGGACAAGAAAAACAAAATAAGCTTAATTTCACCTTGGCGGAAAAAGCTTGGTTACAGGCGCATCCGGTTATTCGAGTAGGCGTCGACCGCGATTTTGCACCTTACGAATGGATCGACGCCGAAGGTAATTATGTCGGCCTGAGTGCGGATTATATTGCCTTGGTCGAGCAACGGCTGGGTGTAAAGCTTGAAATAGTGAAAGATAAATCTTGGGCTGAGATTTTGGAAATGGCGCAACGGAATCAGCTGGATATGCTTTCCAACGCCAACAAAACGCCCGAACGCGAACTCTATTTAAATTTTACGGAAGCTTATCTAAGTACCCCGGCCATCATTATCAGCGATAGCAATAACGGCTTTATCGGTACGCTGGATCATCTTGACGGCAAGCAGGTAACGTTGGAAAAAAGCTACTTCATGCAGGAACTGCTAATGCATGATCATCCTGAAATACGGCTGATCCTCGCCGACGATGTCCGCGATGCCTTGAGCATGGTCAGCAGCGGCAAGGCAGATGCCTATATCGGCGATGCCGCTTCGGCAAATTATGTGATTAAACGCGAGGGCATGCTCAACCTGGGCTTTTCCGGCGACACTCATTACAAAAGCTGGCACCGCATGGCTGCCACTAAAGCTAATCCCGAACTGGCAAGCATACTTGCCAAAGCGCTAGCCAACATTCCAGAGGCTGAAAAGCAAACCATCCAGAACCGTTGGATGAGTTTAAGATATGAGCCCGGCATAAAAACCGAAACTGTTCTGCTCTATGCAGCGGCTGCACTGCTGCCGCTTGCTTTTATTGTGATCTGGAATGTACGTTTACAACGGGAAATCCGCAAGCGGAAACAGGTTGAAGAAGCGCAGCGTATGGCCTCCAGCGTTTTTGCCAGCACCCAGGAAGGCATCCTTATTACCGATGCGCAGCGCAATATCATCGATTCAAATCCGGCTTTCACCAGCATAACGGGATATTCACGGGATGAAGTACTGGGTGCAAAACCAAGCCTGCTCAAATCAGGTCTTCACGATGTCCACTTCTATGAGAATATGTGGAAAACCATCAAACAGCAGGGTTACTGGCGCGGCGAGGTTTGGAACCGCAAGAAAGGGGGAGAAATATTTGCCGAGTGGCTTACCATTTCTGCGGTTGCGGATGAACAGAAAAAAATAACACATTACATTGGCACGTCTTCAGATATTACGCAGCTCAAAGAGCAAGAACGGAAGCTGGAACTTATTGCTCACTATGATCCTCTGACCGGTGTGCCAAACCGGCTTCTGTTGGCGGATCGCATGCATTTGGCACTTGCTCAAACCAGGCGTGATAACTGTTCAATGGCGGTCGGCTATCTTGATCTGGACGGTTTTAAACCGATTAACGATAGACTAGGTCATGCGGCAGGCGACCAGCTACTGATCGAAATTGCCCGGCGCATTAAAAACGCCCTACGCGAAGGCGATACCATTGCCCGTTTAGGCGGCGATGAGTTTGTATTTTTATTATTGGGCCTGGAAATGGTTGAAGACTGCGAAATGACTTTGCATCGCCTGTTGGAAGTTATTAGCGCACCTGTGACCTTGAACAATCAGACTGTCTCTGTATCCGCCAGTATTGGCATCAGTATTTTTCCTGACGACTGCAAGGATGCAGAAGGCAGAGCAACAAAGGGAGGAATAGCCGAGGACAACACCGACCCGGATACACTGTTACGGCATGCCGATCAAGCCATGTATCAAGCCAAACAAGCGGGAAAAAACTGCTTTCATATTTACAACCTGGAACTGGACCGTCAGCTCCATGAGCATCGCGAAGCTCTAAACCGCATTGGACAAGCGTTGGAAAAAGAGGAATTCGAGCTTTTTTTCCAGCCCAAAATCGATATGCAGCAAGGTGTCGTATTCGGGGCGGAAGCATTGATACGCTGGCGGCATCCCGAACGAGGTCTGGTCATGCCGGGCGATTTTCTTCCGCTGCTTGAACATCATGAACTTGCAACCAAACTCGATGCCTGGGTTATCGACAAAGCGTTGGAGCACATGGAGAATTGGCATAATCAGGGGCTTCACCTTCAGATTAGCGTCAACATCTCCGCCAGATCGTTGCAAACGGATGATTTTGTGCTGCAACTTTATTACGCATTTGAGCGCTATCCCGCTACCAAACCGGCTTATTTTGAACTGGAGATATTGGAAAACCAAGCGATATCCGATCTATCGCTGACCTCCCGAATTATTAAAGATTGCCAGGCGTTAGGCGTACAGTTCGCCCTGGATGATTTCGGTACGGGCTACTCCTCGCTCAATTATCTTAGACATCTGGCAGTCGAAACACTGAAAATCGACCAAACTTTTGTTCGCGATATGCTCGTAGACGAGGATGATTTAGCTATCGTGCATGGCGTTATCGGTTTGGCCGAATCATTCCGGCGAGAGATTATCGCCGAAGGCGTGGAGTCGATCGAACACGGCATCGCCCTGTTGCATATGGGCTGCCACCTTGCCCAAGGTTACGGCATTGCCAAACCGATGCCTGCCCCCGAGCTTGCGGCTTGGGTGCAAGCATGGCAAGCGCCGAAGGAATGGAAAATACCTCATCCATCCGCACCGGTTTAAGTTTTATTCACCACGAAGACACGAACGACTGCAAGGATAGATATTTGCTCCTGCAATCTCTGCATTGCCTACATGGATGTAGGTAAGGAGCGTGAGCAGGAGCGGAAGCTTTCACCACATCCATGTGGATTATGCAGGAGGTAGAGCACCAACAGTAGGCGCTTTAGGCGATGCAGGAGCAATTGCCGAGAGCACGAAGAACATAAAGGAATAAAACTTCGTGTTCTTCGTGTCTTCGTGGTGATAGTCTTTCTTGATTAGCAAGATGTCTTTTAAGAATTGACGTAACATTTCACTACTACCATCATTAACCGACATGACCTACAACGAAGATTTTTTCAATCTGGCCAATCAGCTGATTGATGCCGGCCGATTTATCGACAGCAAAGGCTGGGTGCCTGCGACCAGCGGCAATTTTTCCGCACGGCTGCCTGACGGCAACATCGCCATCACCGTTTCCGGCAAACACAAAGGCCAATTGCAACTGGACGATATTATGCTGATCGATGCCGATGCCAACTCCCTTGACGGCAAGAAACCGTCGGCGGAAACGGTGCTGCATACTTCATTATATAAACGTTTCCCTGAAGTTCAGTCGGTGTTGCACCCGCATTCGATTAATGCCACGCTGTGTTCGCGGATTTTTAAATCCGAAATCGCGCTGGAAGATTATGAGCTGTTAAAAGCCTTGGCTGGCATTGACACCCACGAAAGCCGGGTTGTGATACCGATTTTTGCCAATGACCAGAATATCCCTCGTTTGGCCGGTCAAGTGGAGCAATACATGGACAAACACGGCGCTATATATGCCTATATAATTGCCGGACACGGCCTTTATACTTGGGGCAGTTCAGTGCAAGAAACACTGCGCCACCTTGAGGCGCTGGAATTTTTATTTGATTGCGAATTACGACTGCATGGAGTCAAAAGACTATGAGCGCATTAACCGTTTACCCCGATAATCAGCCTCAGCTGGGCAAAACAGTCACCGATTTTTCCGGCATCCAGGCCCAGCTAAATACCATAGGCGTACAGTTTGAACGCTGGACGGCTAACTGCGAGCTAGCCGCCGATGCCGATCAGGACACCGTACTGGCCGCCTATAGCGATTCTATCGACCGTTTGAAACAGCAATATAATTTTCAATCCGTTGACGTGATCAGCTTGAATCCCGATCATCCCGACAAAGCCACTTTCCGGCAGAAGTTTCTTTCCGAACACATCCATGCCGATTTTGAAGTGCGATTTTTTATCGAAGGCCGCGGCCTGTTTTACCTGCATATCGAAGGTAAAGTGTATGCCATATTGTGCGAGCAAGGCGATTTAATCAGCGTACCGGCCGATGCTAAGCACTGGTTCGACATGGGCGAAAATCCCCGGTTTAAATGCATACGCCTGTTCACTACGCCGGACGGCTGGGTGGCCGATTTCACCGGCAGCGATATTTCCGCGTCTTTCCCTACCCTTGATCAATACGTTGCCGAACTGTCATGATTAAAGCCATTGTTACCGATATTGAAGGCACAACCTCGTCGATTCTGTTTGTTAAAGATGTGCTGTTTCCTTATGCGCGTGTAAATCTAGCTAACTTTGTCCGTAGCCATGCAGACGACTCGCAAGTAAAGCCGCTGCTGAAAGATGTCTGCAACGAAGTTGGTAACCAACTTTCTACCGAACAAATCATCGCCCAGCTAATCCAATGGATAGACGAAGATAAGAAAGTCACGCCGTTAAAATCCCTGCAAGGCCTGATCTGGGAAGCCGGTTACCGGCAAAGCGATTTTAAAGGCCATATTTATCCCGATGCTGCTGCAAACCTCAAGGCATGGAAAGCTGAAGGCCTGGATTTATATATCTATTCTTCGGGTTCGGTTTACGCGCAAAAACTGTTGTTCGCTCACACTAAATACGGTGATTTAACGCCGTTATTTTCCGGTTATTTCGATACCCATATCGGCGGCAAGAAAGAAAAAGAGTCTTACGACAATATAGCCGAACAGCTTGCCATGCCGGCGAACCAGCTGTTGTTTTTATCGGACATTAAAGAAGAACTGGATGCGGCCAAAGCCGCCGGTTTTGAAACCATCTGGTTAACCCGGAACAACACACCCGACCCGCAAGCCGAGCATCGGCAGGTAAACAGTTTTGATCAAATCGATGTAGGTCGGAATAAGCCAGCTTAGGACAAGCTCATGCCGGACGGGGTTGCAACCCATACGCGTCAACTTAAGAGCTGATGTCACGCAGACCTTCCAGGTTTTTAAAACCTGGAAGGTCTAACTCGGAACGCTCTCAACAGGCGCGACGTTTCGGACGAGACCGCATGCCCCGTCCGGCTTTGGTAACTCTTATTCCAGCTTATGCTCAGCACTTGCAGGCAGAGCATATACCTCAACATTCGTCTTCCATAATTGAGAAACTAGCGGCTTGGCTTTATCCGGTACGCCGCTAGTCCAAAAGCATTCCGCACCTACCCTGCTTTCATCTGCCAACAAATCCCCCACTTCAAGCCGTCGGCGAAGTTGCCGCGCAACGGCAGCAGCGGAATCTATCACAGCCACTCCAGGCCCGGATATCTCCTGTATCAACGGCGCCAAAAATGGATAGTGCGTACAGCCCAACACTATCGTATCGGCGCTCCGCTCCAATAACGGAAGCACATATTGCGCTAACAATAGCCGGGTTTTGCCGCCGGACAGATCGCCTGCCTCCACTTGCTCGACCAGGCCGGGGCAAGCCTGACCCAAAATCTCGACATCCTCCCCGTATCGGGCAAACAATTTCACAAAATTATCGCTAGCCAATGTCCGGCTGGTCGCTAAAACGCCGATAACGCCGGACTTGGTACTCTCTGCAGCCGGTTTAACAGCAGGCTCCATCGCAATAATCGGCATCAAGAACCTTGAGCGCAACGTCGTTACCGCAGCGCCCGTTGCCGTATTGCAGGCAACCACAATAGCTTTAACATTCCGGCTCACTAAAAACTCGCTAATCGCAATCGACCGGTCTTCGATGAATTGCTGAGATTTATCGCCGTACGGCGCGTACCCCGAATCCGCCACATACAGCAAATCTTCAGCCGGCAGCGCCCTGCGAATCTCATGCAGTACGGATAAACCGCCAACGCCGGAATCAAAAACGCCAATGGGATCAGCAGGACTCATGCTTTACAACTTCATAGGTCAAAGAGTCATTTGTACCTTGGCGATGACCGGAATTTCCGAAAAACGGAAAAATAAAATCCATTAACACCAGCGCTTTTTTAGTTTCATTCATTAACGATTTTAAATAATTCGGGGCTTTCTTTTGGCAGCCGTTCAGTCATCGATATATCCGATATTTCAAAAATGACATGCCAAGTTTCAAATAGTTTTTGGCATTTTCAATGAAATTTATTATACATTCATTAATGATCGATTTTCTTGTCCTGTAGACACAAACGTCAATAAAAGCGAGGATGAATCCACTGTCGTGAAACAAGCCGAAGACTTACAGCGCTGGCTTAATGGTTTCCCAGGAGTTTTCGTTAAAATCGATGGCGTCCCTGGCGAGAAAACATCAACCGCTTACAAACAGGTCACCGGCCGTTATTTACCGGCTGACCCAAGAAGTTAAGAGTTTTTCCACGTTCCCACGCGTTGTGTCATTGTTGCTAAGTTAACATAAGCCGCGTTATCCCGGCAGATTGCCGAAACCCAAAATAGCTTTTCTTTCTTAGCCAAAAGCATAGCCTGCCAGAGCTTATTAGCACCTATCATTTTTTAAATATCGCGTCATACCGTCATGGATTCACTCCGGGCAGGATAGCCTGACATGACCCGTCAGAGCGCGTAGCGAATCCATGCCGGTATGACGTAATGGACATACTCGTTTAACTGATAGGTGTTAAGAGAAAATAATATGTAAGGATTATTTAGCAATGACGATTAATATTGATTACATCAGTTGTAAAATCGTCGGATTCACTGTGTAACACATTTTTATACAAAATAACGATGGAGTTAAGCATGAAAAAATTGGTTATGTTTGTAACGCTTATTTTGCTTATAGGCGCAGTATGGTTTTTTTTGAGGACAAAGCCTGACGATACAAAAGTCGAAAAACTGGTGCTTACCGGCTCCAGTACCGTAGCGCCGCTTGCTGCGGAAATAGGCAAGCGCTTTGAGACGTTACACAGCAATGTGCGGGTAGATGTGCAGACCGGCGGTTCATCACGCGGGGTCAGCGACGCCCGGGCCGGACTTGCCGATATAGGCATGGCTTCCAGGTCGCTGAAGGAGGATGAAAAAGATTTGCTGAGTTTTACCATTGCATTGGATGGGATCAGCGTCATTTTAAATAAAGCTAATCCCGTTGAAGCTCTAAATAAACAGCAAATCGTCGACATTTATACCGGCAGAATCACCAACTGGAAAGATGTCGGCGGCAACGATGCGGCTATTACCGTGGTTAACAAAGCAGAAGGACGCTCGACACTGGAATTGTTTCTGCATTATTTCGGTTTGAAAAATACCGATATCAAGCCGCAAGTTGTCATTGGCGATAATCAACAAGGCATTAAAACAGTGATGGGCAATCCGAATGCCATAGCCTACGTTTCTGTGGGCACAGCCGAATATGAATCAAGCCAAGGTGCGGCAATTAAATTGCTGCCCCTCGAAAGCATAGCTGCATCGGTAGAGAATCTGCGCAACCGCAGTTTTCCCTTATCCAGGCCGTTGAATCTGGTGACCCGTGGCGAACCTGCCGGCCTTGCCAAAGACTTCATCGAGTTTGCCCGTTTGCCGCAGGTTAATGATCTGGTCGAGGCGCAGTACTTTGTCCCTGTCCCTCGCTGACAAACAACTGGCCGCACTATTATGGGGCTGCGCACTGCTTGCGGCTGCGCTAGTGCTATTGGTTCTGTTATTTCTGTTCAAGGAATCCTGGCCGGTATTGCAGCATATAGCCTTGATACGTTTTTTTAACGATACGTCCTGGCATCCGGTGGACGGTTTGTATAAGCTGACGCCGATGCTGTCGGCTACGTTTTATTCAACGCTGGGGGCAGTAATGCTGGCCGCGCCTCTGGGCATCGCTTCAGCCTTGTTCAGCCGTTATTATGCGCCGTCATTTCTTGCCGGTTGTTATCGTCGCCTGATCGAATTACTGGCAGGCATTCCTTCGGTCGTTTACGGATTTTGGGGATTAACAACGTTAGCGCCGTTAATCGGCCGTCTGCATCCGCCCGGCGTCAGTCTGTTGACCGGAATACTGGTTTTAACGTTGATGATTTTGCCGACCATAGCATTAACCGCCGATGCTGCGTTAGCTGCTGTACCGGCTGCCTATCTGCGCGGCGCGGCTTCCTTAGGCCTATCGCGCTGGGGTTTAATCAGCGGCGTAACTTTGCCCGCCGCTCGTCCGGGCGTAACCGCAGGCATCATGCTGGCAGCAGGCAGAGCCATAGGCGAAACGATGGCAGTGTTAATGGTTGCCGGCAATGTGGTGCAGCAACCGCATAGTCTGTATGATTCGGTACGCACACTCACTGCGAATATTGCGCTGGAAATGGCTTACGCAACGGGTGACCATCGCGCGGCTTTGTTTGTATCCGGCTTGGCCTTGATGTGCGTAGTACTGCTTTTAGTCGGTATGGCTGAACTAATGTCCCAAGAGCGCCGACATGTTTAAAAATGTGCTAACAACGGTATTAATCTGGCTGACGGCGCTGATTGTCAGCGGGGTCTTTGTCTGGCTGCTGTCCGATATTGTTATCCACGGATTGCCCCGCCTATCTTGGGCGTTTCTAGCCGAAGCGCCTAAAAATGCAGGCCGTTCCGGCGGTATCGGACCGATTATCATATCGACGCTGTCGATTTTGCTGGTTGCGATGGTAACCGCTACGCCTCTTAGCTTGGCTACCGCTGTTTTGTTGAGCGAATTCACCGAAAACGACAGTGTGATTGGCCGTTTGGTACGGCGCAGTCTGGATGTGCTGGCGGGTGTACCCTCCATCGTATTCGGGTTGTTCGGCAATGCGTTTTTTTGTATTTATTTGGGCCTGGGTTTTTCCATTTTGTCAGGCGGTCTAACTCTGGCCTGCATGGTTTTACCTATCTTGATCCGTACCGCTGAAGAAGGCTTGCAGGCAACACCCGATGATTATCGGCTGGCAGCCGCCGCTTTAGGGATGTCGCGTAGCGCAACACTGGTTCATCTGCTGTTGCCCAGCGCTGCCCCAGCTTTGATCGCCGGTTTAATGCTAGGTGTCGGGCGCGCCGTTGCTGAAACCGCCGCACTTATTTTTACCAGCGGTTATGTCGATCGCATGCCGGACTCTCTATTGGATTCCGGCAGGGCGTTATCGGTACATATTTATGACTTGTCCATGAACGTGGCGGGCGGCGACACTAATGCCTATTCATCCGCGCTGATGTTAATCCTGCTTTTATTAATCATCAACAGTATTGCCATGAGCTTAGCTAAACAGTGGCTGCACAGGGACATTGTATTGTATGAATGAAATTGAACGGACCGGTAAAACCCATGAATGAGACTTATACCTTGGGGCCTTTGCAGATAGGCCCTCCGTGCTGCGATCCTGAGCCGCTGATCCGCGTTGACAATCTGTCTTTATATTATGGAGTAAAGCCGGCGCTGGAGAATGTTTCGCTGGATATCTATAAAGGTTGCATTACCGCGCTGATCGGGCCGTCGGGATGCGGTAAAACCAGCTTCCTGTCGGTACTCAATCGGATGACCGATATGATTCCGGATTGCCGCGTGTCGGGCAAGGTTCATTTCAATGGTAGAGATTTACGTGATCTTGCTCTTGACGTACAAGGGTTACGCCGTGATATTGGCATGATTTTTCAAAAGCCGGTGCCGTTTCCGCTGTCGATCCGGCGCAATATTGAACTGCCGTTACGGGAACACGGTATCAGTAAACAAGCCGAGTTAAACGATGTTATCCAGCAGGTTCTACAGGATGTGGGCTTGTGGGTTGAGGTGAAAGATCGACTGGAATCCTCGGCGCTGGCTCTGTCCGGTGGACAGCAACAACGGTTATGTATTGCCAGAGCATTGGCATTAAAACCGAAAGTATTGTTGATGGATGAGCCGTGCAGTGCCTTAGACCCGATTTCTTCGGGTGTGGTGGAGGATTTGATTCAGCGTTTACGCGGAAAATACACAGTAGTGATCGTGACCCATAATCTGGCCCAAGCTCGGCGCATTGCCAATTACGCGGGGTTTTTCTGGATCAGGGATCAACAGCGAGCAGGATGCCTGATCGAATTTGGCCAATGTAAGCAAATTTTTGAAGCTCCAGCTCATGAATTAACAGCGGCTTATGTCAATGGTAGTCGCGGTTGAGGTCTTAGTTTTATAATCAAATATCAATGAATCGATCCTGCTGCTTTTATTGCGGACAAAAAAAATCCGCTACCCGGATAATCGGACATAGCGGATTCTTTACTTATGGCGGCTCTGATCTTAACCAATAAGCCGTATGATGCGCTTAATGCAAAGAGAAAATCGCCGTCTCATGATGCGCTGGGTCGAACTGATACATCCGCAGCCTTGGAGACGGTTCGTAGTTCATGGTGAAATCAACTTTGTGCATACCGGGAATTCCATCTAGACCAACGCCATTAACAGGTTGTACGTTAACCATGCCGAATGGCCCGCCTACGTTCATCCACCACTGGAAACGTCCGAAAGTAAACCAACAGCCCGAACCGCCAATATCTTTAGTGGATTGGAACTGATTTTCCCAGCCGCGCGAGCCGCCAAAATCCGGGTTCAGATAACTGTGTAAAAAATGATCGCCGTTTAACAAGGTGATTTTAACGTTTGTGCCACGCAGTCTCCATTTATCCAGCACAGGCCTGCCACCGCCTTTCATTTGTCCATACATCGTATTGTTGATATAGAGCAATGTTGCATCGGCGTCCGGATCTGCAACAATCCCGCGTGGCAACCGCGTACGATGACCCCAGTCATCGAACGCAGCCAACGCTTCATCCATTAACGCCCTAATCTCTACATCCGAAGCAGGTGCGCCTGGGGTTGTGGCTGTGTCGTTAGCGTAACCGATAGCTTGACGCATAGCCTGCCACATTCTTTTTTCCGGTGCGAGTTCGCCAATTTTAGCGATAGCCGCGAGTTTGTTTTCAACGCTGGCTGTCGGAGCCATACCGAACACATCCTGTTCCCACTGTACCAGAGTTCTTGGAACGCCCGCCTCATTAGGCAGTTTCTTGGCGGCATTTTCCGTAACTTGAGCCCGTGGCGGGTGTTCTCGCCAGCCCCAGGTATAGGACAGGTTGTAGTATTTTCCGGGCGGCATCTTTATCTTGAATATGTAACGCTTGCCGTCGATCATTGGAAAAAAGGTGGTATCCATGCTGGTGTGAGGCATAGGCGGCATGCCTGGCATACTGAGCGCCGGATCGTCAAAATACATCACCATCGGCGCAAAATCATCCTCACCCCGATTAAGCACATCCACCGTGTAGGTAATGGTGAACGGTTCTTCTTTGACTTGGCTGACATCGATAAACGCAGCATCGGCTTCAATATGGCTGCCATACCAAATTTGATGGATATTTACATTCTTAGTGTTTTTATCTACGACGGCAACTTTTTCCGGGCCTTTGTAATGCAAAACCGACATGCCACTATAGACTCGGTTGGGTATAGAGTTACCTTCCAGAATATCCAGAGCGCGTTGAGCCAGCTGTTGGCTGCTTAAGCCCTTCTCGCCAGGCAGGCGTTTCTCGGTTATAAAACCGTCTTTGTCTTTGTTTTTGTCCTTATCTTGCTTGAGTAACTTAAAAATATGCACTAAGTCGGTCTCAGGCGAAGCCACGTCAATACTGCTAACCTGAGGCGCATCATGTAAGTTATACGGATGCTCGGCACTGGACGGTAAAGTATTTTGCATTTCCACGCCATTGCCGTCGAACAGATTGCCATCGAAGTTGGGTAGAAGATTGGTGGCATGAACCGGATCGACAAAGGGATCCTTTTTGGCGAAAAGCGATGGACTCGTGATTACTGTTGTCGTATCCCCCACTGTAGTTTGAGTCGGCATCGGCGGGCGAGGATTTGGGCAGGGATGCCCCACGTAAATGGTTCTGAATGTACCGTCTGGAAGCATTTGTGACATAGGTACACATTGGCCTGGGCCGGTCGGCAGATTGGGGCTTGGTGCAGCAAGTGCTAGACCGATACCTGAGGCCAGTAAGACCAACGTGCCGGAGAATGATTGGATTAATGAATTTTTCATAATATTGTCCCCTGAACACTAGGCCTTTTTGCTATTCGGTTCTTTATTGACTTCAACCCAGGATAAGCGTTGAGCGAGCTGGTGCGGTTGAGCCATTGCATGAGAGGCTGCCCAGCGCGCATAAGGCTCGTTACCGTAGCGCCAGATATGATGATTAACGCCCGCTCCTTCGTAACCGCCGTGAGGACCTAATTTCTGATAGATTGCCTGCATATCGGATGGTTTTCCGGTAACAAATATCCAGCCTTCTTGTGCGCCATGTTTTTTAGCGAAGGCTTCCAGAATGGCTGGACTGTCGTGTTCGGGATCGGTTGTAATCGACACCATAAATGTCCCTTGTCCGAGCTTGTTCCCGACAAGTTCTTGAACTTTTGCAAGGTTCTGGGTCACGGGGAATTGCTCTTCAGACTTTACCGACATGAAATTGATTCCGACGATTTTGCCTTTAATCAAATCGTCGTAGAACCAGGCTCTGCGTCCTGTATGGGTCATGACCACAACATTAGGGAAATATTTTGCCGAAGGCCCACCCGGTTTTTTGCAAATACGGCTTTCTGTTGAAGCGGTTATCAGGTTGCTTGGACCGGTACTTGTGCAAGCGGATAAAGCCAAGGCAGGCAATGCGGCGCTAGCGGATAAAAATTGTCTTCTACTTTTCATGATTGATTCCTCTTCAAATTAAAAGCCAGCCGGCGGAGTGCCTAAGCGCATCACGGGGCGCGGCTCGATAATTGCACCAAGCACGGGGCCATTTTTGGGCGGAGCTATGTGCCAGTGAATCATCATGGTGTGATCTTCATGAACGACATTGTGGCAATGCATCACATGGCAGCCAAGGAAGTCACGGAAATGGAAAAACAGTTTCACTTCATCGCCAGGACCTAAGGTCAAAACATCCTTGCGTGAATTGTTTACATCACTTTCTTGCAGAGGTTTACCATTGAATTCCAGAATCTGAAACTCTTCAAAATGGATATGAATCGGATGCTCCCAGCGGGTGCCACCGTTGCGTATAGTCCAGATTTCCGCGCTGCCCTGCTCGATATATGCATCCATGCGATCCATATCAAAACCTTGGCCGTTAACGGTCCACATGCCGCCAAAGTAGTCGAATTTAAACAGGCGTTCCTGTTTAACCTCTTTCAGGTTTATTTTCGGTAACGCTCTCAGTTCGTTAGGGATGCGGCTTTTGTCAGGCCCGGTCAGAGGGACAACCCTGAATTCCATCACCGGATCGCCTTCACCTTTGGCAAACTTTCGGCCGGTCGGCCCTTCACCTCGAATCTGCTCCATCAAATTTTCGAGTATGATTGATGCGCCAGGTTGATATTGCGAAAAATCGACGATAACGTCGAAACGTTGCGCCACCGATAATTTAATCGTTTCGGCAATGACCGGCTTAGGCAGTAAATTGCCATCATTGGCTATCACGTTAAAAAGCAGGCCGTCATTCAGGCCTAACTCATAGAAACGGGATGGCCCGCCGTTCAGAAAACGGAAGCGGTATTTGCGCGGTTCGACTTCCAGAAAAGGGGTGATTTTTCGATTGACGGTATAGTATCTACCCAAAAAGCCATTAGTATCTTGACTGAGGTAGAGCTGGCCATCTTCGCCAAGACTGATGTCGTGAAGAATCATCGGAATATCGTACTTGCCGCTGGGCAATCTGAATGCACTAGGACTAGGATCATGCTCATTGCCGGTGTCCTGATTGTCGAACAGCAGGTAAAAGCCAGTTAGTCCCATGTACACGTTGGTCGCAGTAAAATCCATACGGTGATCGTGATACCACTGAGTCGTCTGTTTTTGCAGCGGATCGCCGCCTGCAGGAGCGTTTACATGGTGGTAGTCCCAAAAAAAACCCGGATCAACCCAATCCCAAGGCATGCCGTCGCTTTCTGAAGCATGATGTAGATTGTGTAAATGGGTCGTAAAAGAAGGAAGAGCAAAACCTACATGATCGGCCGGCAACTGATTATAGCGACGAATCAGGACAGGCTCGCCATAGCGGGCATGAAAAGTTTGACCGGGAACATTACCATTGAATCCCCATACTCTAGTAGCGAACGGTATTCCACTGTGGTATTGATGGTCAAATTCCCGGAGTACTTGAATATAAGTCTTCTGCGGTAAAAACTCAGTGTAGCGTTGATGTCTTGCAGGATCAATAGGAGGGTCTAACGGGAAATTTATGGGCGTGGCAACAGGAATAATCGGCAGAGGGTCTACGAAAGGGCTGAGATTAAAGTCGTGCGAACCAGGGTCGTCTTCGGCAAGCGATAAGTCATCCGGGGTACATAAATTGCCAACCAAACTGCCTGCACCAAAAGCTTGTTGCGATGTTGCCACGCCAGCGCCTGCTGCCAACATGCTTAGTTTAAGCATGTGTCTTCTTGATGTATTAGTCATACGTTAATGCCTTTCTATAGATAAAATTATGGTAACTATTCAGTATTGGTTCGTAATAGATTGATTTTGTGTATGTTTTCTCGTAGAGATAAATATATTAAGCATTCTTGCAATGACAAAACGTGAAATAATTACAAATTATGTGAAATTTAATACCGGAACAAACGAGTAATAAGCATCCAAACTAATTCAATAACAGAGCCAAGAATGACCTTCCTAAATTACCAGTACATGGCACATGTCTTGTCCAACTTTCCAAAAGCTAATTAGCCACATTCGTGCATACTCGTTGTAGAAAGGCTGTAGATTAAGCGGCCAGAATTTTTGTAAATAAATACCTATTCATAAATATTTAGGTGCCAATAATGCAATGCTTAAGCAACTGATTTTTATAAGACTATACGCATTAATGTTGGCGAAAATACCGGATTAATTTTGCATGGGTACTTATAAACCTACGTAATTTTACGTAGTATTCTGACATTTTTAACAATAATTGAAAATTATAGATATGAATAGCATTCATTCATTAGTTTAATGAACGGATGAGAGAGAATTTAATACGTGGATGAGCAAGTTTTAGCACTTTAATTGCTATACTTCTGAGAAATTAAAATTTCGATGTGTCAGTCGGTTATGAATATTCGCAACATAGACCTCAATCTGTTACATGTTTTTGTTACTGTATATGATTGTAAAAGTATTACTCTGGCAGCTAAACAGCTTCATCTTTCACAGCCGGCTGTCAGTAATGCTATTACACGATTAAATAGCACTTTAAACATGACGCTTTTTGTCAAAAACAGCCGCTTTATTGCCCCTACCCGTCAAGCTGATGCTTTATATGTTGACGTCAAATGTTGTCTTCAAAAAATAGCATTCACTCTGTCACAACAAAGCCACTTTGATCCGGCAACGTCCGAACGTACTTTTCGAATTGCAACTTCCAATTATGGTGAAATTGCCTTGTTTACAAAACTGGTCTCTCATCTTGAGCGTTATGCGCCTAGGATAAAGATCATTCGCGAGTTTTTCGAGATTGATAATTTCAGTCAATATCTACAAAATGGTCAGCTGGATTTAGGCTTATTTTTTGATCGCCCTGTCGAGAAAGGTATACATAAAGAATTTTTATTTAGTGACTCCTTAGTATTAATTACCGGTCCCCAGCAACCACCATTGCCGGATAATTTAACTACTAATGACATCATAAAATTCGATTTCATTAGTTTTAAAAATGAATGTAATAATTTTGATTTTTTATTTTCTGTATTTAATAACCACCCCGATTATCATGCTCCTCGCTTTACTGTAGCGACTATGTGGAGTGTGTTTTTTATTGTTTCTACTACAACATTAGTGGCTGTTAGCCCTCTTTTGTATGCAAAAACACTTGAAAAACACCTGCCGATTAAAGTTCATACCCTCACCGATGTCTCGCCAATGAAGCTAAATCTTTATTGGCGAGACATTGAAACTCAGGATCCTGGTCATAAATGGCTTAGAGAGTTGATTAAAAACACATTTATTAATAACTCTTGAGAACAGCCGTGCGAATTAATTGATGTTGCGCTCGCGGATGGCCTGATACCGGATTTTTTGTTCGGCTCACTGAATATTTTCTGTAAGGTTTCTTGTTGTTATAACGACTCATGGTTAATAATTCGGCAATGATGAACTACCATGTCTTATTCAGCACCGTCTGTGGACTAACCGAAATAATTGCACTATCCCGACAGCTAACGCTGCCATATATGGCCAACTTTTAATTTGAAACACGAGAGGAACCCTATGACTACCAGCATCGAAATCAGCGAATCTGTTCGCCATTATTACGGTCAGGTTTTACAATCCAGCAACGATCTGAAAACCAGCGCCTGTTGCACTATCGACGCGATGCCGGATTACTTAAAAGCTTTGCTGAAAAGCTTGCATCCCGAAGTGCTGGAGCGCTTCTACGGCTGTGGCTCTCCGCTGCCCCCGGCTTTGTCGGGAAAGACCGTGTTGGATTTAGGCTGCGGTTCAGGACGCGACTGTTATTTGCTATCGAAACTGGTTGGCCCGGAAGGCCGGGTGATTGGCGTCGATATGACGCCGGAACAGTTAGAAGTCGCCGTTCGTCATCGTGACTGGCATGCAGAGCGCTTTGGTTATGCTAATGTCGAGTTTTTGCACGGTCATATCGAGAATCTGGCTGCTATCGGTATCGAAGACAACAGCATCGACGTAGTAATCTCAAATTGTGTGATCAACCTGTCACCGGAAAAACCCAAGGTGCTGGCGGAAATATTCCGAGTGTTAAAACCGGGCGGTGAACTCTATTTTTCTGACGTATTCGCCGATCGCCGCATTCCTGCTCCGTTGCGCCAAGACCCCGTTTTACTGGGTGAATGCTTGGGCGGCGCCTTGTATTGGGAAGACTTCCGGCGGATCTTGCATGATCTGGGGTGTCCCGATGTACGTATCGTCAAACAAAATCCCATCAGTCTCGACGATCCTGAGGTTGCCGCCAAAATCGGCATGGTCAAATTTAACTCGGTCACCGTTAGCGCATTCAAGCTAGCGCTGGAAGACCGTTGTGAAGATTATGGACAGGTGGCTTGCTATCTCGGCACCATCCCCGAGCACCTGCATGCTTTCAATCTGGACAACCATCATCACTTCGAAACCGGCCGACCCTTACGGATATGCGGCAACACCGCCGATATGCTGGCCGCAAGCCGCTATGCCGAGCATTTTCAAGTGCTAGGTGAAAAATCCCGCCACTTCGGATTGTTCGACTGTACTCCGGGACCGCAGACCGAATCGGCTGCTACCGACGGTTTGTGTTGCTGATAGACACAACAGCGATGACTGAAACAGTCTCGGCCGAGAAAAACTTATCTGCACAAAGGCCGATATTATTTCGCTATGCCCTGCTGCAATTGCGTGACCGCGAACTGGCCGACGATGCCGTGCAGGAAACGCTGTTGGCCGCCCTGCAATCGGCATCGGATTTCGAAGGTAAAGCGGGCTTGCGTACATGGCTGATCGGCATTCTTAAACACAAAATTGCCGATCACTGGCGGCGCAGCGCCCGCGAGCCCTCTGTCCCGGAGTTTACTCAAGCTGACGAAGACGATGCTGACACCGGGCAAGACGAGTTTTTTATGAGCACCGGTCACTGGAACGGCGGTCCCAAGGCTTGGGCTGACCCAGAAGCGGCGCTAAAACAGCTGGAATTCTGGACGATCTATGAAACCTGTCAAAATAATCTACCGCCGAAAATGGCTAAGGTTTTTATGCTGCGCGAACTGGTCGGGTTAGAAGCCGACGAAGTTTGCCGAGAAGCCGGGCTTAGCGAAGCTAATTATTGGGTCATCATGCACCGGGCGCGGCTCAGGTTGCGCGAATGCCTGGACATCCGCTGGTTCAATAATACAAAACAGGAGAAACATCATGCGTAGCTGTCGAGATATTTCCACTCTGGTTTCCCAAGGACTGGATAAAAAATTGAGTTTGCGTGAGCGTTTTACTATATGGCTGCACGTAATGATGTGTACCCGTTGCCGCAACTTTCAAAAACAGACACAGTTCATTCGCAAGGCGGCACGTCATTATATCGACGATCTGTAACGCGGGTTTGACAATAAATCGTAAGTCATTAGCACTGCTATTTTGAAATCCACACTGTTCTGGGTTTGTGGGTATATAAATAAGAACCTTAGTAAAGATTACAGAACTAAAGCCAGTCAGCTAAAGCAGGCGGTTTTAGCCTTGCATTTAGAAAATAAAACTATCCATGTTCAATTCTAAGAATATATGTGATTGACCTATGATAAAAATATTTGTGAGACAAATCGGCATGAGAAGACTGCTCTTCGCGTTGTTGACGGTGTTTACAGCACAGAATGTGCTCGCTGAATCCCCGCTGATGATCGGTGAATTCACCCGCAACCGACTGGATGGCTGGGAGCATAAAAGTTTTAAAGGCGAAACCCAATATCAATTGCAATCCTTGGATGGCGTCGTTGTGTTAAAAGCCGATAGCCATGCAGCCGGATCTGGACTGTTTAAGGAGCAACGCGTCGATCTCGAACAAACGCCGTTTCTGAACTGGTCTTGGCGCATTGCCAACCGTTTGATTGGCCTAAATGAACAAAGCAAGGCCGGTGATGATTACGCCGCGCGCATTTATGTAGTGGTTAAGGGCGGCTTGGCATTTTGGCAGACCAAAGCGATTAATTACGTCTGGGCCGGCAACACGGCAAAGGATACCGTTTGGCCTAATGCCTTTGCCGGGAATCATGCGATGATGCTGGCGCTACGCGGACCTGAAACTCCGCTGAACGTCTGGCACAGCGAAAAGCGCAATATTAGAATTGACTTGCAGAAACTGTTCGGCGAAGACGTTCGCTACATTGATGCGGTGGCTCTAATGACCGATACCGATAACAGCAACCAACAAGTTTCCGCCTTTTACGGCGATATTTGGTTTTCCAAGGATTAATAATGCACGACACTCGACCGCTCTTAGCCGACAGCGATTTTCCAGCCATTTTCCGCAAACCGCTGGAAATACTGCAAGTCAACCTTGGCTATCTATGTAACCTGAGCTGCGTGCATTGCCATGTCAACGCAGGGCCTAAGCGTACCGAACTGATGAGCTTGGAAACGCTGGATCAAGTGTTGACGTTGGCTCGGACTGCTAATATTCACACCTTGGACTTAACCGGCGGCGCTCCTGAAATGCATCCGCATTTTCAATATCTGGTGACGGCAGCGCGCGGTCAGGGAATTAAGGTTATTGATCGCTGTAATCTGACCATATTGGAAGATCGGTGTTATGTTGGCTTGGCGGAATTTCTGGCCGAACAGCAAGTGGAAATCACCGCCTCCTTGCCCTGTTATCTTGAAGAAAATGTCGATAAACAGCGAGGCAAGGGGGTGTTTAAAAATAGCCTGGCCGCATTGCAGCGCCTGAATCGGCTGGGTTACGGCCAACAGGACGGTCTTTTGCAGCTTAATCTGGTTTACAACCCGCAAGATGCGCGGTTACCGCCTGAACAGCAGGCTTTGGAACAGGCCTACAAACAGCATTTGCTAGAGCATTACGGCATCGTCTTTAATCGGCTTTATGCCATGGTGAATATGCCGATCCAGCGTTTCGGCAGTATGCTGGTCAGCCAGGGGCGATTTGATGCATATCTAAATTTATTACGCAGCAACTTTCGCGAGGACAATCTCGCCCATCTGATGTGCCTGAATACGTTGAGCGTCGATTGGCAGGGTTATGTTTACGATTGCGACTTCAACCAGATGTTGTTCAAGCCGCGTGTGCATATCGGCGATTTAACTTTGGAAACCTTAAACGGCGCAGCAATTGCCACTGCCGCACATTGCTATGGTTGTACGGCAGGACAGGGCAGCAGTTGCGGCGGCGCTTTATAGGGAAATTAATCAGCAAAAAGGTCGAGTAGCAGTTTTAATTTGGTTTTCCCGGTATGTTTCAGGCAATAAAACTTTCGCCTGTTCGATAATCTCACACTCATCAATGTCCTTAATCGAATAATCCTGCTTGTTGAGCTTATACGGATTGACGATTGACGCGGACTTGACCACTTTGTTGATGTCGGTCTGATAAACCCGGCTGACCGGTGTTGGGCCGAAGATGGTGATTGACGGACGGTTTAGCCCCCAAGCCATGTGAGTCGGCCCGGTGTCGTTGCCGATCAATAAGTCGGCTTTGGCTATCAACGCCTTGAGGCTGTTCAAATCCAGCTTGGGCATGACTTTAATCAGGCCGGATTGTGTCGCCATCCACTCTGCTGTGGCCTTTTCCTGTTCGCTGCCCCAGATAACCAGACAGTTTTGCTGCAACGCCTCTGCTATTTTTACAAACTTATCCGGCGGATAGTTGCGGCTGTCCCAGGTTGAGCCGATCACCAGCACAATGTTGATCCGGTCTTTTAGCAAGAAATCGTAAATTTGCGAATCTTCGTTGTTGAAAAACAGGAACGGTTTTTTGTTGAAGATTTGCTCTGCGGTGATGTCAATGCCAAGCGGATTGGACAGTACTAACGCATTCCTGTCGATGGTATTGGCATCGTAAGCGCAGGCGACTTTGATGTCATAAAACCATGATGCGGCTTTTTCCCGGATCGAATCGGCATCGAAGCCAGCGATGCGCTTTCCTAGCAGTTTAGCGGTGACGGCCGATTTAATCAGCCCTTGAGCATCGATAACCAAGTCATAGTTGTTGCTCGCATAGCTGCGGATTTTTTTAATTTCGGCAAGTATGCCGGTCTTGTCGGTTTTTAAGGCTTTCAGATTAACCGTCAGGATGTTGTCGATGTCGGGATTGTGTTTTAGAACTTCGGCGAAGCGTTCTTCGACGATCCAGTCGATCTGAATTTCCGGGGAATGCGCCTTGATAAACTGTAACGCCACCATCGCGTGGACGATGTCTCCCAGAGCAGAGAGTTTTACGATCGCGATTTTCACTTAGGCCCTGATTGGGTGACTGTTATATATTCAAGCACTTGATCCGGCGTGATGCCGGTCAGGCATTGGCTATGGCCTAGCGGACATTCACGCTTGAAGCACGGCGCGCAATCAAGATTCAATGAGATAATATGGGCCTTGCCGTTCAGCGGCGGCGTAAAGCCTGGGTCCGATGAGCCGTAAACGGCGATAAGTTTTTTGCCCAACGCGGCGGCGACATGCATCAGGCCGGAATCGTTGCTGACCACGATATCGGCCAACGACATCAAATCGACGGCTTCGGCTAGCGATGTGCTGCCAGTGAAATCGGTGCATAGCCCGGACACTGCCCGATTGATTTGAGCTGCATCGGCTTTGTCCTTTTCGGAACCGAACAGCCAGACCTGCCAACCTTGACCGATTTTGTGCCGGGCGACTTCGGCGTAATACTCGGGCGGCCAGCGCTTTGCCGGGCCGTATTCGGCGCCGGGACATAAAGCCAGAATTCCCGGTGATAGCGTTAGTTTGAATTTATCGATGACTGCCTGTTGCCGGTCTTTGCTGATGGTTATTGCAGGCGGTGGATAGGCCGGCGGCATCGGTGCGCCAACCGGCAAACCCAAGGCCACGAAACGCTGCACGGTCATGGTCAGCAAACTTTTATTGAGTTTCCGGGCATCGTTCAGCAAGCCCCAGCGGCATTCGCCTACGTAACCGGTACGAACGGGAATGTTGGCAAAGAACGGGGGCAGGGCGGATTTCCAGGAATTCGGCAGCAGGATGGCTTGATCGTAGCTTTCAGAACGCAGGCTTTTACCCAGCTTGATGCGTTCCATCAAGCCGAACCGGCCGCGCGGCAACGGCATGACGATGGCTTTGCTCACTTCGGGCATTCTTTCCAGCAGGGATAATGTCCATGCCGGAGCCAGCACGTCAATTCGGCAATTCGGGTCGCTATTCTTCAGGGCGATAAATAGGCTTTGCGCCATCACCATGTCGCCGACCCAGGAGGGGCCGACGACTAAGATTTTTTTGGGGCCGTTGAGGGTATTTGTGTCTGCGCTAGTCATTTTGCCTTCATATCGCCGCGTTCCGGCTGGGATGTGAGAAACTGACTAAAAAAGGTTTCATGTGGCTAGAAACGGTTAGCGATATTTGGTATTGCCATCCATGGCTGCTGGATCCCGGCACAAATCTGTCTGGAACAGATTTGCATTAATCCGAAGGACGTCAGGCAGGATAGCCTGACGTGATTCCCTGCCGGGATGACGCGTTGTTAAGATGCCGATACCTTAAAAGTTCGGTGAATTTTCAAAAATTCTTAAGCAACGTAAGTCAACCAATCGGCATGGTCGTCTCTACGTCCATGCACATAGTCGAAATACAGTGACTGCAATTTCTCGGTGATAGGCCCACGACTGCCGGAACCGATTTCGCGATTATCCAGTTCCCTGATCGGCGTCACTTCAGCCGCAGAGCCGGTAAAGAATGCTTCATCGGCACAATAAATCTCATCGCGGGTGATGCGTTTTTCGATCACTTCATAGCCTTGTTCTCTGGCAATCGTCATAACCGTATCGCGAGTAATACCTTCTAATGCCGAGGTAGTTTCCGGTGTGTAGATTTTACCGTTGCGCACGATAAACAGGTTTTCGGCGCTGCCTTCGGCCGCGAAACCTTCATGATCCAACATCAATGCTTCATCGTAACCATTAGCGCGCGCTTCTTGTAACGCCAAAATGGAATTGATGTAATTGCCGTTGGCTTTGGCTTTGCACATGGTGCTGTTGTGGTGGTTGCGGGTGTACGACGAGGTACGGATACGAATGCCTTGCTCGATGCTTTCCGCGCCCAGATACGCACCCCATGACCATGCGGCAACCATCACATGCACTTTCAGGTTATCGGCTCTCAAGCCCATGCCTTCGGAACCTAAAAAGCACATGCTGCGGATATAAGCGCTGTCCAGGTTGTTTTTGGCAACCGCATCGCGCTGAACTTGATTCAGTTCGTCTTTGCCGTAAGGCATTTTCATGTTCATGATATGCGCGGAACGGAACAGGCGATCGGTATGCTCCTGCATTTTGAAAATCGCCGTGCCTTTTTCCGCGTGATAGGCCCTTATGCCTTCAAACACGCCCAAGCCGTAGTGCAGGGTGTGGGTCAACACATGGACTTTCGCTTCGCGCCACTCAACCCATTGTCCGTCCAGCCAAATAACGCCGTCTCTATCGTCCATCGTCATCATTTATTCTCCAATATTAAGTATATTTGTACTACTCAGCAGCCAAAAACAGAACGCTGATGACGCTGATCATTATGATTAAATAAGATTTTTTTTGCGTTTAAACTTTGATTTCTTACTAAGCTTTAAGACTAAACCCACTTTCAGTAACGTCTAAATAGTTATAATTATCCGCGTTAATCATAACTATCAGCGTCATCTGCGTTCCATTTTATTTGATGGTGCGGACGTTCTATTCCATATATTCATGCCAAATCTGTTCGACTTCAGCGCTCATTTTGGCGACATCGGCTTCGGCTATAACTGCCTTATCCCCTTGTAAAACCTGTTTATGTCCAAAATCCCGATAAGTGCAGTAAGCGTTTTTGAGTATTTGCTCATCGGTTTTGGACATAAATCCCTGCTGTTGCAGGCCTTCCAGCAGTCTTACATTGTCGGTGTAGGTCGTTAACGCTACATTAAGAGCCGCCTGATCTAAAACGCTAAATTGTACTATAAACTCAATATCCGCAATACCGCCTTTGCTTTGTTTTAGGTCAAACTTGTCTTTATCTTTGGTTGCCAGGGCATCGCGCATTTTTTCGCGCATTTCGCGGACTTCTTTTTTTAAGCTTTCGGTATCTCTGGACAAGCTCAAAATCCGGCTGCGTATGGCTTCATATTGTGCTTTGAGCTGTGGATCGCCGGCGATAAACCGGCCTCTGACCAGCGCCTGTAGCTCCCACGTCCAGGCCTGGTTTTTCAGGTAATCTTCATAAGCATTGATATGACTGACCAATAAGCCGGAATCGCCATTCGGGCGCAAGCGCATATCGACTTCATAGAGTACGCCGGACAACATTTTGGTATCGAGTATATGGCGGACTTTCAGCCCCAATCGCCCGTAAAACTGCGAGCATGAAATCGGCTTATCCCCGTTCGTCATCGCATTGCCATCCTTGCAATCGTACAAAAACACCAGATCCAGGTCGGAGCCGTAACCCAGCTCGATACCGCCCAGTTTACCGAATCCGATCACTGCAAAACCGATGGAAGTATTATCGGTATCGGGCGGCAAGCCGTGCTTGTCTGTCAGCATCAGCCATGTGCGTTCGACAACATGACCGACTATGCTTTCGGCGATATAGGTTAGGTAGTCGCTGACTACCATCAGCGGAATTACGCCCATAATATCCGCAGCCGCCACCCGCAACACATTCAACTGCTTAAACTGTCGCAACACGATCATCAGCTGTTCAAGATCCTGCACCTCAACTTGAGCCAGCAAAACTTTAAGTTGCTCGTCAAGGTCGGCTTTTTTCAGCGGCTCGTAAAGGGAGCGGGTATCCAGCAATTCATCGAATAACACCGGATATACCGATAAATAATCGCAAATCCACGAGCTGGCCGATGATAGCTTGATTAATTGAAGCAAAGCGCCGGGGTTTTCGGATAATAAAGATAGATATACATTCCGGCCCGCTACCGCTTCGAACAAGCCGAGTATCCGCATCAAGGTTTCATCCGGGTTATCGACTTGCTGCATCGCGTCAATCAGTTGCGGCATTAACCGGTCAAGCACGCCTGCGCCTTTGGCCGTTAATCGTTTAATCGCTATCGAATTTTTAAAATCTTTTATCGCCGCAAGTATTGAGGCTGTGTCTTGAATACCGCATTCTTTTAGATATCCCTGCAACTCGGAGTCGTCCGCTACACAAACCCAAATTCTTCCTGCTCGCGAAGCACCCGCTGAACTATCCTGTTTCGATAATGAGAAAACCTGGTCGAAGACGCCATGCACCTGCGTTCTAACCTTATCCAGGTCCTGTTTAAAACTTGCCCAGTCCGGATAATCCAATGAATAGGCCAATATCTGCTGCACTGCCGGGGCTTTCGGCAAATCGTGGGTTTGCTGGTCTTGATATTGCTGGATGTGATTTTCCACCCGGCGCAGAAAGCAATAGGACTGCATCAATTGATCGGCATCTTCTTCTGCCAATAGTTTCCGTCCTTTGAGCAATTGCAAGACATCCAGAATAGGCCGGATTTGCAAAGCTTTATCGTTGCCTCCGCGGATCAATTGAAACGCTTGGCCGATAAATTCGATTTCGCGGATGCCTCCCGGCCCCAATTTGATGTTTTCCATGCGGTCTTTGCGCCGCAACTCCTGGGTGATCTGCGCTTTTAACGAGCGCAATTCTTCAAACGCGCCATAATCGAGATAACGCCGGTACACAAATGGCTTGAACATCGCCATCAGTTGCGCACCGATTTTAAAGTCGCCTGCGACCTGACGCACCTTGATCATCGCATAACGCTCCCATTCCCTAGCCTGGGTCTGGTAATAGTTTTCCATGCCATCAAAGGTCATGATGATCGGACCGCTATCGCCGTAGGGTCTTAGGCGGATGTCGGTACGGAATACGAAGCCGTCCACGGTGATCTCGTCCAGGACTTTGATCAGGTTGCGGCACAGCTTGGTAAAAAACTCGCCGTAAGTGGTTTCCTTCCTGTCCTGCAACGCCCCGTCTTCTGCATAGGCAAAGATCAAATCGATGTCGGAAGAATAATTCAATTCGTAGGCGCCCAGCTTACCCATGCCCAACACTACGATCTGCTGCGGACTGCCGTCGGATAATAATGGCGTGCCGCGTAGTTCGCAGGCTTCTCGATAGAGAAAGTCCAACACGTATTGAATGCAGGCATCGGCCAGATGCGATAAATCGGCCAGCGTTTCGGATAACTCGGCCCATCCGGCCAAATCCCGCCAAGCTATCCTGACCATTTCCCTGCGGCGGAAGTCGCGCAGTTTTGTCATTAACTCCGCCTGTGAATCAACCGGTGTGCCCGTTAAATTTTCGGCATAACTGTTTTGATTATAAATACTCGACAAATCACCGGAATTGACCAAATCGACCAGCAGCTCAGGCTTGCGGGTGCAGCTTTCGGCAACGAACAGGCTGGAACACCAGACCTTGACGAGGGCTGCGTTAAATTCCGGCGTTTGACTGATATTGAGCTTAAGCTCCACAAGCCGTTCATCCCATTTTGTCAGTGACGCAATTACCGTTGCTCTTAACTCATCCGGCAGCGCAGCAAATTCGGGTTCGATGTTTTTAATAAAAGACATGGGGAAAGTCATCAATGAAAAACTCCATGATAACGAAAACAGCTAAGAAACGAGTAGCGCTATTTATGATGAACAACGAAGATGGGTAGAACCAGTCTTAATAAAATGATAAAGTTCGGTTAACCTTATTAACTATTTATGATTTAAGCTTATGAAAACCCCCACATTTACAAAAAACTTCTTTTTTGCCGCTTTGACCGGCATGATCCTCACTTTATCAATCGCCGGCTGCTCGGATGATGAAGAGAAAGTTGCAGCAGCGAAACAGGCAACGAATACCGTAGCTCATGATCCGTTTGATCATTCCCACGATACTCCGGTGACCGATATACAAAAACACAAGTTTGAACATGATTTTGCCGACCAGTGTGTAGAACGGGAATTAAAGAACTCAACCGACAAAGAATTCGATAAAAAGCGCTACTCTACGCCTTGCATGTGCATAGCCAAATTTTTGATGAAAGACTTAACTGCCGATGAAGCTCAACTGTTCCTCGGAGAACATAAAAATGCCCAGTCTTTAGTGATCAAATATGAAAGTGCGGCTTACCATTGCTTGCAGGAAAACGCTCTTCCTAAAGGACCGGATTTTTCCAGAGCGCCTCAATAGGTTGAGTGATTGGCTTAAAAATAATTCACCACGAACGACTGCATGGGCAGATATTTTGCTCCATGCAAAATCTGCATTGCCTACATGGATGTAGGTAAGGAGCGTGAGCACGACTGCATGGATGCAGGAGGTAGAGCAACGCAGGAAGCAGTTGCCGAGAACACGAAGTTTTTACTTTGGTTTTTCTTCGTGGTGATGTTGTCTTACTCCACTCGCCAATAAATAATAACCATTTTCTCAGATATACAGACCTTCCAGGTTTTTAAAACCTGGAAGGTCTAAACTCGCAACATTCTCTACAGGTGTTTGCTACCGCTCACGCCAGCTTATTCTGGCCTACCCTACAATAACCATCTTTTCAGCCAGTTCTTTTAATATCTGCAAGCCACCCGATACAATCATCTCAGGATTGGGATGATTCAATTCATCGGCAACCTGTTTTAGACAATCCGCAGCCAATACCTCTTCATGCTCCTGAATGATTTCCAGCAATCGATAAGTGATCGGGGTGATTTCTATAAAATTAACCTCGTCATCCGAATTACGATAAACAACCAGGAAAGTGGCTTGTTCAGGTGCCGTTTCAGGTAAAAAAGCCGGGGATATTTTATGGACGGGATATTGATAGGCTAGCGGCCAAGCTAAAGGCGATAGCCGGATGCGCTGGTTGTACAGATTATCCAGATTCCGGTAATTAACAGGTACGGTTTCCTTGGCGATAGATAAGGCCATTTCCACCCATTCGTAATGCGCCAGTTCCAGCATAAACCCAAAATCAGCCGAACTGTCCCGCTCGTTTTGCAGGTAATCCAGAAACTCTTCCGGAATTTCCGAGAAATGCGGCGTTTGATTGGAATGCTTGGCGAAAAAATCCTGCCCCAACTCGAACCATTGCCGGTCGTTCAATATCGCCCGCAACACCGGAAAGTTAGCCGACAGGAAGGTGTCGATATTGTTAAAAAACAGCTCGCGATACATCGCCATCCGTTGCGGCTGGACATCGGCAGGCGGCGGATTTCTGTCGGGATCCCTGATATATGCTGCAAACTCACGCTGTCTGGCTTTAAAATCGACTTTCATAGCGGCTTCAAGCGAATTGCTTTCTTTGCCGACAGCTGTCGGTAAGGGGCGTGAGCAGGAGCGGTAGCTTTGCATGCTGCGTTTCCCAGGCTTTTTGTATAGCGCTGATGGTGTTAACTTCCTTGATCAATTCTTCCATTGCAGGAATATTAAAATCCCTCTCCAGCAGCGTCGGAAATACGCCGTAAAGCTCATAAGCCTTGCCCAGCAGCTTCCAGACCGGGTCGATCACTTCAGCCCCGTGAGTATCGACCAGAAAATCTTCAGCTTCGACATAATGCCCGGCGATATGCGCATATGCAATGCGGTGAGCGGGCATCGCCTTTAAAAAAGCTTCGGCATCGTAACCGTGGTTAACGCTGTTCACGTAAATATTATTGATGTCGATCAGCACATCGCAGTCCGCTTCTTCGATAACCGCATTGAAGAAATCTATTTCCGACATTTCCTGGCCGGGAGCCGCATAATACGACACATTTTCGATAGCTATCTTTTGTTCCAAAATATCCTGGACGCGCCTGATCCGTCCGGCAACGTGACTAACCGCTTCCGAAGTAAACGGAATCGGCATCAGGTCGTACAAATGCCCGTCCTTACTGCAATAACTTAAATGTTCGCTGTAAAACTTGATTTGATGTTCGGCCAGGAATTGTTTGATTTCGCGGACGAATTTTTCATCCAACGGATCGGTACTGCCTATCGACAACGACAAACCATGACCGATAAAATCGAAACGCTCGGTCATCGCGCGAAATTGTTTGCCTGGTTTTCCGCCGATAGTGATCCAGTTTTCCGGCGCGACTTCATAAAAGTCGACATCTTCGGGAGGGAATTCAACAATCTGACTTAAAAAGGATCGCCTAAGGCCTAAACCGGCGCCGTGAACGAGATTTTGGGTTGTGTCCATAAGAACACCTTGCTGTGATTTGAGAGGAATTAGAGGGCATGTTTCTATCATGCCCTCCTGTGCTAATGCGCTTAGACTTATTTGCCTGATGGGTTTTTAGACATAGCGCCGCATGAGCCTTCTTTGCCTTTCATCATTGCGCCGCAAGACCCTTCCATACCCGGTTTCATTTTGCCGTCTTGCATCATCCCGCCGCACATTCCTTCGCCACATTTGCCTTCGACAGCTTTAGGCGCTTCGGTTTTTTTGTTGCCTGCGCAGGCGCCTTCCGCTGCTTTAGCTTTAGGTTTCTCCATACCGCCCATTGCAGCGCCGCATGCCATTTCAGCCGCTTTATCGGCTTCTGCAACTTGCATGTAACCGGTCGATAATTCTGTCATGCCAAAAGGATTAGCTTCGGCGTTAACCGCAGTTGCAGCAAAAGTAGACAGGAAAGCGGCGCCCATTGCAGCTGCTAAAGGTGTTTTATTAATTTTTTTCATGTTGACTCCAGAGTGTTAATATAAAAACATCGAGCTTCAATTCGTCCCCGGCGTTTAACCCGAAAGATGAATCATATGAAACGCATCGAATGCCGCTTATCATAACAAAATCAACTGAATTGCAAATGAATATCCTTCTTTCCGATCAATTTCGTAAGCTTATCGGCTTGATCTCCTTTGCAGGATCGTCATCTTGATGTCCGGTTTTATGCTGATACTCGCATAAATCTTCAATAACACAACTCGGGCAACGCGGCTTTCGAGCAATGCAGGTGTAACGACCATGCAGAATCAATAAATGATGCACATCCTTCTTATGTTTTTCAGGCACGCATTTATCCAGTTTGCGCTCAACCTCCAGCACACTTTTACCCGGTGCGATACCGGTACGGTTGGCAACCCTGAATATATGTGTATCCACTGCAATCGCATGCTGTCCAAATGCCGTATTCAGTATGACGTTGGCGGTTTTCCTGCCGACCCCGGCCAACGTCTCCAGCTCTTCCCGCGTTTGGGGCACCTCTCCTCCGTGTTTATCCAGCAATTGTTTACAGAGTGTGATGATATGGGCGGCTTTACTGTTAAATAGCCCGATGGTCTTAATGTACTCTTTCAAGCCCGCCTCGCCCAATGCCAGAATATCTTGAGGCGTATTGGCGACTGGGAATAATTTAGCCGTCGCTTTGTTGACGCCTTTATCGGTTGCCTGAGCCGATAAAACGACTGCAATTAGTAATTCAAAAGGGGTGGTATAGTTCAACTCTGTAGCCGGATTAGGGATGGCCGCAGCCAGTCGGTCAAAAATTTCCTCGCGTTTTTTTTGGTTCATGATGATATTTGGAAGGCTCGATAATGGACCGTTATTTTCAAAATACCATATCTAGGCTCAATGGCCACCTCAGCGGCTTCCATCATAGTGACGTCTCATCAAATCACCATACAAATCCACATAGGACTTCACCATCTGCTCGGCCGTAAAGTGCTTCCAATACCGCTCCTCGGCACGCCTACCCATGTGGGCAGCTTCTTCAGGATGTTCCCACAGATAACTCATTGCTTGCCGAAGTGCTACTGGATCACTAGGTGGTACAACCAGCCCGGTCTCATCACCGATATTAATGAAAGTCGTGCCGGTGCCAATCTCGCTGGAGATCATCGGTTTGCCGTACATCGCGCCTTCCAGCAATGAGATGCCGAAAGCCTCAGAGCGCAGATGCGAAGGGAAAACCACCCCATAACACAGTGTCAACAGCGCAACTTTATCCTCCTCAGACAACTGTCCAAGAAAGTAGATATTACGTAAACCCAGCTGCGCTGCCTGTACTTTCAATTCCTGCTCAATTGGACCGGCACCAACAATTACTATGGGATAGTCAATCCCTCTAGCGGCCTCCACTAGAATGTGTAACCCTTTGTAGTAACGTATGACCCCAACAAATAAAAAAAACTTCGGGCCGAGTTTCTCGCGCCAAAACTGTAGCCGATCCGTCGCCGGCTGTGGATAAGTGGCTTTATCCAACCCGATAGGAATCACGCTGACCTTGTCTGAGAACTTCCCAAGCACATCGCTAGTAGCCAGATAATTCGGCGAAGTAGCCACAATGCGATCCATGCTCGCCAAAAACTTTCGCTTCAATGGCCGATATAGCTTAAGCAGATGCTCTTGGCGAATGATATCCGAGTGATAAGTTACTACTGTCGGCTTCTTCACCCTGGTTACAAAATGCACCACATCCATGAATGGCCATGGGAAGTGGTAATGAATGACATCCGCCTGCTTAACCAACTGCGAGAAACGCAAAAAGGCGGATAAAGAGAAACCCGTCGAAGCAATCTGCAAGTCGAGTCTGGCGCGATGCGCCAGGTAGCCATCAATCTCAATAGTTCTCGGAACCTTATCTGGCGTCAACGAAAGAACATCTGTCTCAATACCTAACTTGCTTGCACCTCTAGCAATTTGATTTATGACTTGCTCAACTCCTCCCATTGTGTCGGGAAAGGAAGTTTTGTAAAAATGTAAAATTCTCATCAACAATCAGTTATCTTATCCAGATACGAAGGAGCTAATCTGCTCCAAAAAACGCTCTTCGGTGAAATCCATGGCACGTTGTTCACAACATTCTCGCATCGACAAAGCCAAGTGCGCGGTCATATCAAGCACAGCGGCAGCAATTTGTTCAATATCAGGATTGGACGGTAGTAGGATGCCAGTATGACCATCGAGAACTGTCTCCAACATGCCTCCCTCTGCAACCCCAATCACCGGTTTACCTGCGGCCATTGCCTCAATGGCCGACATTCCAAAATCCTCATCGAGCGGGATATAGATACATGCTATAGCATTAGCAATCAGATCTATCAGTTGCTTATCACTAGACCAGCCAACGAATGTGATATTCGGTGCCTCCATAGCTAAATTGCGGAGGGTTTCAAATTCCGAGCCCCCGGAAGCCACAATCAGCTTTTTTTCTGGCATTT
This sequence comes from Methylobacter sp., assembly GCF_004322395.1. Lineage (GTDB taxonomy): Bacteria > Pseudomonadota > Gammaproteobacteria > Methylococcales > Methylomonadaceae > Methylobacter_A. The sequence goes on from NZ_SCTW01000029.1 coordinate 191,384, forward strand.
TAATAAATGCCTTGACCACACGATCCACACGCTTATTGGGCTCTAGACGTCCGAGCGAAAGATAATAATCACCTTGAGCCTGCCACTTGAAGGCGTTGATATCGACAGGTGGGCAAACAACATAGGCATCCACTCCCAGCTGTTCTCCCAGACGCTTACGAACATGGTCTGAGTTCGTCAATATCACATCCATTTCATCTACAGCACTCTTGTATGCCTGACAATAAGCATCAATCGCTACGCTAACCAAGCGACGAGCAGAGATTGGCAATTTTTCCAGGTACTGATTTTTTCTGTCGAACGCAAAACGTGGAGGTGTATGGCAGTAATAAATACGACGACCTGCCTTTTGGCTTTTGACCGCTAATGGCGTATAAATCCCGCTGTAGATGACTGTATCTATGTTCTCAATACAAGGGATACGCCTTCCAAAGGTCAGCAATGCTTTAGGGATTCTAGGTAGCCATTTGGGTAACTGGCCCAACAACTTCAGGTTAATTCCAGATAAATCAGCACTCTCCAAAAATCCCGGATATACCCCTGAAACGCCCAATGAAAAATCTGGAATGCCTCGGACAATAGTAGAAACAAGCCGCTCTGCACCGCCATTAACCTGCATATAATCATGCAACACCCAGTTACGATGAGACACCAATTGCGGCAAGCTATTCATAAGTTGGACACAAAGGGGGAGCCCGAGAGAATGCCATTACATATAACGCTCAATCCCGGATCCGCATCTGGAAGAAGCTCATCCAGATGATTAACTTTCACTCGATATGGGCCAAAATAAGTATGAGGGTCAAGAGACCGAAGCGGAATCATCCGCCGGAAAAAGAAATGATACGCATATTTACGCGCAGCATTTATCTGCTCATCAGACAAAGGGTTAGTAAACGGTAATGTATCCAACACCCTGCGATATTCTTCCGGGCTTGAGACATCCACGGTAAACCCTTTACCCCGGCTCCAAGCTTCGCCGGCAACTACCACGGGGAGCCCTGTGCAAGCCAACTCCAGCGCCGTCTTAGTGCCATAAACTAGGGCAGAATTACATAATGTCATTAATGAATAGGTGGAAATCTTTTCTTCTGGCCCAATCACTTTAATGTGAGGGGGCAAGATACCGAAGCGATTGAAGATCTCATTAGCGGCTCTCTGGCATGAGGGCACACTACCCAGCACCTCCGCCGGGTGAATACGGATCACCAACTGTAAATCTGGGTGATTTACAAAATACTCAATGCTGGCAAAGAGCCATTCAAGCATAGATGGAAAGGCCGACTGTCGGAAATGCAGTTGAGCATCCCAAATCACATTGGTCAGCAAACCGATCACCGGTCGCGATGGATCAAGTGCCAGCCCTGCCATTATGGCACCGTTATCCTGCTCTGCATCAGCCTGAAAATTGATCCAATCGTTGCCACCTGTCCAACGGCTTCGCAAATACTCCATCACTAGCGACTCCTCCTTATTGGACCAAGGCATATCCGACCACTGCGCTGGATCCTCATCTATCATCGTATGATGATAGCTATCACCATGACTGAATATTGCTGTACCTTTACGATAAGCTGGCCCCCAGTTCACCACCCGGATCCCGGCATCGCGCAATACGCTACTCACCGCACCCTGCGGCACATAAATACCATGGTGAAAAACTGCCACATCAGGCTTCTGCTCGTCCAGCAATCTGCCCACCACATGGGCAGTCATATGAGCAGCATCCTGATAGCGAGCCAATATGGCTTGCCCATCTTTTCCAATCGGCAACGTGCCTCGACCAAAATAGCGCAACGCTCCAGCATGAGCATGCTCAAATAAATTTTCATTTAGATCGTCCAGCGACAATCTCGATACGCTGCCGTCCTCAAGAAACTGGCTATACCGAAGAATTGGCAAGCCCAAGGGGGCGAGCATGTCGTAAGCAGGGCCAAAGCACGAACGACACAACTTCGACTGGGGACCTCTACGTATAAAATCACTGGTAGAAAGCCACTGGTGGTCGCATTCCTGACAGGCTGGCAATACCCCATCGCACAGAATGAAACGAACCTCGGCACCTCGTAAGGTCAAGGCTACGCCCAGTAAGCTTTCCAATGCGCTGCAGGGCCAATTGGAGCCCGTGCCGGTCGCGACAAGAACCCTTTGTCCACCCTGCGCCTTTTGACAAGCTGCTATCCATTCCGGGTCATTCCTTAGCCACGACCAATTTGGTCTTATTCCTGAGTAGGGACGATAGTTACGAAGAAGCATTTGAGCTAAGCGTGAGTTTCGACTCATGTATCGGATTGACTCAGAAAGATCCATATAAAACCAATACAACTTGCGTCAATTTCTTGCCGCTATAAAAGACAAATAGGCAATTTCTAGCCCAGACTTCAAAGAAGTTCTCGCCTTCCAACCCAAAGCTGACAACTTTGAAACATCTAATAGCTTGCGTTGAGTTCCATCCGGCCTAGTGGAATCAAAAACAATCTCACCTTGAAAGCCCACCACATCGCGCACCATTTCGGCTAACTCCCGAATGGTCAAATCCTCACCCACGCCAATATTGATTAAAGGGGGCGAGAATTCGCCGGTAATTGATTCATCACTACCTAACAGATTATGCAAATTCTCATCTGACAAATTCATTAGGAACACACAGGCATCGGCCATATCACTACTAAACATGAACTCTCTTCGGGGCGCTCCAGTTCCCCAAACTGTCACGCTCGGCGCACCACTGATCTTTGCTTCGTGGAATTTGCGAATCAGTGCAGGTATAACGTGGCTGTTTTCGAGATGATAATTGTCGCCAGGCCCATAAAGATTAGTCGGCATAACAGAAAGGTACTGGGTTCCATACTGCCGGTTATAGCTCCAACACATTTCAACACCAGCAATCTTGGCCAACGCATAAGGCCTATTTGTTTCCTCAAGTTGCCCTGTCAAGAGGTGTTCTTCCTTAATCGGTTGTGGGGCGAATTTTGGATAAATGCAACTAGAACCAAGAAAAATCAGTCGTTTGACATTGTTCTGATAAGCCGCATGAATGATGTTAGTTTGAATAGCTAAATTGTCTCGAATAAATTCCGCCGGATAAGCATTATTGGCATAGATGCCACCGACCTTGGCCGCCGCCAAAAAGACATAGTCTGGTTTCTTCAACTTAAAAAACGCCTCCACTGCTGCCTGATTAGTTAGGTCAAGCTCAGCATGCGTACGAAAAAGTAAATTTGTATAACCAGCTTCCTTAAGGCTACCCATCAATGCTGTACCCACCAAACCACGGTGACCTGCAATGTAGATATTTGCATTCAAGTCCATTACATCACTCATGGTAATTGTAAGCATTGAAACCATGCTTCTTAACCAACTCGTCTCGCTCGGCCGCCTTCAAGTCCTCACGCACCATCTCGGCAACCAGTTCTTCAAAGGTCGTTTGAGGAACCCATCCAAGCCGATCCCTAGCTTTGCTAGGATCCCCTAACAGGGTTTCCACTTCAGTGGGACGAAAATAGCGTGGGTCAACGGAGACAAAACACTTACCGTTGTGATCATAACCTTTCTCCTCCACTCCTATGCCTTTCCAACAAATAGTCATGCCCAATTCTCTGGCAGCGGCATTCACAAAATCACGTACACTGTATTGGATACCAGTTGCAATAACAAAATCTTCAGGGTTATTTTGTTGTAGCATCAGCCACTGCATTTCTACGTAATCCTTGGCGTGCCCCCAATCACGCTTGGCGTCCAAATTGCCTAAGTACAAGCAGTCTTGCAGACCCAACTTAATACGCGCCAAAGCACGGGTGATTTTCCGAGTTACAAACGTCTCACCCCGCACGGGAGATTCATGGTTGAACAAAATACCGTTGCAAGCATATATACCATAAGCTTCACGATAATTTACCGTAATCCAGTACGCGTACAATTTAGCAACGGCATAGGGACTCCGGGGATAAAATGGGGTAGTTTCCTTCTGAGGCGTTTCCTGCACCAGACCATAGAGTTCAGAAGTACTAGCTTGATAGAAGCGAGTTTTCTTTTCCAAGCCAAGGATGCGGATAGCCTCAAGCAGACGTAGTGCACCGAGAGCATCTGAGTTGGCGGTGTATTCTGGCTCTTCGAAACTGACGGCTACATGACTCTGGGCGGCAAGATTGTAGATTTCGTTTGGCTGAACTTGCTGGATGATGCGCACCAAGCTTGAGGAGTCCGTCATGTCACCGTAGTGCAGGATGAAATTACGGTTGGTGACATGCGGATCCTGATAAAGATGGTCGATGCGGTCAGTATTGAAAAGGGACGAACGGCGCTTGATGCCGTGAACGATATAGCCTTTCTTGAGTAAAAACTCCGCCAAGTAAGCGCCGTCCTGGCCAGTGATGCCAGTAATGAGAGCAATCTTGTTTGTCATCAATGTTCCTGAATAATGTGAATAAAATTAGGTGACCTCCGACAAAGCCGGAGGGTATTAGATAAGCGATTCAAAGGCGTCTATACCCAATGAGTCTCCTGTCTATATTTGCAACTTAAATAACGAGATATCTTCTGCCCAAAATTTTTCACCCATGAAGTTCTGCTCTAGATCACCGAACCGTTGCGCAATCATGCTCTTACCTTTGATATACCTCACCACGTTCAATATCACATGCTTCGTCGTTATGCTCAGGCACATATATAAATGATCTAGTTCAGATGCCTTTCCAATAGATCTCTCCTTGTGCTTTGCCAACTCACGAAGCACTTCTCCCAGATGCTGACGTAGCGCCCCAAACAGCTTCTTCTTTCGTCGCTTCGTATGATACGCGTAGCCCCCAAACCTTGGTACTCCTTCATGGAAAATCTCCTTATTCTCTTAATCGAGATTTGGAGATTCGAAGATTCCATTTGCCCGTCGTAAAGATCAAATCTTTTGGGATCCCTTTGCATAATCGAGAGTTTAACTTATTAAATTATAACTTTCCTAGCGCTTCCTTAACAGCCCTAACAATCTGCGGCGCATAATCCTGACCAATCCATAAAGGTAGCCGAAGCAGGCGCTCTGAAATATCATCGGTAACGTCCAGGGAACCGGATATCCGCCCAACTTGATGGCCCATTGGGGAGCTATGAAGCGGAACATAGTGAAATACGCTGTAAATACCTTCTGACTTAAGTCGTGCAATAAGCTGAGCTCGGATCGATTCGCTCGATAACAAGATATAATACATATGCGCGTTGTGCTGACACTCTGCTGGTACGATAGGTCGACGCAAGCAACCATCAGCCTCCAGATCGGCAAATTGATCATGGTAAAACTGCCAGATATGAAGCCGACGCGCTGTGATGGCATCCGCCTCTTCCATTTGCGCGAGGAGAAAAGCCGCCACCAGATCACTGGGCAGATAGGACGAACCAATATCAACCCATGTGTATTTATCAACCTCACCACGGAAAAATTTGCTTCGGTTGGTGCCCTTCTCCCAAATGACTTCGGCCCGCTCGGCGATACGGTCATCATTTATCAGTAAAGCACCACCCTCGCCGGAAATAATGTTCTTAGTTTCATGGAACGAATAGGCACCCAGATGACCAATCGCGCCCAGTGATCTACCTTTGTAAGTGGCCATGATACCTTGTGCAGCGTCCTCGATAACCAGCAGCTTATGCTGCTGTGCGATTTCCATGATGGTGTCCATCTCGCACGCTACACCCGCGTAATGCACCGGTACAATTGCCTTGGTACGAGATGTAATAGCGTCCTCGATTTTCGCTTCGTCTATGTTCAATGTATCCGGTCGGATATCAACAAAGACAGGCACCCCGCCCCGAAGAACAAAGGCATTAGCCGTTGAAACAAAGGTATAGGAGGGCATAATGACCTCATCCCCTGGCTGGATACCAGCAAGCATTGCTGCCATTTCAAGGGCTGCCGTGCAGGAGTGCGTAAGCAATGCCTTATGCGTTCCTGTGCGTGTCTCAAGCCAAGCGTGGCATTTTTTTGTAAACATACCGTCGCCTGAGAGTTGCCCATTGGCATGCGCCTGAGCGATATACCAAAGTTCACGCCCCGTCATATAAGGTTTATTGAAAGGGATCACTTGCGAGTGCACTCCATGAAACAGTGTGTATAGGGAATCCACGACCTGTGCCGAACTTCAACGCGCGGCGATTCGAAAACCGCGCTTGCAATAGACTTATATCCCTCCCTAGTACGCACGTTCTGACCTCGATCTATACCAACCAAAAAACGGGAGATAAAGTTTTGTTCGGCATCAAAACACGGGTCGAAGGTAAGCAGACGTCCGCCCGGCTTCAGTGCCTGAGAGGCTAAACGCATGACGTCTAAAGCCATCTCGTCATCCAAGTGATGCAACAATCCTAATGCCAAAACGATGTCGACCTGCGGCATCTTCTCAACATCAGAATGCGTCAGTTCTTGACAGTAAAACTTTCCCTGCTGACTAAACCGAGTTTTGGCTTGAGCTATATATGCAACACTAATATCAAAACCACAATAATACACCTCAGGAAGGTAGGCCAAAATATCGGCAGGTCCACAACCTATATCAAGGATCGTACATCCTGAAATTGGTCTAATGAATTCCTCAACAAACCTACTACGAATACTGTGCGCACCCATTATGTTCTGAAATGAACTATAAATTAACGGACTGGAAAATATGGCTCGAATACCACTTGTAATTTGCGCCATTAACATTCTCTTCTGGTCAGAGTGCAATCAATCACTGGTTGCAACGCAACCGGCACAAAACCAGCAAGACGATGTATCCGCAGTTTTATCAAGCTCAGAATGAATGTTCTCACCCATCTCGAACGACGCAACGCAAATTCTTGGTCAGAACCAATCCGCTCTAATGTTGAAACCAAAAACATTCTATTAAATACAACCTTTAATTCAGAAGTCCGACCTGCGATTTTGCTAACTTGACACACGGTAATCCAATTTAATGATTTCCAAGTACCACTTGGATCCGGCAACTTGCTATTTCTAAAAATTTTATTTTTGAAAATTTTCTCAGTTATTTTTTTTGAAAAAAATGTGGGTATATTAAAATGCGGTTCGTATGGAAATAAATAATTAGGACAAGTAAAGCGGTAACTTGCTGCAGGTCGGAGACTAGCCCCAATATTGGTTATAACCGTCTTCACATCGCTTACATGCTCCATTACATTGATGGAAAACGCATAATCAAAATAGTCTTTCATTGATAGTTCCTCTGCACGCTGATTAAGCATTTGCGGCACACAGCCAAATGTTTCTGCTCTCTCCAAAATCAATTCTCTCAAACGTTCAAAATGAGAAAAGCCATCACCCACTGGTTCCAACGCAAGCACTTTAAATCCTTCACGCACCAACTGGCAACTAAGCAGGAGTGAACCAGCCCCCACCTCTAACACTGTCGCACCTTTTGCCAGTCGCTCCAGGTCGAATGCAATATACCTCCGTCCAAACCGCGCCTCGCCTTCATACATATCCAAGATGGATAACATGTCGGGGGCACTCGCGAGCACATGTTCACGCACATCGGCCAACCAATATTCAATTGTGGGCAACCCGTTAATTTCAGGCATTAATTTTTCACACCGATAACTATGCCAGAGAGTATTAGAAATACCGATACAAGCCTCATCGCAGTAATACTTTCCGACAAGAAAAACCACCCTCCGATCACGACCAGAACAAATGTAACGCCAATGTATACAGGAAACGCAACGACCAATGGAAGTTTTGTAATAACATATAGCCAGACAAATGAAGCCAAGAGCGCAGCCACATAAGCTGATACTATTATCGGGTCAGACAGGTATTTAAGCATACGCGCAAATAAATGCACATTCCCAATATCTGCAGCCTCAGCGCTCAGCATACGCCACTTCATAATAATCTGACTGTATGCGACTAATAGTGCAATCGGAAAAACAAACAATAAAATTTTCATTTTACAAAATTTCTTCCTGTTTAAGCACCAAGCGATGGTAAATATTCTGTGGGCTGCTAAAGGAAAAGCCCATCGAAGCATACAAATTGAGTGCAGCAATATTGGCGGCAGAGACTGAACTCTTCACTTCGTCATATCCCATCACAAATAGTTCTCCGCATACCGCACTCCACCAGTATTTTGATAAGCCTTTACCACGATATTTTTCTGCCAACGCGTGCAGCACAAGGCTGTTGCCGCTGTAACCGATGAAACCTGCCAGTGCGCCTTGCCAGTACAATCCATAAACTTGCTGCGCTTCTAGTAACTGCTTCAACCAGTTGTCGTAACGCAGGTCGGCGGCAGCCTTTTGCAGGTTGAAATCACAATGAAAACGACCATGAACAAACGCACCGTGGCAAATCGCCAACGCTTGCCCGGCATTAACATCCTTGGATATGGTTGCTTCCGAATGTTGCATTGTGCGCAACCTTTGTGCATTGCAATGCGGTTCGATCAGAGTATCGCAGTAGTAAAAGCCATACTGGTGCAGTAACCGCTTATCTGCCAAAGGTGCTACCTTGATGGTGTGATGTCCTAACGTCTGCGTTGCCTGTTGTAGAGCCGCCTCCGAGTATTCAAGCAGTTCCCAGGTAGGTATGCTGAACGCAGCAGTATCCCACGGCGTTTCTTTAATCAACGGAACCTGGCTCATCGAACGTTGCATTCCTTATAATATATAAAGGTCGCTTCTTGCTTTCATCAAAAGTCTTACCAAGATAGATACCTAAGATGCCAAGAATCGCAATAATGATACCACCGATAAAATATAACGAAACGATCAGGCTGCTCCAGCCGGGAATCGGTGATCCGTAATGAAGCGCAAGTCCGATGATGTACGCGCCATAACAAAAAGAAAAGAACGCCATCAAAAAACCTAAGCGCACAGCCAGTCGTAGCGGTTTATCGGAATAAGCGATAATGGTTTCGGCGGCCAGTTTCCATAGCTTGGCGAAAGTATAGGTGGACTTACCCGCGAAACGCTCAGCATGCTCGACCTCAATGCTGGTAGTGGGAAAACCCATCCACTGCACCAACCCTCCAAAGAAGCGCAGTTGCTCGCCCATACGGCGGAAGTTCGCCACCACTGTGCGTGACATGATTCGAAAATTGCCGCTATCTCCATCATATTCAATATCTGCCAGATAGCTGAATATCTTGTAAAACACCCATGAGGTCATGCGTTTGAGTAGTGGATCGCTCCGTGCTCCACGACAGGCAAGTACAATGTCATAACCCTCTTGCGCCTTGGCGTAAAGACGAGGGATTTCTTCGGGGCGATCCTGCAAATCACAATCCATCACCACCACCCAGTCCCCTAGACAGTAATCTAAACCAGCGGTGATGCCATAGTGTTGGCCGAAATTGCGACTGAACTGGATGCCACGCACACGAGGGTCGGCTTCCGCCAACCGCTCGATCACCTGCCACGAATTATCGCCCCCACAGTCTTCGACCAACACTATCTCAAAATTTGTCGAAATGCCTTCCAACGCACCTTTAAGCCTCTGGTACAGCTCTTTAAGGCAATTCTCGGCCATATACACCGGGATAACAACGGAGAGATGCGGATTTTTCATCTGCTAATGCCCCTGTGTTCGATTTTTATAGACGGTTACTTCTCCGTAGGGACCTGTTACTGCTCCCTTTTTTTCCCATACGGCCGGATTCGCTGCAAGTTCTAGGTTGACATATTCTGCAAGATGCTCCGTATAATCATCAACAAAGGTATTCATTTTCGCATCTCCCAAGGGCTTGGTCAGCGCCATAAAAATACCGACTTTTTCTGCCAGCGCTTTCATTATGCGCGACTTGTCCGTTTCCTCTTCTCCAGTAAAACTTAATTTCCATTGGCTTTGTCGAATTTGAAATATCATCAAGGACTTGCTATCCCGATTGAATTTGCTTTTAACCAGCAGCTCCATCATCCTGGCGTAGTAAAAAAAATTACTGTCGATAGTTATTGGCTGTGCACTCTTCGCTTGTGGAATATTAACCGCAACCAATTCAGCCAAGTCATGCTGGAATTTGGCCACTTTCACGTCTCCTTCGCGCGGATAAATAAAATTTTCCGAATTTAAGTATCCATATGTTTTTCCAATAGCCGCAAGGGGCAGTATTAATATCAAACAAAAGGAAAAGATTTTAAATTCTGTACTATTTTTATTGCCTTTCTCCCCGTTGAATGGCGCAAGTAAAAAAATCATCAACCCTGGAACAACGTAGTATGTTTGCTCAACAATTGATTCAACTCGCATTATTCCAAACAAAAGAAACGGATATGCAATCAGTGCCCACAAAATGGCTAGTGCATCCCACCCATTAGCCTTCGACAAAATTCCATGGCGTATCGAGATAAATCCCGTCAGCACCAGGACACCAGCCAAAACAGCAGTCATACCGAGATAATCTAAAAGTTGAACGCCAGTTGTCTTGAGCGACGTAGCGATGGTAGCGTTAAGCGCATAACCCGCAATAGAGTAAAATGCGAGCATCTGCTGTGTCCAGGTCAGAATAAAGTAGCCCGCAATGATCCCAAGACCCGCTACTAGAACCGCTGGGTAAATCACTATATCGCTAACATGCCGCCCATCGGTAAAATACCGTCTTACTCCACAGAGAAAGGCTATCGGCCCCAGGACGAAGAGCCCATAAATCCAGAGTTGATAGCGCGCCAGCGTGGCAAGTCCGAGTAATAAACCCGCTATAAAAATCCAGTTCAGCTCCGATTTCCTGGAATTTTTACCGGAAAAAATTGCAAACAGTGCAGCGCCAAATAGAAATGATGCCGGTAGATCGGGTAGCTTTGAAGGCAGACCATAGATGGGATTAAATAGACCACTCGGCAATAGCGTGACCAGCGGGGCAGCCATGGCATAGAGGAATGAACCTGTTCTTCTTAGAAGAACAATCATCAGCATAAACAAGAACAAAAACGCCGTTATGGCTGAAAAATATAAATGGCCATTTATTGAAGACGGCGCATCAGCGGGAAGCAGAGCAAAAAAAGCAGTCCTGACGGGATCTTTTCCGTTCAGCTTAACCCCCTGGAGCGCCTGAATCCGGTAACTTGATACTTCCTGATTAGGCCCCGAGGTTTTCGATAAAGCTATATCTCGAGTCCAATAACTTAAAGTGTCGCCTTGTAATGGCCATTTTTCATAATACACCAAATTCGCGAACACCGCCGCATTGACCAGCAGATAAGTAATTAGTCCCGCCCAAAGTATCATGGCAAGCCAGCCTCCTGTAGCGACATTTTTTATCATATCAACCTCCTTTTTCATATCGGCCTCAGTTTTGCAGCGCACTAGAATGCATGACCCAAATCATCTCGGTTTAATATCCTAACATCCATTACCGCACCATATCTCCCAAGTTCACTGGCTTTCACCTGATCAGGCTTGCCGCCTTCCAGCACTTTTTCTAACCCTTCAATTGCCATAATCTGACTAAGGCTGTCATGGCGCATAGCTCTTCTTGTGATTTCGCTGATGCCTACTAAAGCAAGATTACCGGAAACGGCCAATCCTCTAGGGAAAATGGGAACCCCCCGGCGCTCACGGAAGTAGGCATTGCTCATAACAATCCTTTCAACTGCGACTTCATCTGTATCTGGAAAGAGGTGGATGGTAAACATCGGAAATTCGTTTTTCGATTCATCAAACCCTTTTCTAGTGAGAACTAACGATCCATGATAGCTGTCACAGGTCATTCGCCATTCCTGCCATTCGATCAAGTTATGCGCAGCTAACCCCACAGCATCCACTTCTAGCAACGCCATCGATGGGTAATCGAAGCACATGAAAAAACTGTTACGATAACGATTTGCTGCCACTAACCACAAACGATTACCATAAAAAGAGATAGAGTTAATATGATTAAAATTCGAGTCACGCGATGCTGAAAGGGGATAAAAATGCTCAATTGAATTATCCGTAAGCCTAACCTTGGTGAGGCAGTTATTATTGGTATTACAAATAAGTAGGCAGCCATCCACCAACCTGATTTGATGCCCTTCTCTGATGGCGCCGCCACAGTTCATTTCACTAAGTTGTCGAAATTGTCGATCGAAAACTAGAATCTGGTTTCCCAGTATAGGTTGGTTATAGTTACGAACTAATACATAATAGCGGCTGTCGTCCCAAGTTGTACTGTAGTACGCCCCTGCGCCTTCGTGAACAACTCGAACCTCCTGAAGCGAAAGGCTGTATGGATCCATTAAAACATGAAGCAAAGCCGAAAAAGTTGACACCAGGATTTCAATCGGCTCCTGTGTTTTCATGGAGTCTAATGCGCAGGCAGCTTGGCTGAGAGGCAGAGTATACCCTAAGCTTTGATCCTCCGGTTTTGAACCATTCAGAGACTCGCGAATATCAGAAAATTTCGTCATGGCTTGATTGTATAATCAATTTTTGGAGTAACTGGCTGATCTTCATGCACAAAATCCGGAAATGCTCCTGATTCCCTACTAGCAAGAAAGATCTCTCTGCGATGTCTACGGCTTAGAGAATCATTAAAATCAATATGATTAACTTTACCAGTGTAGCGCATAACGTGACTAAATCCGGCGACATACAACATTTTAACCAGCGCTTTACGCGATGGGATTAGCGCGTGATAGGTCAAACCTTGGGTCTCGTTCTGACCTTCTGAAACCAATTGAAAACCAGCGCCTTCCTCCGGTGCAATCTGGGTTTCAATCAGCAAAAAACGATTTGAGGCTTGGTAGAGTGCGCGTATGGCCGCGAAGGGGTTTTCGAGATGATATAACAGTCCGAAACAAAAGACCAAGTCTGCCTTGGGCAAAAATGCAGCTGCTTGTAGTGATGTTATGTCAATCGTACTGAAAATCGCTTTAGGGACGCGACGCCGAGCTTCTTCTGTAAGTTCAGCTCGTCCATCAATTCCAAAAACCACCAACTCTCTTTCTGCCAGTCGCTCAGCAAACCAGCCGGGGCCGCAACCAGCATCAATACAAGTCTTTATTTTTGGCAATGATGAGATTATTTTCTCTGCGGATTCCCATCGAGCTTCGTTAATCTCTAAATAATAAGGTTGGTCGAAAAGTATATTCAATTTGAGTTTTCCATGTTATTAAGTATTACAAGCTTCTTCCACGGCATATTTCCGGTTGTTGCCTTGTTTTCGGCTATCCGGTAGTGCACCCAGTGTGGTGCGTATCTGCTTAACTAATTCCAAGTTCATGTATTTTTGTGTTGACGAGCTTACGTCGCTCGGTTACCTAGGAGTTGAAAAATGCCCTTTATTTTAACAGGGGTTTAAATCGGGAATTGCTGATTACAACGCCTAATCAATCAAAATTTCATCTTCCCATTTTAATAACGGGCGAATAGCCCCAGGCACCTTTTTATATGGACCGAGTGCAGAAGCAGACCCGTAAGGTGCTTCATGCAGATAAAACGAGAGCGCTCTTTGAGATTCGTCGTGTCGAATAACTTTTCCGGAGCTAGGAGTGCAAAGACCCACAGTAACAAAATATCGACCCGTATTCAGTAAGTGCGATGGAATTATCGCAACAGATCTATACCGTAGTGCCGAGCAATCTGACAGGACTGATCCTAGGTTTGTGTAGACTGCATTAAACGCCAAAACATCTTGTTCTGTAATAATGCGAAAATAAGGAACAATGTTAGCTTTTTCAAAAAAAACTTCAAAAACAACTTCTAAACGAATTTCGTCTGTAACACAAACAGTTGATGTCTGACGCCCATCCTGCGCAAGTACGGTTGCAGAAATCAGCCGGGCGTGGGGAGACTCAGGAAGACCGTTGACTGTGTTTTCTTCGCGGATGTCTAGAAGGGATTTGATAGTTTCTGGTGCATCATCGGCTACCCATTTCTGGTGCGCCCGCAAGGTCATGCTGTCGCTGGTAAATGCATCCGTCACTTTGTCGGCGGGACCATCCATAACGACGTGTCCGCAATCGAGCCAAATGCAACGGGTACAAAAGCGCCGAACTGAATCCATGCTGTGAGATACAAATAGAATCGTACGCTCACCCTTGGTAAGATCATCCACCCGTTGCAGGCATTTTTGGGCAAAGGCCATATCGCCAACCGAAAGCACTTCGTCCAGCAGCAGAATGTCAGGATCCAAGTGCGCTGCCACTGAAAAAGCCAGCCGCGCACGCATCCCACTAGAATAGAATTTAATCGGAGTGTCAATAAACCGCTCAAGCTCGGAAAACTCGACAATGTCCGGAATACGCTGCTCGGTTTCCTTTTTTGAGAGCCCATGAAACGAGGCATTGAGATAGATATTTTGCCGGCCAGTCAGATGATTGAGGAATCCGGTGCCGACCTCTAGCAGGGAGGTGACGCGGCCATGGATACGGGCTTCCCCTGCAGTGGGATAGGCCACTCTTGAAAGTATCTTGAGCAAGGTAGACTTACCCGCGCCATTTTTCCCCACAAACCCAAGGCGTTCGCCTTTCTTGACCTCGAAGCTGACATCCTTGAGAGCCCAGATCGTGCTGTGGTCATCTTGCGGCGCACGACCAAACAATTCGCTTAAGCCTTGTAGCATCCCCTTTGCACCATGGCGTCGTTTTTTCTGCCCAAGTGAGTACCGCTTCGAAAGGCCATGGACACTGATTGCGTAATCTTCCATCGCTATATCCTGTCCATGAAGGTACGTTCGGCACGCTGAAAGGCATATACGCCTACCAACCCTAGCACACCCGAGAATAGCAACGAATAAAACCATTCATTGGCTGGCAACACATAATCCGAGAACAGCGTAGCGCGGAAACCAAGCAGTGCTCCGGACATGGGATTGAGCATATGAATACTTTGAGCCGCCTTGGGCAACATATCCGGCGCGAAGATTACAGGAGAAACAAAAAGGCCGATATAGAGCAGCAGGCTGAGGAGTCGCTCCCAATCACGGCTCAGAGTGGCCAGTGCCGCAAACAGACAACCCGTACCAAAGGCTAACAACATGGTTTGGAGAAGCACTACGGGGAGCAGCATTAGATTCCATCCTGGTACCAGCCCATAATACCCCATAATCAGGAAAAGAGGGATAGAGGCGATCGCAAGGCCGGAAAGCTGGGCCAATATACTGGATAGTGGACTAAGTAACCGTGGGAAGTAAACTTTTTGCATCAGCGCCCCATCCGTACTAATTGACGCCGCTGCTCGGCTGACCGATTCAGTAAAGAAGAACCAGAGAATCAGCCCGCTATAAAGATAGGCTGCATAAGGAACCGATGCTCCTATATTGGCATTGGATACGCGCCGGAAAAACACAAAGATGACTGTCATCAACAAAGGACGCGCCAACACCCAGAAGATTCCCAAGTGCAAATCGCCGAATTCCGCTCTAACTTGTCGGCTGGACATGGACCTTAGCAAACCACGAAAGCGAATTAGCTCTTTAACGTCTACAAACTGAGATGATGTCGGTGGTTTGATAACCACTTCATACGGGTTTTGGTGAAAGCTAGGCATGTTTGTTATCTAAATAATATCTGAATAATTCTCAAGTTCATGCTTGTCGCAAATACTGCTTTTGCAGTGCTTTGCATCTGCCTCGCTCATAATATACAGGAATGTTCTAGCAAATTCGAGCCCCCTGTTTCTGTTCTCTATTCGAGCAAGCCGCTCGCGTTCAAGATCAGGGCCGGGACGGGCCACATTCCAAAGTTGATTAATTGAGTCAACTAGACTGTCAATACACCCAGCCTTGAAGAAGTGCCCGTACTCGGGTTTTTGCTCTTTGTGTGTGGCGATATCGGACAATAAAATCTCTTTTCCAAGCGCAATCCCATCCTCAACAGTGGTACTCCACCCTTCAAAAATGGACGGCTGTAGAGTAAACGCAGCCTTGCGGAATATCTGAATCTGATCGGCACGCGGAATTAACCCGAGCAAACTGACTTGATCTGCAAGCTGATTGTCATGGAGCAAATTAATCAATGAGGTATAGTAATCCTGAGACCTATAGTCCTGACTGTTACCCGTACAAACAAGGTTGATCTTGACACCATTTCTCTTCAGTTTTGCCAATGCTAAAAAGACCAGATCGTGCCGCTTATGCATGAAGAACTGATTTGGGAGGTATATAAATTTATCCGGTAGATTATATCGTGCACAAACTTCGTCCGGATCAGACAAATAATCATCCTTGTTCATCACAGAAATAAACCTGAGGATTCTGACCTTTTTGTTTCTATGCTCTGGAAAGAAGCGTTCGAAGTCAGTTCTAACCGATTCGCTGCTGAGAACAAGGATTGAATCATTATCCAACATTTTTGAATAACTCAGATCACGCTGCTTTCTTTCCTCCTCAGAAAAATACTCTGGCAAGCACTTATATTGAAAATCAGGTATCCACAACACGCTCTCGATATTCATCGCGAGTGGGAGACCTTTAACTGGATAGGCAACAGTACATTTCCTTGCAGTACAAGTGAGCCTATCAGCTAGGGAAATAAAACGTTTAGATACACTCTCGCCAAATACCTTGCGAACACCAGAACTAACAATGCTGATCCAGGGCGCACTTTCCTCCAGCCTTACGAAGTCATAAGCACCAAACTCCTGTTCATAACCAAAATTAAGATTTTTCTTTCCCAAAGACAAGACAACGCTTGGTTTCTCGTCTTTAGGCAATAGATCCATTGCCTGTATAAGATTCCGCGTATATTGAACTCCTCCCACCCAGTGATTACCGCCGGTCATCAAAAGATAGATATTTATGGGTTTACGTATAGTACTCATATTTTATGCGTCCGTTGCTATTTCACCGGGGGAGAGCCTTTTAACGACTTTGGCGGGATTTCCCGCAACGACAGTCCATGGTTCGACATCATGGGTAACAACGGAACGCGCACCGACCACTGCGCCATCGCCAATCGTTACACCCTTCAAGATAACCGCATCAAAACCAATCCATACATAGTCACCTATTTTGATAGATTTCTTGTCTACAACCGCCCAGTTTTTGTTTTTGATAAAGTTGCCGGAGCCCCAGTCTGCCAGTTGCTGCTTTTGATCATTAACCCTCTCTCTATAGTCGAGAGAATGGGAATTGTGGTCGTAAATAGTTATTCCCCACGCCATGGTAACCCAGTTGCCTATCTCAACTGAGCTGGCAGATATTATTCTGGATCCCCCGATAAAACAGCCGTTTCCAATTTTCACGAAGCCTGAATCCGTTTCAAATATTATTTTATTTTTTAATATGCAGTTATCCCCGATTTCAACACAGACAGTGTTTCGTTCGGTTCTAAACTCAACACCGAAAGATTTATCCAGAATCGAGTTACCACACCTAATTGCAGGGTGAGATTTAACAGCTTTACCTTGATAGATTCCGATCCCGTTAGTCTCCGTTTTTATTGTGGAGTCAACATTCGTTTTTTCCTCAACAACAAATCTGCGTAAAAAATCAATCAATTTGCGGTTCACTGTCAATTTCATCACGGTAGATAAACTCCTTACCCTCTAATATACCCTGGCAGATTACATCAAGCCCTAAACTTTTGCCTGGTGCCAAATCACTTTCCCCGTTTTTTAAACTCACCTTGAAAGGAGGGAATCCTTCATTCGGAATAACCATAGATAACGGTATCATCCTTCTGAAGAAAAAATGATAAGCATATTTTCTTGCCCTCATAACGCTCTCTCTATCAAGCCTTTTTCCAAAAGGAAGACTATCTAGTATTCCGACATATTCTTTTTGGGTGTTTGCATCCGAGGTTAACCCCTTATTCCTAACCCAGGCCTCACCAGCAACAATTACGGGTATGCCCCTTGCAGTCAACTCAACACCAGTTTTTGTTCCGTAGATAATAACCGAATCGCACGCTTCCATAGCCGCGTACGTACTTATTGGGCTTTCTGGCCCAATAACGAATATGTTCGTCGGCAATTCTCCGAATCGCTTATTTATCTCGTCCATTACACGCTGCCTTGACTTCACTGTACCCCGTATTTCTGCTGGGTGCACCCTGATCACTAATTGCAGTTCTTGTCGATCCGAAAAATATTTGATAGTTTCCGTAATCCAGTCCAACATGTTTGCGAATGCATTAGCTTTAAAATGGAGCTGAGCATCCCATACTACATTGGTTAGAAGACCGATTATAGGCTTGCACGGATCCAGACCTAGCTCCTGAGCAATTTTTGCCATTTCTTCTTCAGGCTTTTCGTGAAACCAGATCCAATCCCTCGTACCCTGCGTTCTGCTCTCAAGGTATGCCATAGTGCGCTCTTCCAGCGCCTGAGTCCAAGGCATATTATCCCAATGTTCGATCGGTTCCGAAATCATTGTGTGGTGGTAAGTATCCCCATGGCTAAAAATGAAGCGCTGTTTTCTATAAGCGGTTACCCAGTTAACGATACGGATTCCTTTCTTCCGGGCCACTTCGCCGACAATACCCAAAGGGATGTAGATGCCATGACTAAATACTACAACATCATATTTCTCTCGCTCAAACAACTCATTCACGGCATAAGTGGTAAGGAGGGCCGCCTCAAAAAACCGGCGAAGAATCGCCTCTCCGTTCGGCTCCCCTTCTAGTGTTCCCCTTGCAAAAAAACGTAAAGCGCCGGCAATCGCATGCTCTCCAACTGACATTCCTTCCAAATGGAAATTTGCTATTTCTTCAAATGGAGTTTCAGCACTAATAGAAGCCGCCGTGCTCCTGTCTTTTTCGGATATAAACTCGCCATATTTGTGAACCGCAATTCCCGCAGAACTGAAGCAACTTTCGCTATTTTCGAAACATCCCTTGCAATACCTTTCTTTGGGACCGACTCTCACGAATTCTCCCTCATCTGGATAATTATTTACGTTCCCTCTCAAACATGCTGGCAATGCTGAGTCACAGAGGAGCACCTCAGGAGCAGCTCCCCTCAAAGCAAGAGCTACTCCCAAGAGGCTTTCTATCGTTGCACTTGGAGCATCCCCGCCTATGCTCGTTGCAAGAAGTACCCTTATCGGACCGACTGATCTTTTCGATTTGTTTGATAAAAGATCACCAGTCCTTAACAGGGTCGCCCAGTCAGGAAAATTCTTGTGTACACTCCTTGATACGATTTTTCTCTTCCTCAAAAAGCGCTTAAGAAATGAATTTAATATTTGCCTCACGCTACCGCTCCAAAAAACAATTTCTGATATATATCATATCATCCGACCTGTACGTAAAGATGGCGATACATAAATTAAACACCGCTTGACTTTTTCCTTTGCTGCTAAAGCTCTGGGTCATCTGGAAGTGAACTAGGCAGTAGATACTTCGGACACCTCTGGCGTAAATGATATTTTTTTCCGCAATATAAAACAGAATCAAGCAAGCTGATGTAGCGACCACTGAGGATATTCGACCAGTCCCGAGAGAAGTTACTCGCTACTAACTTTTTGGTGCGTCCAACGCTCGGAAATTTCGCTTTTTTAATCGCAAAACGAGCAGTTTGTTTCAACTTTAAAATTGGCGATGTACGCAAAAACTGGGAGTACTTATTAGCATAAAGTTTCCGTGCACGATCGTTTTTCTCTTTAATATTCTTATATTCAGGACTTGACTTATCAGTGCTCCAGTTGCGGTAGTGGTGGAGAGACACGGGTTTTGTATAGACTATGTCATAGCCGGAAAACAACACCTTAGCTGTGAGATCCGGATCAATACCGTAATCCCGAAACGCTTCGCTGAAGCCAGCCACTTTATTAAGTACGGGAGTTCTCAACATGCCTTGGTTGACATTCAAAATGCCAACTTCCGAAATCCCGCCAATGTAAGGCGCATCGACAAATGGCCCCTGAACGTCACGGGTTTTCAGTCCAACCATCCCAATTCTTTGGTCGTACTCCAGAATATCAAATGCTATATCCAACCCCCTATTGACTACCACATTGTCGTCGCTAAGCCAGCAAACATAAGGAGTAGTAACCAAAGCGAAAACATCATTGTAGGCTTTTGCCTGACCGAGAAGCTTTCCGACAAGGAGAGGTTTGATAACATCGGACCGGATGGATTCCAGATATTTGACGGTACCGTCAGTCGAACCGGCATCAGTGATGAACAATACAAAAGGTGTCGTAGTTTCGCGTAGGATGCTTTCAACGCATCGCTGGATTTGATCAAGCCGATTGTATGTACCAACAACAATCGCTAGCTTTGGAGTTTCTGGGTTCATGAAAATTGCCTGTTTCTGTAAATGCATTCAATCAAAATAGGTTGACACAAACCGACGGATACCTTCTTCAACACATACCTGAGAATGAAATCCAATTTGCTTGAGCTTGCATGTGTCACCGACCAACCGTAATGGATCGCCTTGCCGACAAAGTCCAGTAAATTCAAAATTGACGGAACCTGTTTTCCCCATAGCCTCAACCAGTAGCTGTGCGATTGACGCTACGCTTGTTGGGATACCGGTCGCACCGTTAAGTATTATGGTTTCAGTTGTTGGGGACTGTTCGGCTACCTTCTCCACCAAAAGGGCAGCATCATCAGCATAAATAAAGTCTCGGAGCTCTGCCCCCGTTCCATCCAGCGTCAGAGTGTCGCCGCCTGCACTTAGTTTCCTTGCGATATCCCACAGCAACTGCTTCCGCAAACCGGAGCCATAGATTGAGAAGAATCGAATGATTGCAACGCGAATGCCAAAAATACGGTGTGCACCAAAACACAAATCTTCTGATACAAGTTTGTGAAGACCATAAGGTGACATGGGATTTAATGCACTTTCCTCACTCAACGTATTGGCGATTGACTCGCCATAGACGGCCGCACTGGATGGGTAAATCAGCAGAGACTCCGGCGCATGACGTCTCATCGACTCAATCACGGCAGCAGTCGTTAGTGTCGTTCTCTCGAAATCTTGCAGTGGCGCTTCCCAGGACTTTCCGACTGACCCACTGCCTGCGCAGTGAAAAACGACATCTGGTTTTTTTGTTATTTCAATTAACTTCGATAAGGACGACAAATTGACATCTGCCTCCAGCCAATGAGAAATACCATATTTCTTTGCTGAGAAATTGTTCGCCGAATGTCCAATACCTGAAACCATCCACCCTTGGTGGGAAAAATGTCGAGCTACATAGCTCCCAAGGAAACCGCTTGCACCTGTAATGATGATGTGCTTAGACATGGAGGATGCCCCTGTTTAACAATCGCCTCTTTATTCTGAATAGAAATCCAAGAAAGCCACTATTTAGAGTGGATAACTCATTTTGGGTCTCTGTCAATTTCTTACTAGTCTCTGTCAATTTCTTGCTGGTCTCTGTAAGTTTAGCCTTGAAGACGGCTTTCTCTTCTTCTTGTGCAACCAACTTCTTGTTGGTCTCAGCAAGCTTAGCTTTGAATGCAACTTTCTCTCTCTCTTGCACAACCAACTCTTTGCTGATTTCGATAAATTTGGCTTCGATAGCAGTAGCTTCTTCCACTTGCTCCTCTAACTCTTTACTGATTTCTACAAGTTTGGTTTTGATGGCTGCATCTTCCACTTGCGCCGCCAGCTCTTTGCTGACTTCGACAAGTTTTGACTCTAACACATGATTCTGGGTGAGCAATTTTCGGTTGAAATCAAGAGCAATATGCTTTTCGATTCTCTCAGCCCACAGCATGGCATGAAGGTTGTCTAGCTCTCCAATTTCCGCATGCAGCAAAAGCGGCTGCTTCTCCCCATCAGTATTTTTTATCAAATGTGAATAGGGCTTCGAATAATAAATGTTTTCTTGCAGCGGCAAGGAATCTTGATTCAAAAGCTTATTAAACACATCTTGGATGAAATTGAATTGCTCCCCACTACGTTTCACAAGAAAATAGTTTCTTGTTTGCCCATCGCTCGTCTTTCGAACAATATTCATCAAGAACTTATCGAAGATAAGTTTGGCAGGTGTGACTTCATGGTCAATCTGAAAGGCAACGTATCCTTGATTCTCTAGTTTTCCCAACGTTACAGAAAGCTTCTCGGTTCGGTCTTTATCAAGATTCTTGGAAGAGATTTCAAGCATTATTATTGCATCAGAACTTGCCAGGATTTCCGCGGCACCTTCAAGCACCTCATACTCAGCGCCTTCGACATCGATCTTAATCTTGTTTACCTGACTTATTCCCTGTTCTCGCATAACAGTATCGATCTGCCGAATCGGGAGCGTTAAACGGCCAGTAGTTTCTGACCTGTTCGTATCATAAATACCGCTAAATGATGGATCGGCAGCGGCGTAGAAATCTACTGTCCCATCATAGCTACCGATACAAACGTCTTGGCATGTAACAAGATGTTCAAACTTGTTAAGCCGAATATTCTCTTTCAACAACGACATAGATCGTACATCTGGCTCAAAAGCAAATACTCTTCCGTTGGAAACAAGGCGCTTCGCAGCACCAAGCGCATACATTCCAAAATTTGAACCAATATCTATAACAATATCCCCGGGCTTCAAGATTGCCATAAACAAACTGTAATCCCAACTCTCTTGAATGAAACCATAATAAATATCACAGCCCAGTCGATCCCCCAGATTTACCTGCACTGTCAGGCCGTCAAATCCATCCAATCTTCGAATATCGGCTTTTCCCCGAGGGTGCAATGTTTCACGCCAAACTTGAAGCTGCTTAGAGAACGCCGGAGCATATAAATTTTCTTCCAAGACTCCCTGCAAGCGTGAATATAACGCCTTGATGTGAACTTCTGAAATAGGTTTATCGGATGTATTAGAATCGACCATTGCCTTGCTATTTATTAATGGAGGAATTATATATCTCAGTTAATCCATAAGATATTGTTTCCACTAAACTATTTACATCCAATCCCAATAATTGCAAGACTTCCTGATTTGCTCCTGAGGGAGGAATATTTTCCATTCCAATGTAAGACATTATTATGCCGCTATGCTCAAACTGAATGGCAACCCTCGCTATGGTATCTCCCTGTCCACCAATAACATAGTGGTTATCTAGGCAGTAGACACGTTTACAACTCCCGATCTCTGTCCTCAGCCAATCTAAATCCACTTGGTTCAGCCATGGCAGGTTAATAACCTTAATTTTGATACCTTTCTCTTTTGCCAGTATGGCTGCGGCTTGAACTGCCGCACTAAGTAATACCGGTCCATAGGCGATGACCACAGCGTCACCACCACCAACCACGGTTAGGCCTTGGCCCAGTTTGGGCCGATAATCTTCTGGAAGTTCGTAAGGAATTTCCCACGGCAGAGATACCAGTCTGATATAGCAACTACCCGGCGCCTCATTGATACACCAGTCCAGTAATGGGCCGACTTCGGCTTCGCAGGAAGGCTCGATCAGGGTCATCCCTGGCATAGCGGCCAGAGCAGAAATATCGCGCACAGCCTGATGAGAATGCCCTGGTCCTCCGGGGATTACGCCAGCAAGCGAACCTACATAGATGATTTTTGTTCGCTCAGTAGCATTATTGTAGATCTGTTCGTTTGGCCTCGCAGAGAGGAAACAGGCAAATGAATGCACCACTGGCAGCAACCCCTTCAATGCCATGCCCCCCGCCACCGAGACCATATCCTGTTCGGCAATTCCACACTCAAAGAAACGGTTGGGGTATTGATCACGGAATGGGATGAGACCGGTATCAAGAATGAGGTCGGCGTCCAGAGCAACGAGTTCGGGATGCTTTTCGGCTTGCTCCAGCAAAGCTCGGGTATATGCGTTAATCAAACGCTGCGCCTTGGCGGGCGGTGGTGTGGAGGCCTCGCGCTCGACGGTCTCGTAGCTTAGGGCTACAGTACTTGCATCGTTCGTACGTTGTTGCAGACGGCTTATAATTTCCTGTGCTGCCAATCGGTAAGAACGGGCATCGGGCGCACCACTATGAAAACGGTACATAGCAACGTCAGAATCTAGCGAAGTGTGCTCCATAAAGGAAACCCCCTTGCCCTTGACGGTATCCGCGATAATGATCTTGGGCTGGGCTTCGCCTTCAAGTGAAGCGAGCGTAGCAGCCAATGCGCCGAGGTCGTTCCCGTCGCAACGCGCTACCCGCCACCCGAAAGCACGTAACTTGGCTTCCAGATCACCAAGATCGGAAACATTCTTAACGAATGTGTCTGACTGCAGCTTGTTGTGATCGATGATCACCGTAATCTCGTGAAGATTATGGTTGGCTGCTGAAATGAGAGATTCCCAGAATTGCCCCTCCTGAAGTTCTCCGTCTCCCGTCAACACAAACACTCGCCCCGGTCGCTCGGCAAGACGGTTTGCGTAAATCATCCCTTTTGCCTTTGACACCCCCATACCAAGAGAACCGGTGTTAGTAACAATACCGGGCGTACCAATGTCTGGGTGGCCGGGAAGGCCATCAACGCGACGCAACTTATGAATAAGATCAAACGGAAGACGCCCCAGACCTATGAGCACCGCATAGTAACCAGGTGCATCATGTCCCTTGGAACTGAAGAAGGTGTCACCCTGTGTCTGAGGGGATTCGGCAATATCGAGCTCCTCCAGCAGCAGCCAGCAGAAAATTTCCATACTACTAAAACTGCTGCCGATATGCCCTGATCCAGAACAAGCAATCATGTAGAGGGCGTTTAGACGGCACATGTCCGCAAAAATCGAAGCCCGCTGTTCTCTAGGCAAATCGAGACTACGAATTCGCTCAAATTCATTGTAAGGAAGGTAGTACAATGTGCCTTCTACGGCTTGTCCAACTTGATCACCCACTTTTAGGCTCCTTGTTATTCTGTAATGGTATAAGGTGAAAGCTCAATTGATGGCAGCTTTGCTTCTTGATTAGCCAGCAGCCACTCAGCCATACACCAGTCTTCCGGTTCATTAATATCGAAGCCCTCCAGCCCCTGGCTGACGAAAGGTATAATAGCTTCACCAGCAATACTGTTCTGTTCAAGAGGCACTTTTGTCCACGCAATTTCCAAGCTGGCATCCTGAACGTAGACCTCAGGTAAAGCGGCGTACTGGCTACTGTGCCAAGGGGTCGAACCATTACTAAAAGGCATCAGTGGCAGCATGCGGTTGCCACGGATGACCCACATTTTTCCAGGATGCTGCTTGCACCTTTCAACAGCACGAAGGGAGTCGGCAGTTGGATTTTTGCTGAATTCCCCCCAAGCGCGCTGAATCGTTTGCGGTAACCGGAAAGGCGAGGTCGGCCTCAAAATACTGAAAACGTCGAACTCTCGGCCCGATTGTTTCAGCATATTGAGCACCCAGATCACCCAGTCGATATCTGGCGATTTGTCGCCAGAAATTTCTCCACCTCGAAGGAACGGAACTTCTGCGCCATAATGACGTGCCACAGCGGCATGCTGCTCGCTATCAGTCGCACAAATAACAGCATCGAATACACCACTATCAATCGCAGCACGAATGGAGTACGCAAGCATCGGATGACCATTGAGGAGCCGGACGTTCTTATTGGGAACTCGCTTCGACCCTGAACGAGCCGGGATAAAAGCAACGGTACGAAGCTTCTCGGTATTCATAGCTGATTCTCGCGCACTAAAAAAGAAATGCTTTTAAGTTCAGAATAGACATCCAATGCTTCAACCCCGGGCTCACGCGTACCATTGCCTGACGCACCAAAACCACCGAAAGGCATATGCGGTTCACTACCAAAGGTACCAATATTGACATTTGCCACGCCCGCTTTGACGCGCTGTGCGAACCACATTGCGCGGTCGACACTACAGGTGTGGATAGCAGCAGTGAGACCATATTCTGAGGCATTGGCAAGCTGCAACGCTTCGCCGATATTTTCGACGACATGAAGGCTAGCCACCGGACCGAAAACTTCCTTGCTACTTAATTTGGCGTTCGCAGCCAAACCTTCGATAATGGTTGGCTGGATATAATAGCCTCTAGCCAGTTCTGTGCCTGTCGGGGCAGCGCCACCACAAAGAATGCGCCCGCCCTCTGCCGCAGCTGTTTCAATGGCGGCAAGAATAGATTGTTGCTGCCGCTTACTTACAACCGGACCGAGATCACAATCTGCGCTCACGCCCAATTTAAGGTTTTGTGCTTTTGCAACCAGCTTGTTGCGAAACACTTCGTATATATCCTTGAACACAATGATGCGACTGCCAGCGGCACAACGTTGGCCAGCATTACTAAAAGCGGAAAGTGACGCCCAATGGACAGCTTGATCGAGGTCGGCATCATCACAAACCACAAAAGGATTTTTGCCGCCAAGTTCTAGCGATATCCGGGCCAATCGCTTCCCCGCTGTTTCTGCAATCCATTTGCCCACGCTTGTTGAGCCGGTAAAGCTGACCACATTCACTCGCTCATCGTTTACCAAAGCAGCACCCGCAAGTTGCCCACGCCCCTGAATAACATTAAAAACGCCATCCGGGAGCCCCGCTTCTTTTGTCAATTCAGCAAAAAGAAGCGCAATGCTTGGTGAGTCTTCGGCCGCCTTCAAAACGACGGTGTTGCCGCAAATAAGAGCAGGAAAGGTTTTCCATGCAATATTGGCGATTGGGGTATTGGCAGGAACGATCAGGCCTGCGATTCCACGCGGCTGTCGGACGGTATGACTATATTTGCCAGGCATGCTTGATGTGAGTGAACGACCATAAAGTCGCGTTCCCTCGCCAGCAAAATATTCTCCTTGGAGAATAGCGCCGCCCACTTCGCCTCTTGCATCCTGAGGAGGTTTTCCTGTTTCCAGTGCGATGCAATCAGCTAGCTCGTTTGCACTGCGCTTTATGGCTGCGACGATGTCAGCGAGAACCTGACCGCGCCTGATTGGTGTCAACTCAGACCAGGAAAGAAAGGCATCCGCAGCCGCTTTCACAGCACGTTGAGTATCCACCTCTGACGAATCAGCAAATTGACAGAGTAATTCGCCATTATGCGGATTAAATTTATCCAACCACCCAGCTGTTTCAGGCTGTTTTTTGAGACCATTGATCCAGTTGGAAATGCGCGGAGTTTGTTTCATCACAGTCATATTGCCGTCCAACCGCCATCAATAATGAGGTTAGCTCCCGTCATATACCCCGAAGCAGGGCTAGCAAGAAATAGAACCGAACCGTTGTACTCATCGGCATTTGCCATCCGACCAACAGGAATACGTCCACAGTAGACATCCAAAAATGTTCGCTCCTGATTGTTGAAAACTCCCGCTATGGTCAAAGTGTTTACCCGAACGTTTTTCTTGGCCCAATACACTGCAAGATAGCGTGTCATATTAAAAATACCAGATTTTGAAACAGAATAAGCCACAGGCTTATAAAAAGTTTCACCACGCTGGCGTCGATATTCGTAAAGACTCTGATCAGGAGCAACTACTCCATAGATGGAGGCAACGTTAATGATTGAGCCTTTGGCAGCATTGGCCATCGCAGCACCAAACACTTGGCAGCAAAGATAAACCCCTTTCAGATTGACATCCATTACCCTATCCCAAGAATCTTCGGGATAATCCTCAAAAGGACCGTTTTCTTCAGGTGGCGCAGAAGGAGGCGAGTCAATAGCCGCGTTGTTAATCAACACAGTTGGGGTTCCAAAGTGATTGACTGTGTCAGCCAGGGAACGTTGCAAAGTAGCTTTATCTGTGACATCTACCCCACTAAAAAAAAAATTATCTGGATAATCCGCGATCAGCGTTTGAATAAAGGAAGATGGACGCAAATCAAGCCCCACAACACATGCACCGCGTTGCAGAAAAGTTTTTGCATATTCACCACCTAATTGGCCGGAAACGCCTGTAACCAACACAATCTCGCTGCTGACATCAAAAAGTTCATCAGGCAGCATAAATCCCTACCAAATCTAAAGTGTCTTCTTTTGCATGAAAAATCAGGTCGCAAATTTCGCGTACCGCCCCATACCCCCCCGGCTTAGTAGTTCGGTAAGCGACGTGAGCAAAAACCTCAGGGTAAGCATCTGCGACTGCAATAGGCAAACCGACCGATTTAAGTGCGGCTATATCATTGATATCATTTCCGATAAAGGCGGTTTCTGTCGGATGCACACCCAAATCCATACAGGCTTGCAGTACGGCTTGAGCTTTGTCCTCCACTGCTTGTTTACACGCCATTTTTAATTTGTTTGCCCTGACGGTCACGACTGGGTTGGCTTCGGTGGAGATAATCAAAGTCTCGATACCAATTGATCTCAACCTTGAAATACCAAGACCGTCGCTACGCCAACAACGCACAGACTCGTTACCGTCTTGAGAGACCAAAACAGTGTTATCAGTAAAAACCCCATCAAAATCGAAGATAACCAACCGCACAGCTCGCAGCAGCTTCACAAGATCAGGAACTATCTCCATCATGCACTATTCTTAACAGAAATGGCATCAAAGGTCACTAATTCACCTGCAGAGATTTTGCAAATTGCAGTGGCACCAATTACCTCTGAAGACTGACGTATAGGTATGCCTTCATTATCATAAATCTTTCCAGTCAAATCATCAATTGAGATAGTCTGGCCAACTTGAATATCATGAAGCGCAACAATTGATTTGCCGAGCTTCTTAAAAACAAATTCACTCCCAAGTTCTGACTCGTGCTTGGGCGTCATCATTTCAGGAACGCGCTTGATGTCTCTCACGAACTTCCGGAAACCATCATGCTCCAAAGAAAACCCATGATCCGCTCCCTGCCACGCCCTATTCAAAGTTACATGCTTCTCAAAAACGCGCGCACCCTTCATATAAGCGATAGGCCCTGACAAAATTCCGTTGAAATGATCGGATAACCCAATAGTGCATTCAGGAAATTCTTTAATTAGAATTTCAATGTTATTTAAACCTAGACGGTTATGTTCACATGGATACTCAGAGACGCAGTGCAACACTGCAATTTCTTTCACTCCCTTTAACAATTCCTCCACGCTGGAGCGAATTTGGTGCGCTTTTCCTCCGCCGCAACTGATTACGACCGGAAAACCTGCTGCAGCAATACGCTTTAATAACGGAAGATTTCCAAGATCAAAAGAAGCAACTTTGATCAGGTCGACACCAACCTCGCAAAGCAGCTCCAAACTCGGCTCATCAAAGGGTGTTGACATAAACTTTACATTATACTTTTTGCAATCGGCTTTAAGTATAGGCAACCACTCCGGCCGAAGCTCAAGATGCTCCCTGTGTGCTCCATAAGTTTCTGCAAATGAATGTTCACTATTATACGGAGCATTGTAGCCACATTCAGAAAAAAGATACTTGTTGTTTCTTGTTTGAAACTTAATTGCGTCAGCTCCGGCATCGGCAAACACTTTTATATAATTACGGGCAATCTCAAGATCACCCTGATGATTATTGCCAACCTCGGCAATGATAAAAGGTTGATCACCTGATTTGTAACTCGTTAGCATTATTGTTCCTTAATTGTTAGTTTTTATTACACCCTACAAAAATAACATTATCTCTGGAGTAATCGTCTTCAAATCGTATGATGTCATTTTCTCCGACATACCTGCTGCTTTGCATTTCAATTATCATGTAAGGTGTGTTGCCTAAGTTTGTAAAACGACGTTGTGGTCAACAGAGAAATATAGACTCATTGGTGTTGGCGACAGCCCATGCTCACTGGATAGCGGCGCATTTGCTGGTTGAGACACGCCATCGATTCGGTTTCGATGCGAGTGATCTTGAATTCTTTAGGCCATATATGGACCATGTGAAATGCTCAGCTTCTCTCAAATTGCTGGACTTGTGATCTTTTGTGGACAACATGAAAAGCCCATTGAATGCTAATGATAGAGGCGTTCCACGAAAAAACGGAGGACGGGCACCATTTGTCTTGTAATTTGTTATTACTGAGAAGCGGGCGGATTTTAGTCGATGCGTAATCCAGCAGCACATTTATTTTTTGTTCTTTAAATTTCATTTTAATCTTGGTCAGAAAGGAAAGGCAATTCTAGACCGCACTGTTACATCGGCATCAACTTGATCAAAACAGCCTCACGTCAACTCCTTCGCCAAAGGTTTCTGCAATAGTTACGTAATGATGACACGAAGTTTATCGGTGCTTCGCAGAAAACCAATGGGATAGCTAGAACTTCTAGTAATCAACCGTACCAACCCCCCTTAATGGATATTGGTTTGTCCTCTACAAAAAATCATTTTAGCGGCTCAAGTTATAAAAAAATTATACCTCAAAAGTATGGAAGAGAGCAATCTTAGCCTCTTCCAACTCACGGTAAATCCGCTCTCCATCTCAACGCTCATGAGCAACCTACTGCACAAGCATTTTTCATCATCTTGAGGTAATTAAAAACCAGCCGCGTATTGCGAACCAGTTCGCGCATTTTTTGTACCACGCTGGTTACGCCCCTGAATTTAATGAGGCCGATGGCGAAGCGTCGTATCCGGGTGATGTTCACGGGGCCATGTCCTGTGCGAATACGGCAGCGGTCTTCGTTATAGTTCCAATCGATTACAGAGTGGCGACTGTTTTCGATGACCTAATGCTCGCGGTTCGTCTTGAGAATTTTTACAGCGTTGGCCTTCTCAGACAAACATTGGGTCAGCCCGTAAACGACTTCGTTGCTTTGTTCCCCGGTTTTCTTGTCGATGCTTTCCCGCTCGTTCACAAAGGCTTGACCAATACGGGGAAAATCCAGGTACAGGTTGAGCGCCGTAGTTGTCCAGATTTTGCCGATTTCGATGTGTCCATGATTGGATTGATGTCAATGAAGTCCGGCGTTTGCCGATTCTTGAAAAAGAGGGCGATATCTTGGCGTAACGTAGGCTGATTGTCTTTTACGGTGAAGTGGTAGTCGCCTTGGCGGTCAACGATATATTAACCAGCTTGCGTTGGGCCAGTAGCGCATCGGAGGTGATGGTCTTGCATTGGGAGGCTGATAACATCCAGGAGCGGGATAGCCGTGGTTATTTCGTTAGTTTGTTTTTGCTCATCGTTACTGCCCTCTATCGGCAGAGTACCAACTTTTTTTGGGTGTAACAGGCCTTGGTCTGATGACCGACAGCGCTCATGACATGGGTTTGGCGACCTTTCTTCATCAATCGCGCTTTTCATAGTCTTGCCGTCTATGGCAAGGCTTTCGTCCTCCTGTCCGTGTACCTTATGCCACTGTTGCAGAGCCAAGTCGAGTTGATCCGGCCCCAAGCTGATGATGAATTCGCTGGACGCCTGGAAGCTGCCATCCGTAAGCGGCGATGAATCCGCTCTCGTGCCTTAGGGCCAAGCGTTTTGGCCCAATCTCAGATGGCTTTGTAGCCCTGCATGCCGCACACTATCGCAGCTGCAGAGATAGCGAGCACCGTGGCCAGCGAATGGCGGCATCCTTGGGCGCGACGCGGGTCGGGAATAGTGGTAAAAGTCGTACGGCGATTGCATTTTTTGGCGGACAACATGTGATTAGAGGCCCCGAGTTGATAAGGAGATCCGGATACGGGCCGTAAAGTACGGTCTGTATCCTATCAAAATAGGCACTTTATTCAACAAGGCGGTGGATGTCCAGAGCTGGCAGCCAATCTCTTACGGATATTGGGTTTGCTGGTAGAACTAATCTACCGTGGCCCACCGAAGGTTTCTATTGTGACTACTCCAGAAATAGGAATGAGTGTTTTCGGTTCGGTTTCACCCAAAGAGTGACTGTTAAGTTCTTAGATAGTTGCCTCCTTGCGGCATAATTTCAATTAGTTAGAAAAATTTGGCAAGAGTGAAATGCTCTTTTTGGGATCAAACTTCGCGCTTGGTTATTTGTACGGTGAGCTAAGCAGTTATCCCAGAAACTTTTGACCAATGCCGCAATGATGTGAGCTGGACAGCACGGGGATTATACAAAATACTCCGATTCCGCCAATGGTTTAGCCTGTTGATCTTTTACGGACAAAATCGGGGAGTCTTGGATGGGCCATTGAATACCGATGGCAGGGTCATTCCAGGCAATGCTGCGCTCGAATTCAGGCGCCCAGTAGTCAGTGGTTTTGTAGAGGAACTCTGCGGTATCCGAAATAACCATAAAACCATGCGCAAAGCCTTCGGGAATCCAGATCATGCGTTTATTTTCCGCAGACAGTTCCACTGCCGCATGTCGCCCAAATGCGGGCGACATGCGGCGAATATCTACGGCTACGTCAAAAACTGCCCCTTGCACTACACGCACCAGTTTGCCTTGCGGCTGCTGGATTTGATAATGCAGACCGCGCAGCACGTTTTTTACAGAACGGCTGTGATTGTCCTGCACGAAATCGACATCGCGCCCAATCAGGTCGGCAAATTGACGGCGGTTAAAGCTTTCGAAAAAAAAGCCGCGTTCGTCGCCAAACACTTTAGGTTCGATGATGAGCACATCAGGAATGGTCGTAGAAATTACTTTCACAACCGCCCCCCTTCTTTCAGCAAACGTTGCAGGTATTGCCCGTAGCCATTTTTAGCGAGCGGCTTAGCCAACTTTTCAAGTTGCTTGGCGTCAATGAACCCTTTGCGATAGGCGATTTCTTCCGGACAAGCCACCTTCAAGCCCTGTCGATGTTCGATAGTCTCGATGAAATTGCTGGCTTCGATCAGACTCTCGTGAGTACCGGTATCGAGCCAAGCGTAACCTCGTCCCATGATTTCCACATTGAGTTGGTCGCGCTCAAGATAAATACGGTTCAAATCGGTAATCTCCAACTCGCCCCGAGCAGATGGCTTAAGGTTGGCGGCAATATCGACGACCTGATTGTCGTAAAAATATATTCCAGTGACAGCATAGTTGCTCTTAGGATTTGCGGGCTTTTCTTCCAGACTGGTAGCATGGCCTTGCGCGTCAAAAGCTACTACGCCGTAACGCTCCGGGTCTTGCACATGGTAAGCAAAGACAGTAGCGCCTTGTTTACGCATTGTGGCGTGCTCAAGTTGGGTATGCAAATCGTGGCCATAGAAAATATTATCTCCCAACACCAGCGCACTTGGAGCATCGCCAATGAAGTCTCGACCAATGATAAATGCTTGGGCAAGGCCGTCCGGACTGGGTTGCACCGCGTATTGCAGATTAAGGCCCCATTCGCTACCGTTACCAAGCAGTTGCTCAAAACGCGGTATATCCTGCGGGGTGGAAATGATCAGGATCTCTCGAATACCCGCCAGCATCAAAGTGCTGAGTGGGTAGTAGATCATCGGCTTATCATAAATGGGTAGCAGTTGTTTAGAAACTACTTTGGTCACCGGGTAAAGCCGGGTGCCGGAGCCACCAGCTAAAATAATGCCTTTGCGTTGGGTCATAATTACTTCTCAAGAATTTCGGTAAGCATGCGAGTAACGCCGCTTTGCCAATGGGGTAGATTCAGGCCGAAGGTGTTTTGCAGTTTCCGGGTATCCAGGCGCGAATTCTTGGGCCGCGGAGCGGGCAATGGAAATGCACTGGCGGGCACGGGCTGGACTGCTTCAGGCGTAACCTTTATCGCGATACCTGCTTGGCGGGCAAATTCAATTACAAAACTGGCGTAGCCGTGCCAAGAAGTTTCGCCTCCTGCCGCCAGATTATACAGGCCACTGACATCAGGACGCTGCTGGGCTACTCGAATAGCATGGGCAGTTGCATCGGCCAGCAACTCTGCACCGGTAGGCGCACCAATCTGGTCGTTGATGACGGTGAGACAATCCCGCTCTTGCGCTAGCCGCAACATGGTTTTTGCAAAATTACCGCCGCGCGCGGCATAAACCCAGCTGGTTCGAAAAATAACGTGTTGACAGTCCGAAGAGCGAATAGCATCTTCACCTTCCAGTTTGGTTTTGCCATAGACACTCAGTGGACCGGTAGGATCGGTTTCGATCCACGGTTGGTCGCCGCTGCCGTCATACACATAATCGGTGGAATAATGGATGAGCCAAGCACCGCTACGCTTGGCTTCTTGAGCCAAAACTTCAGGGGCTCGTGCGTTAATAATACGAGCTAACTCTGGCTCGCTTTCGGCTTTGTCGACTGCGGTATGGGCTGCGGCATTGACGATGATATCAGGGACGACGTCGCGAACGGTTTGGGCAATGCCATCCAGCTTGGTGAAGTCGCCGCACAGATTCTGACTGTCAGTACCCAGCGCCACCAACTCACCCAAAGGCGCAAGGCTGCGTTGCAACTCCCAGCCGACTTGACCGCCTTTACCAAACAGAAGGATTCTCATGTTTGGCTATTCCTGCCCGGCACTTTTCTATCGATGATGCCATGCAAATTTGCTCCAGACAGATTTATCATGCAGTGCGCCCTGTGTAGTTCTTCTCTACCCATTCGCGGTAGCTGCCGGATTGAACATTGGCTACCCAACTCTGGTTTTCCAGATACCATTGAACCGTTTTCCGAATACCGGTTTCGAAAGTTTCGGTCGGCTTCCAACCAAGCTCTCGCTCTATTTTGCTCGCATCAATGGCATAGCGTCGATCATGACCGGGACGATCCGTAACATAGGTAATTTGTTCACGATAGCTCTTGCTGTCCGCTCTGGCTTGGAGTTCATCAAGCAATGCGCAAACAGTGTGGACAATGTCGATATTAGGTTTTTCATTCCAGCCACCGATGTTGTAGACCTCGCCGACTTTTCCTGCTTCCAGTACTCGCCGAATGGCGCTGCAATGGTCTTTGACGTAGAGCCAGTCTCGGATTTGCTGCCCATCGCCATAAACGGGCAAGTGTTTACCTGCGAGAGCATTGATAATCATCAGCGGGATAAGCTTTTCCGGAAAATGATACGGGCCGTAGTTGTTGGAACAGTTAGTGGTGAGCACAGGCAAGCCGTAGGTATGGTGGTAGGCACGCACCAAGTGATCGCTGGCGGCTTTGCTGGCCGAGTAAGGACTGTTGGGCTCATAGCGGTGGGTTTCGGTAAAGGCTGGATCATCTTTAACGAGAGAACCATAAACTTCATCGGTGGAAACATGCAGAAAACGAAAGTTTTGTTTGGCTTCGTCTTGCAGCTCGTTCCAATAAGCTCGTACCGCTTCCAGCAGACGAAAAGTACCGACGATATTGGTTTGGATGAAATCTTCCGGGCCGTGGATAGACCGATCTACATGACTCTCGGCTGCAAAATTGATGATAGCGCGGGGGCGATGCTGGACGAGCAGCCTGTCCACCAAGATGGAGTCGCCGATGTCGCCTTGCACAAAAAGATGACGCTCATCGCGAGCCAGTGACTCAAGATTCTGGCGGTTGCCTGCATAAGTGAGTGCGTCGAGATTGATGACAGTTTCGTCGGATTGCGCCAACCAATCCAATACAAAATTTGCACCGATAAACCCGGCTCCGCCCGTTACTAAAATCATTCAATATGCCTAAAATATTTATGTTCTCTGCAATATTGCTTGCCGAGGCGCATTTGCGCTTTTATGAAATTCGTGAGTCTCTTGGGGGACAGCATCTTTGTGAATTGTCTAACCATATTTTTGCTAGTTTAACCTACGAGGAGAAAGAGGAACAAATTTTTATGGTAATTGAAAACTAAGGCAGAAATCTTAATGCCTGTTTTGTTCCCATAAACCACATGCCATTTAAATTATCTTCTAGTACGTGATTCAAGTTTACAAAACCGTTACAGATTTAATTGGCACACTTTAAACATAGGCAGGGTTAAAAGCTAAAGCCGTTTATTAGCCAGTTTCACAACTTCCACGATAACCGGAAAGGTCTGCTCCAAGAATAAGTTTTTC
The DNA here is from genome assembly GCF_004322395.1 of Methylobacter sp. Taxonomy (GTDB): domain Bacteria; phylum Pseudomonadota; class Gammaproteobacteria; order Methylococcales; family Methylomonadaceae; genus Methylobacter_A. The sequence continues at coordinate 226,930 of NZ_SCTW01000029.1, forward strand.
TTGTTTTTCAGTCTTAGCTCACAAAGGTAAGGCCTTTGCTTACGTATGGTTTGGATGACTGCCTGAACTTGAGCGATTTCAAAACTAGCGATTCGTTAAACTTTCTGCACGACATTTTCTTCTTCAATTTGCGCCAATTCCTGCATTTCGCGCAGTTGGCTACCATGTCTTTAATAAGTAGCGCAATTTCATCAGCAGAATTAGCGATGTTAATTGCACCTGATTAACTCGCTCCATCAAGGCATTTCCCAAAGCATCCCGTAATGCGGCAAGGTTAATTTAAGCTGAGTGATTTTTTGGCTGGCAGAGACGGGGCACTAGATTGAATGGCATCTTCCCTTACCAAGCCGGTTCAACTCCAGTTCATTACATGATGCCTGAGAGTATATGCAACTCACGGACTTTAGCTCGTAGCGCACTGTTCAGCGGATTTTAAGTGGATGTTAATAACCATTATCTTCGAACAAAAAGCATCCTGTTGTTGACAGATTCATTTTTTTTACCTAATTTACAATGTTAAAAACAGAAATTCTGAAGCTATTGATTTTTAATTATAATATTTAACTGAGAATGTTTAGAGTTTATCTTTTCCATTGCTCAAGCTCTACTCTCGTTTTATCTAACAATAATTGTGTTCGAATTGGCATATTCAAATTTAAATTGTATATATATTTTCATATCCGGCAGCTTTACAAGTTTTGTCTAAGGGGACAACAGTGGACGACGTGGTGATACCTAAAGATGCACTGATATTCAAACTGGACGAAAACAATAAATTACTTGCGGTGTTCGAACCGGATGAATCCAAGGTTACGCTTGACGAAGATGCGATCAAGGAAATTCTGGTTCGGCAGGGTATGGCTGACCTGTTTTTAGATGAAAAAGCCCTCTCCCGTTTAGTACAGACGTACAACAATTCCAATGCCGGTTTTGTGCTGGAAATCGGTGAACGCCGGAATGGCGAATTCATCATCAAGGTCTCCGAGGATAAGATGACCGCCCGGCTTACGATGACCCGCGCATACGGGGGCATCCCTGTCACCTTTGATCAAATCCGTCAATCCCTTAAAGAAAAGGGCATAATCAACGGCCTCATTTCCGCCGCTGAAATCGAAGCCGCCCTGAAAGAAGATCAGGTCACGGATTATCTTATTGCTCAAGGCCAGCCGGCCGTGCCTGGCCTTGACGCACAGTTCCATAGCTTGGTGCCGGAAATGCAAGAACGACGTCCCCAAATAAATGAACACGGCATTGCGGATTTTCGTGATCTTGGACATCTTATTCTGGTCAAGGAAGGTGAGCCGCTGATGCGTCGTACCCTTGCTACCGAAGGGACAAAGGGAAAAAACGTCCTGGGGCAAATAATTACACCAAAGCCTAGTCAGAACACGCCTTTTTCTTCGGAGCTAAAAGGCGCCATGTTTGACCCGGAGGATAGAAACCTGCTGCTGGCAGCGATTATGGGCCAACCGCTGCTGATTCCCAATGGTGTTATGGTATCGCCTACCATCACCGTGCCGCAGGTAGACATCTCAACCGGTAATTTAAGTTTCGACGGCACGATTAATGTCTTAGGCGATGTTATGGAAGGGATGAAGGTTTATGCGCTAAATGACATCTTCGTAGGAGGAACTGTTGAAGCCGCAATAATTGAAGCAGGCGGCGATATCAATATCAAAGGCGGCGTAATCGGTAACAGTGACCCTGGCGGTGGCTCGAACGCTCAAATAAGCGGAAGAATTTCTTGCAAAGGTTCGGTCCGCGCACGTTATGCCAAATATGTCAGTATTGAGGCGGGCACCAGCATCGTCATTGAAGAATATTCGATGAATAGCCAATTGACTGCAATAAATCAAATTTTGGTTGGAAAATCCGGAGGAAAAAAAGGACTCATCATAGGCGGTACCGCATGTGCAATGATGTTGATACAAGCGGCCTCAATCGGGTCTGATGCCGGCGTTAAAACCTATATCCAGGCCGGCTTAAATCCCCATACTCAGGAGCAACTAAACGGTATCGAAAGTGAAATCGAGGCGAATGAAAAAAGTCAGGACGATATAAAGAAGATTATCGCTTTCGTTGAAAACAATCCTGAAAAAGACAAAAACGGGCTGTTGGATAAAGCCCGCCGCACTTTAGACAAATTAACGACCGAAATCGACCGGCATCAGGCTGATCGGGAAAGTCTTCTCTCTGAAATGTCCTTTGCGGAATATGCCAAAATTATTGCAGAACAAACCCTTTATAGCGGCGTTGAAGTCCGGATCGGCGACCAGACTTGGAAGGCTAAGGAAGAACGGGGTAAAACTGTTTTTCGGCTTATCGATAAAAAAATCAGTTTTGGAAGCTAGCTCTGCATCAATTGTTCTTTTTAATTTTACCGGGTTATAGTTTACGCGGTCATGTTTGTGAAATTTTTCACAGTAAAAAAGCCATAAACAAACAATGACCGCATTTTATAATTCCGTTTACTCTTTTTTAGCAGCAGCATCCGCCAACAGTTTCTTTCTGATTAAAAAAGCCGCACCGATTGCGCATAAAGCCGGCACTTGCACCAGCAAAAAAGTGCCTGTCGCACTTTTAGCAACCATGCCCGATAAAGCGTTAACTACCGTCAACTTAACTGCCCACCAGGCAATCCAATAACCGATCAATCCTATAATAGCCCAGTTAATCGGCGGCTCTCCTTTTTCCTTTGCGGTCATATAAAACCAAACAAGAACTGCAATTGCAGCAAATCTAGCTAAATGCAACATTTTCCCACCTCATTTTTAATTATAATAAACATACAGTGTCTTAGACTCTACCCAATTAGTGTTTAACTGGCAACAGCTGTTATTAAGTAGATAATCATATTCCATAATTGATCGTCATTACATTTTTTACGCTAGGAGAATATTGTGGAAAACCCGTTTAAAGCTATCGTATCGACTCTTGCCGCAATAGTTTTGCTGCTGATAGCCGTTGTCTGCATTCTGCCGTTTGTTTTCGACCCTAACGATTTTAAACCTGAAATTGCCGCTGCTGTTAAGGAAAAGACCGGCCGGGAACTGGTGCTGGACGGCGAATTAAAACTTTCATTATTTCCTTGGGTCGGCGTTTCAACAGGTAAAATTGCATTAAACAATACACCGGAGTTTCAAGATCGGCCCTTTACAACAATAGAAGAAAGCAATGTAAAAGTGCTGTTACTGCCTCTGTTATCAAAAAAAGTAGAAGTCGACCGTATTGTCTTAAAAGGCTTGACTTTGAACCTTGTCAGGAACAAACAGGGCATCTCAAATTGGGATGATCTAACTACCAAAACTGTAGCACCGGCGACTGTCGCCGGTAAACAGGATGAGCAACCGACACCCAAAGCAGCACCGGCGACTTTTACCATTGGCGGCATTGCTATTGAGAATGCCCAAATTAACTGGGATGACCTAAAAACCGAAAAATACATCGAAATAAAAGACCTTAACCTAAATACCGATAAATTTGCCTTTGATGAACCGATGGCCGTCGCCGTTTCCCTAACCGCTTTGGACAGTAGATCCAAAGCGGTTCAGACCATCAAATTAAGCACCGAATTAAGTGTTAATGAAAAACTTGATGCTTTTGCATTACGCCATAGCGATTTGCAAGTAACTACATCAGGCGAAACCGTTCCCGGCAAAACATTAACAACGGCATTGACTGTTGCCGATGCAGCACTGGATATGAACCAACAAACGGCCAAAATTTATGGATTGCAGCTCAAATCCGGCGATGTGACGCTCGCCGCTGTTGAAATGACCGGCACTTCTATCAAGGATAAGCCCTCTTTTCAGGGGGCTGTTACCGTTGCGCCATTCAGTCCCGCCAAAGTAATACAGCAATTAGCGATCTCCTTGCCTACAATGCAGGATGCCAATGCCCTAAGCAAACTATCCGCCAACTTTGACTTGACCGCGACAACCGATTCGGCCGATCTGCAAAGCCTGATAATGATGCTGGACGATACCAAAATAATAGGCTCTGTCACCGTTAAAGACTTCTCTCGGCCTGCTGTCAACTTCAACTTAGACATTGATGCGCTTGATCTCGATCGTTATTTACCCCCTCCCGATAAGTCATCCAAACCCATAGCCAGTCCCGCTGTGTCACTGGCCGCCGGCGCTTCCGCTTTACCGGTTGAAATGTTGAGAAAACTCAACACCAACGGTACTGTGGCGCTTGGCAAGCTCAAAGTCAAAGGTTTGGCGATGCAGGACGTCCATATAAACTTGAATGCTAAAGACGGTACCATTACCACACAACAGTCGGTCAAACAGTTGTATCAAGGCAGTTATTCCGGCAACCTCAACATGAACACACGTGACGACAAATCGACGCTGGCAATAAACGAAAAAATAGATCATGTGCAAATCGAGCCTTTGTTGAAAGACTACCAAGGTAAAGCCCGAATGAGCGGTATCGTTAACGCATCCGCACAGTTGCAAGGACAGGGTAACAACACAGACGAATTGAAAGCTTCGTTAAAAGGCCAGTTAAGCTTCTTGTTCAAAGATGGCGTGCTCAAAGGTTTTAATCTGCAAAAAATCATTGATGAAGGTAAGGCGCTGATTAAAGGCTCCGCTCTGCCCGCTGACGCTAAAAACGATCAAACATTATTTTCGGAAATGAGCGGCACAGCGACGATCACCAATGGCCTGCTCCAAAATAACGACCTTGTTGCCAAATCCTCCAAATTACATGTCGATGGTAAAGGCAACATAAATCTAATTTCTGAAGCTGTAGACTATAAAATCGACGCTAAGCTGGTCAATGCCGAAGAGCCTGAGCAAATTAAAGGCGCAGCGATCATTAATATTGCAGGAACGCTCGACAACCCGTCTTATTCGGTTGATATAGCCTCATTATTGACCGACAAAAACAAAGCCAAAATTGATAAACTAATTAATAAACTTGATAAGAAATTAGGTTCCGGCGTGGGCAATCTGTTAAAAGGCTTTTTGAAGTGAGGTGGAGCAGACAAAAGGCGAAAGGCACAGGGCGAAAAAAGCCGCCCTTAAACTACGCAACCTTTCGCCCTTCATCTTTTATCTTTTGCCTCTTATGAGTCCATCCGCTTTTCAACAAAACATCCTTGCTTGGTTCGATCAATACGGCCGTAAAGACCTACCTTGGCAAAAAGACCTGTCGCCATATCGCGTTTGGCTTTCCGAGACCATGTTGCAGCAAACCCAGGTCGCGACGGTTATTCCGTACTTTAATGCTTTTATAGAAAAATTCCCTGATATAGAAAGTTTGGCGAACGCGCCTGTCGATGAGGTTCTGCATCTTTGGTCCGGCCTGGGCTACTATGCGCGAGCCCGCAACCTGCATAAAACGGCGCAACTTATTGCCGAGCAGGGCAGCTTCCCCAATACGCTGGATGAACTGGTAAAATTGCCCGGCATAGGCCTGTCAACGGCTGGAGCCATATTGAGCATTGCTTTTAACAAAAGCCACCCGATTCTTGATGGCAATGTTAAAAGGGTTCTAACCCGATTTAGAGCAGTCTCCGGCTGGCCAGGCAATACCGCAGTCAATAAAGAACTGTGGACAATCAGCGCCAAACTTACCCCGATAGCTCGCGTCGCGGATTACACTCAGGCCATGATGGACTTGGGCGCAACACTCTGCACCCGCGGCAAACCTGCTTGCGGAGCCTGTCCTCTTAAAGACAATTGTTTAGCCAGACTTGCGGATAATGTCTCGGCATTCCCGACACCTAAGCCCACCAAGATCCTGCCTGTTAAACAAACCACTTTTTTATTATTACGCAATGCCGACAGCCGGATAATGCTGGAAAAAAGACCCCCAACCGGTATCTGGGGCGGCTTATGGAGCCTTCCGGAATTCAACAGCGTTAAGGCGGCAAACGATTGGTGCTTGAGCAAAAATATCCATATTGCCGACCGGCAGACACTGCCAACCAAGCGCCATACTTTTTCCCATTATCATTTGGACTACACACCGCTGCTTATTAAAGCCGATAACCCTATAAATTTTGTGATGGAAGCTGATCAAACTGTCTGGTATAAAGCTGAACACGTTAATCAGCTTGGCTTAGCCGCACCAATTAAGCTGCTTTTGCAACAATTAAACATGGGAATAAAATGACTAGAATGGTTAAATGCGTAAAACTGGGAATAGAAGCCGAAGGCCTGGATGCGCCGCCGTTTCCCGGCCCTAAAGGTCAGGAAATATTTGAAAAAGTATCCAAACAAGCCTGGAAAGAATGGTTAGCCAAGCAAACCATGCTGATTAATGAAGGCAGATTAGCCAGCTTTGATCCGAAAGCCCGAGCATTTCTAGCCGAGGAAAGAGACAAGTTTCTGTTTGAAGGCCACAACGAAATGCCGGAAGGTTACATCCCGCCGAAAGACTGATTATTGGTTTTTTAACGGCAATGCGCAACATTGGTCAATGTTGCGCAATTTATCCGCCTTACAAAAACTATCGCTTCATCGACTCAAAAAATTCTGAGTTCGTTTTAAAATCTTTAAGCTTACCAAGCAGGAATTCTGAAGCCGCTGTTTCATCCATGGGCTGAAGAATCTTGCGCAAAATCCAGGTTTTTTGCAGGGTATCGGGATCGACAAGATATTCTTCCCGACGGGTACCGGAACGATTGATGTTAATCGCCGGGTAAATTCTTTTCTCGGCAATTTTGCGATCCAAATGCAATTCCATGTTACCGGTACCTTTAAACTCCTCGTAGATTACCTCGTCCATTCTTGAACCGGTATCAACCAGCGCAGTAGCAATAATCGTCAAACTGCCGCCTTCTTCTATATTCCGCGCCGCGCCGAAAAAGCGTTTCGGTTTTTCCAATGCATTCGCATCCACACCACCGGTTAAGATCTTGCCTGATGAAGGTACAACAGTGTTATATGCTCTGGCCAAACGGGTAATCGAGTCTAACAAAATGACCACGTCGTGTTTGTGTTCGACCAATCGACGCGCCTTTTCAATAACCATTTCTGCCACTTGTACGTGCCGGGTTGCCGGTTCATCGAAGGTACTGGAAATGACTTCGCCGCGAACGCAACGCTCCATCTCTGTGACTTCCTCGGGGCGTTCATCGATAAGCAAAACAATCAGGTAACATTCGGGATTCTGTTCTGCGATGGCCTGCGCCAGGCTTTGCAGGATCATGGTTTTACCGGCTTTAGGCGGCGATACGATCAATCCGCGTTGACCTTTACCGATGGGAGCTATTAAATCGATGATGCGTCCGGTTAAATCTTCGCTGGTGCCATTGCCCTGCTCAAGCACGAATCTTTGTTTAGCAAATAAGGGCGTCAGGTTTGAAAAAGTAATTTTGTTTTTGGTGTTCTCGGGGGGTTCAAAATTGATCTGGTCAACCTTGAGCATTGCGAAATAACGTTCGTTATCTTTGGGTGGCCTGATCTTTCCGCTAATGGTATCGCCGGTCTTTAAGGAAAATCGTCTGATCTGACTGGGCGAAACATAAATATCGTCAGGCCCTGCTAAATACGAGCAGCCCGGCGTACGCAAAAAACCAAAACCATCCTGTAAAATCTCTAAAACGCCGTCGCCGGATATATCGTCGCCGGCCTTTGCCTGCTTTTTCAATATGGCGAAAATCAAGTCTTGCTTTCGCGACCGGGCTACATTTTCAAGCCCAAGGGACTCGGCAATTTCAATGACTTCACTTATTTGTTTTAGTTTTAACTCAGTTAGATTCATATAAAAGATAACTCAAGGAAAAGTACATACGGTGTAAAACCGCAACTAGGAGGACAGGAATAATTCAGGGGTATAGTTTATCGGACGATATGATCGGGTGCGCATGATTATCGCACCGCATAAGTGTAACTCAAGTACTCAGCCCCGTCCAACCTTTTGTGACAGGCCTGAGCCAATTTTGAGTAATTAGACGTGTTTAAATGTTGCTGTCAAGAAAAGCCGCAAGTTGTGATTTTGACAATGCGCCGACTTTAGTTGCTTCCACTTCGCCGTCCTTAAACAGCATTAATGTTGGAATGCCGCGTACGCCGTAATGTTGGGGTGTTTCCGGATTTTCGTCTATATTTAATTTCGCAACAGTCAGCTTGCCCGCATATTCTTTGGCAATATCATCCAGAATCGGTGCAATCATTTTACAGGGTCCGCACCATTCAGCCCAGTAGTCAACCAGCACAGGACCCGCAGCTTTAATAACAGTTTCGTTAAACTCACTATCGCTTACATGAAGGACTGAATCGCTCACTTTATTTCTCCAATTGTTAAAACCAAAACTATAGGAGGGATGAAGCGGGTAGTCAATCAATTTCAGCTGTTTTGATTTTTACGTTATGCTATAGCCTATGAACAATACACATTTAACTCAAATCCGCTTCAGCAATCTTGAATTGTCTGATTCTATTTTACGCAGTTTAAAAGACGCAGGCTTTAATCACTGCACTCCTATCCAGCGGCAGGCTTTACCCTTATCGTTACGGGGCAAGGATATTGCGGGTCAAGCCCAAACCGGAACCGGCAAAACCGCCGCTTTTTTACTGGCTACTTTTCAGTATTTGATTAACGATGCTGAGGACGATGTAGAAGCGGAAATCGACGATGGCATGGACGGCGAAGAAAAGTCAGTTATCAAAGCCGTTACCAAAAGCAAAAAAATCAAATATCCCAGAGCCATTATTCTCGCACCAACCCGCGAGTTAGCGATTCAGATCCACAAAGATGCCTTGCAACTGGGCAAACATCTTAATCTTAAATTTGCACTCATATACGGCGGTACCGACTATCAAAAACAACTGGACAGCATCAAGTCCAATGTCGACATTATCATCGGCACACCCGGCCGTATTATCGACTTCTACCGGCAAAACGCGTTCACTCTCGATAACGTCAAAGTCACGGTGATGGACGAAGCCGATCGCATGTTCGATTTGGGCTTTATCAAAGACATTCGCTATTTATTGCGGCGCATGCCGCCGCCTAATCAGCGCTTGAATATGTTGTTCTCGGCAACCTTATCTTACAAAGTGACCGAGCTGGCCTACGAGCATATGAACAACCCGGTTTTGATTAAGATCGAAACCGAAGAAATCACTTCCAAGGCTATACAACAAAGCGCATTTTGTCCTTCGAATGAGCAAAAAATTCCTTTGTTAGTTGGCATATTGAATCAGCACCAACCGCAGCGCAGCATTATTTTTGTTAACACCAAACGCTGTGCCGAACGCCTTGATGACACCTTAAACGCTAACGGCTACAAAACCGCTGCGCTCAGCGGCGATGTCCCGCAAGATAAACGCCAACGCTTGTTGAGCGATTTTCAGGAAAACAAAATTACCTTATTGATTGCAACCGATGTTGCGGCCAGGGGCCTGCATATTGCCGATGTCTCTCATGTATTCAATTACGATCTGCCGCAGGATGTGGAAGATTATGTACACAGAATCGGCCGTACTGCGCGCTTTGGCGCCAGCGGAGTAGCCATCAGTTTTATCTGTGAACAGTACGCTTATTCGATGCCGGATATTGAAGACTATATTGGTCAAAAGATTCCGGTTCTGCCCGTTACTGCCGATCTTTTAGCAGAAATTGTCAAACCGGCAAGAAGGCCTGAAAAACCCAGAACCGAATATCAGGGAAAACGTCCAAATCAAGACAAAAAATGGAAACCTAAAGCCCAGCCATTAGCTCCCGAAAATCCTCAATAGCAGGATAACCGGCTATTTCTCTTTTGGGCAGTTTGGTATCGGGCTTACTCACCGAAATTAAATAGGCGATACCGAACTGCTTGGCGGAATTCAACACCGCCAAGCTATCATCGATCAACAGCGCGGTTTGCTTTTCAAACGATATGCGCTGTTGTAACAACCGCCAAAAATCGGCATGTTCTTTCGGAAATCCCAAATCATGAGAGCTGATAATCCCGTCGAAAAATTCCTGGAGACAGGTTTTTTCCATTTTAAGACCCAAGCTATCCCGATGCGCATTGGTTACCAAGTAGACCTTTTTGGGCGAACGATGAACTTTTTCCAGAAACTCCGTCACATGCGGCAATACCGAGATTAAGCCTGAAATTTCCGCTTTCAATCCGGCAATATCCAGCGCTAACTCATCGCTCCAATAATCAAGGCAATACCATTCCAGTTTGCCTTCCATACTTTTAAAGCGCGGCTCCAATTGCTGTTTTGCAGCTTCTATCGACAAGCTCTGTTTTTCGGCAAATTTAAGCGGCACAAACTCTTTCCAGAAATGGTTATCAAAATTCAAATCCAGCAATGTCCCGTCCATATCCAGTAAAACGGTGTCAACTTTTTTCCAATCGATCATCAGAGTGCGTTATATTTACAAAAAATACTTAATAAAATAGCACAATGGCTGAAAAACCAATCATCCTTAACAAAACAACCATCGCTACCAGCCGATTATTCCGCATCGAATCGTTGGATATTGAATTCAGCAATGGCGAACTGCGCAACTACGAACGCTTGGCCCGTGGTCACTCGGGCGGCGCGGTGCTGATTGTGCCGATGCTGGATAATGAAACGGTGCTGTTAATCAGGGAATATTCCGCCGGAGTGCACCGCTATGAGCTGGGCTTGCCCAAAGGCAAAACCGATAAAGGCGAATCTTTCCTGGAAGCCGCAAACCGGGAGCTTAAAGAGGAAGTCGGCTTTGGCGCCAGAAGCCTGCATCACTTAAGCTCTTTTTCGATCGCGCCGTCCTATCTGGAACACATGACCGAGATTGTGATCGCCCAGGATTTGTATGCCGAAAAACTGGAAGGCGATGAACCCGAAGAATTGGAAGTTGTTCCGTGGAAATTAAGCCGCATCAACGAATTGTTGGCCACCGGGGAATGCACCGAAGCCCGCTCGATTGCCGCGCTGTTTATGGCGGTGGAATATTTTAAGGCGCTTGCGGCTAAATGATCAATTCACCACGAAGGCACGAAGAGCACAGAGAAAACAGCAAAAAATAGAACGCTAAGACGCTGATTGCTTATAATTTGTAAAGCTCTGAACTTGATCTGACAGAGTCTAAAATGAGGTTCAGCTGTATCAGGGCATTGACCGTCTTAGTTGACCCGAAGGAGACTTTCGCTGGAATTATTCAAATGGCTGGTAAACAGCAACATAACAGGCTGTCGTCGTGATAAAAAAGAAACTGTAGTCATCCAAATTGGGGCCATATACAATAACTTTTCTAACAACTTATTAGCTGTTGGTACATGCACTTGAAGAAACGCGTGATTCTAGGTATCTTGCTTTTAATGCTTGTCACGATTGATTACGCATTCGCAGACTACGCCAAATGGAATTGGAATCAGCAATTACCAGAACAACTCACAACTCATGCTGTTCGTTCCAACCGAACTCCAGATGCCGTAGACGCTTTTTTTTACGGCCCACATCATCCGCCGAACATACAGCAGATTCTAGATTTCCTTGGTCCAGCAGATGCCTTTAGCCGACAGTTTATGTATTCCAGGACCAAAGGCACGGCAGAGCCATCCAAGACGGGCGGTACGCTTCGCTTCCTATTAGACGACGGCGGAGAGGTTCACGTCTGGACGCCCGACTTTCGCGGAGTTGGTCTTGCCGTTCGCCACCGCAAAAAAGGTAACTCAGAACTTCTCTACAAATGACTTTTCCCAATTCCACAACGCTTACCATGGGCTGAGGCGATTAACGCTGCAATGAACGGCAGCCGTTAATGTCTGCTCTTGAACCATTTCCCGTCTTTAACCGAGATTTGTTGGTCGTCTGGTTTTGGCCGAACTGAGGCATTCAATGTCATACTCATCCAAAGTAATATTTGAAGCGGTCAGATCAAGTTCAGAGGTATACAAATCACAACCGAAAAAGCGGCTCCAATTTATCATCTTCCTTAATCGCTATTTTTTCCCTAGCTTTATTTTCAGCGAACGCTTGAAACAGTTTTTTACCCTGCCACTGATCAGCGGTTTTACCATACAAAATCTGGTTCAAATGCAAAATTTCATCCCTTAGCCTCGCATCGCTTAACTCGGCGATAGCGCCAAGGCTCGTTGCCCCGGATTTTTGCCGTCCCCATGCCAGCAGCGCATCTTTCGCAGCCACGGCATTATTATCGGCGCAGGCTTTTTTCAGGTTTTTTACGCTGTCAGCCAAGCGTAGCTCCGGTTCACTTTTTTCCTCGACCGGTTTTTTAGCCGGACGTTTTGTTAGGAAATAAACCAGTGTCGCCAACCAACCCGTCCCTAAAAACATAGCAACCCAAAACCAGGTATTTTGTTGCTGCGGCTGAGAAACAACCGTCGGCGCGGGTTGTTCAACTTTTTTTGGTTGTTGCTCCATCGGTGGAGCTACCGGTGTAACCGGAGCTTGCTGGGCTCCTTCCACTTCCAGCGCCGTGATGTTGGTTTCCGGAATTTTAGCTATTTCCATTTTTTGGGTTTGGGTATTAAACCAGGGAATTTCTATTGCCGGCAGCTTGTAGAACCCCGCTTTCGATGGAATAATGGCTATTTTTTCTTCCCTGAAAGCAATCAGGCCTTCCGGCTTTTTCTGTTCCTGCAATACCGGCTGATCAGGGTAAGTTTTTAATTGGTCATTGATTTTATTTGCGTTTAATTCCGGCAACTGTCCGACGGTCGTGCCTTTAGCCAACAGCGTCAAAGTTCGGGTCAAAGGCTCGCCGACTCTCATTTGCTGGTTATCGCCCGACCATTCTTCCTTTAACACCAGATGTTCAGCTGAAAGCCAATGCTTTCCGGTAAAAGTTGCCGGCGCGGGTTTGACATCCAGCGTTACCGACTTGGATAACACTTTTTTGGTTTTGGTCATCCGGGAATTAAAAAAACTGTTAAAACTCGGGCGGCTGTTAACCATGACCTCTGCGGTTAACGCCAAAGGCTTGATCGTCACTGAACCGCTTTTTTGCGGAAAAATCGCGTACTTGCGCTCAGTGACCAAATAATTCACTCCGTTGATCTGGGTATTGTAATTGCTGTCATCACCCAATTTTTCAATCACGGCATCGCCCAGCTCCGGTTCATTCAAAGCCGCTTGAGCGATGTCGACCCTTCTGTATAAACGCACGGTATAAAGAACCTGGGATTGCACATAAAGACTCTCAGGATTCGCCTCAACCTCCAAAAACAAATCATCGTCGGTATTGACGGCTTTATTGGCTGTCGCCTGAGTCACCAGAATGCTTGCCGGTTGACTGACATCATCGCCAAACTTGACCGGCGGAACAGTCAAACTGCCTGGATGTTTGGCCATCACATTAAGCGTCCACTGTATGGTCTTGCTAGACTGTCCGTTAATCCAGGACGAATTGCTGCTCTGGCTTTGGCCGAGTATCTCGAAATCCTGTTCCAGCGGGGTGAAATCCGGGTCGTTATCCGGTGTGTCGTTGGCGGTAAAAATAATCTGGAACGATTCATCCAGGCTGACCGGGTTGCGGTCGAACGACACGCTGATTTGTGTTTGTGCCGCAAATACATTGGCTGTCGCAACATTCAACAGCAGCAAAAGAAAAAATAGTTTTTTTATAGTATTCATGTTCATCATTTAGATTAACCAAGATTCCATGCAGCAATAAACGGCCGATAGAAATTCATATCCTGAACCGTAGCGCCTCTTTGAGTTACTAAAGCGGACGCGAACGACTGCGCCCGTTCCATAGTCAATTGCAATGCCCAGTCATGCTGTATGCCCAGCAGCAGAACCGCCGCAAACGCATCGCCGGCTCCTACGGTATCGATCACGGCTAAATCGGCCACCGGCATAACTTCAATAAATTCCCCGGCTCGGCTAATTGCCAACGCGCCTTGGCTACCGCACGTAACTACCAGAACTTCAATTTCATGTTGCGCCATAAACAAACGCATTGCTTCTTGCACTGTGTTTTGTGGCGGGACCAAATCCATTAACTCATCCTGATTCAGTTTGACCCAATGCGCCTTATTAACCCACTGTTTAACCGCCTCTTTGTGCCACCACGGCGCTCTTAAATTCACATCGATAAAAACCTTGCCTTGATGACGCGCTGTTAAGTCCTGCAAGGTCTGCGCCGAAACACGGTTACGCAAGGCCAAAGTACCGTGATAAAGAACGCTAAACTGCCGATCTACATCCGGTTGCTGCACGGTAATAAAATCGTAAGCCTGATCGGCTAAGATGTCATAGCTGGGCTCGCTATTGTTAAAACTCACCTGCACCGTTCCGGTAGGACGATCGGGATCGACTTGCAAGTTTTCAACAGCCATGCCCCAAGCCAGCATGGCCCGCCTGATTTTCTCGCCTAAGGCATCCCGGCCTATTCGGCCGATAAAACACGGGCGCTGGTTAAACGCCTGAAGATGCCAAGCCACGTTAAAAGGCGCGCCGCCTAATATTTGCTGACCGTCTGGAAATTGGTCGAACAGCGCTTCACCGAAGATGGCTATTTGATTATCAGCCATATTTACCAGCCATCGGCATCACCGGTTGATTGACGACCACGCTGTCCGTATTGATATTTAAACTTACGTTTTAGTAACCCGGCTGGATCGTCGGGGATTCTTTTGAGCCATTGGTCATTGGCTTGCTGTTGTTCATCCGATGGCTCTGCTTCAACCGGCGCTTGCTCTTTGGTTTGGTCCTTGGCTTCATCTTTGTCCTGCTCGGCTTGCTGAGGCTTTTCGGCTTCCGGCTTTTTCTGCTCGGCTTTGTCTTGCTGCTGATTTTCGTCCGACTGTTGCTGGTCCGATTGTTTCTGCTCCGGTTTTTGTTCGGGTTTTTCTTCGTTTTTATTTTGATCGGATTTTTGTTCGCCTGATTTTTCCGATTGTTCTTTATCCTTGTTTTGCTGGGAATCGTCTTTGGATTGTTGCTTATCGTCCTTTTGCTGATTCTGCTGTTTTTGCTTTTCCAATTCTTTTTCTACGACATCCTTGTTGTGTTTGGCGTCGCTATCGTTAGGATTAACAGCCAAGGCTTTTTCATAGGCTTTAATAGCCTCTTCCAACTGACCGGCTTTCGCCAGCGCATTGCCCTGATTATAAGCACTGCTGTCGGACTTGCTATTTTTCAGGCTTTCCAGCGCCTTGTCATACTCACCCGCTTTGTAATGCGCAGCCGCTTTCCAATCCGGGTTTTCAAATTGCTCCGCCGCTTTGGCATAATCCTGCTTTTTATAAGCTTGTTGGGCCTGTTGATCTTTGGTCTGCCATAAATCCTGCCAGCCTAGCGCATAGCTGTTTTTAGGCAGCGGCAAAATCAGCAACAAGGCAAAACACAACAAGCCTTTCCTGAAAGTCAGCGCGGCCAGCGGCAAAACCAGCAATAACAACCAAGGGCCTTTATCCGCCCATTGATCCAATAATAAGTTATCGTTTTGCTTGCCTTGCTGCTGCACCGATCTATCTGCGTTTGCCAGTACTGTTTGGATGTCCCCGTCTTTTGCCGTAATGGTTTGATAGATACCGTTACCCGCTTGCGCCAGTTTTGCGAGCTCACCGGAGTTCAGTTTGGGCACCACAATATTGCCTTGCGGGTCTTTAAGAAACCCGCCCTCAGGCAACGCAACCGGTGCGCCCTCATCTGTCCCGACACCTAATATCGATAGCTGATACTTATCCAATGATTTGGCTGCCACCAAGGTTTTATCCAGATCAACGCCATCGGTGACCAACAAGATCTGGCCTTTTTGCAGACCCGCCTGCTTGAGCAGCTCTACGGCTTTTTCCAGTGCCAACGCTGCATTACTGCCCTGGCTGGGCATAATGTCGGTATTCAATGCCGACAGCTGACTGTCTATGGTCTCGGTGTCATCGGTCAGCGGCGTTACGGTAAACGCATCGCCGGCGTAAACAAGCAATGCGGTTTGACCGTCTTTTCGCTGTTTTAGAATATCGGCAATTTTATATCGCGCCTTAACCAAACGGCTTGGTTTGATATCCGCGGCATCCATCGACAGGGACAAATCCAACGCAATGACCAACGCAGAATCGTTTCTGAAAACCGGCGACGGCAGCCGCTCCCAAGTCGGCCCTGCCAGCGCGATAATCACCAGCAGCGCGGCGATGGCACCTGCTGTTATCGGCCAGCGACTTTGGTTGACTGGCTTGTCCTGCAACAAATACGGCAATAATGCCGCGTCGCATACCGCCGACCAATTGCCCTGACTCAATTTATTCCTGAGCATTAAACTTAGAATTACCAGATAAGGTATAAAGGCCAGCAGCCAGTACGGCCTGATAAAATGAAATTCGGCTATGTTCATGACAATCGTACCTTGGACAATGCAATGACCGCCGCCAAAACTAACGCCAGCGACAACGGCCAGTAATACAGTTCGCTACGGGGCCTGAAATATTGTTTGTCTCTTTCGACCGGTTCCAGTTCGTCCAGTCTCATATAGATATTATTCAGTTCATCGGTATTTCTGGCCCGGTAATACTGGCCGCCGGTGCTCTCGGCAATCTTTATCAAGGTTTTCTCGTCCAGATCGACGGATGGATTAACTTTACGGTTGCCGAAAAAACTGCGCACGATCATTTCATCCGCGCCTATGCCGATAGTATAAATTTTCAGATGATTGGCTGCGGCCAATTCTGCGGCTTTTAACGGTGATATCTCACCGGCGGTATTGGCTCCATCAGTCATCAATACCAAAACCCGGCTGTTGGCTGCCTCATTTTTAAGCCGTTTGACTGCCAAGCCAATGGCGTCGCCTATCGCGGTATTGTCACCGGCAAGACCGATGACCGCTTCGCTTAATAAGGTCATTACCGTTTTACGGTCAAAAGTCAACGGCGTTTGCAAATAGGCCTGGGTGCCGAACAGTATCAGGCCCACCCTGTCGCCGACACGCCTGTTGATAAAATCGCTGGCCACGCCTTTGGCTGCGGTCAGCCGGTCAACAGCCCGTTTGTTAATAACAAAATCCTGCTCTTCCATACTGCCGGACAGATCGACTGCCAGCATCAAATCCCGGCCGCTGACCACCTGCTCAATCGGTTCGCCTAGCCATTGCGGCCTAGTGCAGGCAATAACCAGCAATAACCAGGCAATCGCCGCCAGCAATAACGGCCATTGTTGGGTTTGGGAAACTGCCTTGGTTTCTCCCTCGGAAAAATCTTCTAGAAACGGAACTTTTAACGCCGCCTGTTCGACGGGCATCTTGGCCGGAATCAGCCAGCGGATTAACAAGGGCAAAGGTAAAGCGGCCAACAGCCAGGGCCATTCGAAGTGAATCATTTTTTTGCCTGAGATTTAAGCCAGTCTTCGCAAAGATCGATTAATTGGGATATTTCCAGTTCTGTAGGCGACGTTTTCTGGTAAGGCGCATCAGCCAGAAGTTGACCGACGCCCTCACTGAACGGCATGCCTTTTACCGAGCGGTCGAGAAATGCCAGCCATTGCCGTCCGGTTAAACCGGCAGCGCTGGCTCGCGGCGATACGCTGATCGCTACGCGCCTGATCAACACTGAAAGGTCGGATAATTTCTGAAGGTTATCCCTCTCTGCATCCTGTTTAATCTGGATCAGTATTTTGTTGGCGGTTTTAATTGCCGTCATACGGGTAAGTCTTTTATAAAACCAAACCAGGAAAACAATCAGCAACGGGATCGATACCGCCAATATCCACCAGCCGATAGCCGGAGGCCACCAACCTATCGCTTCGGGTTCGTGAATGTCTTTTAAATCAAGAAGAGTTGGATTCATTTATCTTAAACGTTGTATCGGATCGTCTGTGGTGCTGCATTGAATAAGCGCCAGACCCATTTTTTTGGCTATTTGCTCCAGCTGATTCAGACGCTGGGTAAAATGTTGTTGATATTTTAATAATCGCTGCCGGTCGCCGGTATCGATAACCACATCCCGTTGATCGTCGGTAAAACGGTAGCGGCCTTTTTCCGGCAAATGGCTTTCCAACGGATCATAGACGAAAATCAACACCACTTCGCAATGCCGCGATAACTTTGCCAGATAAGTTTCAACCTGCTCGTTAATGCCGCGAAAATCGCTAATGATATAAACCAGACTGCCGGGACGGGCGTGATGCATGAGCCTAGCCAGCACATATTCCAACGTAACTGATTCTGAGGACAACTGATTAACATCATCTTGGCTACTGATTGCATTTAAAAATCGCAACACCGCATGTCTACCGTTTTGCGGTTTTAATTCCCGGCATTCAGTATCTGTAAATAGTTGCCCGCCAATTCTGTCGCCGTGGTGCTGGGCTGCCCACGCAACTAAACCGGCAAGCTTGGCGGCCAGTACCGATTTAAAAACGCCGCGTGTAGCGAAATGCATCGCAGGACGATTATCCACGGAAATAAACACCGGTCTTTCACGTTCCTCGCGAAACACCTTGGTATGAGCTTCTCCGGTACGCGCGGTAACCCGCCAATCGATACTGCGTATGTCATCGCCGGGCTGATAACCTCTGGCCTCTTCAAACTCCATGCCGCGGCCTTTAAACCGGGACACGTAACCGCCGCTTTGGCCGGCGCGTATCGCTGAATGTTTCAGGTTTAATCCTGCCGCGGGTCTCGCCAAATCGATCAGCATCTTTAGCGACACTGAAACCAATTCGCTAGCCGAGACCTTAGCCGGATCGGCTTGTTTAGCAAACAACATCAAGGCACTGCAACTCTGGCAATAAGTTCTTTAATAAAATAATCGGTCGTGATGCCTTCCGCCTCGGCCTCGTATGACAATATCAAGCGATGCCGCAACACGTCAAAGGCCATATCCTGTATATCTTCGGGGCTGACGAAATCGCGTTGCGCCAGCCAGGCTTTGGCCCTGGAACAACGATCCAGCGCTATGCTGGCCCTGGGACTTGCGCCATATTGCAGCCAAGCTGCAAGATCTTGTCCGTAAGCAGCAGGGTTACGGGTCGCCAAAACGATTTGCAGCAAATAGTTTTCAAGACTTTCCGCCATGTGCAGATCCAGTACTTCATTGCGCGCGGCAAACAAGGTCTTTTGCTCAATCGGCTCGTATTGGCCAACTGCTTTTATCGAGCCGGAACGGGCTTCCGTTCTAGCCAAATGCAAAATGCTTTTTTCATGTTCCGCTTTCGGATAATCGATTTTTACATGCAGTAAAAAACGGTCCAATTGCGCTTCCGGCAGCGGATAAGTGCCTTCCTGCTCGATTGGGTTTTGCGTTGCCATGACCATGAACAATTGCGGCAAAGGGTAGGTTGCTTGGCCTACGGTTATTTGCCGCTCGGCCATGGCTTCCAATAACGCTGCCTGTACTTTTGCCGGAGACCGGTTAATTTCATCGGCTAATATCAGATTATGAAACAAAGGCCCTTTTTGAAATTCAAACGTGCCTTGTTGAGGGCGGTAAATTTCAGTGCCGGTTAGATCGGCCGGCAATAAATCGGGGGTGAACTGCACCCGGTGAAAATCGCCTTGTATGCCTTTGCTTAATACGTTGATTGCTCGGGTCTTGGCAAGGCCCGGAGCGCCTTCAACCAGAATATGGCCGTCAGCCAACAGACCGATCAGCATCCGTTCAACCAATACATCCTGACCGATAATTTCCTGATTTATATAATTTTTCAACCGCATTAATGCCGGTTGAACGGTGTTGTTATTGCCGTTTTTTTCTAACATAGTTGTTTGACATGATGTTGTTTAATCTTAAATTACAGTACGAAAGCCTGATACATTAAACACCCGGCTGGCTTTCATCCGGCAAATATATTGTCGATAAATTGTTTTTCAATGAAAGACGGCCTATTTTATACAGTTATTACCTATGACAACATAGAACAAATCTGTTAACAAATTCTTAACAAGTTGTGGATAGGGATGAGAATAAAATTGCGGCTTTAGTTATCTACAATTCATGCACAAGTTTAGGATAGCTTTAAACGCACCTTATCATATCAATCAAGTTATTGATTTTATTTTTAAAAAATAGCTTATCAACAAATTTTTAGTTATGTAATAACAATAAATTGTTTTAATTTTTTTATTTTATTGTAATTACAGTGAACAAAAAATTTGTTCAATAGCCCTTATCTCCTATACTCTTTTAAAATGACGTTTAAGATGGTGCAGCCGAGGAAAAAAATGAGAATTACACTGTTTATTTTAGGAAGCCTTTTTTCTGTTTGTACTTTTGCAGGAATTTACAAATGCACTGACATTAATGGAAAGACGGATTACCAGTCAAAGCCTTGCGATTCGGAACATAAAACTATACAAATTAATGTTAAAACAGGCGGTTCTACCGACCTAACGGATCAGGAAAAACAAAAACAGGATTTAGCGCAAAAAGAACAAGATGAAAAACTTGAGCAAGAACAGTTAACCAAAAAACAAGCCCAGCTTAAACAAGACGCAATAAGCGAAAGCGCAAAGAATCAGTTCCTTATTAAAAGCAACCCTGAGAAATTTTCCGCGTTTTCTATTCCGCCTTATGCTCCCGATCATCTGCCTGATTTAGTTGGAAATTATCAATCCAGACTTCCGGATATTGAACGTTTACGGAGACAAGCGGCTGAAAAAGCATTGGCTTCAGGGCAATGCACGCGAGTTGAATCATCTGAATTGCATAGTAAAAGCACAAAAAAAATATTGGTCTTTTCAGTCGATTGCAGTAGCGGAAAAAATTTCCAATTTAACGAACAGGTATTAGCCAAATAATTACTCAATGAGTCCGTTAAAAACCATATTAATAACCGGCTGCTCTACCGGTATTGGTTACATCACTGCGGTTGAATTAAAAAAACGCGGCCATAATGTTATTGCTACGGCAAGAAAACCGGAAGATGTATCCCGACTGCAAAAAGAAGGTTTTATTGCAATACAACTGGATTTGGCTGACAGTAGCAGCATTCAGCAGGCGGTCAATGCGGCGGTTAAATTAACCGACGGAAAAATCGATGCGCTGTTTAACAATGGCGCTTTCGGCCAGCCGGGAGCTGTCGAGGATTTAACTCGCGATGTGCTCAGATTTCAGTTTGAAACCAATTTGTTCGGCACCCATGAACTGACCAACCTGATTATTCCCTTGATGCGCAAACAGGGGCACGGCCGGATTATCTATAACAGCTCAATTTTGGGTCTGGTCGCGATGACTTATAGGGGCGCTTATAATGCCAGCAAGTTTGCGCTGGAAGGTTTGGCTGATACCTTGCGTTTGGAACTTCATGGTACGAGTATCCATATTTCGCTGATTGAACCCGGGCCGATCCTGAGCGATTTCAGGAAAAATTCTTTTACCCTGTACAAGAAAAATATAGATCCGACGCACAGCCACCATAAAGAAACTTATAAAGCTATGGAAGCCCGCTTGCAAAAAGAAGGAGCCGCCGCTCCGTTTACGCTTCCTGCTCAAGCGGTTACCGAAAAAGTTATCCACGCGCTGGAAGCCAGACAACCTAAAATGCGTTATTACGTTACATTTCCAACTTATTTGTTTGCTTTCCTTAAACGCTTTCTGCCTATGTGCTGGTTGGACGCTTTGCTGAGAAAGATTTAACGATGCGCGATCTTGATGAAATTATTATCGTTTGCCCCTATTGCGGAGAGTCCCTGGATGTATTGATAGATACGAGTTCCGGACCACAGCAATATTACGAAGACTGTTCGGTTTGCTGTGCACCGATTTTATTTATTTTGTCTGAAGATGAAGCGGGGGAAATGGTTATTGATATAAAACGGGATGATGAGTAAGTATCTATCCATAAATTTACTCTGTAATTTTATGTATTAGAATGCCTTTTGGTTTTGCTTTTTAATGTTAAATAATTATTTTTATACTATGTCGACACCAAGAAAGACATGAGGTCAGTTCTAACATTCCAGCATTTACGCTACACTTCGAACCATAGAAATAAGGGGGGCAACATAAAACACCGTTGTTCTTGCATTGCCTTTAAGGGCTACGCCCCCCTTTTCTAGTGATTGATCTTAAAAAATTGCCTTAGAAGCTAACAAATATTTGTTTAAGTGATTTAAATTTTGCAACAGTCTCAATCATTGACGCTTTTGATGCTTCGGTATCACCTTTCAATAGTTCTGCACGAGCTTGTTTAAGAAGAGCGTTAGCTCTTTCTTTTTCTCTATTAACAGTAGCACTCTCGATTCTGTTTAGTGCTTGTTTGGCATCTTTCATCTTTTCTAAAAGAGCCTCTTTATCTGCACCACTATTCAAACCTTCCAAAACTGCTTCAGCTGCTGCAATCGATTCATCAAATGCAGCAAGAACACCTTCTTGAGATTGGTTTTCAATTTTGCCTGCTGGTTTTGCCATGGCAGTAGGAGCTGTTGCAATCATTGCTGTGCCGATAAATGAAGCAATTACTAATTTTTTCAATAAAGTCATTAGACCTTTTCCTCGTGAAAGTAGTGAATTTTGATATTTATGTGTAACAAATTAATTGCACACGTTTTGAATCATATCATAGGCAAAGAGAAATTATCTTAATAAATAATAACTTACACTTTTCATGGTTATTGTATTACTGACTATTTAAAAGCAACAGGGCGGGAAGTCGCAATTTTTGTGAAAACTTTTATGGACAACCTTGCCCAACAAGCAGCAAAAAATGAAAGTAACTTATTAGTCAGATACAATTATTTTTCAAGATGATTGAATCTGCATTTTAAATTCAAAAATAAAAACCTTATTAAAAATCCATCTTTTCACTCTTCCACATCTGGTTGAAAAGTTTCAAAATGTGTTAAAATTATTTCCGGTATATGGCTATTATCATAAATAGTTACAAATCCCATTTAATTAAAAAATAACAATGACTTGAGGTCGAGTGCAATATGAAAATGTTAAAAAAAATCTTACTGTCTTTATTGATTGCTGCTTCTATGGGCGCAGTTTCAACTTCAGTATTGGCTGAAGCTGGTGAAGGTAGAATTACCTATAGTCCTTCCGATGCAATTGATTTGGTAGGCGGTAAAATTAAAGTAGCGCTTGAAGCTGCAGCTAGCGGTGC
>NZ_SCTW01000030.1 GCF_004322395.1 Methylobacter sp.
CAAAGTCCAGTCATTCCGGCCATCGGGGTTACCAAAAGCAACCTCAAGCTCCCAGCGGACATGGGTGCGCGGCGGAATCGCATACGCATTAAGCTGGGATCTGGGATGGCCAATACTGGTGCCATCGCCCGCGTTATACCGGGTCATCGTGGTAGGGATACCGTTTATAGTCTGCTTAGCAACCCTTCCGGGGAATCCGGCATTAGTTATCTGATTGCCATCAAGATTGTAATCGCCGGAAAGGGGGGGCGTGAACGATCTGGCAAAAACCGGATCCCACCCCACCATCTGGCCGGGGTCGGGCTCGCCCGTGGTTGGATTGACAAAAGGGACGTTACCGCTGAAATCATTTCTTCGGGGTACGCCCCACAATGGGATCGTAATGAATTTATTCTGAATATTCACCACGTAAGGTTCTTTTGCAATAAATGGACTGGTTGTGCTGGCGCCCGGATAATTCATCTGGGAGCCAGGCATCGTTATAGGGCTACATGAAACTACCCCTATTCCGCCTACCAGAAATAACACACTGTAAAACGTATGCCGGACGAACTCCTGTTGAAATAACTTATAAGCCCCAACCATATCGTTTATATAGGGTCGGAGTTTCCGGGAAAAGCTAGGGCCCGCTGTTGAAAAGCTGGTTAAGGCCGTAAGCAAAAACACCAATTTGCCGGATTTATTCATAATATTACCTCTATTACACATAATCAATAATTTACAAGACACTCAATGTCTCTTTATCTAATTGAATTATATAGAAAATAACAATAAATCATGCCGTGCCTTCCATTTCAGCCTGCAATAGGCTTTCCAAAGAATCCGCTTAAACCGGAGTGTGGAAAAATCACAAAAAATGCGAAGGCCTTAAAAAAATCACCTACCTAACGAGGCGACCTTATTATAAATGTGGGATCTAACGTAAACGGTACAGCGTTATCGTGATGACTGACGCTCCCGAGAATGCCTAAGCTAAAGTTTCATGCCCAAAACGCCTATGAGCCGGGTACAAAATGCTTCTTTGCTGGATATGGCCGTCGCAAAAGTACGGAGACTTTATAAGGATACCATGATCGGTACATTAGAAAAAGGCCGGTGGCTCATGCAATTCAACCCTGGATTAGCCGGATTGAACCATGAGGAAGAAGGGATGTTTAATGCCCTGCTGGCGGGTATATCATTGGCGACCAAAGAGCCGATGGTTGCGAAAATTTGTCTTGAGCATCCCTGCCCAAGACAAGCGGAAGAATTACGCAACAGCTCGAATGTCCTGCATCCCTCAGTACTTAAGCTCTGCGTTCAATTGTACAGTTGATTATTACAACTTTTTCAACTTAATGGCCAGAAGAGTGGAAACAGACCATCATTGCACTCTTCTTAGCTAACACTATCCGTATCATTCTTGAACATTAAATTTAAATACGTTTTTCTCCTATCACCATAATGTACGGAAGCTGGCAACAAAAGAGTTATAGATAGCGCCTCCGCTATTTTTGGTAACGATTTTGTAATAATACGTAGTTCCTCGAGCCAGTCCGGCCAGTCTCACCGCATGATTAGTCGATAAATTGCTAAAAGTAACGGACGAATTCATGCTAGTGGCACTGGTTCCGTAATAGACCACACCGCTGGAAGGAACATTGGTAGTCCAGTTAACATAAGCTTCGGTAGCCTTTATACCGCTTACCCATTTAGAAGTTATGCTGATTGCACTTGCCCTATCAACTTTAACGGTGTTACTTGATGCTGATATATTACCGGCTGCATCGTAAGCTTTGACCGTATAGTTGTATATTGCTCCTCCTGAAGCAGTGCCTCCTACAGCAGAAGTATCGGTATAGCTGGTCGTAGCGCTCGTGCCGATTTTTGTGCCGTCACGGTAAATATTGTAACCGGCAACACCCACATTATCAGTTGAAGCACTCCACGTCAGATTGACTTTTGACGAGTCGGAAGTTGCCGCAAGATTTCCAGGAACCGATGGCGCAGTTGTATCAGCCGTCGTAGGTGGCGTAGTTGGGGTAGTTGGCGTAGTAGGGGTGATACCAATTGGCGTATTAGCCGCACCTACTGGGAACACAATCATCTTGGCTGTTTTCCAAAATGCAGCACGCGTTTGGTTGTACGCTGACTTTTGATTCCATAAATACACACCGAAGGTCCACCAATGAGGGTTCGGCCCCGCTGCCAGGGTAGGCCCTGCTTTCTCTATGGCTAGCGCGTTATTGACATAAATTTGCAAAAGACCCTTGCCCCCGTTTGAATTCGACCGTTCATCCAGGAATGCATCGATAACGATGGGTATCGTTTTATGTCTGGGAATTCCTTTAATCCTCCCTATTGACACCGGACTGGTCGCTCCTCCGGTTCTTTGCATAAAAGTGATCATCAACTTGGAGGGATCGCTGGAATCGGTATCGACGTTCGCTGCCAACGGCGGATTGTGCTGGTTCGTACTGTGTATTTGCCAGAAGAGCGCGGGGCTTGTTCCGGACGGCGTCAAATTCCAGTCATTCCGGCCATCGGGGTTACCAAAAGCAACCTCAAATTGCCAACGGACATGGGTACGCGGCGGAATCGCATACGCATTAAGCTGGGTTCTGGGGCAGCCAATACTGGTACCATTGCCCGCGTTATACCGGGTCATCGTGGTAGGGATACCGTTTATAGTCTGCTTATCGACCCTTCCAGGGAATCCTTTATTAGTTATCTGATTGCCATTAAGATTGTAATCGCCGGATAGATAGGGCGTGAACGATCTGGCAAAAACCGGATCCCACGCCACCATCTGGCCGGGGTCGGCCTTGCCCGTGGTTGGATTGACAAAAGGGACGTTACCGCTGAAGTCATTTTTGCGAGGTACGCCCCACAATGGAATTGTGACCGATTTTCCTTGGATATTGATCACATAAGGCTCTTTTGCAATAAATGGACTGGTTGTGCTGGCCCCTGGATAACTCATCTGGGAACCAGGCATCGGTAGGGCGGATGAAGCCACACCTATTCCACCTATCATTAATAACACACTGTACAACGTACGTCGGACGAACTCCTGTTGAAATAGATTATAAGCCCAAACCATACCATTTATATATGATCTGAACTTCCGGGAAAAGCTAGGGCCAGCTGTTGAAAAGCAGGTTAAGGCCGTAAGCAAAAACATCAATTTGCTAGATTTGTTCACAATATTACCTCTATTACACATAATCAATAATTTATAAGACACTCAATGTCTTTTTTTTATATCTCATTGAATCATATAGAAAATAACCATAAATCATGCAGTACCTTCCATTTCAGTCTGCAATAGGATTTCCAAAAAATCCGCTTAAACCGGAGTGTGGAAAAATCACAAAAAATGTGAAGACCTTTATGAATTTATTTATACATTAGGAAAAAGTTTGCAAAAATCGCGGATCTCTTCTTACCCAATATATCGAAATCATTTCTATACAATTCGGAGCAAAGTGTATGGGTGGAATATTAATGTTTGCTTAAATTTACGTACTTTTACTTAAGTATTTTTACGTACGTAATTCTACTTATTCGAAAGCTATTCATTCTCTTTCAGAGCAGCATGTAAAATATTATTAAAATCATTAGCTTAACGATAAAACACCGTCTATGAACCGGATATCAAAACGCTGTGCTGCTTGGACATGGCTATCAACGGTTGCGGCATCCGCTGCGACCACGGACCCAATATTGAACTGTGATTTGTACGTTAAAAGGCTGGCAGCCTCATACAAATCAACCTTTGATTAGCTGAATCGGGGGCGAGGGGATGAACGGGAAGTCAGAATGAAGCCCTCATCGGCTTACTCATCAACAAGGTTGAATTCGGGCAAAATATTTACACTTGATTGCAGGTTTCACTCCCAACTCTTTTAAGGAACGCTGGGTGATGAATTCCAATTTTTCAGGTAGTTACTGGTAGTAAACTAAGATGGTAACCTGCTGTAAAAGAGGCGCATGTTTTGAGTGCGTGAGACAAAACGCAAAAATTTTATTTTTGACATCAAGCTCTTGAAGCGAATGCGAATATGCAATCCGGTGAATGTTGAGATCAAGATTATGGATGCATCCGATGCAAGTTAGTTTAGGAAAATACTATGAGGGCAGGCATTCAGCCTGTTTGATGATCCTGAAAAGAGCAGTAGAGCCACGGATTTACACAGGTGAACAATGGGTTACATGAGTTTTTTTCGGCACCCGTTGGGTGAACCGCTTAGTCTTGCATAACTCAATGTAGTATCGGCGTTTATCTGTGTAAATCCGTGGCTAACTGATTTTTCTAGGATAATTGATTATCTGAATTCAAAGCCGCGTTTGGCCGAGCCTGAAAGCCGGGTTTCAGATAGCGTTTAAATATACGCGTAGCACGAACGAGGATATATGCGAAACCACGGGCAAAGACTGAAAAGTTCTTCTTCAAACAAGCCATAAGCTTATTAAATGATGCTCTCTCCAAACACAAAAACCATCGTAACTAAGGTTTGGCAAACTTGCAGCTTATAGGAAAATTTTTCTTATTGACTATTGGAATATAAGCGACCCCACAGCAAAACGGTCAATGGCGTCAAACAAGAGCACTGTTTGCCATTCTTATCGTTAGGTCATCGCCCATATCGTTTACCGCACCGTCTGTTTCCTCCGAAGCACCGGAAACCGGACATTGCAACAAAGCGCCGTAACTTAAAAACGGCGCTAAAGCCTTTGCCATCTTTCAAGAATTGTTAGACCATATTCGACGGGTTAAATACCTTAAGCCTAATATGTGTGTGAATTAGAAATCAAGATAGCAGAGGAAGCCTTACAAAAATTTACTATTATCGTAATTCCGTTGGACAATACGGCTCGGATTGCCGAGCACCAAGCAGTTATTAGGAATATCCTCAGTAATTACTGTGCCAGCGCCAATGGTGGCGCCATCCTCTACCCTAACATCTGCGTATATCTGAGTATGGGCACTAATAAATACCCCGTTGCCAATCACTGGTCCCCTATCCGCACCTTCAGCCGGCCCCAACTTGACCTGCTGATAAATAGTGCAACAAGACCCAATACGGCAATTTCTTACCTCAATTCCCCCGAAGTGATGGATATAGAAACCGGCAGCAATATCCGCACTTTGATCCAGATGGATATCATAGGCCTTGCGTGCACAAACAGACAACATCCAGTAAACCGGATAAAGAGGAATAACAATGAGCCAGCCGAAGCTGTATTTGCGCACGCGCCCTAACCAACGCCCAAAGCGGTATATCAACAGCACCTGAAATCCTTCACTTGCCCATAGCAAACGCAGGATATCAATTGCATGGACGAGCCCGCTCCGATGAATACATCGCATCGTGTCTGCCCGAACGTTCTCGAACATTTATCCTCCTGCCCGTTTTGCGTTTACATACTGTATGGCATTCACGTCCTGGCGTTCCCGTAGCTCGGAATTATCAAAATTCCGCAACACTACCCGTGCGGGGTTACCCTGAATTACAACGCCGGCAGGGATGCTTTTGGCAAGCACGGTACCCGGCAGTAGCGTGGCGCCATCGCCGATTCTGATAGCACCGTAAATCACACAATCCGAACCAATCCAAACATTGCGCCCAATTTCCGGGCAGTCATTATTAATATGGCTCACCCCGATGGTCACTCGTGTGCCAACTACTGTGCCGGAGCCTGTTTTTTTGGCTCCGAAAACAATATATCCCTGATCGGAAAAACAAACGCCGCCTTCAATTTCAATGTTATGGCGAACATCGCTTTTGCTACTGATCTTAATTGCTAACTTAAGCGGAACCAGGGGAATGACCATGACGTGGCTGAGCCACGCGCGCCAACCGCCATTCTTGCGCATTAAATACGACCAGTGAGTGATGCGATGCATCAGCATCAATCGCAAACCGGGGGATGTTGCCAACAACCATGAACATGAAGCCAAACTCACG
This sequence comes from Methylobacter sp., assembly GCF_004322395.1. Taxonomy (GTDB): domain Bacteria; phylum Pseudomonadota; class Gammaproteobacteria; order Methylococcales; family Methylomonadaceae; genus Methylobacter_A. The sequence goes on from NZ_SCTW01000030.1 coordinate 5,952, forward strand.
GGCCGGCCTTGCCAGCGCCGCCGATGGACAATTTCGATATCCCTGCTCACCTTACTAATCTGAGGAGGGTCACGGCTTGCGCTTTTTTGAAAGCTCTCGACACGCCCCTCTCTTGAAGGAGCAATAATAGGCGTGGGATAAAAGCCGTAATCAGTATCCGTACTGGGCATATCTATTGGCCAACTGGATGATTGATAATTCTCAGGAAGATGATGACTATCTATACCGGCCTGCACTTGCTCAGGTAAATGGGCAAGTACACCTACCTGCAGTTGTTCAGGTAAATGGGCAACGTCAATCTCCTGCGCTATCTTGTTCATCTTGTTACCATCTGCTTAGTAGCAAGAGAACTGACAAAGCTCAGAAAGTTGCCGGCTACCAACTCCTGTCCTCGCTCGTTGAGGTGGCCGCCATCATTTGTAAGTTCGGGACACAATTCCTCGACCGTTTGCCCATTAACATCCGCCCGGCAGTATTTGCCGGTCGATTCAGTCTCGGCCTTAGCCAGATCAAACAAGCGGCCTGTCGAACCGTATTGCTCGCGAAGCAGCGTATTAAACTCCGTACGTTTGACATTATCTAAATATCCACTGGGCTGCTTGCCTATAAGTTGTTTGATCCAGGCCTTTGGCCCGGTTTGTACCACTGTCAACGGTGCGGTTACCGCTACGAAGCTTATGTCAGGATGCCTCTGAGCCAAGGATTCGAGATTGGCGATGTACTCTTTTGCGACCTGCCGAGCATCAGTATCGGCATTAAAATCGGCATAGCATAGCTTCATTAAGGCTATGTCTCCCCCTTGAGCGGCGCCGGCATCAATAGAGGCTGCAAAGTCCCGAATCTTGGATATCGGGTCGCCGTTCTTGCCGATGAAAAAATGCCTGATGCCCTTGCCATCAGATGCTGACCGTTGTTCATGAATATCGATCTTGATATCGTCCTGAGCGGCTACTCGCTCTATGCCGGCAAGGATATTCTCACCCACCGACTGGTGACCGAAAACCACTCGTTTCTGCTTCAATGCTTGCCATTCCGGCATGCTAATTTGCGTTGTTGCCATTGATACTTCCCCTTGTTTGGATTGATTGCACCCCGGTATTACCAGCATTGTCATCACAACCAGTAGCCACCTTCTAGGTATATTCGCTATCGTCATACTCTTGTCTCCGTTTGATGTTATGCAAAGGTTTACTTTCAGCCAAGTTTCGGTGGTTTAGTTTTCGGGCCAATCACTGTCTCAATTGGAATCGCAGGCCAGTGCAGCATAGCAGTGGTTTTACGCTTGGCTTCGATGTCATTGTAAATAAACTCCGCTTGAGCAAGATCAACACCTAACTCCTCCGCTAACTGAGAGGCTGGTTTACCGTTGTTGTAAGCTAGTAAAGCAATATCCATTTTGTCGTAAGGTAGTGCAAAATAGAATTCGTCTTGTCCTTGTGTCATGCTGTAGGTATCGGTGGTGGGCGGAGCATTACAAATATCCTCGGGAAGCTCCATATAACGCGCCAAAGCATAGACTTGCGTTTTATATAAATGCGCGATGGGCTTTACATCGGCCGAGCCATCGCCGTTTTTCACAAAAAAACCTTGATCGTACTCTAAACGGTTGGGCGTACCGACGACTGCATAGTGCAAACGATCGGCATGAAAGTATTCAGTGGTTTTGCGCACCCGTTGTTTGAAATTGGTCGCGGCGACGATTTGCAGATAATTCTTCGAGTCTAGTCTTTCCTCGAATACTTTCCCATCCGGCGATTGCACCACCAGTTTGAAATAATTGAAAGTTCCTGCCTGGCCACCGGAGATAACGATTTTGTTTTTCCATTCTGAAGTGTAACTCGGAAAAACAGCACGAATGGCCTCGTCGCGCCAGTGATAGCACCATAAGGATTCCAATACAGGTGCGATATCGAACTCCTCGTAAGCGATGCCGAGTTGTTTTGCCACCATGCGACCGCGGATAGAGCTTTCGGAGGCGGAATCGCGCTCAGGCAATAGCAAACCAAAAACACGCTCGCACCCGACCGCGCGTACGGCCAATGCAGCACAGACAGCGCTGTCTACACCGCCTGAAATTGCGACGATAAGTCCACGGCGATGCAGGTGGCTGCGTAACAGCTCACGCAGGCGCTCGGTAATTCGAGCGATTTCGGCGGCTTCATCCAGCTTAAGCATTGCGTTAAGGTTTATGGGCACGCTTTTTAGCGCGGTATTAAGACTTGTAGGCATAGGTAAACTCCTTAATAATAAATTATTCTAATTCGGCAAGTAACGCGCGTACTGTTCCATAATCAGCTTGCGGGACAACTTGCCGTTGGCTGTGCGTGGCAATTCCGGCAACAACAGGACGTGTTTAGGCACCATATAGTTTTCCAACCGCTCGTTACAAATATGCTTAATTTGTTGTGCATTCAGTTCTTCGCCTTCGCGCGTAACAACAAAGGCGCACACCGCTTCACCGAGTAAGGGGTCGGCGATACCGGCTACTACCACTTCCTGTACAGCAGGAAGACCGTAAATTGCATTTTCAACCTCTGCGGGGCTGACTTTTTCTCCACGGCTTTTGATGATCTCGTCGCTGCGCGCGACGAAATATAAATCACCATCTGCGTCGCGCCGGAAGAGATCGCCGCTTTTTAACAGCAACTCGCCTGGCAGTAGACCGGGCACCAACACTTCGGCGGTCTTTTCCGGAAGATTCCAGTAGCCCTGCATCAGGTGCGGACCACGCACATATAAATTAGCAACTTTGCCCGGCGGCACCGGCTGGCCGTCTTCATCCAGCAACAGTAGTTCGGTACCGGGTATGGCGCGTCCTACCGATTCCGGTTTGATCCCGGCTAAGGCAGGATTCAGATAGGCGCTACGGATGCATTCGGTCTGTCCGTACATCTTGTATAAACCAGCGTTAGGGAACATCCTCAGGATACCGCGAATAAATTCCACGGGCAGTGCCGCTGCGGCGTTGGTAAGTCGCTGTACGCTAGGGAAGAGCAGCGGTTGTTTGGCATCCAGTGCAAGCATCATGGCAAATATTGTAGGTACGCCGGCGAAACTGGTTACTGCCTCGTCATTCATGCGCTTGAACACCTGCGCCGGATAAGTAAACGAGCGTTCCAAAACTAGGGTTGCTCCGGCGCGCACCGCAGAAAACCACTGAAAAAGGCCATAGCCGAAATTGAGCGGTAAAGTAGAAAGCAGGCGGTCATCGGGTGTAAAACCCAGATACTCATTGATACTGTCTAACACAAACAACAGCGACTGGTGAGAATGCATCACCCCCTTGGGGAAGCCGGTAGTGGCGGAAGTATAGATTAGCGCGGCCAAATCCGATGCGATTGCCGGCTGTGGCGGCAGTGTGGCCGGCATGTCGGCCATAGCATCGTCCAGATTTTCAACTCCCATCGGCAATGCTTTGGACTCGGATGCACACAATACTCGTAGCGCCGGCAACTGCTTTGCCACCGGGCCGAAGATATGTGCGAAATGCGCTTCGCTGAGCAATACCCGGGCGTCCGAATCGCGCAGGATAAACGCCAGCTTATCCTCCTTGGTTTGGATATTAATGTTGACGAATACGCCTCCAGCCAACAGCACACCGTAGATTGACGAAGCGCATTGCCAAGTGTTGTCCTTGAAAATTGCTACACGGTCACCACGGCGCACGCCGCATCTGCGCAAGACATGGGCGAGGCGGAGAGCGTAATCAGTTACCTCGCGGTAACTCATTCTCGCCCCACCGGCAATCAAAGCGGTATGCTCAGGAGAGTGCGCGGCAGTAGTGAGCAAGGTATCTTGCAATAGTCGGGACATCGCGGTCACGCTTCTTTTTTAGGCAGCGGCAACAGCAACAGATTGCTTGCGCATGATAAAAGTAGCCAGATTGTCTACGGAATCCAGATTGACCGGAAGCATTTCATCGTCGTTTACTTTAATGCCAAAGGTTTCTTCAATGAAAAGTATGATTTCCATAACCCCGGTAGAATCTATAATGCCTCCGTCAAGAAAGGAATCACTATCTTGTAAAGCTGATTCATCTTCGGTGAACAGGAGACTTTCCAAAATGTATTGTCGAATAATTTTTTTCATATTCAAATCCGTAATCTAGTCAGGTTAAAGAAGAATAAGGGGCGCCCGTTTCGCGAGCAGTTTGAGGAAATTGTTCAATAAAAAAATAGTGGCATAACTGTGTGGAAAGAACGCCCACCAACGCCATATTATCTTTGTAAGCAATTGAACTGCCGCGGTTCGCCTTCTTAAGCAGGAAGCCGACTTTTCGAGCGTCGAAGTAGCCGTAGCGCTTAATTTTTTCTTCGCTTAGCAAATCATTTACATAGTCCGGCGGATGTGCAGAAAAAAAAGCAGGTATGTCCGGGGCGTGATAAGGCTGTTTGTGACGTTCAATAATTTGCCGAGGTAACTGATTTTTCATGGCTTGCTTAAATAGATACTTTTCGTTGAGAACACGCATTTTTAGACGCGGATTCAAGCGATTGGCGAACTCAATTACACGATGATCCAAGAAAGGGAAACGCCCCTCTACTGAATTGGCCATCAGCATACGGTCTCCCTGGGAACATAATAAATAGTTGCCCATCAGCGTTTTAGCTTCCAAATATTGTGCACGGTTGAACGAATGCCAGCGGTCGAAAGCAGCAGGCAATTGCTCGGTCAGCCGATCGGCAGCATTCTCGCGCAACGTAGCGTTGAGTTCCTCCGAGAAAAAGAGTTTGCACTGGGAAGTAGTGAACCACCGGGTAAGATGACTGAAACCCGGCTGATTAGGTTTGTCCAAACCGATGCTGTAATAGTTGCGCAAGTAAGTTTTAGCTTGGGTGCCGGGGGTTTCCAGGTAGGGATACAGCACCTTGAGCAACAGAGGCCGCCATTCGGACTGAGGACTTTTAGCCCAGAATTGACGAATCTTGGCTTCCTTAAATAAGTCATAACCGCCCAATGCTTCATCGGCGCCTTCCCCGGTAAGAACTACCTTGTAGCCTGAAGCGCGCACCAAGCCGGACAGCTGCCGCATAGGCGAGGGGGCAGTGCGTAGAATAGCTGTTTCAGTGTGGAAAATCGTGGCTGGAAAATTCTCGGCAATATCGCTGTTACGGCAAAATATCCGGCTGTTTTCGACGTCAAGATGTTCGATCAATTTCTGTTGGAAGATTGATTCATCAAGAGACTGTTCTTCAAAGCCAATGGAAAATGTCTTGAGCGGAGCGTTTGAGTGGCGGCGTATTAGCGCTACTAACGCAGAAGAGTCGAGTCCACCTGAGAGATAGGCTCCGACCGGCACATCCGCGCGCAAACGAATGGAAGTGGCATCGGCCAGCAGATCGTACAACTGCTCGGCCAAGTCGGCGTCCGAGCCCTGATGATAATCGCCTTGTTCGGGAAAGCGCCAATCCCAATAAATTGACTCGCGCAAACGGCCGTTTTCCAGCACCAGCATGTGCCCGGGCGGTATTTCGAAGATGTCTTCAAATAGGGTATTAGGGCTGTGTGGCGCCCAAAAAGTGAATATCTGATCCAGTGCAGCCGAAGAGATGCGTGGCGCTTCCGATAGCTGGGGTAACAATGCCTTAATTTCCGAAGCGAACAGCAATCTATCGCCTTGACGCGTATAGAAAAGCGGTAAAATACCGACTCGATCACGTACTAACAGCAAACGTTGGCGATTGCTATCCCAAAGTGCAATGGCAAATTGGCCGTTCAGGTGTTGTATAAAATCGTCGCCATATTGTTCGTAGGCATGGACGATAACCTCGGTATCGCTCTGGGTATAAAAGCTGTGTCCCTCTTTGAGCAAAGTCTTGCGTAACTCGAGGTAATTGAATATTTCGCCGTTGAATGTGACCCATACAGTCCGATCCTCATTGTGCATTGGCTGAGCACCTCCGGCAAGGTCGATGATGCTGAGGCGGGTATGGCCCAATCCGATGCGTTGACAAGGATCAAGATAGATACCGCTACCGTCAGGGCCGCGGTGGCGCAGAGGGGGGAGCATGCTGCTCACATCTTTCTCATCAATGCTGGTCTGCCGCGAAAGAGCTGCAATACCGTTAATTCCACACATGTATATTCCTGTCTACCTGATTGGTTAAGCGTTGTCCAAAACAATGAGATTTGAATAACTTAAACAAATCATAAAGAGCAGAAATGACTGTTGGTCGCTCATTGTGAAATGTACGAGCTAGCAAATCCCGTTCCTAAAAGAACCTAAAATTATTATAAGTAGGACAGATGAGAAAAAATATTCGTGGAAACACTTAGGGTATTGCTGGTAGTTTCATCGAAACCGAATAAAAACCGATGCCAATGTCGTGGCTTTTTGCTGCGGGGAAATAAAGAAACGTAATGCCAGTGAAGCGGGTATGACAAGTCTTAGCGGTTGGACGTTTTGACCAAGTTGTAGCGTCAGCGGAAGCTTAGCTGATTCCGTTTCGGAGTGTGTTATATGAAATTAGCGAAACGGAAGTTAAGTACCTGATGTTACACAGTTAGCCAAAGGAGTCGCTAGTGCGACAGTTATTTGAATCGGGGTCTCGCCCCCGAAGGCGAGTTACTTTCTTTTGCGTCGCCAAAAGAAAGTAACCAAAGAAAAGGCGACCCGGTTGCCGCTTGCTTCCTGCGTTCCTCGCTTTCACCGAGGGTTGCCAGAAGGGCCATCCCTGGCCCTTCGGCAACGCGCTGCATCCATGCAGCGCCCCTACGGGCTGTTCCCGATGAAAGCTCCGGTACTCGGCGCGGCATACGGGATTCAATCCGTGCTATCGTCACTAACCTTCCGCTCGTTCCCACGCGCTGCGTGGGAATGCAGTTAAAGGCGCGCTGCGCCGCGAGTTGAACTCATCCTTGCTCTACATCCAGGCAGTGCGACAAACAGGGCAAAAACTATCTGTGCGTAACATCAGTTAAGTACTTTAATGTTGTTACTGATATCGGCTCAATCGATGCGACCAAATATAATCCGCTGATTGGTAATAGGCCATATTCTCCATTACCAACGGAAGGGCTGCATCCATATCCAACTGCTTATGTATTCCTAAAGGGTCGTCAATCACATCGACTTTCTGTTGGGGCGACAGATACACCAGTTTATTGTCCTTAAACAAGCCCAATTTCTGGTAATTGCTGACTAATGCCCTACCCTCCTCTTTATGCATCTGCATAATATCGCGTCCATAAAACTGGCTTTCATAGCTAAGGTTTAAAAACCCAAGCACGGTTGGAGCGACATCAATCTGGCTGGACACGATGTCATTTCTAATGGCCGGTACATGCTTCGGCGAATAGATAAACAACGGGATATGGTATTTGTCGACGGGCAGCTCGGTTTTGCGCGCACTGCCGGCGCAGTGGTCTGCCACTACAACAAATACGGTATTATCAAACCAGGGCTTGGTTTTGGCCTGTTCAATAAATTGATGTATCGCAAAATCGGTATATTTGACCGCGCCCTGCCGACCACTGCCTGAGGGTAGATCAATCTTGCCGTCGGGATACGTATAAGGACGATGATTGCTGGTGGTCATGATCTGAAAAAAGAACGGCTTATTGTTCTGAAAATCCTTGTCGGCTTCTTTTAAGGTACGGTTAAAAATGATGTCGTCCGAAACGCCCCAGGCATTGGTAAAGGTTAGTTCCTCTTGGGTAAAATCGGTCTGATCGACGATACGGTAACCGTTGCCGGAATAAAACGCGTTCATATTGTCAAAATAGCCCCGGCCGCCATATAAAAACGCGGTATCGTAGCCCTTTTGCTGCAATACATGGCCCAAGCTGAATAAATGCCCGTTATCTGGCCGTTTGACGATAGCTTGGCCGGGCGTCGGCGGAATAGATAAAGTTAAAGATTCAAGCCCCCTAATAGTTCGGGTGCCGGTCGCGTAGAAATTAGTAAACAATAGCCCTTCTTTAAACCATTCATCCATATACGGGGTGATGTTCTCTTTACTGCCGAAGGTCGCTAAAAAATCGGCGCTTAAGCTCTCGACGGTAATCAAAATAATGTTCAGGCGTTTTTCTTCGCCTGCCGGTTTAATCATGTGTTTGATGTTGTATAAACTCTCGGAGACATCCTCAACGCCCAGTTGTTTTTTGATAACAGCGGATAGCTGCCGGTCATCGCCTACCTTGTAAAAATGCCGGTAATCCAGTTCGTTATTTCTAAACGCCGAAAAGAACTGATAAGGACCGTTGGCAGCCAGTTCATTAAGATAAGTATTGGTTGAAAACTGATACCATGTTGAGCCTACAACTGCGTAGCTTATAACCGGCAACAACAGTAAAGCTCCGCTAATTTTCAGCCGGGATAAAAACGATTCTTCAGCCTTAAACGTACGCGACAGCGTTTTTCTTACCAATAAAAAACAAATCACGGTAATAACTAAAATACCCGACAACAGCCAACCCAGCGGATAGGATTCAATGATATTGCTGACCACCTCATGGGTGTAAATCAGGTAATCAACGGCAATAAAATTAAACCTGACCCCGAACTCATCCCAAAATGTCCATTCCGACAACTCGACAAAAAACAGCAGGTATAAACAGATAAAAAATACGCCGAAACTTATTATTTTATGAATTTTGCTTTGATAAATACGGTTCGGCAGAACTAGCAGATACAAAACAAAAGGAATCAACAAATAACTGAAAAAAGCCAAGTCGTGGACTATCCCAATCAGGAAAGCAAAAATAATCTGGTAAAAAGGCGAGTCGATGTCAAGCCATTGTTTGATCAGCAAAGCCACCCTGAGCACTGCAAAAGTGGCTAAATTAATCAATAAGAACAGCAATACAATAGTAAACCGTGATCTAGAGAATGCGTTTATTACGCCCATTTAATTTCTTCCTGGAAAATGACATCGATAAAACTAACGTGAAAAATCAGCACAAAACCAGCGAAGACACGCCGTGATTTAACAAATCCGTGCTGAAAAGTGTTGAAAAGGTGGCTGAAAAAAGCCAAGCCTTATTTCGCAGACTGTTAGCGCTTAGCGGCATGACTTACGCTAACCATTTTTTTATAAGCTTATTCGCCAGCCGTTATTTTTTTAAGAAAAACATAAGCATAAAAAACGGCTATACAAAAAATACTTGCAAAGATGATTTCTAACATCATGACAGTTCAACTCCTAGCTTGTACGGTTCAATTTGCACTTGTGAATATGTATCGCATTAAAACCACGATAAATTCCACAGAGACCTACAAACTATAAAGCAAATTATACGCCAAATACGATGAATCCCACTATAAGCTTATAAACCAGTCAATTATAAACATCAGCAGGCGATGGCTAAATAACTAACGGTTGAAATAAACCTGTAGTTTTGGTTTTTTCAACCATAATTTATACAGCTTCTTCTCGAATCGACGAATTGATGAGTAGGTACCTCGCCACTTTCTGAACATATGATTTATTGAACCAGAGTCAGTGCAGACGCCTAATGATTTTTGACTCCCCACCCTACTCTCTCGGCAACTGCTCCTGCATTGCTCTCGATCGCTGTTCCAGACGCGATTCTACCTCCTGCGTCCATGCAGTCGTGCTCACGCCCCTTACCTACATCCGTGCAGGCAATGCAGAGAAATGATCCAGTCATTTCTCTGCATTGCAAGTCATCCTGCCGGAGAGGGAGGTTGTGCTTCACGCTGAATAGTTATAATTATCTAGGGTTGCCTAATTGCTCAGGACTAAAATCATCCACGCTAATAACTGCAAATCGGGCCTTTTCGGCGGTCAGTATCAACTCGGCTTCTTTTTTGCTGATAATGGCCTTGCTGATCCCCGCATCCAGCACATCCAGGATCGCTCCTTTCGGAAGCTGTTTTTGCTTTTGTGCGGCTTGAATCTTGGCTTCTACAGGCATCGCGTCAAGCACGGCCTGGAAAGCGACTTCAATCCTGCCGGTCACGTCATCGGGCTTATGGTTGATGTAAATGCCGTGGGTTAAGCGGTCGCGAGTAGCGGAATTTTTCAGCAGTAGCGCCGCAGTCTGGTGAACCAAATAATCGGCTGGCGGCGCGTAGGGTTTGCCGCTGGGGAAAAGGAAAAACCTAAGCAGATAAACCAAGGTGCGCCTAGGCAAGGCCTGGAAAATAGCCCTTAATACGACAGCCGGGATATGTTCAGGCAATGCATGAAAAATATCCAATAGAGATTGATGGGCACAATGCAGTGTTTGTTGACAGGCCCAATGCAATAACGGCAAGTCATCTTGCGGACTGCCCTGATCTTGGTAGTTTTTAAGTACGCAGGAACACAGATAAAGATTGCTCAACACATCGGCAAAACGCCCTGAGATTCTTTCCTTGCGCTTCAGCGAGCCGCCCAACGTCAGCAATGCAAAATCTGTGACCAGCGCAAAGCCGACGCTGAGCCTGGCAATCTGACGGAAATATCGCTGGGTATCTTGATCGCCCGGCACATCGACAAAACGAGCGTTACTGAATCCCAGCCAAAAACCTGCCGCCAGATTGTGCAGCACCAATCCGATATGCTCAAACAGCACTTCATCAAATTGCTGTAACGCCAAATAGGGATTCTCCTGGCCTAAAGCTTCCATTTCTCGCTGGATGCAAGGATGGCAACGTATCGCGCCCTGGCCGAAAATCATCATGGTACGAGTCAGGATATTGGCGCCTTCGACGGTAATGCTGACCGGAATCACCTGGTACATGCGCCCGAGGTAGTTTTTAGGCCCCAGACAAATACCGGAACCGCCTTGTATGTCCATACCGTCGTTAACGACGCGGCGCATTCTTTCGGTGAGTTCGTATTTGATGATCGCGGAAATGACCGACGGTTTTTGCCCGTCATCCAGAGCAGCGGCAGTCACTTTGCGCGCCGCATCGATAATATAGGTTTGACCGGCGATGCGCGACAGCGGCTCTTCAATGCCTTCAAACTCGCCTATCGGCAGGTTGAACTGCTTGCGAATACGGGCATAGGCGCCGGAGTTGCGGCTGACCATTTTCGACGCACCGGTGCTGAGCGCAGGCAAGGACACGGCCCGGCCGGTAGCAAGACATTGCATCAGCATTTTCCAGCCGTTGCCGACCTGCTCTTTGCCTCCGATAATCCAGTCCATCGGGATAAACACGTCTTTGCCCCAGTTCGGGCCGTTTTGGAACGCTGAATCCAGCGGAAAGTGGCGTCTGCCTATCGACACGCCTTGGGTATTTGTCGGAATCAGCGCGACGGTAATGCCAATGTTTTCGTTGTCGCCGATCAAATGGTCCGGGTCGTAAAGTTTGAATGCCAGACCTAATACCGTGGCGACCGGGCCTAAGGTGATATAGCGTTTTTCCCAGTTAAGCCGTATACCCAGCACTTTGTCCTTGCCTTCGAATTTGCCGTAGCAAACGATGCCGGTATCGGGCATCGCTCCGGCATCGCTGCCTGCATGAGGGCCGGTTAATGCAAATGCTGGGATTTCCTCGCCTGTTGCCAGACGCGGCAGATAATGATTTTTTTGCTGCTCGGTGCCGTATAACAGCAATAATTTGGCGGGACCTAAGGAATTGGGCACCATGACCGTAACGGCCGCGGTGGTGCTGCGGCTGGAAAGTTTCATCACCACTTCGGAGTGTGCATACTCGCCAAACTCCAAACCACCGTATTGCTTGGGTATGATCATGCCGCAGAATTTATGCCGCTTGATAAAATCCCAGACTTCGTCCGGCAAATCAAAGCGGTTACGGGTAATGTCCCAGTCATCCAACATGCTGCATAATGTTTCTACCGGGCCGTCTATGAAGGCCTGTTCTTCGGCGTTCAGTTTCGGGGCGGGCAAATCCAGCAATACTTTCCAATCGGGATTGCCTGAGAACAATTCCGCATCCCACCAAGTATTGCCTGCTTCCAGCGCTTCGCGTTCGGTTTGCGACATTTGTGGCAGCATTTGTTTCATGAGCCTGAAAATCGTGCGGCTGAATAATAGTTTGCGGATAGCCGGAAAATTGAGCGGGATAAAAACGGCGTCGAAAACAACCCAAAGCAGGAATACGAGAATGCCTTCCTCAAGTGTCAAAGAATAAAGCCCCAACCATCCGGCCACAACCAGCGTAGTCAAATGGATAGACGCTCTGATATAAGCCAGAACGCCGAGGATAATGAGGAATGAGATTAACCAGATCATGGGGATGCTCCTAAATCACTTGTTACATTTTTGTCCACGAAAGACACGAAAAGCACGAAAATATTTAAAACCATCGTTCCCACGCTCCGGCGTCCCGTTTCACTAGACAACCACTTTACGCTAGTTCCCAAGCTCCAGCTTCGAGAGACGGGAAGCTGGAGCTTGGGAACTAGCGTAACGTTGCACGTTAGACCTTCCAGGTTTTAAAAACCTGGAAGGTCTGTATATCGGCCTGTTTCTCGCCTAACGCCAGGTAAGGGACTGTCGGAATGACGACATCCCGCCGATACTTAATGTATAACGATGAGCGCTTGAGCATGCCGCACTCGACGCTGGAACGTCTCCACTGCATTTCCACGCCGGAGCGTGGGAACGAATATTTTCGTGTCTTTCGTGCTTTTCGTGGACAACATCAATTGCGCAACGGCTTGCCTGTTTTTAAAAGATGCTCCAACCTCGCTAGAGTCCCCGGCTGCTGAACCAAATGCAAAAACGCGTTCAGTTCCAAATTTAACAAATCGTCTTCAGTCAACGGTTCGGTGATGTCGCACAGACCGCCGCTGAGCACGTCTGCCAATTGCTGCGAAATTTCCACATCATAATCCGTTATCTTGCCGGCCAGCTTGTAATTATGGATAACGGCGTCCATTGCGGCCCTGGCACTAGCGCCGGGCAGCTGAAAACTGGCGTGTTCAGGCGGCGTATAATCCTGGACCAACTTCAACGCTTTGGCTTTGGCGTCAGCCAATAAACGGTCTTTATTCATGGTAATGCCATCGGTTGTGGACAAGAACAGCATCTCCTTGGCTTCCGCTGCCGATTTGGACACCTTGGCCATGCCTATCGTTTCAAAAGCCTGGGCAATGGCTGGCATCGGGCCGCCCGGTCGTCTCGAAAACTCCAGCCACCGTCGTAAATATTCTTTGCAGCCACCCCAGCCCGGAACCAAACCTACGCCCACTTCGACCAAGCCGATATAAAGCTCTGCATGGGCCTGAATAGCATCGCAATGCAGCAGGATCTCGCAGCCGCCGCCCAAGGCTAATCCTGAAGGCGCAGCCACCACCGGAAACGGCGCATACTTTAAAGCCCGATAAGTCTGTTGCCCCTGTTTGATTAACTGCTCTACCGCAGGCCAGTCTTGGGTGTGGATGGCCTGCACCAGTAAGGTTAAATTAGCTCCGGCTGAAAAATTGTCGGCATCGTTATGGATGACCAATGCAGAAAAATCGGCTTTGACCTTTTCGATGCTTTGCCGAACCATCGCCAGACTATCCATATCCAGCGTGTTCATTTTGCTGTGAAATTCCAGACAGGCCACGCCATCGCCAATATCCCAGAGGCTGGCCGATGGGTTTTCCAGCACTGCCGGAGCCGACAGTTTAATATCGGATAACAGCAAGACGCCGCCTGTACGGCGAACGGGTTGATAGTTTCCAGACAAATCGACATACAATCGCTTGCCGGAATCAACCTTGTACATATTATGACGACTTGCCAGCAATGGCGGCACATTGCGATTTTCTGCACTCAGCCGATCAACAAACCAATCCACACCTATCCGATCCAGCAGTTCGAACGGCCCGTATTTCCAGTTATAACCGAGCCGCATCGCAGTATCGATAGCAACGATGTCATCCGCAATCTCGGGGATCAGCCCGGCGCTATACGCCAAGGTATTGGACAACACGTTCCAGCCGTACTGGCAGACTATCTCGTCGCTCGACAAAAAAGTTCTTAATTCATCTTGGGTCTTAGGCAAATCCGGCAACGCAAATTTCTCGCTAGATTGGTAATCGCCGGTTTGCAGGTTAATCGATTCTTTGACCCGCTTTCCGCCGGTTTCATTCAACCGGTAAAAACCGCCCTTGCCTTTCCTGCCGGTGTAACCGTCGGCTATCATGCGCTGAACCAATGCCGGAAGCGTGTTGACCTGATGAAACGCATCATCCTTCCGCAAGGCCAGCTTCATGCCGTCCAGAATATGGGGAATCAAATCAAGCCCGACCAGGTCCAGCAAGCCGAACACGCCGGTTTTTGGTATGCCGAAAACTGTCATCACCGCATCGGCTTGCTCCACGGTTAAACCCAGTTTGATCGCCTCCAGCAAGCCGTATTGAAGCCAATAAACGCCGATCCGGTTGCCGATGAATCCCGGCGTGTCTTTACAGGTAACGCTGTTTTTACCCAGGTGAGTGTCGGCAAAACGGCTGACGGCATCGACCAATTCCGGCCGGGTTTGTGTGCTCGAAACCAGTTCCAGCAGCCGCATATAACGGGGCGGATTAAAAAAATGGGTGATCATGAAACGTTGCTTAAAGCTGTCCGGCATATCGCGAGTTAACAACTTTAGCGGCAATGTCGAAGTATTCGATGAAACCAGGGTATCGGGGCGGCAGATATTATCCAGTTTTTGATATAGCGCCTGTTTGATGGACAAATCTTCAACCACTGCTTCAATTACCCAATCGACATCGGCCAGCCATGATAGGTGGTCTTCAATATTGCCCGGCGTGACCAGTCGAGCGTTATTTTTATGCATGAATGGAGCGGGATCGACTTTGAGCATTTTGGCAATGGCCGACTCGGCAATGGTGTTTCGGTTATCGGTATCCTTAGGCACAATATCCAGTAAGAAGACGGGAATACCGGCGTTGGCGATCTGGGCGGCAATACCGGAGCCCATAACCCCTGCCCCGATGACTGCGACTTTTTTGATGTCGCTTTTATTGACGTCCATTAGATAGCCTCCAAAATAGTCGCCATGCCTTGCCCACCGCCGACGCACAAGGTAGCCAGAGCAAAACGCTTGTTTTCCCGTTTTAGCAGGCTGGCGGCTTTGCCGGTAATTCTGGCGCCGGATGCACCCAGCGGATGGCCTAAAGCAATTGCGCCGCCGTCCAGGTTTAATTTTTCCAGGGGTATCGGCAAGTCTTTAAGTACCGATAAAGATTGCGCGGCAAATGCTTCATTCAGTTCGACGATGTCGATGTCCTGCAAAGTCAAACCGGCGCGTTGTAAGGCTTTATGGGTCGCGCCAACCGGGCCTATGCCCATGATTTCCGGCGCACAGCCGGATACTGCGATGGCCTTAATTCTGGCAAGCTTTTCCAAGCCGTGGGCGTCGGCATATTCTTCGCTGCATACCAGCACAGCGGCCGCGCCGTCGGTTATCGGCGAGGAAGTTCCGGCGGTTACGGTACCGTTTTTAAGAAAAGCCGGTTGCAGTTCGGCAAGTCCCTGTAATGTTGAGTTCCCCCTGACACAGCCGTCAAGCTGGACAATCTCGCCGTCAGGCCGCTTAATCGGAACAATCTCTGCGGCGAACGAGCCTCTTTGCTGAGCCGCAGCGGTTTTTTGCTGGCTGGCCAAGCCAAAAGCATCTTGGGTCTGACGATCGATATGATACTGCGCCGCCAGGTTTTCCGCCGTCTCGCCCATGCTGATATAAGCTTGGGGATAGGTTTTATAAAGGTCGGGATTAGGCAGGAAATTGAAGCCGCCCATCGGGACTCGACTCATCGACTCGACGCCGGCGCAGATAAACACTTCGCCGGCGTTCATTTGGATCATGCCCGCCGCATTATGTATGGCCTGCATTGAGGAGCCGCAGAAACGGTTAATGGTGGTGCCGGCTACACTGGCAGGCAGTCCGACAAGATGAACGGCTATTCGCGCCAGATTCATCCCCTGTTCGCCTTCCGGAAACGCGCAGCCTAGAATTAAATCTTCAATATCCTGCGGATTAACGCCGGTTTTATCGATTAAGCCTTTGACGACCTGTGCGACAAGATCATCCGCTCTTACTTTAGCCAGCTGGCCTTTTTGCGCCGGTGTGAAAGGCGACCTGCAATATCCTGCGATAACTACACTTTTCATTTCATCATCTCCTATATCTGATTCTGTCCACGAAAGGCACGAAAAACACGAACATATTTTTTCTGGTTCCACCCATTCATCAATTAAGCTGTCATACCGGCAGAGATCCACGCCGAAACGACGCCGATTTTCTTAACTTAATGACAGTACCACGAGAAAAGCCGTTACGTTATTTTTCGTGCCTTTCGTGTTTTTCGTGGACAATGCGTTATCATCTTCTTAACTCATTTAAAAAATCATCAATGACATGCCAAGTATCGCCAATGTTTTCCATTAAAATACCATGCCGATCGGACTTAATGGCTTGAATCCGCTTATGTTTCGAGCCCAGTTTCTCCATAATGATCGGCGCGCCTTTGGGAGAGACGATAGGATCCTGATCCCCATACAGAATCAATGTGGGCAGGCTAATCTGCGCCAATAATTCATCGATCTCTGCGATTAGCAGCCTCAGTTCATAAAGCGCCCTGACCGGCACATTGCGATAGTTAATGTTGGGATGTTCCGATTCACTATTAATAAAAGGCTTTACGCCTTCAAAAGCCGAGACCCAAGCGACCAATTTGTTGGTGCCGTGCAGTAACGGCACCAACATGAAAGCAGGATTGACGAATTTTAACGGCACTGAAATAGCGGTGACGCCAATCATTTCAGGATAGTGTTCAGCAGCCAGCTTGAACGCCAATGCTCCACCCGTGGAAAAACCGACGACAAAGATACGCGAACAATGCACTTTAAGGATATTGAATCCTCGTTGCACGCAACCGTACCAGTCTTCCCAACTCTGATCGCGCAACGCATAAGGCGATGTGCCGTGGCCTTTTAGCCGGATACCCATTACCGTGTAACCCTGTTTAACCAGATATTCGCCATAAGCTCTTAATTCAGCGGGACTGGCGAGCAATCCGTGAACAAGCAGAACGCCAAAACCATTGGCAACTTCCGGTTGAATGAAAAAAGGCGTGGGGGCGGCAACGGCAACTTCTTCATGGTTGATATCAGCAAACTGCGGTTTTGAGTAAGCCTGCTTTTCCCATGCCAGAGTCCTGCATTCATCTTCAAAATGCCAAGCGGCTAATTTGTTTTTATCCGCGTTAGCGTATTCAGCTATAGCATCGATCAGGGTATCGCGAACGGTATGCAGCGGGGCGGCTTCGTTGTTATAGACTGCTATCGGATTTTCCAGGCGGATACTGTCAAAGTCGGACTCAACGCAAAGCTTGGGCAAAAACCCGTAACTGTTTTCATCTTCATTGATCAGACCAGCTTCTTTTGCAGCAGAAATGAAATGTTCGAAACGCTTATTAGTGGCTTTAAACAGATCGCTATAATCATCGGGATTGAGCAGGCTTCGGTGCAAGTAAATTACTGTACTGTTTTGCAAACACTTGATCGCAATATATAAAATGCTATAAAACTTGTCTTTCTCGATATGCGATTGCCCCTGACCGACATAATGCATAATCAGCGTTGCAGCCAGATGGCTTAAATTGACGGTGACATTGGCATAAATGCCTTCCATGTACCGATCGCGCGACTTTTGAGCATTTTTTATAACGTACGCTCCCAATAACCGTTGCCGCCAATTTTGGGGCCTGGAATTCAGCGTAAATACGTCGTCTATCGTATTAATTTCCGATGCGATATTGTTCACCAAGTAACGGGTGCGCCAGTCCCATACACCACATGGATTAACAGGAGTACCCATACGAATATCCATGTCGGTATTCTTCAGCATAATATTGCCTTCAATCAGCAATTCTTCGGACTGGCGCAGGCTCAAGCCGTCAGAAAACAGCTCAACGCTTTTAAATAACAAGTTTTCGGAAGAGCGAATCGGATAAAAAGTAATATTGGCAGGAACCATCAGCGTCGGTTTGTTCGCTACCGCTATCAGCTGATCGACGCTGTCGATATGCAGAACATCTTTCCATTGCCGTAACAGCGCAACATCGTTTTGACTATGGGCATGACGGATAGCTGCTTTAAAGGTTTCCACGCCTTGACTCAAAACAGCGGGACCGGTGTGATGTTTTCGCCGGTTGCCGGTAACCCGAGAATAAATGCTGTAATGACCGCGTTTGTCGATAACCCGCCGGTCTTTTACCATCCCCCCTTCAGGAAAAATGATGACCTTGCGGCCGCGCAAAATCTGCCCGGCCAGCAACGGAAACAAACGGTCATGATTGTGCGGAAAAACGCCGACGTATCTTAGATACCGCGACAATACATTGTCTTCTTTAAAAAACTCTCCGGAAGCAATCGCGCAACTGTAAGCCCCGGTTTTCTCGTAAATAAGAAACTGCGGTATGAACGTTTCAAATCGGGAAAAGTGATTGAATAAGAAGATATCGCCTTCCAGGACGACCTGAGGATCGGTATGCAGATCAAGCCTGACGCTCAGCATGTTTTTGACGGCATTAAACAACTTAACCGAGCGATTGTAGAGCTTGGTGTCTATATCGGGCCAATCATCCGAATAAGGTGTTTTGTTCATATCACCTTGCTTTGTCTAAAAGAAAATGCCTAGAAAATCACGCCCTTGTGCCAAATTTACAGTTTCACTCCGAAAACTACAGGATAAGCCGATAATACCCTTTAATTTGTTCTGGAAGAAATGATTTCTACCATTTTACAGGTAAAGATTCCAAGCCTCTGAGCACCCAAATCTGTTCCCACTTTAGCTGGTCTACATTTTCGATGGTCAAATTCGGTAACTTGCAAAATAATGTTTCGAGTGCAACTTCCACCTCAACAGCCCCCAACCTGGCTCCTAAGCAATAATGGCTGCCTAAACCGAAAGCAAGCGATTTGTTAAGATCCGGCCTCTCAATCCAGAAACGATCAGGATCAACGAATACTTCCGGATCATGGTTGGCCGAGTCAAGGGCAAGATAAATCGCATCCCCGGGCGCAATTTGAACGCCATTAAATTCGAACGGCTCAATTACGGTGCGGAAGGTAAGCGGTCCCGAAGAATTAAAACGTAAACCTTCCTCTACTGTATTGGAGAAAAGCTCAGGTTTGGCTAACAGCAATTCACGCTGATCAGGATAGATAAACAGCAGGCGTAAGATATTGCACAGCGCATTGGCAGTAGTTCCGTATCCAGACACGAACAACATAATAAGGTTACAGATAACATCGTCTTCGCTTAAACGCTCACCATCTTCCTCAGCTGCCAGTAACTGTGAAACCAAGTCGTCGCCGGGCTGTTTGCGTCTTTGCTGACAAATTTCGCGAAAAAACCTATCCAAACGTAATGCCGCCGCATTGGAAACATCGAGCTCAGCTTCATTAAGCAGATTAGGCTCAGCAGGTCTCAGAATCAGTTTAATTTCTTCCAAAAAATCAAGACTTTGTTCCAGTTCGATATTAAGCATATCGCAAGTGACCTGTATAGGTAGCGGATAGGCGAAAACATTCATTAAATCAGCCTGCCCGCAAGCTATCCATTTGCTTATCAACTGCTCTGCGCTATTTTTTACCAGAGCTCTTACGTCGCTAATTTTACGGGCATTAAGCGCTTTAACGATCAGTTTGCGCTGATGTGGCGTGTCCATCATTGTCCAAAAATTATTATGAAAGCGAAAAACAGGTTCATTGCTCATATCACGCCCATAACGTAGATTAAACATAGAAGGAATATCTTTGTTTAAACGAGGGCTTTTCAACAAATATTCGATATCATGATAACGTGTTATTAACCAATTGCCGGATTCTAGCAAGTAGACTGGCGCCTGTTCGCGTAATCTGGCATAAGTAGGATAAGGATTCGCTATAAACTCGGGAGATTGAAAGTCCAGCTGCATAGGTTAAGTGTCTTAAATTGATGAATATTTTTTTAGTGCTGTGAATTTTTTCCTAACGCACGACACTCTGGGCACCGGCAAATCGTAGTTGCAATTATTAAAAGCAACAGTTATGTTAGACTTTGCCGCACATTATCGACGTTATAGATTACAATATATTTTTTATTTTGTTGAAGATATTTTACCCAGACCGAACCAATGCGTTTTGCTGCGTTTAATGAAGATAACCTGTAGCCGAAACAAATGATTCATCTTAATTTAAGAAAAAATTTTTATGTTAAATAATATTCCAATTCTAGAATTTTCATTTAGTGAAGATGAACCGATAAAAAAAGTCCGTATAAATGATCATAAAATTAAGTATTTTGGTTCTGGTAATTATCAATTAACGAAAAAAGATATTAGCTATATTGTATATGGTGCATGTTTTTTAGGGTCCGGCGGCGGCGGACCAATTGGGTTAGCCCTGCTTTTTATGGACAAAATGATTAACGATGCTGATGTTATGTATTACGTAAATCCTGATAATCTAGAGGTTGATAAAAATATAGCTTTTGTAGCTGGTTTAGGCTCACCCGATAAAATATTTGAAGGTTTCGGGCAAACAGTCTCGTTAAATGCTTTTCTGGAAATGGACAATTATTTAGCTCAATCCGGTCAAGAACCATTAGGTTATCTAATACCCGTTGAAATTGGGGCAATGAATACGCTAATCCCTTTCATAATTTCAGCAAGAAAAGGAATCGCGGTGATTAACGGTGATCCCTGCGGTAGAGCAGCACCGGAAATGAGTATGAACCTTTTCAATATTAATAAGTTACCTTTAAATCCTGTTATATTGACTTCCGATACTGACGAATCGGGACATTATGAAAAAATAATTGTATATGTAGAAGATGCGGATGATGCTGAAAACCAAGCTAGACAATTTGCCAGGGCACATAACAGCACAGCTGGTATGGCATGTTATCCAATGCAGGGTTTTGATTTAAATTGTTCAAATTTATCTAACAAAAATGGTGATAAATTTATCCAATGGACAGTAGGTTTGGCATGGAATCTGGGACGAAATATTGTTGAATCCGAAAACTATAACAAATTTCTGGCGTTCCTCAATGGCTTTCCACTGACCAGTTATACCTTATTTGAAGGCATAATCACCGATAAAGAAGAAAGAAAGATAAGCGGCTTTGATGCTGGAAAAGTTACTGTATCAAATGAAGATGAAACACTATTCATTTATTACAAAAATGAAAGTCTATTAGCATGGAACGCAACAAGAAAATGCTATGTTGCTATGGGACCTGATTCAATTAATTTTCTTACCCAAAAAGACGCCCAACCGTTCTCAAATGCCGATATAAATAGCAACCCTGAAAAAAATCCCAAGCATATACCGCTAGGAACAGAAGTCGGGGTTATCGGACTAGGCGCTTATGAAAAGCTCCAAAATGCTGTACTTGTGAATTTGTTTTTATCAAATATTCAAGAAACTCTGGCTGCATTCCCTGAAGATCATGTGCCTTTTCCAGATAGTTATATTCCACTGCCGGATTTAATGTCACATTACTTAAAAAATAAGAAATATTTCGCGAAAAACAAATCCGCTTAAAACCTTATTAAATCAAATGTCTAATCTATTTTTTAATCCACAAATTTGATCGTGCAAAGTATAACTATAAAAGCATAGGACGTAACACCCGTTAATTTGCTCACTAGACAATCAGGACCGCCTCTTGCCTGGTTGCGTTTTTTATGAGAGGCAAAAGAACCTGCTCCTTCGCAATGAGCAGCCAGTTTTTCACATTAATCTTTTTGAAGGAGAAATAAAATGTACTGGTAAATCATAATGCTGAAGGTGGGTTTGCCGCCCAAACAAATCCACCTTCTCACAAACATCGTTCAGAATGCTATTTACTGCAATTTAAAACTTCCAAAAATGGCATAATCGGAACCAAGCTCATGAAAAGACACTTACAGAATGTATTCTCCCACACCTATTCTTTAGAATGCACAGACATTTATATATCACTCATTTTCCTTAACTTTTTCTCTATTTTCTATAACCAGCTAAAATTTCAAACTGACGTGTCCAAAGAACGCTCTTCCCGCCATCTGATAATCACCTATGAAACTCAAGCTTGTAGGTGCCGGATCGTAATAACGTTTGTCAAATAAATTATAGACATTAAAACTGATATCAACTTTCTGTCCAAACATATTTCTCCCTAACAATCCCAGATCGAATAACGCATACCCAGGTACGCTGTTACGAGTATCGCTCTGATTGCGTAATGTATTATCTTTAATAAGAACATGAGCAAAGCTGCTCCAGGTATTATTGAAAGCCCAATTTGCCATCAAGTTGGCCCGGTGCCTCGGCACATCCGCTAACTGCCGATTAAATTGAGTGCTATGTTGAAAAACATAATTGGCACTAACATAGGAACCTTGCAAATTGCCATCAAAGTCATAACGTGTTTCCAATTCAACACCCTCTGCAACTACACTGCCATTATTCTCGTAATGCAAAAATGCTGTTTGACCAAAAACTTGTGAGATAATTTGACCGATTGAAGAATGATAATACGTAGCTTGAGTTGTCAAACCCTTTATAGGATGAGCAATAATACCTGTTTCAAATGTTTTAACTTCCTCCGGCCTAAGCGTTGGGTTACCTAACAATACAGGATTGTTAGCAGCCGTAAGCTCACCAAAGGCTGGCGCTCGATAGGCAGTACCGTAAGAAAACTTCAGCGAATAATTTTTAATAAATTCCCAATTAAACCCCATTCTGGGATTGAAC
>NZ_SCTW01000031.1 GCF_004322395.1 Methylobacter sp.
CTTTTAGTGATGTTGCCGGTTGCGAAGAAGCCAAAGAGGAAGTGGCCGAGCTGGTTGATTTTTTGCGTGATCCGCAAAAATTCCAAAAATTGGGCGGACAAATACCGCGCGGCATTTTGATGGTCGGCCCGCCAGGAACGGGTAAAACGCTGATTGCCAGAGCCATTGCCGGTGAAGCGGGAGTCAAATTCTTCACCATTTCAGGTTCGGATTTTGTCGAAATGTTTGTTGGCGTCGGTGCGTCCAGAGTCAGGGATATGTTTGCCCAAGCTAAAGAACATGCGCCATGCATTATTTTTATCGACGAGATCGATGCGGTCGGTCGTCAGCGCGGCGGCCCCGGCATAGGTGGGGGTAATGACGAGCGGGAGCAAACCCTCAACCAGTTGCTGGTGGAAATGGACGGATTTAACGGCAACGAAGGCGTTATCGTTATCGCTGCCACCAACCGCGCCGATGTGCTGGACAAGGCCTTGCTGAGACCCGGCCGTTTTGACCGGCAGGTCAATGTCGGTCTGCCCGATGTGCGCGGCCGCGAGCAAATCTTGAATGTGCATATCAAAAAAGTGCCTGCGGCTGCCGATGTTGAATTGAAATATATAGCCAGAGGAACGCCGGGATTTTCAGGTGCCGATCTTGCCAATGTCGTTAATGAGGCCGCGCTTTTTGCTGCTCGTTCCAACAAGCAGGAAGTCGGCATGAGCGATCTTGAGAAAGCCAAGGATAAAATCCTGATGGGCGCAGAACGGCATACCATGGTCATGACTGAAGAGGACAAATTGTTGACTGCATACCATGAAGCAGGACATTGTATAGTCGGGCAAAAATCCCCTGAGCATGATGCCGTCTATAAGGTCAGCATCATGCCTAGAGGCCGAGCCTTGGGTATCACCATGTTCCTGCCCGATAGGGATCAATATAGCGCCAGCAAACGAAAGCTGGAAAGCCAGATTGCCAGTTTGTTCGGTGGCAGGATTGCTGAGTTGATGATTTACGGCGGCGACCGGGTGACTACCGGAGCGTCGAACGATATTGAGCGAGCCACCGAATTGGCCCGCAACATGGTTAAGCGTTGGGGCTTATCCGACAAATTGGGGCCACTGGTCTATGGTGAAGAAGGCGGTCAACCGTTTATGGGCTATCCTGGCGCACAAGGCAGTTCCGTATCTGAAAATGTCGCTCACCTTATCGATGAAGAAATACGCGCAGTAATAGACCGCAACTATCAGCGCGCAGAAGCCATTCTAAAGGAAAATATCGACATTCTGCACAAAATGGCCGACGCATTAATGAAGTGGGAGACCATAGATCGCTTGCAAATTGAAGATTTAATGGCAGGTAAAGATCCTGAGCCGCCAGTCGAGGATGATGTGCAAGTGAACAAGCCTTCGGAGCCGAGTAATGAGTCGCCGGAAAATGAAGTTTCGGGTAAAGTTGATAAAACAGCGATTAAGACGACTACCAATAAACCTGCGGGGCAGGTTTAAGGAAAACTAACAAGCGGGCGTAGCCGGAATGGGACTACTCGCGTAGCGCGAGTGGCGTTTCCGGCCAGTCTGGATGGTGTTCGCCAAACGCCAATTCTCGTTATTACTTGAACCGGCTTAGTCATGCCTACAGATTGAACTTTACTAATGGGTCAATACCGTTGTGATTAGGTTTTTCTGGCTCAGTAAGTTGCAAGCATTAGGCTTGGCTTGTATATAAAACAACGAAGAAAATAGCCGAGGAATCGGGGACTTCAATAAACAAAAAAGGCCAGACATTGGCCTGGCCTTGAAAGAATCATACTTACCGAAAAATCAGAATTTGCTGATATCAAGCCGCCCATTGCTCGCCGTCTTGCCGCTCAGTGAAGACGTGGAGATAACGCTATTAAGAATTGCAGCTTTAATTGTACCTGCGGTAGCGCCCGGATGGGATGCAGCGTAAAGTGCACAAGCCCCTGTTACATGCGGTGTTGCCATCGATGTGCCGCTATAATTACCATAGCCGGAGACAATGTTTATGCCGCTTCTAACCGGTACCGTTGAATAAATTGCCGAACCCGGCGCGCCCAAATCCGCCGATGTAGCTCCATAGTTTGAGAAACTTGATAGAGTTCCGGTCGATGTAATCGATGCCACCGCAAGAATGTTACTGTTTGTATAGCCGGCAGGATAAAACGGTATGGCGTCAATATTGATGCTGCTATTGCCGGCTGCCGCTACAAATAGAATATTTGCTGTATTGGCGCGTTCAATCGCATCAAACAATCCCTGAGAATAGCCACCGCCACCCCAGGAGTTATTGGTCGCGACAAGATTGATGCCAGTACGGAGCTTCAAGTTAGTAAAATAGTCAACCGCTTTGATCGCATTGGCAAGGGTTCCTCCATTATTGCCTAAGAACTTGGCATTCAAAAGTTTGACGCTCCAGCATACTCCGGCGACGCCTTTTCCATTGCCGCCCACGCCACCGATGGTGCCCGCCACATGGGTGCCATGATCATCGTTGATGCCGTCGAATACGGTTTTATTATTGCCATCAAAGTCCCAGCCGTAGACGTCATCAATATAGCCGTTTCCATCGTTATCCTTGCCATCTTTAGATATATCGATACCGGAAACGATGCCAACTTCCCCTGGATTTTTAGCCGCATTGGCTTGAAGATCCACATGAGTGTACATATAGCCTTCGTCGATGATTCCGACATATACGGTTCCGCAATTGTATTTCTCGTTTGCCCATGCCGTACTGGCTTGGCTGCCGTAGCTGACTTTGTTTGTCGACGTGCTGTACATGCCCCAAAGCGAGCCATTGGTATAATAAGTGTCGTTGGAAATTGCCTGATGGCTGTAAATGTAATTAGGCTCCGCAAACTCAATGGCAGGGTCGGACTCAATTTCGTGTCGCGCTGCCGCTGGGGTGAAGTCCGGTTGATGGCGAATTAACACCAAGTCACCGCCGCCGTCTTCCCGCTTGCTTTTGGGAACGACTTTATCAACCACTTCGGCATGTATGCGCCCCAATGCTCTGCCTTTGTCAGTTGTAGTTGCGCCCGGCAAAAATTGTACAAGTAGCTCTCCAGGCACTGAGGGCGCTTTATCAGTAGGAGGGTTTCCAGCTTTTTCTGCCTGACTTATTATCGGTATAGTGGCTATAATCAATAAAGCTGTAGTTTGAAACTTTAATGATATTTTTTTGTTAAATTGTTTCAATGTTGTTACCCCATGAATATATTCAAATTTCATCAGATATTGCTCAATAAAATATCTGATGAGGCTGAAACAGCTATAACACTCAGTATAGTTCTGTGAGTTAGCTGATCATTATTAGTATAGTAGAGATTTCTATTGTTGCTTTTGAATATCACGTGGCTTTTGAATGGGTAATTCATTTAAAATTAATATATGTTAATGCGTCATAAAAAGAACAAAGCGTATCGTTTAGATAGGAGTTATAGTCATTAATTTCTATATATCATGAGGACAAGTAAAGCTGTAAGTCAGTACATACATACAATTCCTTAAGTGATAAAACATATGTTTAGTATGCGCTCAAGGGTGCACCTGAAAATCTTGCGCTTCGACAAGCTCTGGGCCATAGATATGGCATGGCTCTTAAACACCCAAACAGACAACAAATACTATTTGGTGATCTAATACAATATTTGAGAGGCAAGTTCAGCCTCTAAAGGCTAGGATACGATGCCTATCGTTGAATCTGTAATCGAGAAATACATCATGACATCAGTTACAAATGATAAAACTAATCTGTTCTCGCCGATATTGCTGGGAGATATGGCGTTAGCCAACCGGATAATAATGGCGCCTTTGACGCGCAACAGGGCGGGTGAGGGCAATGTGCCTCAGGATACGAATGTGGAATATTATCGTCAACGCGCCGGCGCTGGTTTGATCATTAGCGAAGGCAGTCAAATATCGGCTCAAGGCGTCGGCTATCCGCGGACACCGGGCATTCATTCCGAAGCGCAGGTCGAGGGCTGGAAACGCGTTACCAATGCCGTTCATGATAAAGGCGGTCGAATTTTTATTCAGCTTTGGCATACCGGCAGAATTTCCCATTCCTCATTGCAACCCGGTCATGTTCTACCGGTTGGGCCGTCCGCGCTAAAAGCCGCCGGTCAGGCTTCGACTTATCAGGGTATGCAGGATTTTGAAACGCCGCATGCGCTAACCCTCGATGAGTTGCCGGACATTGTTGCCGATTATGCAAACGCCGCGCAAAATGCAAAAAAAGCCGGTTTCGATGGCGTGGAGATTCATGCCGCCAACGGTTATCTGTTGGATCAGTTTCTAAGAGACGGCACTAACCGGCGAACCGACAGCTATGGCGGAAGCATTGTCAACCGGATGCAGTTGCTGGCTGAAGTAGTTGAAAAACTCATCGCTGTCTGGGGAGCCTACCGGGTCGGGGTGCGAGTGTCCCCGGAAAACAGCTTTAATGATATTAAAGACAGTCAGCCGCAGCAGACCTTTAATGCCATAGCCAAAAAATTATCCGAGTATCCGTTGGCCTATCTGCATGTTCTGGAAGGGGATATGATGACCGGCGAGCGGCATGTGGATTACGTGGCGTTAAGAAACTGCTTTGCCGGGCTTTACATGGCTAATAACGGCTATGACTTGGAACGCGGCAATAGCGCCGTCGAGCAGAACCATGCCGACATGGTGGCGTATGGTAAATTATTTATCGCGAATCCCGATTTGTCTGCACGGTTTGCGAAGAACCTGCCGTTGAACGCGCCAGACCAGGCGACTTTCTATGGCGGGGATGAAAAGGGTTATACCGATTATCCGAAGTATGGGGATGCGTGAGGGATTAAGTTAAAAGAACATCATGAAGACACGAAGTTTTACTGTTCTTCGTGGAAAAAATACCAATTATCCCGTGTCCCGATTAATTCCAAATAGCCGTCTTTATAACTCGGGTACTGGAATTGATAGCCTAACGCTTTTAACCGAGCGTTATTACAGCGTTTATTCATCCCGGCCTCGATACCGATGGCCTTAACCCTTGGCGGAGGACAATGCAGGCATTCTGCCAGCCAGCTGATCACTTCCCACATCGGTGCAGGGTCATCGTCACTGGCAACATAGCATTGCGCCAATGGCTTGCCCGCCAAGCGCTGTTCCAGCAAAAAAGCCAAAACGCCGACGCAATCCTTCTGGTGTATCCGGTTCGTAAAATAAGGCGGAGTTTGCTGTATGTCCGGCGCCTGTATCGTCTGTCTTAACAGGTACTCGCGCCCCGGCCCGTAAATACCGGAAAAACGCACCACGATATTAGCCGGATTTAAAGCGATCAGTCTTTGTTCAGCCTGCCTGATCAAGCGGCTGGGAATATTATCAGGCTCTGCGGCTGAATCTTCATTGACCCATTCGCCTTGGGTTTGTCCATAAACGCTGGTGGATGAAGCCATTATCCAGTGCGCTTCCGATAACTTGGTGAGCAAGTTGTTCAAGCCGGTTTCATAAACAGCGCGATAGCTTTGTTCATTCCGATTGTCAGGCGAAACAATAAAAAACGCCTCGGTAAAATCGCTGTCCAAACCTGCTAAGTCTGCGGCTGAACTTATATCGGCAGCGACATAGCTGACTGGACCGGGTGCGGATAAAGGCGGCTTGCGTTTTAGCCCGGTAACATCAAGGCCTTGGGTCGATAAAACTCCGGCAAGTTCAGAACCTATTGCGCCGCACCCGACAATTAAGATTTTTGCCATGGTTACAATTGATTTATCAGTTGCAGTTCCTGCGGATAAGGCGACATGTAATAGGACTCTTCTATGTACGGATCGGGGCTTTTACGGAAATGATGCTTAAGCAGGGTTATTGGCACTATCAGAGGGATATAGCCATTACGATAACGTTCGATTACTTCGCAAAGCTCGGCTTTGTCATCGCTGCTTAAGTCTTTTTTTAAATAGCCCTGAATATGCTGCAAGACGTTGACATGATTTTTGCGGGTTGCCGGCTTTTTAAGGGTATTCATTAGTTGCAAAATGTATTGCTCTGCAACTTGTACAAGATTGTCTTTAGAGAGCCCGGCTAATAACTGTCCCAAGTCGCGATAGTCTTCATGACTCATGATGATCAGTTTATGGCGGGCGTGAAACTTGGTTAGGCGGCTTGCCGTCAGTTCCTTTGCCAGCATTTCTTTCCAGCGGTACAGTACGTAAACCCGTTGGATGAAGTTTTCGCGAAGACCGGGGTCGCCAAGCCTGCCTTCTTCCTCGACCGGTAACAACGGATTATTGCGCATCATTTCAGCGGCATAAATGCCGACCCCATCGGCGTGCGGCTGGTTATTGGTATAAACTTTAACGCGCTCCATACCGCAACTGGGCGAACTTTTTTTCAGGATGTAGCCGCACAAATCGGCATGCAGGTGCTTTTGCTGCTCGGCATAGCCGCGTAACGGCTCGGTTACATCCCAATCCGGGTTTTTGATACCTACACAATGAATAGCATGGTTGATTTTTACCAGGTGCAGGGTAGGACGGGGCGCGCCTAAGCCGATGCCCATTTCCGGGCAAAACGGATGAAACTCGAAATACTTGCCCAATGTGCCTGTGATGTAGGCATCCAGCCGGTGTCCGCCGTCATAGCGGACGTTCTCGCCTAGTAAACAACTGCTGATACCGATAGGGATTTTTTTCATAAGGCTTTTAATACAGATAGAAAGTTTCTTTGACTTTATCATTAAAACTTTTCAGTGTGGATAGTTTTTGTATCGCTGGCATTTGCATCCGATTGATGAGATGCTTTTAATTCGGCATATCTTTTTGAGGAGCTATACTGATGAAATTTAAATTTATTATTTATATTATCGTTATGATCTTAAGCACAGCAACTCAAGCATCGGAAAAGAAATTAGCGGCCTGTCCGAACAGTCCTAACTGCGTTTCCAGTCAAGCGGCAGACGCCGACCATTTTATTGCACCGTTTAAAGTTATCGGCAATGTCGAAGAGGCTTGGGCGGCACTGAAAAATGCGCTTATCAGCCAAAGTCTTACAGTAATCACCAGTGAAACCAGCAATACTCTTCATGCCGAGGCAACCAGTCTGGTATTTCGTTTTGTTGATGATATAGACGCGATACTGGATGCGGATGCCAAATTAATTCATATCCGTTCTGCGTCACGTATCGGTTACGGCGATTTTGGGGTTAATCGCAAGCGGGTGGAAACGCTCCGCTTGCAACTGCAACAGCAGCATGTCATTGAATGATCTAGCTAACAATGTGTCTTTGTGTCTTCGTAACATGGCTATTTTCCCCCGACGATTTTTTTCTCCTGTTTGAAACATCATAAGAATCCGGAATAGCTTTGGCAATACATGGATATAACGTTAAAACTACTACAGAAGCATGGACAATAAAAATAGTTAGAATTTTATTGATCCTGATTTTAAATCTTAGAATAGTGTCAATAAATTAGCTGGGATTACGAATTTCGGCGCACTAAAAGAAAGAGGACTTTCTTTGTATCCTAGTAATATGTCGAAAATATATAAAAAATAAGCAACTTCAGTTTAGGTTCTGTTGCTTAACTATATAATTATAATGACCCAGCTCCTGGCCGTTGATTACCAGACCTTTGCTACAAACTCCGCTTCATTACACAATTCTAAATGATCGTCATTTTGGCCAATCACATACAGCCCTTTGCATATCGCGTAAGTGGCAACATTTTCTGAAATCACCATGCGGGCAACCGCGCCTGAAATACGTTTTCCACTGTACGCCGGCATTAAACGTTTGATTTTTTCTAAACGATTAAGATGCTCGTTCACGTCGTCAAAACTTAAATTACTTTTGCATTCAATTATCACTGCATCTTGATTATTGACCACAAGCAAATCAATTTCTAATTCTTCGTCATTGCGTTTAGCAGTAACATTTTGATAGATTTCATGAACTTCAATGCCTCGCTGGCTAAACAAGCGTACTGTCGAAGGACGCACCGCTTCTTCGACAAATTGACCTAAACAATTACTCAATCATTCAATGCTTGCACTGGCGGCCTTGATTTCTCGCTCAGTTTCTTTTTGTGCGCCTTGTAATTCTTTTTGCACTCTGGCGACTTCATGCATAATTGCCCAAATGGCATCAGTTACAGCCGCCATTTACATTATCCCAATATCCAAAGATTATGGACAAAGTGTAACGCGCAAAAAAACCACCATGGCACAACAATGAGGTTTTTTTGTTTAACATAAACCCAATTATGCGAGGAACGAAGAAACAAAAATACACAATAAAAAATCTGATGTCTTAATTTTTTACAGCAAGCATGATACTTACCAAGACAGCGTTTTCATGAGTTAATCCCTATCACAGTCAATACGATTGACAGTTACCCAGCCACTTAAAAATATTTAAACCTAATTAAAAAACTTTCAATATTGTCAGAAAATTTTACATTTTTTATATTGAAAGGTTAAATCTAAAATCAAAAATATTATAACATATTGTATTTATTATTTATTTTATATATGGCGTACCGCTTGCCTTATAATGAGATTGTAAGCCACTTTAATAATTTCAACCTAACTAAAGAGGAAAACAAAAAATGAAAAAAATAATAGTTAATTTGGCGATTTTAAGTACTTTAGCCGCCATTCCTCATATTGCGAGTGCAGCAAACGGTTGTGCTGCGTTGCCAAATTATGCCGCACTAAAAGCTGCTTTAAGTACAGCGCGAAATAATGATAATGGAGGTTTCAATTTAGATATGTGGGGCACAGTTGTCGATAGGGATGGTGTGGTTTGCGCCGTAGCTTTTACCGGTAACGACCGAGGCGATCAGTGGCCCGGCAGTCGCGTTATATCAGCCCAAAAAGCCAATACGGCTAATGCATTCAGCCTTCCCGGCTTAGCCTTGTCTACTGCTAACCTGTACACCGCCGTTCAGCCCGGTGGCAGCCTGTATGGTTTGCAAGCTAGCAACCCTGTTGACACGGAGGCCGCCTACAAGGGCCCTTCGACCAATTACGGAAAAGCTAACGATCCTCTAGTGGGTGTTAAAATTGGCGGGGTCAACGTATTTGGCGGGGGGCTGGCATTGTACAATAGCAAAGGAACTTTAGTTGGCGCTATCGGCGTTAGCGGCGACTCATCTTGTGCGGACCATAATATCGCTTGGCGTACGCGTAGTACTCTTGGTTTAGATTATGTTCCCGCTGGCGTCAGTGGCGAAGCTACTCGTCCAGACAACATCGTGTACGACATCACCGCGCAAGCAGGTCAAATGTCTGGGGTTAGCGCGGGCGGATGGGGCCATCCTGCATGTAACGGCGATGTCGCAGCTATCGCCGCGGGGCTACCAGCTGCCCAATAGTTAATAGTAGCCTTATAGATGATCAAGCCGCTGAATAAAATCAGCGGCTTTTTTGATTTCAACCAGGACATAAAAACATTGTGAAGCTGATCCTGCAAATTGCCCTTGGTGTGTTTCTGGGTACACTGGCGGCGCAGTTTGCCTTTGATAGCTGGCGTACACGCCAAGAAAATATAGCCAAAGCGGATATGGAGAAACTCTGGGCTGATCAGGAAAAAGTCCGCCGTGAACAAGGTGAGCGCATTCGCGCCCTGCTGTTACAAGGTCGCCAAGGCAATGCTGCCGGCGCAAAAAAACCGCCTGCCGATTTTGTGCCCGATGACGTGCAAATGGACACGCCCAAACAAAACTAACCGGATGCGTCCAGCATCGCGTTACAGATTATTCACTTTCTTTTCAAATAAAGTTTGCCTAAACGCCCCGTCTTTATCCGTGGAACGGAAAAAAGCTTTTTAAATACCTTCCGTGGCGCAGTCCATCAATCTTTTTTAACCATAAGGTTTTCCGACCGGAATCCGAATGAGCATTACAGCAAACCTATACCCCTGTAATTAACAGTTAGCCCTCAAAAAATACAAAACATCAGAAAATACAAAGGGAATCAAGCTATAGGGCTTCCTATAACCATAAGTAATTTAATCACTTTATTGGTTTACTTAGTACCTTTGTATTTTTCGTGGTTCAATCGCCGTTTTTAGGATAAAGCCATGCCAAATTGGTTTTTTAGTTTATTGGAGGCCGAAATCATAAATCGCGTACTTTTCCTCTCGGGTATAATGAGGCCTTGGAAATAACAATGAAAGAGGAACTCAATGCCGGCAGATATTTTACTTACGGTTGTCGCTACTTCCGTCGTTCAGTCTATTTTTGGGGTAGGTGTATTATTATTCGGCACGCCGTTGCTGCTTTTACTCGGTTATGGCTTTGTCGATGCACTGGGGGTGTTGCTGCCGGTTTCTATCGCTATAAGCGCTTTACAGGTGTTAAGGCACTATGAAGATGTCGATACCGGGTTTTATAAAAATGTGCTGGTTTACAGCATTCCGTTGGTGGTGCTGTTTTTAATGGTGGTTACCTCGGTCAAAATTAATATCAGCCTGCTGATTGGCCCGTTGCTGGTTTTTGTCGCGTTAAAAAATTTT
>NZ_SCTW01000032.1 GCF_004322395.1 Methylobacter sp.
GGCCAAGGATGGCCCTTCTGGCAACCCCCGTCGAAAGCGAGGAGCGCAGGAAGCAAGCGGCAACCGGGTCGCCTTTTCTTTGGTTACTTTCTTTTGGCGACGCAAAAGAAAGTAACTCGCTTTCGGGTGCGAGAACCCGATTCAAATAACGTCGCGGTAGCGACACTTTAATAATAAAAATGTTGATGCAGTCTAAATCCGAGCAACTGCGTAACATCAGTGAGTAAAACTAATAATGACTTATCTTTATTTTATTAGCCGTTTAGTTCCACAATGATTTAATCAAAACGCTCCCTGCATTAAAACTCTTCCCAACCGCCACTAGCATCAGACTGTGGATCCAGCTTGACTATATGCCCCACAGGAGCATGACCAATTTCGGCTTCTTGGTCAAACGACTCAGCAGCAAATAAACTATCCGCATCATTGGCGTCACCACTCATTTTAAAATGCGTTACCGTAACCGTCAGGTGTTGCGTCTGTTTTTCCAGCGATTCTGCCGCAGCTGTAGCTTGTTCTACCAACGCGGCATTTTGCTGGGTTACGTCGTCCATCTGGCAAATAGCCAGATTCACTTGTTCAATACCGGCAGTCTGTTCAACGGAAGCGGCGCTGATCTCGGACATGATCGCTGTAACGCCATGGATAGAGTTAACAATATCTTCCATGGTTAAGCCGGCTTGGGTGACCAGTTTGCTGCCATCCTCAACTTTCTCAACGGAATCGCCAATCAGGTTCTTGATTTCCCCAGCGGCAGAGGCGGCGCGTTGCGCGAGATTGCGCACTTCTCCGGCCACTACGGCAAAGCCTCGCCCCTGTTCTCCGGCACGGGCCGCTTCTACGGCGGCATTAAGAGCAAGTATATTGGTCTGAAAAGCAATGCTGTCTATCACTGTAATAATCTCGACAACTTTGCGAGAGGATTCATTGATCGCTTCCATCATTTTTACAACTTGACCAATCACTGTGACGCCCTTGCCGGCTGTGTTCGATGCGCTAACGGCAAGCTCACTGGCATGTTTGGCGTTATCACTATTTTGATGCACTGTTAAGGTCAACTTCTGCATGCTGGCGGTAGTCTCATCCAAGCTGGTTGCCTGTACTTCGGTGCGATGCGACAAAGACATGTTGCCGTGTGCGATTGCTTTAGCCGCAGTGTGGATCGAGTCAGCGACATCCTTGATTTGACCGATAGTATTCTTAAGATCATCCACCGTGGAATTGGCGTCCTCCTTAAGTTTCCCGAAAGTACCTGAATAATGATTAACAATCTTTTCGGTCAGGTCGCCGTGGGACAAAGCATTCAATACGCGTACCGTTTCATTGAGCCCGCTTTCACTGGTTTGCATCAGCTGATTGATGGATTCGCTCAACTCACGATAAAAGCCCACCTTACCCTGCATGGTAATGCGCTGGGTGAAGTCGCCCATAACAGCAGACACCAAAATAACGGCCACTTCTTTTTCCACCATGACCTCGGCGGTGCGATCCAACCATTCGGCTACCGAACCCATCCGCTTGCCCTCAGAGCTGATTACCGGACTGGCCGTCACTACCATAGAGCGGTCATCCAAGTTTATGCTGACAGTAGTGGAGCTGACTGAATCTGCAAGTAACTGTGCCTGATAGGATGGGGTCTTGTGAAATACATCAATATTAGTACCCACCAGATTGTCAATGGAGAAGTTCGGCAACTGTTTGCGAATGCTGGCTTCCGCAGTGCCAAATATTCTGGCCGCCGATTTATTGACATAAATTATGTTGCGATCATTGTCCGCAATCATCACGCCGGTGCTGACGTTATCCAACGCAATCTTAATGCGAAGGTGTTCATCGGCAATGCGCTTAGCTTCTGCAACGTCAAAACCCAGCTTGATTTGCATCGCTTTGAGAGCTGCCATCACCCTGCCAATTTCATCCATGCATTTGATTTCAATTGTATTGTTGTAATTACCCTGAGCAATTTGACCGAAATGGCTAATAGTGGCATTAAACGGACGCACGATAGAGCGCAATAAAGAAAAACTCAACCACAGCGCCAGTAAAATACCCGAAGCGATCAAGACACTGGCAATCTCCCGAGTGCTGTAATAGCGCGCCTGACCGGCCTCGAACTCCTGCTTGGCAATACTAACCTGTAATTGTAATAGTTTCTGAATACCCTCACTGACCGGCTCGTAAAGGGGATTAACCTTGTCTTCCATAATCTTGCCTGCAAGCCCGGCATCATTATTACGCAATGCTGAGATAGCCGGTTGAAGGCCTTCCATTACAAAGCGATTTTTATCGTCCGCAACCTTATCCGCCAGAATTTTTTCAACTGGAGTCAGCGAGCTTTCAATATACGCATCCCAGATCCGAGTGATAATTGCGATGTTTTGTTCCACTTCGGCAAGATTTTTCTGAATCAATTCAGGGGTAGCGTTGAACAAGCTGGCGGTCATCCGCAACCGATTAGTAAGCAGCAGTTTCTGAACCTGAAAAATCTGGTTCGAGGGCAGCATGCGATCATTATGAACAGTACGCAATCCCTCGCTACCCTTGCTCATGCCCAAAAGCCCCATACCGCCTACAACCAGCAGTAAAATGGACATAATAGCGATAACCATCAATAAACGCGCTTTGATGCTGATGTTTTCCAGTGACGGAAATCTGCCTAACAGTGTTTTTTTAACGATTTTTCCAGCTTGGATTTTTAAATTGCCCGCTTTATTTTCCCGAAACTTCCGGTAGGCTTCGACAGCCTCTGCCACTTGCTTTTGACTGGGCTTGCTGCGTACCGACATATAGCCGGCCAGCTTATCGTTTTCATAATAAGGTGTAACATTGGCCAACACCCAGTAAAAATCGCCGTTTTTACAGCGATTCTTGACTACCCCAGTCCATGGGCGCCCCGCTTTCATCGATTTCCATAAATCCTCGAAAGCTTCTGACGGCATATCGGGATGGCGTATTATGTTATGCGGCGCCCCAATCAACTCTTCCCTACTAAATCCGCTAATTTGGATAAAATCCTCGTTAGCGTAAGTAATCATCCCCTTTAGATCGGTCTTGGTAACAATGGAATCAGTCTCTGTAAGAGTATGTTCGACATTGGTGATCGGCATGTTAATTTTCATGGGGATGTTTTTTTATTGAAAATGAAACAAATAATTTAGAAGTTTTGCAATTAGACTCGCCGCGCATATCGTTATACGCAACTTCGTCCCTAAATCGTTAACCGGCATCAACAGCAACTTTCGATCCTCGCTTCTAATTTAAAACCCAGGATATCTTCGAATGTTCACATCCTTGTGTCTGGACCCGCTTCACGCTCTACCGGTCTCCGGCATCCCTGCCAAAACGACGGTATTCCTCAAACGCTAACGGTTATCCACTGTAAAGAATGACATAACCTGTTGCAACTGCATGGCTTGCCCGCTCAGTTCTTCCGCAGTAGCAGCAAGCTGCTCCGAACCCGAGGCATTTTGTTGCGCCGCTTTATCCAACTGACTGACCGCGTCACTGATCTGGCCGATGCCTTGCGCCTGCTCTTCGGAAGATGCGGTAATTTCTTCGACCAAATCCGCCGTTTTCTGAATATTAGGCACCATTTTTTCCAGCAGGACGCCGGCATCTTCGGCAATCTTGACGCTGTTTTTTGCCAAGCTATTGATTTCTTGTGCCGTTACCCGGCTATTTTCGGCCAGTTTTCTTACTTCGGCAGCAACAACAGTAAAGCCTTTGCCGTGTTCGCCTGCCCGCGCCGCCTCAATCGCAGCATTAAGTGACAATAGATTGGTTTTATAAGCAATATCTTCAATCAATCCGATTTTATCGGCGATTTCTTTCATCGCTTCCACGGTGCGCTTTACCGCCTGTCCGCCATTGGCGGCTTCTTCCGCAGCCGTGGTAGCCATGCTGTTGGTCACTTTGGCATTATCTGCATTTTGTTTGACTGAAGAGCTCAGCTCTTCGATGGACGTCGTGGTTTGTTCAACGCCTGAGGCCTGTTCGGTAGCGCTTTGGCTGATAGACTGTGCCGTTGCACTGATTTCCTGCGAGGCATTACCCAAAGCGTCGGAATTGGTACGGACCTGCTGTACAACACTGCTGAGCTGATCGCGCATGGTTTGTAGCGCGCTGGCCAAAACGCCTATCTCATCTTTCTGGTCTATATCAATCCGTGCGGTAAGATCGCCTTCCGATAAAGATTCGGCAAATTTAACACCCAAAATAATCGGTTTGGTAATCATCGATGCTAAAAACAACGCAATAATAACGCCCAACACTATCGAAAGAATGATGGTGCCAATAATAATTTTGTTGGCTTCACTGACCAATTGCTCGGCTTCGGTGCGAGCGGAACCTAACTGAGCGTAACCGGCGGCTTCGGCATCTTGCGCTTGTTTAATGACATTACTGCCCAAGCTTGCCATATCACCCAATATAATTTTCAACTTATCGTCGTTTTCTATCCAGGTCTTGGCAGACTGCGTGTAATCTTTTGTTCCATTACGCATGTCTGCAACATACTTGAGTCCCTCTTCGCTAAAGAGAATTTTTTGTAACTCATCATACATTGCCATTAACTCCGGCAATAAAACCTCCATTTTTTTCCAGGCAACACGATCCTTGTAATTAACTTCTTCCTTTTCTGCACGCATGATTTCCATTGCTTTAATGTAGATGTTGGTCGTGAGGATATAACGCTGAACATACTGGTCGAGCTCCTGTCCGGTTAACCCTTTTTTCATCGCCTCGCTGTAAAGAGTTACTTGTCGTTTGAGCATTCTATCGGCTGCAATAGCAACAGCATTGCCCTTTTCCACCATGTCCGCCACGGCTTGCTTATTGGCCTTCAAGGCCGCAACACCCGCCCTGTATTTTTCGGCGTACTGAGCAGTACCTTCTCTTGCTGTTTTAGATTGCTGTAATAATTCAGTATTCTTATATTGTTTTGCTAATGTATCCACTTTGTCCAAGTAGCTGTTCAACTCTTTGACGTTTTGTTCAGCACGTTGATGAACTTCATCTTTTTCCTGCAATAAATAATTCTTTTCTTCCATAATGGTCGACAACGCCATGCGCTCGACACCGGTTGCATATTCAACCGCTTTACCGTTGTTGTCGGTAATTCCGAACAACGCATTCGATACGTTTCCTATGTAAATTTTTGAGAGCATGCCAAAGCCGCAGGTAATCAACACCAACAGTAAAGCTCCAGTCAATATCTTGGTTTTAATGCTTAAGTCTTTTACGTTCATAAAGAGTGAGTCCTTTAATATTAGGTTAATCAGTTTAGTGCAGCGAAACTGGCTTCTTTGTTTACATTGCCGCTTTCGTAATCGGCAACCTGTTTAAGCTGAGATAATTCTTTTATCGAAAGTACACGATTGATATTCAACAAAATAATAAACTCGTCACCCACTCGTCCCATCGACTGAATAAAATCGGTCCGAATATCAGCGCCAAAATCAGGTGGGGGCATGATGTTCACTTCAGGGATTTCCAGAATTTCATCGACAGCATCGACCAACATACCCAGTAGCTGGGCGTCATCATCGTTGTATTCAACCTGTACCAGGACAATACAACTGCGTTTGGTTATTTCGCTTCTAGTCCGACCCAGGCGCGCCGATAAATCGATTACCGGCACAACATTGCCGCGCAAATTAATAACGCCGCGTATATAGTCGGGCGTCATAGGCACATCGGTAATCGTATTAATCTCAATGATTTCTTTGACATCTAAAATGCTGATAGCCAGATTCTCATTGCCTGCCTGAAAAGTCAGGTACTGGCGCAGCTGATCTTGAGCCACTAACTCGGTTTTGTTGTCTTTTTTATGTATTAGTTCGTTCATGGTGCACTCTACCTGTCAAAATCGTTCAAAATCATTCTCATTAAACTCAGGTTTGGCTGCTGCTCCTGCCTTGCTGGTCGGCACTGGTTTAGAAATTAGCGGAGCCGACTCCAACGAAGCAAAATGAGGAGCTCTTTTTTCCGTAATTTTTTTGTTTACGAGTGTTTGTTTGCCGGATTGAATCGGTTGTTTTTTTGCAACGCGGCCTTGATTTGCATCCACCTTAAAGAATGACATAATCTGCTGCAATTGCAGAGCTTGGCCGCTCAGTTCTTCTGCGGTAGCTGCAAGCTGTTCCGAGCCCGAGGCATTTTGTTGCGCCGCTTTATCCAGCTGCCCGACTGCATCGCTGATATGGCCGATGCCCTGTGCCTGCTCTTCGGAAGATGCGGTAATTTCTTCAACCAAATCCGCGGTTTTTTGGATATTAGGCACCATTTTTTCCAGCAGGACGCCGGCATCTTCAGCAATCTTGACGCTGTTTTTAGCCAAGCTATTGATTTCCTGCGCTGTTACCCGGCTGTTTTCCGCCAACTTTCTTACTTCGGCGGCGACGACGGTAAAGCCTTTGCCGTGCTCACCAGCCAAAGCGGCTTCAATGGCCGCATTGAGCGACAATAGATTGGTTTTATAGGCAATATCTTCAATCAAACTAATTTTATCGGCAATTTCCTTCATCGCCTCCACCGTGCGTTTTACTGCCTGCCCGCCATTGGCAGCTTCTGCCGCTGCAGTTGTCGCCATGCCATTTGTTAATTTAGCATTGTCAGCATTTTGTTTTACCGATGCACTCAACTCTTCAATGGAAGTCGTGGTTTGTTCAACGCCTGAGGCCTGTTCGGTAGCGCTCTGACTAATGGCTTGGGCGGTCGCGCTGATTTCCTGTGAGGCGCTGCCTAAAGCGTCGGAGTTGGTCCGTACTTGTTGCACAACGCCGCTTAGCTGATCGCGCATGCCTGTCATTGATTGAGCCAAGACGCCGATTTCATCGTTTTGCTCAAGGTCAATGCTAGCGGTAAGGTCGCCTTTCGCTAAAGACTCTGCAAACTGCTGCATGGAGGACAGGGAGCGAGAAATGCCGCGAACCAGCATAAAACCGATAAACATGGCCAGTAACAAACCCACCACCAGCAGAACTATCGAAATAAAACGCGTGTCTTCATAACGAACTTGAGCAGCCTCATATTCCTGTTTGGCGACATCCAATTGCAATTGCATCAACGTATTTACGCCTTCCCGAACGGGTACAAATAATGGGCGCACCGACTCCCTGATGGTTTTTTGCAATGCTTCATCATTTCCTGCCGCCAGATACTCCATAGCTGGATTCAACCCTTCGACAACAAATCGTTTACGATCTTTGGCAAACTGGCCGGCCAGTTTCTTTTCCTCCTCGGTCAAGGTGGTTGACATATACGCATCCCATGTTTTGGTGATGTCGATAATATTTTGCTTAACCCGTTCGATATTTTTTTGCTCTTCTCCCTTGAACACCAAACTGTTAACCATCGCGATGCGGTTATCCAGTAATTTTGAGTTAATTTCGGCCAGCTGCCCCATCGGAACAGTACGATCGGCATAAACGGCCAGTAAGCCTTGATTGGCTTTTTTCATGCCATTCAAGCCAAGTATCCCCAGTGTAATGGCAAGCAAAGACATAAGACCCACAACCAAAATCAGGCGGGCTTTGATAGTAAGATTATTCAGCATGATAAGCCCCCCATCGGTATTCTTATTTTTATAATTTTCAAACTGTTACTATTCATAAGTACCTGCGCCTATTATTTTAAACAGCCAACGACAATGCTAGAGTCGAGTTAACCCGCTTTTTTGCATGTTGAATAAGTCCTTGTACGTCAAGAATTAACGCAACATCGCCACTACCCAAAACAGTTGCACCGCCAATACCATCCAGATTTTCAAACAACTTACCGAGCGGTTTAATTACGGTTTGATTTTCGCCGTGTAATTCATCCACAACAAAACCCGCTTTTGCCTCGCCAAAACGTACGACAACCAGACTTTCCCTCTGAGTACGAGTGTGTTTTTTATTTTTGTGGAAAAAATCTCCCAAACGCAGATAAGGTAAAACTTGACCGCGCAAATTCACGTAATGTTGGACGTCATCAATTTGCCATTCATCGCTACTCATTTCGACGCATTCTTCGACCATACTCAACGGTATGATGTAACGTTCTTTTTGCGCTTCCACCATAAACCCATCAATAATCGCCAGTGTTAACGGCAAGTGTATCGTTACCGTGGTGCCTAGACCCAGTTCACTATCCACAGAGACGCTACCGCGTAGTGCTTCAATATTGCGTCTGACCACGTCCATGCCAACGCCACGACCGGACAAGTTACTGGCCTCTTCTTTGGTACTTAAGCCCGGCTCAAAAATAAGATTGTAAATTTCACTCTTGCTGAGCACTTGATCCTGCTTAATCAGCCCTTTAGCTACCGCTTTGGCGACAATTTTATCCGGATCCAGGCCTTTGCCGTCATCAGTGATCTGAATCACGATACGTCCTGAGTCATGATAGGCGTTAAGCTGTATGGTGCCTTTTTCAGGCTTGCCCGCCCGCATTCTCTCTGCGGGTGTTTCGATGCCATGATCAAGCGAATTGCGCACCAGATGAGTCAGCGGGTCATTGATTTTTTCGACTACGGTTTTATCCAGTTCGGATTCCCCCCCTGTGATTTGCAATTGAATTTGCTTGCCCAATTCCTTACTGACATCGTGAACCACTCTT
This sequence comes from Methylobacter sp., assembly GCF_004322395.1. Classification (GTDB taxonomy): domain Bacteria; phylum Pseudomonadota; class Gammaproteobacteria; order Methylococcales; family Methylomonadaceae; genus Methylobacter_A. Next base: position 8,599 of record NZ_SCTW01000032.1, read on the forward strand.
TGGAAGCGCGTAAAAGTCTCGCCGATCTGTACCATACGCAATTGCAACGCCGTGTCGCGTATATCTTCGACCAGATGACTCATGGTCGAGGCGACATCATCGACATCGGATAAACCGTGCTTATCGACCATCAGCCGCATTGCAGCGCCTGAAATTACCAGTTCGCCGACCAAGTTAATCAGATAACCCAACTTGGCTGCATCGACCCGAATGTAATTGGATTCTTTATTGATTTTTTGCTTGACTGATTCCTGTTTTTTTAGCGCCTGTTCTATGACCGGTTGCTGCAGGATATTTTTTTCCAGCAACATTTCGCCGATAGGTTTCGCCTCTTCTTCATTGTCGTTATGTTGTTCGTGGAGTATGTTTGCGACTTCTTTTTCGGTTAAAGCACCGATCTCGATCAGCATTTCACCTAAGCGTTTAACTTGGTCTTCCTGCATGTCAGCCAACAACTGCAAGTAGTGTTCCTGTCTGGAATTGGGCGGCAAAATATGAATATCGCAATCGTCTTCGGCAAACTCAAACACGTCTTCTATAGTTTTCTTGTCCGCATTGCTGTTAAAGACTATTTTAAAATTAAGATAACAGTCTTCGGGGTCCATATCTTCGATGCGAGGCAGCGTAGGCATGGTAATAATCACTTCAATGATTTTGCCCAGCGTTTGCAAATAGCGGATAAACGATAACGGATCCATGCCGTTACGCAGGGCATCCTGCTTAAAAGCCAAGCTGATGACCCAATTGTCGCTGCTGTCCGTGGTGTTGACATCAACTTCAAAATGATCGGCTTTTTCCTCTTGCGTCGAAGGCATTCCACCGGCAACCGCAGCCGATTGACCTACCAATTGAGCAATCAGCGCCTGGCTTTGCTGCTGCAAGGCCTCCGGCAACGGTTCGTTTTCGTGATAAAGAAAATGCTGAATCAGGTGGGCCGTGTGATCTTTACAGGTAAGCAAAACAGAAACAAGTTCGGCGTCAATTGAGCGTTCGCCATTTCTAACCCGATCCAATACGGTTTCGGCTTCATGGGTGAAGGCAACAATATCGTCAAAACCAAACAGTCCCGAAGAGCCTTTAATGGTGTGCATGGCGCGAAAAATACTGTTAATGGAATCAGCGTTATCCGGTGTTCCGTCCAATCCTAACAGAGCTTCTTCCATTGCTGTCAGTAATTCGTCAACTTCCTGGGAAAAGGTTTCTAAGGCGGGATTCATATCGCTCATGATTTTTTCCAATTAGCAGGGATAACGATGGGATCGCCAAAATACATGCCGAGTTTGAGCAGTTCGAAAATCTCAATCACAGCCTCACTATGGCGCAATAAACGCAGAATAAAGCCCCGTTTCTGTGATTCCGCTTTTAATAGCAGCAGCAGTTGCAAACCCGCGCTGTCCATTTCAGTAACGGCCGACAAATCAAGTTGCAATTCCTGAGTGCCGGGATGGCAAAACCCTAAGAGAGTTTCTTTTAGTGTCTCTGCGTTGTAGATAGTCATGTCATCCTTAATAGACAATTGATGTATTCCGTCGTTTTTCTTGGCCTTGGCGGTCATGACATCCCCCGAATAAGATTTTAAGGCAGCACTAATTTGGCGATCGCTGCGAGTAAGATAGGCGGCTGAAAGGGTTTGGTTACCCAGGCTTTGGCGCCGGCATCTTTAGCTGCGCGTTTTTTGTCCTCCTCCATTTCGGTGGTCAGCATGATGATGGGCGTAAATTTGTAATTGTCGAGCTGTTTAACCTCTTTAACAAAGGTAATGCCATCCATAACCGGCATATTAATATCGCTGACGATAAGATGGATTTTAACTCCATCCAATTTGCTTAATGCCTCTTTGCCGTCAGAGGCTTCAATCACCTCGTAACCAGCGCCTTTAAGCGCAATGCCGACTACCTGTCGCATTGAAGCGGAGTCATCCACAATCAAAATTGTTTTTGCCATAAACTAAAGCCTGCCTTTGGTATTGAAAAAGAGATTAAAAAAAAGTTAAGTCGTCTAAGTTGTCCGTCCCTCGATTAACTGGCGAGCTGACCGACTTGTAGTTTTCTTCTATATGCTCTACAGCTTCATCGACTTTAAGCATATCACTATCGCGATTACTGCCTTGCTGTTGTATTTTTTCGATGGTTTTTTGCAGATTCAGCAAGTTGTTTTCGACTTGCGTTAATATTTGACTGACACGGTCTTGAAATTGCAGGGCTACCAGCACATTATTGATCTCGCCGCGAATTTGCTCGGCGTTGTTTCTAAGCGCTTCGACGTCATTGTGGTAATGGGTTAAAGCCAGGCTCAAAAGGGACAATGCCTGGTTGATATTGACTTCGGCCTGGGACAGGATTGCGTCATCGACGACATTATGTTCTTCCTGATGAATTTGTCTGAGAGAGTCCAGAACCGGTTGCAGCAAATCACGGCTGGTATTGATCACAGTATCCAGATCGTAGCTTTGCTGTCCGCTCAAAGTATTATTGGTGCTGTCGACGATCTGTCGAAGTTCATTGACCATGCCGGAAAAACGGCTTGATAACGAGGTAATTTCCTGCTCGGTATGCTCCCGTGAAGCCATTACCTGTTGGGAAAGTATCGGACTTATGGTCAGAAGCAACCGCTCCAACTCGGCGGTATAAGTCGAAACTGCGTCTATCTTGCTGCTTTCATCCTGAGCCCAACGGAAATTGGTTTGCGCCAATTCATTTGCATGACGATGCCACAAAAACAAACCGCTTCCGGTCCCGCAAAAAACCAGCATCAAGCTGAACAACACATTATATAAAGTAACACCGTCCTGCCAGATAACGATTACTCCCCCCAAAATTACCGGCAATGTAGGCAGTAAACCGTATAAAAACTTACTGTCGCTGTTATTTTGGAGCTGCGGCATTAAAATCCCCGTTGTTCTTGTAAAGCCCATAGTCTAGTATGTATTTATACTTAGTGCTATTCCAATTTACTTACAAATTAAGGAGTTTATTATCAGTCTTGAGCCCATCAGCGCCGAGGAGTTTGCCCATTTCAGGCGTGTCATTTACGATCATGCCGGCATCGCGCTGGCACCGGAAAAAAAAATCATGGTGGCCAGCCGGTTAGCTAAACGTTTGCTGCATTATGGCTTGCAAACATACGGACAATACTATCAATTGCTCAACTCAGGACAGCAACCCCACGAATTTCAATTGATGGTTAATATCTTGACCACTAATGAAACTTATTTTTTTCGTGAGCCCAAGCATTTTAGTTTCCTTCAGGAACAGATTATCAGACCCTGGCGTGGCGATAATTTCCGTCTATGGAGCGCGGCGAGCTCCACCGGCGAAGAAAGTTACTCGATCGGCATGACCTTGGCCGAAGGCTTGGGCATGAGAAAATGGGAAATTTTCGGCTCCGATGTCAATACCGAGGTGTTGGAAACCGCGCGAAGAGGCGTTTATTTGATGGACAGACTGGATAATATGGACAAACGTTACCTGGATAAATACTGCCTGAAAGGCGTACGTTCCCAAGAAGGTTATTTCCGCGTCGATGAAAAGATAAGAAACCGCGTCAGTTTCGGACAGATCAACCTTAAAACTTCGTTGCCCAAAAGCCTCGGACAATTCGATGTTATATTTTTGCGCAATGTGTTGATCTACTTTGACACGGAAACCAAACAGGATATAGTCCAGCGCGTAATTTCGGTGTTAAAGCCGGGCGGCTATTTTTTTATCAGCCATTCTGAAACCTTACACAGTATTAAAACCGAATTATCGATGGTCACACCTTCCATTTATCAAAAACCATGCAAGTAGGCCAATATCAGGGACTGCCGCGAGTCATCATCGACCCCGGCGAAAGTTATGTCACCAAAAAGAATGAAATCATTTCCACCCTGCTGGGGTCTTGCGTAGCAGCATGTTTGTACGATCCGGTTAACCGCGTGATCGGCATGAACCATTTTTTGCTGGCTCAGCAGCATGCCGCTCATAATGCCGCCTTGCTAGCCTCGGAAGGCGGACGCTACGGCATCCATGCGATGGAGTTATTGATCAACCAAATGCTACGACAAGGCGCACAGCGCATCCATATAAAAGCCAAAGCCTTCGGCGGTGGCGATGTGCTGAAACTGGGTAATGAATTACGAGGTGGACAGTCCATTGGCGCAGTTAATTGCGAATTTATTAAAACCTTTTTGAAAACCGAACATATTCCATTGGTGGCTTCCGGTTTAGGCGGTCACATAGGGCGCAATATTTTCTTTCTGGCGAGCGATTTTTCCGTCTATGTTAAGCGTATTGAGCATGACGAAGAACAAGCTGTTGTTAACCTGGAAAAACGTTTCCTAAAAAGAAATACTGCTATACATATTCCACAGCCATCGGATCAGGCTGATTTTTGGTAACGGGCATTATTAAATACAATGGAACGCGGATAACGCAGATAAAAATGATGAACGCAGATAATTATAACTATCCAGACATTGCTGAAAAAATTATTAATGCATTCTTCAAAGGCCACAATACGTTAGGGTATGGTTTTTTAGAAAAGGTTTATGAGAATGCATTGCTCATTGATCTTGTCGAGATGGGTTTGTTCGTTGGAAAACAAAAACAGATAAAAGTTTATTACGAAGGCAAAGAAGTGGGAGAATATTTTGCAGACTTGACTGTTGAAAAATGCGTAATTGTTGAATAAACAAAAAAGGGGGCAGGTTAAATTACCAATGAAAAAGTAACCTGAACATCCCGCTTATATTTTCAACCGAAAAATAAAATTATTTATTTTCGTAGGTTTTTTCATCTCGCAGCATTTTGAATATTACGCGACACAGTTGTCTTCCTAATGCGCGAACCG
>NZ_SCTW01000033.1 GCF_004322395.1 Methylobacter sp.
AAGGCGACCCGGTTGCCGCTTGCTTCCTGCGCTCCTCGCTTTCGACGGGGGTTGCCAGAAGGGCCATCCTTGGCCCTCTGGCAACGCGCTGCATCCATGCAGCGCCCCTGCGGGCTATTCTCGTCGAAAGCTCCGGTGCTCGGCGCGGCATACGGGACAAAAACCATCCATGCGTAACATCAGTTAGTCATAAAAGAAGCTAAAAATTTTTTACACTGCATTTACTTTCGAATCGATACTATATAATATATCTAAGCGTTTTATTTGGCTGTCTACCTACAAGACTATTTATCAGGTAGCGCCTTCCATAGTTAAGTAAGGGAAAAAAATATATGTTTAGATTAACAACCTTTAAATTTAACCGTGACAATCTGATCCAAAGTTTAGCGGCTATTTTTCTATTATTCAGCATTTCAACTGCTACTCTAGGGCAGCCTCAAGAGGCGTCGGCCTCCAATATGCAAAACTGCCATTATATGGATAGGGTTGAAGGCTCATCAGGATATGGAAAGAAATCCGATTGGCAAAGTCAGGCCAAATATTCAGTATTAGCTCAGGCTGAAGAATTAGGCGCAAGCCATATTGTTTGGGAACGGTTCACTCCTATTGGTGCCTTCAATGGGATTGCCGTTGCCAAAGCATATAACTGCAATTCATAGCAAAATATTGGTAGATTCATCGATACGTAGTCATACAAATTATTGGCAGAAAAAGGCTGCAATGGGCGCAGAAACAGAAGAACAACTTGCCATAGGATTATTTTACAAATTAGCAAAACAATTGTGCGGCAGCAGTGGGATTTGAAGCAAAATAACAGTGCAGGTAACTGGCCGTTAATCGGTTTAGCCGATAAATAGCTTCGCCTTCCGAAGTATTATGCAGGCGTTCGCCAAATGCGGCAGGGACAAGCGGTGTTTCTATCAGGGAGTGGTGAAAAGTATGACTGCGCAATACGCCGCCGGGCATTGGTGCGAATTGATAGCCTAAGCCTTTTAGCCTATTTTGCATGATGGCGTGTCCTGGTAATAGCCCCACCATTTCTCCGCGATTTCCGGTTTTATCCAGAATCGATTCCAACAAATACAACATTCCTCCACATTCGGCATAAATGGGTTTGCCCAGCTGAAAATGCGTTTGCAATGCGGCTTTCATTGCCAGATTATCTTGTAGCGTTTGCAAATGCAGTTCGGGGTACCCGCCCGGCAGATAAATACTGTCGACATCAGGCAGCGTTCTATCTGTAAGCGGCGAAAAGAACTTTAGCTTAGCGCCCATAGCCCGCAGCAAATCCAGGTTCGCGGCGTAAATAAATGAAAACGCGGTATCGCGGGCAACGCCGATGCAGATGCCTGGCAACAGTTGAGGCGGCGTTTCCTGTTCCGATGATGCAAATTCCACCGCTTTCGGCAAGTTTGCCAAATCGGTCGAACCAATGGCGGTTGCTGCGGCTAGCATCCGGGGTTCGAGGTCAGGTACTTCTTCAGCCTGAACCAAACCCAAATGCCGTTCCGGCAATACAAACCGGCTATCGCGTGGTATCCCGCCTAAATAATGTAGACCGGATGGCATGCCTTGCATGATCATTTCATTATGCCGAGGGCTGGCGACATTATTGGCTAAAACACCGGCGAATTTTATCCCAGGGCGATAGTTGGCAAGCCCATAGGCGATTGCTCCTAGGGTTTGAGCGCTGCCTGTTGCATCAATCACCGCCAGCGCCGGCACTGAGAATAGTTTCGCAACATCGGCGCTGCAAGGCTCACCATCGAACAAGCCCATGACGCCCTCGATCAAAATCAAATCAGCTTCCAGCGCGGCTTCGTATAACAGCCGCCTGCATTCAGCCTCGCCGATCATCCAAAGATCGAGCTGGTGCACCGGATAGCCGCAAGCGCGTTCGAGTATCATCGGGTCGAGAAAATCCGGGCCGGATTTGAATACCCGGACTTTTCGGCCTTGTTCGGCATGATAACGCGCAAGTGCGGCGGTAATTGTGGTCTTGCCGTGATTGGAACCGGGCGCGCTGATGAACAGGGCGGGGCAAGGCTGTGGTCGCGAACTGGAGAATTTCATTGTAGTCTCATTCCCACGCGCCGCGTGGGAGCGAGAGGAAGCTTGCAGGCGAAGCCAGCACTCCAAAGGCAAAATTAGTGGCGGCTAAGTAGTTGTGGTTCATTTCCAATTAGTTCCTGTCAATTTGGATAACAGCGTCGCCACGGTATTGCGGTTCAGGTGATAGCCGATAAAAACCAGTTCCGATTCCTTTGCAGATAAATTGGTTGTATCGGCAGTTATCGCCACGCGAGCGCGTACGCCTTGCACCAAAACCGATTTATCGGGGTCAACAAGTATAAAACCTTTGCTGCGCAACAACGGTTCTGTTTTAGCCACCTCGATTAACGCGTGTTTGAGCGTTTCTATATGCTGTGGTTCTTGGCTGCGCAGTACGAACGATAGCCAGCCAGGGTCCTGTTCATGAAAATGTTTGTGCGTTGCCAGTCCGTGACTGTGGCCTGCCAGACCGGAATGGGCGTGACCGTTCAATTTTACATGGTTGCCCAAGGTCGGCGTATCTGAACCGGGTATCGGCATAAACCGGTGGTTGTGCGCGGTAAAGGTAGGCTGGTGCAAGCGCAGACCGAGGGCTAGCCGGATATCCAGTCGCGCGTTGTACGCAAGTTCCAGAAAGCGCACGTTCGGCGCACGGTCGCGAACGCGTTGTTCCGCTTGTAACAATGCATCCTCATCCAGCGTGTCGATTTTGTTCAACACTACCACATCGGCATATTCGAGTTGCTGTTCAAACAGGGTTGCGACTGAATCCTGAACGGCTGCATGCGAGCTGTCAGAGTTCAGGTCACGGTCAAACTGGTCGGATAACAGCAACGGCGTATCCACCACTGCCAGCGTGGCATCAAGGATAAAATCCTCGGCCAGTTCGGGCGATTGCAATAGCTCCATGACCGCAGTAGGCAACGCAAGGCCCGAGGTTTCTATCAACACATGGTCGACATTGGCCCGGCGCGCGGCGATAGCCTGCATAGTCGGGATAAAGTGCTCGTCATCGCCGTAGGCAATCAGGCCGTAAGGGAAATCATGAATCCGCACATGCTCGTCACCGGCAACGCTATCGTTAATCAATGCATCGTCGATGGAAACCTCGCCGAACTCATTGATCAATAATGCAAGGCGGCGGGTTTGCCGGCTTTTAACCAGACTGCTCAGTAACGTGGTTTTACCGGAACCGAGAAAGCCGGTAACGATGGTGACCGGAATCATGCGTTGATATTCCATGCCTGTAATTGCTGCAATACCGCATCGAAAGTTGATGTGGTAAACGGATAGTCAAGTTTCGGGCGTTTGATGACCAGCAATGGAATGCCCAATGCCTGAGCCGCAGCTACTTTAGCTTGATAACCGCCTGCATCGCCGGAGTCCTTAGTGATGACGCAATCGATTTTCAAATCCCGCCACAAGGCTTCATTGAAAGCCTGTGAAAATGGCCCTTGCATCGCACAAATGCGGCTGCGCGGAACGCCCAGGTCGATGGCTCGTTGGATGAATTCAGGCTCAGGCGTTACCCGCACAAACCATTCGCGTTTGGCGGCTCCTGGCGCATTGAGAAAGGTAGCCAAGTCCTTGGAGCCGGTAGTCAGGAAAATACGCTGGCCGAGTGTAATGGCCTGCTCGGCTGCCTGTTCAGTGGAGTCACATTCCACACCGGCATCAGCAACAAAAGAGCTGGGCCTTTCAAAACGCAGATAGGGGATATTCAGACTTTTCGACAAGCCCATCAGTTGTTCCGATATCAGGCTGGCATAAGGATGCGTCGCGTCAACGATTGCCCGCGCCTGATTTCGGTTTAGCGCCTGTTTTCGCGCTTCAACGCCCTGATGCCCGGCCCAGATCGACACACCGGAGCAATGTTGGCTTGCAACCTCGCCGCCGTATTCCGTCGCGGCGGATATTACGACCGGATAGCCTCGCCGCGCCAGTTCATTAGCCAATGCGTTTCCGTCGCTGGTGCCGGAAAAAATCCATAGCGCATGAACGGGCAGTTCAGGACAACCGCAAGGGATTGCCCCTACGTCGGGGTTATCCCAGTTATTGTAACCGCGCGGCGTAAAAATAAAGCCGCGTTTACGCTGGGTAAAACGATTGCCGATCACGATCGTGGTTAGCATATCGAACTGCAAAGACGGCAGGTCTTCCAGGTGATGGATACTGACTTTCTGGCCCGGACGATAGGCATTATGGATTACGCCGCACAAGGTCTTCGGCGATTTTGATTCGAGCATGATATTCAGTATGCGGTACACGCCTTCCTGACGACCGGCGCTCTGCACGTTATACAAAACGCAAGCGAGATCGGCCTGGGCGATATGCCTCCCGCGTTGTTCAATCCAGTCCCAAGGGCATAGTAAATCGGACAAGCTCAGCGTGGCGAAGTCGTGTGACAACGGCGAGCCCAATAACGAGGCGCAGGCGTTGGCGGAAGTGATGCCGGGTATCACGTTGACGTCATAGTCGTCATCTTCGCGCATTTCATCGAAAGCCAGCGCCGCCATCGCATAAATGCCGATATCGCCGCTGGAAATCAGCGCAACTTTAGCGCGGCTACGGGCTTTTTCAATCGCTAGTAAAGCGCGCTCGCGCTCCTGAGTCAACGGCGGGGTGTGGATTTCCTTGCCGGCTACCCACGGCTCAATCCATCGTAAATACAGGTCATAAGCCACGATCACATCGCTATCCCGCAACGCCGCTTCGGCGCGCGGAACGATCAGATCGCTAAATCCCGGCCCGACCGAAACCAAATTCAATACACCTTTCATTCTTCTATCCACTGATTGTTAATCTGTAATATTACGCAAAACGTAGAGACGCGATTTATCGCGTCTCAGATTTATCGCGTCTGGATTATCTAGCGCCTCTGAGACGCGCCTCTGAGACGCGATAAATCGCGTCTCTACCATCACATTAAAGTATCTTCAACGACGGCCACAGCCACCCCGTTTAATGTTATTTTGGGTACGATCAATTTGCCGCGGGTGCCGGCAATCAACGCGCAAGGCTCGCATACGCCCGGCAAGCCTACATTCTGTTGCACCCAGTCCGACGGCTTGGTTACCCAAGGCCGCGCCGCCACTGTTGCGCTTGCCAATATGCGCAACGGCAAATCATGTTGCCCGCAAAATTCCACTAAACCCGGTTCGTTTGCCTTTAAATCTATAGTCGCTACTTCGCGCACTTCATTTAACTGCCGCTTGCCCAATGCTTGCTGTACAGCGGCGGTGATTTGTTCGGCAGCGACGCCTTTGCGGCAACCTATGCCGATAACCAGCGGTTTCAAGGCTTCGGTTGCGGTAGTGATGACCGGTACCGCACCGATTGCATTGGCGACGCGGTAAGCCAAACGATTAGCCCCGCCTTCATGCCCAGCCAACAATGAAACCGCAAATCTTCCTGCTTCATCCAGCACCACAACGGCCGGATCGCTATGTTTGTCTTGCGCCAAACCGTCGAGAAAGCGCACGGCGATGCCGCTGGCGGCTATAATGATCCATTGCGAATGCAGCCGGTAAGCGGCGGCAAACTGTTGTTTCTGAGCTGTGGCAATATCAAGCCAAGGCCGATACAGCACTCCGCCCAACTGCTCTTGCAGGATTAAAGCCAAGGCTTCGCTTTCTTGCCGTACTAGCCAGATGCCGCAATCAGCCATGCCGTAGCCTTCTTTTATCTAACATACATATCAACTTCAGCAGAGAACTTATAAAAATTGTTCACGAAAGCCACGAAAAACTCGAAAAGTCCAACAATATGTTTTTTTCGTGCCTTTCGTGTTTTTCGTGGATCATGCTTTTTTCTTCTTCACAACCCGGAATATATGCGTGAAGTCCTTCGAGTACAGGCTGGATTCGATTTGCTCACCACGCCCCAAAGCCGCGCCCACCAGCAACATCGTAGTGAGGTTCCATTCGCTGCTCTTGGTTTCTTTAAGTATATTGCCCAGAGTGCCTTGATAAGAGCGCTGTTCCGGCCAAGTTGCCCGGTAGACCAGCGCGACCGGCGTGTCATCGGGATAATGCAGACGCAGGTCGGCGACTATTTTTTTCAAATGCGGTCCGGACAGGAAGATGCACATCGTCGATTGGTGCTCTGCCAACCGCGCAATCGATTCCAGTTCCGGCACGGCGGAGGCTCGGCCGGAAACGCGGGTCAGGATCACGGTTTGCGATACTTCCGGCTTGGTTAATTCCGCTTTAATCGATGCCGCCGCCGAAGTGAATGAAGACACGCCCGGTACGATTTCGTAGTCGATACCCAGCGCGTCAAGCCGCCGCATTTGCTCTGCCGTTGCGCCGTAAATTGCCGGGTCGCCGGAATGCAGGCGCGCCACATCATAATCGGCTTCCTGAGCGCGGCGGTAACAAGCTTCCTGTTGCTCAAGGTCGAGCTTTGCGGTATCGATCAATTCGGCGTCAGTACGGCAATGTTGCAACATGTCCGTAGGCACCAGCGATCCTGCGTACAGCACCATGCTGACCCGGCCAAGAATATTCGCGCCGCGCAATGTGATCAGGTCGGAAGCGCCGGGGCCTGCGCCGATAAAATATACTTTCATTCTAAACCTCTATTGATCCACGAAAAGCACGAAAGACACGAACAAAACGAAATAAATCAGTAAGTCTGTGTTGAATTAGCCGCACACCCTTTGGATTATGACCAATAATTTGATGTGTTCCTGAAAATTTTCGTGCTTTTCGTGTCTTTCGTGGACAAAACGATTTTTCTAAGTTCATGAATGTCTTCTTTCTCTGGGTGTTTTGCGTATCAATAAAGTGGCGAGATAGCCCATCGCCGAAGTTGCGCATAAATCGCCGACACCGTCGGCCAGCATTTCGTCTTCCAAGCCGATGCGGCGGGCAAACGCGCAGTGCTCGGCGATGCCCATGTCGCGGAGTAGGGTCAGAACCCAAGGTAGGCGCGGCCCTATCTTCATCAGCACGACAATATCATGGCTTTCGATGTCTTGTCGTAATGCACCAGCATCTTCGGGGCAGGGCAGGATCAATGTACGCTCCTTGCCTACGCCCAGCGGCCAGCCCATAGCTGCGGCCGCAGCCGCGTAGCTGGTAATGCCGGGAAAAGTGCAGTGCGACAAATCCGGCAGATACTCGCGCAAGGCCGCCAATATATAGCCGTAAGTGGAGTAAGTTAGGCTGTCGCCGATGGTCAGGTAGGCGACGTCAAAGCCTTTGCGTAGATCGGCCGCGATGGTCTCGGCCAATTGGGCGTAATGCTCGCTCAGTACGGAGCGGTCGGGGTCCATGTTGAATTCGATTTCGCGTATCCGTTGTTGAGCGATGTTAATGTCGGCCAAACATTGCAAGGCCACCGATGATTCCGAACTACGCGCGCGGGGCGCATAAATGATGTCGGCCTGCCGCAATGCCTCGACCGCAGCCAGCGGAATATAGCCCGCGGGCCCAGGGCCAACGCCGATGCCCCAGAATGTACCTAAACGACTCATGCTGCTCCTGAGAAAGTTATAATGAAAAGTACTCGTATTTTGTACGATGTTATTTGTTTTGGCATAAAACAATGTTGATTAACTGTGTCCTACTCAGCGCGTTCGTTGTTATACACAACTCTGTCCAGGAGTCGTCATCCCGGAAATAGTTATTCAGCGCCCTGTCAGAACGTTGCAAGTTAGACCTTCCAGGTTTTAAAAACCTGGAAGGTCTGCATATCGGTTTCTCGCCTAACGCCGGAGCGCTCGTCTTTATATATCTCGAAGGCCGGAATAAACCGGTCCGTGCGTTAAGCGCGGGATAGGCGTTTTCGGCCAACATCCCAAGGTGCGCACGGCGCGCCCTACTTAGGCTTCACCCAAGCTATCGCCTTGTAAATTAAATAACCGTACTTCAACTTTTTTCACAGCGGGCACTTGAGCATGAACAAGTGCGGCAATACGTTGTTCAATATCTGTCCACAAAGTCTGTGCACCGGGCTCGTTTCTTAATCTTTCGGTTGCTGCTTCCACGGTGTTCGCTTGTTCCAGTTCCTGTACCAGATGGCTGTCAAGCCCTCGTTCCGCGGCTATGCGAGCAACGATACGCATCGCCATGTCGCTCTTGCCGGAGTGCGTATCCCATACCCCATCCAGCACTTTGGCAATTTTGCCCGGATGTCCCAACAGCCACAACACATCCAATTCTCGCTGTTGTTCAGCCAAGGACTGCTGCACAAAGCCGAGCGTATCGCCAAGAAAATTGGCGATCTGCACTGAGCGTTGTTCGGGCAAACCCAGTGTTTGTTTAGCATAACTGCGGCCGATTTTGCCCGGCAGCAAAGCGATGCTGTTTACGTCGTTGCCCAAAGCGACACGGACATAAACCTCAATCGAAGCAATCCATGACGCCAGCGACAACGGTTCGACTATGCCTGAAGTGCCGAGTATCGATATGCCGCCGACTATGCCGAGTTTCGGGTTAAAAGTTTTTTTAGCGATAACCTCGCCGTTGACACAACCTATGGTCAGGTCGAGGCCTTGATCACTATTACCGGCCGCTTCAACAACTGCCTGCCGCATCATCTCGCGCGGCGTCGGGTTGATTGCAGGTTCCCCTACTGCTACGCGCAAGCCCGGTTGGGTCGTAATGCCGACGCCGGCTCCTGCGAAGAAGCGTATTTTCCCTTTGTTGTTTTTTCTTACCTCGGCAAAGATGGTTGCTCCGTGCGTGTTATCCGGGTCATCGCCGCCGTCCTTGAGTACCTCGGCTCGAACCGTTTGCTCGTTTAGCCAACGACAATCCTGAATCGGTACGGTCAGGTAATGCGCATTGTCAGGCAATGTTATTTGCACCTGAATGCGATGTTCACCGTACAACAGCAGGTAGAGCGCGGCTTTAACTGCCGCCGTAGCGCAGCTTCCTGTAGTGCGTCCGCGCCGTAAACCGTTCGGTGCAAGAACATTGAGATCGAATTCTCTAAGCCCCGTCTGAGCCATACTTTTAGGTCTAAAAGCCCTGTAGGGTACGCTGTGCGTACCTCGTTTGCCCTGAGGCAACCGTCATTGAAGTACGCAGAGCGTACCCTACAAGGATGACTATCATTCCGTATTTAAGCGATCTGAAAGCTGGTTTACCGCATCGATCATTAACCCATTGACGACCGTTGCCGCCCACGGTGAACCGCCACGCGTACCGCTGTTGGTGATGCGCGGCACTTGCAGGCAACGTTTCAACTCAGCCTTGGATTCGCAAGTGCCGACAAAGCCGACCGGTAGCCCGATCACCAGTTGCGGCCGCCAGCCGTGTTCGCGGATCAAGCGCACCGCTTCCATAATCGCAGTCGGCGCATCGCCTATCGACAACACGATATCGTTACCGAATTTTTCGAACGCGCGCCGAATGCCTGCTGCGGAACGAGTGATGCCTTGCGTTTGCGCCATCAGCGCCGTCTCGTGATCATGCACCCCGCACCAGGTTTCGATGCCGAGCTGTTCGAGCAAAGCGCGCTTTAAGCCGGTCTGTACCATAGTTACGTCGGTTACCACGCGCTTGCAGCGGAGCAGCGCACGGATGCCGGTTTCGATCGCACCTGCCGAGAAATAAATGTCATCGACTGCATTAAAATCGCCGCTGGTATGCACCAGTCGTTGCAACACAGTTAAATGCGCCTCGGGAAAAACCGACCAGTCGCGCCCTGCATTGATAATGCGGAAACTTTCGGCCTCTATCGGATGCGGCACATAAGGCGCAAATTCCGTTGCGGCTTCTGTTGTTTTCTCGAACAAGCCGCGCACTTGAAGATGATGAGGGCGTTGCGGCTCGCCGACCTGCTGTTCGAAACCGACGATTTGCACCCGGTATTTGCATAGCGAGCAGTTCATCTCAGCACGGCCTTCTATCGCTTCTTGCGCCCTGGCGATTAGCACATCGGCCACATTCGGATGTACGCCGAGGTAACCTGATTTAAGCACTTCCAATTCGGGTTCACGTTGCTGCAACGCATCGGCCGCGTCATAAATGCGCTTGACCAGTATGCCGTCGAACAGGAAAAACGGCACGACGATCAGTCGCGCATAGCCCAGCTTTGCAACGGTACGCAAACCGTCGGCGACCAGCGGTTTGGCCGTGCCTGAATAACACACGTAGGACGCGCCAAAGCCCATGCCTTCTTCTATCATCCGCGCGAATTTGGCGACTTCGCCATTTGCATCGGGATCGGTGGTGCCGCGGCCGACCAACACTAGGCAAGTGTCGTCGCGGCGCACTGTTTTAGTCGATGTTGCTTCGGCCTCGACGATGCGCTCTTGCACTACTTGCAGCAATAACGGATGCAAGCCCATCGGCGCGCCGAAATGAAAGTCGATCTCGGGATGTTCGTATGCAAAGGTCAGCAGCTCGCTGGGCATGTCGTTTTTGGCATGAGTCGCTGCCAGTAAAATGCCGGGCACCATGACCACTTGTTTGGCATCAGCGTTTAGTTGATCTGCAATCGCCTGATCGATAGTCGGGGCGGCGAATTCCAGATAACCGTGGCTGACCGTATGCTGCGGTGCGCGCTCCTTGACCAGTTCAATCAGTTGCTCGAATTCCCGAATGCCGTCGGCATCGCGGCTGCCGTGGCCTGCGATAACGATGCCGAATTGTTGTGTTCCGTCCTGCATCAGCTAGCTGCTCCCGACGGTTCGATCTGGCTGGACATAGGGTTGCGGGTGCGGATCAGCATGATACTCATGTCGCTAAATTCCTGTGTCGCACAGTCGGCGAGCGTGCCGTGCCACTCCGCTTCGGCAATTGCTCCTTGCATTGCTCTACCTCCTGCATCCATGCAGTCGTCGGAACGCGTCAGATTCTCCCAAACTTCAGTCGGATGATCCGGCGATATGCCTTGTTCCAATAGATATGCAGCAATATGGCGTGGCATGAATGAGCGGGCTTCATCCCACGGACAAGGAATCACGATTGCATTGCGCTGGTCTTGCAGCACATGCACCAGATGTTGTTTAAACGGGGTTAAATCGCCGCGGCGGTGAAAAGTGATAAATGTCGTTTCGTCGAAACAGACTTTTGCGCGCGATGCGAGTATTTGCGCCGAAGAAATGCCAGGCACGGTTTCGACCGGATGGCCGCAAGCCCGCTCGACTCGTTCCAGGTACTGGAAGCCGCTGAAATGGATGTCGCCCATGAACACTACCACGCAATTTTTGCCGGCATGGTGTTCGGCCGCGACTTGCGCCAATTGTTCGGTTTGGTCGCGGTAATTCATTAGAACGACTTGCGCGGTAGCGGGAATCAGGCTTTGCACGACGTTAACGACGGCATCGAATCCGGCGACCACGTCGGCGTTGCGAATCAATTCAGCGCCTCGCTGGGTCAAATAGCCAACATCGCCGGGGCCTGCGCCTATGCAGATAATCATAATTGTTCCTTGTTAATTAGTGTTTCTGTCCACGAAAAACACGAAAAGCACGAAAAATTGTAGGGTGCGCTGTGCGTACCTTTAGGCTTAATCTTAATGGTACGCACAGCGTACCCTACAGGACTAAAAAATGTGGTGAATAAGCGTAGTGCCTCCACCAATTTAAAGTTTTGCTTCGATAACGTTGCGAGTTAGACCTTCCAGGTTTTAAAAACCTGGAAGGTCTGTGTATCGGAAGCTGGACGGGGCATGTTATTTCGTCTTGTCTGCTCACGCAAAGTGCGAAAAAGTTGACTTGAGGCACTGCGCGTGGAAACGAGGTGAATTTCAAGTTCATTTAAGACATCCACGTATCGTAAGAGCCAAGTTTTCTGCTGACAACTCTTCCAGTGTCAGGCATTCGGCACCTAGGGCTTGCGCGAGTTGCCGGGCACGGCCTAAGCGCAAATAGCCGGTTTCGGTATCGAGCACCAGCGCTGGTACACCACATTCTGCAAGTAATCCTGCAAACCTTAGCGACTCCTGCCAAGGGTCGTTGCCATCGTTCAACGCAACATTAGCCTTACCGTCGCTAAGCAGTACCAGCAACGGAGGCATGGTGGTTTTTTCCAGTGTTTCCAGTGCCACAGACAGCGCATGAGGCAACGGTGTACGGCCGCCTGTAGGCAGTTCGCGGAGGTTCTGTTCGGCAAGATCGACGCTACGAGTAGGCGACAGTAATAACTGTGCTGATTCGCCGCGAAAGCTGATTACGGCCACTTCATCACGCTGCTGGTAGGCATCGGTCAACAACGATAAAACCGCACCTTTCACCGCTTCCATGCGCCGTTGCGCAGCCATCGAACCGGAGGCATCGACGACGAACAAGATCAGGTTAGCGTTTTTGCCTGAGCGGATTTGTTGGTGTAAGTCGTCTTTTGTCACCTGGAATTCGTTTGAACCGCGAAGTGCCGCGCTACGCAATGTCGCGCCGACGGCAAGACTGTTTGGGTTCTGGTCCGGCACTGCGCGAACGACGCGGCCGCGTGGTGCATCTTTCGCGGTACTGCGCTTGCCTGCGTTGAAACGTTTGGAAGCGGTATCCACTTCTAAGCGTCGTACATTATTGGCGGACGCGGCGGCGAAAACCTGTTGCTGGTCTTGTGCTTCACCGTTACTTTCAGAGTTTTCCTGCCCGGTATATTCATCGCCGGATTCGCTTTCATCAGGCGGCTGCAATGCTTGTTGCATCAGATCGTCAAGTTGCTCCTGATCCAGTCCGGGCTGTTCGAACGGTTTACGTCTGCGCCGATGCGGTAGCACCAGTTCCGCCGCGCTACGCACATCTTGCGGTGTTACTTGCGACCGGCCGTCGAGCGCCGCCAATGCCCGCGCCGCTTTATGCATGACGATATCGGCGCGAAGGCTGGCTACTTCGAATTCGCAGCATAAATGACTGATCAAATCGAGCAACGCGTCATCCAGCGTTACTTCGGCTAATAACTGCTGCGCTGTTGCGAGTTGATGGCGCAAAGCTTGTTGCTCTTGCATCCAGGCCGCAGCGTAAACCGTAGGATTGGCTTCGAACGCGATGCGCCGGCGCACGACTTCGGAACGCATGGCTTTGTCGCGCGGCGCGGTCACTTCGACCATCAGGCCGAAGCGATCCAACAATTGCGGGCGCAAATCGCCTTCCTCCAGATTCATCGTGCCGATCAGCGTGAAGCGGGCAGGGTGGCTGATCGATAGACCTTCGCGCTGCACGGCATTGACGCCCATCGCCGCGGCATCCAACAGCACATCGACTAGATGATCGGGGAGCAGGTTGACTTCATCGATATACAGTATGCCCCGGTGCGCCGAAGCCAGCAGGCCGGGCTTGAATACGCGCTGTCCGCCTTTGAGCGCTTGTTCTAAATCCAGCGTGCCGATAACGCGGTCTTCGGTTGCGCCGAGCGGCAAGGTGACGAAAGGTACGCTGTCCGCTTGCGCCGTTGCATGTTCGGCATTGCAGGTTTCGCAATGTTGATACGGTGCGCCGGGCAAGCAGTTGTAAGCGCAACCTACAACCCTATCGATCAGCGGCAGGATGTCGGTCAGCGCCCGCGCCGCAGTGCTTTTTGCTGTGCCTTTATCGCCGCGTATCAGTACGCCGCCCAGCGACGGATCGACCGCGCATAGTAGCAATGCAGTCTTGAGCTGGGTTTGTTCGACAATCGCGGAAAAAGGGAAAGTGGCTTGGTTCATTTTAAAAATGGATATTTGTCCACGAAAGGCACGAAAAACACGAAAGAAATCAATAATGTTGTCTGCAAGCAATTTGACCCTAATATTACGCTCGTTCCCAAGCTCCAGCTTGGGAATGCAGTCTTGGAAGCTCTAGCTTCCTGTCCGGCACGCGAAGCCAGAGCTTCGTGTACTGGGTTCCCAAGCTGGAGCTTGGGAACCAGCTTAAATGATAAATACTGTTTACAGTTTAAAATTCGGTTTTTAAATCTCCTCACCCCAGCCCCCTCCAGCAGAAGAGGGCGTTTAGGTGCCAAATTTTGATACATGAGGAATTGATCAAGTTTATTTGGACAGTAATCTGAGTATTTTCGTGCTTTTCGTGCTTTTCGTGTTTTTCGTGGATAAAACAAATTTTCCATAGGCATTATGCCCCGCGCGGTGTTTCGCCGCGCGCCTCCAGCAGGGTTTCGCTATGCAGGTATAAAGTCTGCAATGCGTCCAGCGTTTGTTGCTTCGGTTCTGCCCACATGCCGCGGCTGGCGGCCTCCAGCAGACGTTCGGCTATCGCGTTTTGCGCCCAAGGGTTAGCTTGTTCCAGAAAGCGCTGCATTTCCGGGTCCATCGCATAAGTCTCAGCGACTTGTTCGTACATCCAGTCGTCCATCACTTGTGCGGTGGCGTCGTAGCCGAATAAATAATCGACGGTCGCGGTCAGTTCCAGTCCGCCTTTGTAGCCGTGACGGCGGATGCTGTCCAGCCATTTTGGGTTGACGACGCGGGAGCGGAACACACGCAGGGTTTCTTCCTTTAAGTCACGGACTTGCGCTCGCGACGGATCGTGGCTGTCACCGAAATACTTGCGCGGCTGCTGGCCGGTTAAGGCTCTGATTGTCGCGATCATGCCGCCGTGGAATTGCAGGTAATCGTCGCTGTCGAAAATATCGTGCTCGCGGTTATCCTGGTTGTGCAATGCGACCTGGACGCCTGACAACCGGGTTCTAAAAGCATCGCGCTGGTCGTTGCCCTGCTGGCTGCGACCGTAGGCATAGCCGCCCCAGTTGACGTAGGCTTCGGCGAAATCGGCATCGGCTTGCCAATTTTTTTCCTGAATCAGCGGCAATATGCCCGCGCCGTAACTGCCGGGTTTGGCTCCAAAGATGCGTAAGGCTGAGCGTTGCGAAGCTTCATCTTCGCTCAGGCCTTTGCCAATCCATTCGCCCAGTTCGGCTAAATAATGCTTGCGGACAAAGTTTTGCGACAGCGGTTCGTCCAGCGCGATCACGGCGTTGACTGCGTCGTCGATCAGGTCGATCAGTTGCGGGAACGCGTCGCGGAAAAAGCCGCTGATGCGCGTCGTCACATCAATGCGCGGGCGTTTCAGTTCCTCCAAAGGAATCACTTCGATTCCGGTCAAACGGCGGTTTTCGTGCTGCCAGACCGGACGCACGCCGAGCAATGCTAAAATCTGCGCGACGTCATCGCCGTGGGTGCGCATTGCGCTGGTACCCCAGATGCTGATCGCGACGCTCTCGGGGTAATCGCCGGTTTCGCGGACGTAGCGCGATAAAACTTCATTGGCAAGTTGCTGACCGACTCGCCAGGCTGATTGGGAAGGTACGCTACGCGGATCGACCGAGTAAAAATTGCGTCCGGTCGGCAGGATGCTTGCCATGCCGCGTGTCGGCGAGCCGCTAGGGCCGGCCGGGACATAGCCGCCGGACAGGCCGTGCAGCAGGTTATCGATTTCGTCGGTGGCTCGGGCGAGGTTGGGTGCTAATTCGCGGCAAGCAAAGTTCAGTATGCGTTTTACGGCAGTGAAATCGGCAGGGCTGTTTCCGATTTCACAGATAGCTAGATCTATAGGTAACACTGTTGGCTTAAGAGCAGGTGCCCCTTCTCCCTGAGGGACAAATCCGCCGGGAGCGGATTTGCACTCGCCCGCAGGGTGGCGGACAGGACAGTCCGACATGATTAGGCTGGGATGAGGGGATTTAAATAAGTTTTCTTCCTTATTTTGATTTCCCCTCACCCCACCCTCTCCCTCTGGAGAGGGCTTTGTACTGTATAAGTCGGCTGTACTGATACCAAAGATTCCATTGATGGCTAAGTCTATGGCGGATTCGGCGTAAGCATTCGCCTGTAATTCGCTGAATAATCGTTTGCATAAGGCTTCGATGGTTTCCAATACATCGGCATGAGTAGGCAAAGGCCGTTCGGCCAGTTTTTCTAGCTCGGCATTTGTTTGATTCAAGCGATGGCCCTGATGTTCCAGCAGCGAGTCCATGCTCAGGCCGAATAACCGGGCAATTTCAATAGGCAGTCCGGGGATGTCCTGATTCGGCAAGCGGGTCAGCGAGACCAGCATGTCTGTTAGTTGCTCGTTTTCGGGCGTCTGTCCGAGTATATGCAAACCGTCGCGGATTTGCGCCGCGCCCAGTTCGCACAAGTAGCCGTCCAGATCCTCAATCAAATGCGCGACATCGGCACCGGCCATTTTGGTCAGCAGTTCGGGCAGCCCGTCTTCGTCGTGATCATGGTCATGCTCGTGATGATGTTCGCCATGTTCATGGTGATAATCATGGCCGTGATGCCCATGATCGTGGTCATGATGATCTGCATGGTCATGAGCGTGTTCGTCATAATCCTGATGCCGATGTTCATGTGCATGGCAGTGCTCATGATGGTGATGGTCGTGCTCATGGCTGTGATCGTGATGTCCATGATGATCATGGTCGTGATGGTCATCGTGATCATGGTCGTGGTGCAACAGCCGCGCCTGCAAATCGGCGTCCAGGTTGGTTTCTTTGACCAAATCCCAGATTTGTTGTTGCAACAGCGGCAGCTTGGCCGGATCGAGCACTTCCACTTGGTAATATTCATCGACCAGTTGGGTCAGTTGGGCCAACGCGCCGTAAGTGTCTGCGGTGGTCATCGGTGGCGTCAGGTGATCGACGACGACGGCATGAGCGCGGCGCTTGGCCTGCGCGCCTTCGCCGGGATCGTTGATAATAAATGGGTAGAACAACGGCATGTCGCCCAACAGCGCATCGGGGAAACAGTTTTCCGATAAGCCCACGCCTTTACCCGGCAACCATTCGAGCGTACCGTGCTTACCGACATGCACTATCGCATCGGCCTTCCATTCGTCGCGCAGCCAGCGATACAGCGCATAGTAATGATGAGTGGGTGGTAAGTCGGGCTGGTGGTAGATCGCGTCGGGGTCCATGCCGTAACCGCGCGGCGGCTGCAATGCCACGAAAGTGTTGCCAAGTTCTATGCCTGCCAGCGCAAGATGATCGTCATGCAAATAAGCCTCGCCGGGTGCGGCTCCCCATTGTGCGGTCATTTTCTGCTGCATCTCGACCGGCAGGTCGTCAAACCATGCTTGGTATTGCGCTGCCGATACGCGGCCAACGGTATTAGCTAGCTGTTCGGTCGTCAGATAGGTATTGTCGTAAGCGCAACGGTCGATCAGCTCGTGGATTAACGCTGTGCCGCTTTCCGGCAGATTGCCAATGTTGTAACCGGCTATTTGCATGGCTTGCAGAATCCGCATCAGCGATGCCGGTGCATCCAAACCGACCGCGTTGCCGATTTGCGAGGCTTTGCTATTGGAGTTCGTGAACACAAAGGCGATGCGCTTATCGACATTGTCCAGGCGTTTAAGCCGCGCAAAGCGCGAGGCGATTTGGGCGATGCGCGCGACCCTATCCTGCACGGGTTCGTATTCGATCAGTTCATTCGATAGGCCGGAAGCTTTCGCCTTGAACGATAGCGGCACGGTGAT
Source organism: Methylobacter sp. (assembly GCF_004322395.1). Taxonomy (GTDB): domain Bacteria; phylum Pseudomonadota; class Gammaproteobacteria; order Methylococcales; family Methylomonadaceae; genus Methylobacter_A. Next base: position 17,426 of record NZ_SCTW01000033.1, read on the forward strand.
GATGCGGCCGTCGAATTCCGGTAATACGACACTCATCGCTGCATCCAATGGATTCAAGCCGCGCGCCGATTGCTCCCACTGATGCTGCATCATGCCGCTGGTGATGGCTTGCAGCACCGGTACATCGAGTTGCTCAAGTACATCCACAGACCAACCAGCGGGTGTGGCGCCGCCTGGAGTGATTTCACCCATCGCAAACGCGGTGGTGTTGATCAGTACGTCGATATGCGCGCCTTGTCCGCTGGTGAAATAGCGTAGCGCTGTAGGAATGGCGTCATCGCTGCGACCTGCGCGTAACGACGAGGTGAATACGGGCAGCACATTCAATCCGTGTTTTTCCAGCTGTTCAATTAAAGCGTCGACAAAACGCGTGTTGCCGCTGATCCAATGGGCGCGGTAAAACACAATGCCGATGCTGGCCCGTTCCGGCACTCGCAGAGCAAGCCAGTCGTCTATGCTTGCATCTTGAGATAAATCGGGGTGATAAATGCCGTGTTCGGGCAAATCGACAGCCGGTTCAAAGCCAAAACCGGTCAACAGAAAATGATCGGAAAGGTAGCGCAGCAGTTGCGCCATATTGAGGCTGCCGCCCGCCTGAAAATAGGCTTGTACCTGATGCAGTACGTCGGATGATACCGTGGATGCGGCGGCTAATTCCGGGTCAGGCTCGCCGGTGCCGCTGATCGCGATTAAGTGCCGCCCCCGGCAGTGGCGCACTAAGTCGGCAAAGCCGGGCACGCTGCCGAGACGGCCCAGCACGCGCAGCACGATGATACGCGCCGAAGCAAGCTGGTGCAGCAACAGCTCGGCCATTTGCGCATCATTTTCCAATGCCTGTAGGTTAACGCCGGTCACCTCCGGAAAACCTTCCGGCATTTGCGCCATTGCGCTTTGCAGCACCATCAAGTCGTTGGGCGCATGGGTCAGCAACGCTATATTAGACATCGCCGGTACCTAAACGGTGGAAAACGTGTTCGCTTATTTCGGTGCCATGTTCCAGGTGTTCGCTGACAATCCGCTCCAGCACCGCTTCATCCGTACAAGAATACCAAATGCCTTCAGGATAAACGACCAGGATCGGGCCGTTTTTGCAGACTGCAAAACAGTTTGAGCGGGTACGCTTTATTTTAAGGTGAGGGCGGGCATCGATTTTTTGGCCCAGTCGTTGAAACGCGTCTGTATTGTTCCCTGAGCATCGTTGGCCTGTACACATCAATACGTGTTTGTCGTGGGTTCTCATGACTGTTTTTTGTAAAACTGTCCCATCAGACCGCCGATAGCCAGCCAAAAGACTGCGTTGGCAAGAACGGTGGCGGTTATAAAAGATTGAGCCAATTCTGCTGGTGCAGCACTGCTATGAACTTCCGGCTGCGGCGCACTGATTAAATGAGGTGCTGCGAGTAACACTGCGCCGAAAAACTTGTTGGTCCTGGTTTTGGCAAAAGCCAGCAGCGATAGGCCGAAGCCGGTATCAAGCACTGTGATCAGCCACCAATTTTGCCGGTCTGCCAGTTTGGCAGCTGTTGTGCCGGGAACTTCCGGCGGCAATCCCAAAGACGGCGAAACGAAAAAGGTTATGTAGCCCGCCAGTCCCCACAACAGGCCCATGCGCCAGTTGCCGGGGCGGCCGCGCAAACACATGACTGAACCAATCAACAGGGAAAAACCCACACCCAGACTGATATTGGCTACTGCGGTAAAAAACGTCCGCTCCCAGCCGTTTTCAGGCTGCCATTCATGGTGTTCGTGACTATTTTCCGCATTGGCAACGACTGGTGCTGAGGCATTTTCCTCGTACACTTCGGCCCGGAGCAAAGTCGGGATGACTTGAATTTGTTGGATGGCAGTTAATAACAGACCCGCCAGTAAGCCTGTCCAGAGAGCCGCAACAACAAGCTCTCTGAATGTGGTCAGGTTAAACATTAATGGCACGGAAAGCTGGCGGAATGTCGTCCATCATGAGCAGCGTTATGCAATTGTGCAGTATCTGCGAAACCAGCGGCATACAGCAGCGCCAAGCCAAGCATACTAGCCAGCAGTGCGGGTAGGATTCTGTCTGAAATCCCTCTATCTTCGGCTTCCCCCTTTGATAAAGGAGGATTGAGGGGGATTTTTTGAGCGTTATCAAGTAAAACGGGTGTTGATGGCATGTGTTTTCTCCTGAGTAAAGAGACAGCAAAACCAGTAACGGATAATGTTACCAGTGGAAATAATCTGTACGGGGAAGAAAAGCAGGACGGACGCGAAGGAGAGCAATCCATCTGAGCGCCCTCCGCGCACAAATTTGATTATCGCTTCAGGCCGGTCTCCGGGCTCACGAGTTGAAAGCAATGCTTGAGCTTCCAAGGTTAGCGCCTTCCCATGCATGGCACAGTGGCGGTTGCAAACCTTTTACTTGTTTACCGTTGCGGGGGCAGCGTGGGCTTTGTTTGCATCTTAAGCGAACTTACCTACTTCCCGTTTCAATTCTGCGGACGATAGTCCATGAATACCTAAAGCAAATTGTACGAACCTAGTATATTCACTCAAGAAAGAACTAGCAAGCATGAGCTTTATTTACTATAGGTAGTTAATTTAACCGCACAAACATTAACTTAAGTAGAAAGTTTGTATATAAAGGATTGGTTGAATTATCAAATTTTTTAATAACCTGGGAAAAGCCGCTAGCTTTAGGCGGCCGCAACTAATGCACTGCATCCATCGAACAAGTGCCATAAGGTTATGACAGGAATTGCTGAGTTTCAGAGATTTTTGCTACAAAATTTGTCAATATAGGCGATAATTAAAAAGATTTAACGTTTCTACAAGTTTACATCACTTACTACGGGTAGATGGCTCAACTTAGAATTCGTCTTATCTGTGTATACGCAGACCCATAGATGTTCTCATCATAAATTATGCATTTGGATTCGCTTCGTGTTTAAGTTTTTCATCTGTTCGTAGTTAGATGTTATGCAGAGATGACTGTTTGGTAAGACTAAAATACTTTAATCGCCTGAGTAGTTACGGTTCCGGTTTTTAGCTTATTGAATAGTTAATTGTATTGACCGATAAATTTAAATTGCATGTTTTTCAATATGATCAAGCAAGTCGCGGCAAGTTATTTATCCGGCTTTATTATTGTTTTTCTAACAGGTATTTCACCTATCGTATCTGCCCAGGATTTGCTGGAAATCTATGAGCTGGCGCTACAAAATGATCCTGTCTTAAAGCAAGCGTATGCCGGCCAGCTTGCTGTTGGCGAATCAAAAAACCAAAGTATTGCAAATTTTCTACCTAATGTTTCGGCAACAGGTGTTAGCAATATGAATCGCTTAGATAATAAAGGTGCAACTTTTCAAGGTAGCGGCTTACAAAATTACGTTGACAATAATTTTACGGTGAACTTAACCCAGCCTTTGATTCATTGGGAACATTGGATACAGCTAAGTCAATCCGATAATCAGATCGCTCAAGCCGAAGCGGATTACCAATCTGAACTACAAAAACTAATGGTTAAAATCACCGAAGCTTATTTCAATGTATTATCTGCTGAAGATAATCTTGAATTTAGCCGTGCAGAAAAACAGGCAATTGCACGACAGCTTGAACAGGCCAAGCAACAGTTTGCAATCGGCCTTATTGGTATTACCGAAAGCCATCAAGCTCAAGCTGCTTTTGATAGAGCCGTTGCCGATGAAATTGAAGCAACCAACAATGTGGATAACCAAAAAGAAGCGCTAACGGCGATTATTGGCGAGCAAAACATCGTGCTAAGCAATCTGGGCGGTATTATTCCGCTAGTCAGGCCGGAGCCGGATGATATAATGGCGTGGAGTGACTCTGCTGAAATTGGTAACTTCAGCATCATTTCGGCCTTCAATCAAATGGAGTTTTCTCGAAAAGCGATTGATCTACAACGCAATGGGCATTTACCCAAAATAGATATGATTGCTTCTGTCGGTCAATATGATACCACCAGTACATTTGGCTTACAGGGATCTCAAGAAACTGTAGGTTTACGCTTAAATGTCCCTTTGTTTGAGGGCGGTGCGGTAAATTCCAGAGTCGATCAGGCGAGTTATAAATACGAACAAGCCAAAGAAAATTTAACCGCTACAAAAAGAACAGTAAAGCGTCAGGTAAAAGACGCTTATCGGGGAGTCACTACTAGCATTAGCCGTGTAGAAGCGCTGAAAGTTGCAGTTAGCTCCGCCGAAATCGCCTTGCAGGCGACTGAGGCAGGTTTTGAAGTCGGTGTCCGAACACTGGTTGAGGTGTTGGATGAGCAAAGAAATTTATACCGGGCTAAACGAGATTACTCACGTTCTCGTTATGACTATTTGTTGAATACCGTCAAGCTGAAACAAGCATCTAGCAGTCTTGCGCAAGAGGATCTTCAGCAAATAAATCGATTATTGGTGGCAAGTTCCGCATCAAGACATGAAAAGTGAGTTTATCAATAGCAAGTTTACTATTCCTATTTTCGCTAGTCGTCCATGATGGTTGCCAACTAAAATGAGTCCTTGATTTCTTAGTGAATCAGCTGTGTTGTTTTGTTTGCTTTATGCAACTAATTTTAATCAGTGTAAATGAACTGCCAGCCAGATGGTATTAAGGTCGGGCTGAGTCCATTCGACTCGATGTCTGGTATGGCTAGGAATCAGCAAATAGTCGCCGGTACTTAAATGAAAGGTTTGATTGTCTTTTTCATAAAGGATGGTTGCCTGTCCCTGAAGTAAAATTACCCATTCATTCCAGTCTTGATCATACCATTGTCCTGCCGGTGTGATATGGCCTTTGGATATAATGCGCTCAATTTGAATATTATTCCGCTTGAAGATACATTCAATCAGTTCTTCCGGTAACCGATCCGGTATGTTTTTAAAAATATTGGAGTTAACAGAATTCATATGATTTCGGAGTCGATAGTGAATTTGATTTTATCGGTTCAGGGTCTAAACCTTATAATGACTATTATTGGGCAGACAGATACTCTGCAAGTAATCGAAAAATAAATCATTTAATTGTAGAGAGCAAGATAATCAATAACGCATGATAAGTTTAACAGGCGTAATTTGCGCTTACCGAAGATGGCGGCCGCGACTGCTCCCGGCAGTCGTCGGCATTTCTTCCATCCATGGAGGCCGGAAGTGCCGCAGCCGGTAGATAGCTGGGGCAATCATAGAACCGTTGTGATTGTTGGCGGCGGCCCCGCAGGGTTGATGGCAGCGGAAGTTTTAAGCCAGGCAGGAGTCAAGGTTGACCTTTATGATGCTATGCCTTCTGTGGGGCGAAAATTCCTAATGGCTGGAAAAGGAGGAATGAATATTACGCACTCCGAGTCATTTGATAAGCTTCTTTCTCACTACGGTTCTCGTCAAGTCTATATCAAACCGATGCTGGATGCTTTTGGACCTGAGGCTTTGCGAACATGGGTACGGGATTTAGGCATTGAAACTTTCGTAGGTTCGTCAGGAAAGGTGTTTCCAGTTGATATGAAGGCCGCGCCTCTGCTGCGTAGATGGTTGCATAAACTACGTGTAAATGGCGTCAGTTTTTATATGCGCCATAAATGGTTGGGCTGGGATGATGGGATGCTGCTGTTTCAAACACCTGAGGGAGAGAAGAAAATCAGCGCTAATACGGTGATCTTGGCTTTGGGCGGAGGCAGTTGGAGTCGGCTCGGTTCTACAGGCTCCTGGGTGCCTCTGTTGGTCCAACAAGGGGTTCCGGTTGAACCGCTACAGCCGTCGAACTGTGGGTTTGACGTAGGCTGGAGTGAATTTTTTCAGAGCCGTTTTGCCGGACAACCTTTAAAATCTGTGCAAGTGTCTTTTACTGATTTGGCAGGCTTTAAATTTTGTGAGCAAGGCGAATTGCTTGTGACAGCGGATGGTGTTGAAGGTAATTTGATTTACAAAATGTCCGCATTGCTGCGCGATCAAATTGTAGCAGCCGGTAAGGCGTTGATTTACCTTGATCTTGCTCCCGGCAAGAATAAACAGTTCTTGCTCGACAGAATTTTGCAGCCGCGAGGCAAGCAAACAATGGCAAATCATCTTCGCAAGCGAGTCGGTATTGATGGCGTTAAGGCTGGCTTGCTGAGGGAGATTTTATTAAAAGAGGATTTTGATGATCCGATTCGTCTTTGCAATGCTATTAAAGCATTGCCGATTGCACTTATTGCTGCAAGACCGATTGATGAGGCGATTAGCAGTGCGGGCGGCGTTACCTTTGAGGCTCTTGATGAGCATTTGATGGTACGTTCCATGCCGGGCGTGTTCTGTGTAGGCGAAATGCTGGATTGGGAGGCGCCGACGGGCGGCTACTTATTAACGGCCTGTTTTGCCAGTGGGCGTGTTGCAGGATCGGGCGTATTGGCTTGGTTGCAGGCTGAACACAAATGACTTAAGTTTAAACATCAACCCTGTTGATATATACATCATAAAATAGAGTAATTATTCATTATCTAGAAAAAAGAACATGAATTACTCTAAATAAACACATGAACGAATAAATTAAAATCCGCCTAAAGTGTGATTCGTGTTTTATTGTAAAATTAGCATCGGTTGAGTGGTTGTAAATAAAGTAAAATATAAGCGAAAGAATTATCGGATCAAAGTCTATGTCGAAGAAAAAGGCCGCAAATGTTTTTAACTTTTACCAAGGTAGCGTATAAGGGCGGCTATGAAAACTCCAAAAAGTATTGAACCGCTGGTGCAGGATGGCCTCGTAGACGAAGTTATTCGTCCGCTAAAAAGCGGCAAAGAGGCTGCTGTTTATGTTGTTCTCTCTGAGGGAGAGATACGTTGCGCTAAAGTTTATAAAGATGTAAATAAACGCGGCTTTCACAAGCAGGCCCAATATCAGGAAGGACGCAAAGTGCGAAACAGCCGTCAGGCTCGCGCTATGGAGAAAAACACCCGGTTTGGACGGCAGCAGCAGGAAGAAGTATGGCAAAATGCCGAAGTCGATGCTTTATACCGCCTTGCCGCCGCCGGTGTGCGTGTTCCGCAGCCCTATAACTTTGTCGAAGGCGTATTGTTAATGGAGCTGGTAACCGATGAGCATGGCAGCGCCGCGCCTCGGCTTAACGATCTTGAATTGAGCCGAGAGCAAGCCCTTGAATACCATGGGGTGTTGATTAAGGAAGTGGTCAGAATGCTTTGCGCCGGACTTGTGCATGGTGATCTTTCTGAATATAACATATTGGTTGATGCGAACGGCCCGGTCATTATCGATCTGCCTCAGGCGGTTGATGCAGCAGCGAATAATAATGCCGCTAAGATGCTGGAACGCGATGTTAACAATTTGGCCGATTATTTTGGTCGTTTTGCCCCCGAGTTGCTCGTTACCGAGTATGGTAAAGAGATCTGGAAGCTTTATGAGAGCGGTGATTTGACTCCACATGTTACGTTGACCGGCCGATTTCAGGCCAGTAACAAATTGGCGGACGTCGGCAGTGTTCTGCGAGAAATTAAAGACGCCCGAGAAGAAGCAATACGCCGTCGCTATGAACATGAAGATTAACTCAGGCTGATTTATGAGTGAAAAACAATCGGGAAATCCACTGCATGGCGTTACTTTGGAAATGATTCTCGAAGAACTGGTAGCCGATTATGGCTGGGCCGAGATGGGCAGGATAGTTGACATTAAATGCTTTAATAATGACCCAACCATTAAATCAAGTTTGAAGTTTTTAAGAAAGACATTGTGGGCTAGAAAGCAAGTTGAAAAGCTGTATTTGATGAAAAAAGCCAAGTGATTTTTGGAGTATAGCGCTTTCTTTGATCGTTCAAAGTCGGCTTGTGGTTTTGGCCGAATGTTACTAATGTCTGGTATGAGCTCCTACTTGGCAATTGCTTTTTGCATTACTTACCTCTATTAGTCATAAGCGAGGGGAAGTAGCCTAATGTAGTACAGAATAAACTAACAGCATCCGATACAGCTTTTGTCAACATCAGTAAGCAGTAAGTCAGGCTAAATAAGCTTTTTTGGGGCAGGGTGTTGCTCATCCCATTTTGATATTGTCCTATGTGACCAAAGTTGCAGAGGCGGAAGAATGATGAGGAATGCTAGTATTAATACGTATGCTTTGAGCTTTATAAATTGTAAGTTATTGAAATTTAATGTCTTATAGTGATGAGAAATTACATTATTTACTGTTATTAACTTATTGTTTTAGCGGGTATTTTGCTTGTAAAATGTCAAGAATTTGGTTGTATGCTAAAATTATATTTTTATTGATCATATGCCACCTAATAGCAGGTCAGAAAATGACCAAGGACTTTCAATGTTTGCCGAAAATCTATTAGAAGAAACGAAAGCCAGCTTCTTCGATGGGCGCTACAAGTTATTTTTTGGAGGGAATGTTTCCTTAGGTAGTGGTCATGATCAGCGAAGCAATCAAGTCATCAAGGGCGGAGATCTGATAAATGTCCAGTGTTTTAAGTGCTCATTACCTGTAGTGTGTAGATAATGGCGCCGTTATATTTGGACTACATGCAGCCCTATAGCCGCAGAAATAATGCGACAAGAAACCGTTACTTATTATCGTGTTTCATAATGCTGATAGGCTGCATGCCAACCAAAAGCTATGCTATGGCATCGCCAGACGATACCATCAGACCCTACGTTGCTTCCAGCCTGTTATACGACAGCAATTTTTTACGGCTGTCGGACAACGTCGATCCAGTGCTGGTTAGCGGTAAAAGCGACAAAAGCGAATTTGTTAAACAAGTTGCAGCCGGGATTGACATGGACTGGAAAATCAGCAGGCAGCATATCATCGTTAAAGCCAATGTTAACCAGAACTGGTTTGGAAATTATACCAGCCTGGATTACACCGGCTGGGACACACTGGCTCAATGGAATTGGCAATTAGGAAACGATCTGGATGGCGAAATCGGTTACTCTAACGCTCAGGTATTGGGTAGTTTTGTCCAACTAAATAGTCTAGTAAACAACTTGCAAAACAACCAACGTTCTTTTGTTAACGCCGGCTATTTGTTTCACCCTAACGGTAAGATCAAGTTTGGTCTATTTAGGACAGAGAATACAATTGAAGGCACGGGTCGGCAATTCAGCAATAACATTGAAAACAATGCAGAGCTCAACCTGCAATACCTAAGCCCCACCGGCAGCATTTTGGGGCTACGGGTACTCGGAACCGACGGTGAATATCCGGAACGCCAATTAACTCCCGGCAGCACCCAGGATAACGCTTATACGCGAATGAACTATGCAGTTACCTGGGATTGGCAGGCTAGTATTAAAACTCGGGTTAGTGGGCTTCTAGGTTATACTCAGCAGCGCTACGATCATTTTGGCGTCCGCGATTTTTCCGACATCGTTGCGCATCTTAATCTGAACTGGCAAGCCACCGATAAGACATTGCTGGAGCTGTCCGCCAGACGCGATATCTACCAGGCCGACACCCTGTTTGCGAGTTTCGTACTAACCGAGGGCGTGTGGTTTGACCTTACTTGGCAGCCTAGCTCAAAAATTGCTCTTAGATTGCCTATATCCTATCAAGAGCAGCAATATCTGGGCGGTGGTACTGGTGTTGGCTTTGACCAACAAAAAGACCAGGTTGGCAATATCGGTATTAATTTGATGTATCACCCAGTGGAAAGCATTAGCATCGGCCCTGTCCTGAACTACGAAAAGCGCGATTCAAACAATCCGTTAAGATCCTACGAAACTGAGTCGGCTGGGCTTAATTTACAGGCGGCTTTTTAAGAGCTTATGGAGGCGGGCATAACAGAAACTAATGCTGATTTCGCCATCATCCACTACTTAAAATAAAGGAATTCTCGATCCTATAACGGGCGGTCCTTGTTGTATTTAGGTGTCAGATTCTCAATATATGAAATTTAGGAATAATCGACAGACATCCTGATTTTGATTATTAGGCCGATTATTTAGCAATGTCTTTTTGTTGAGGAAATAAAGAGTGTTTTTAACTGTAACTAAAATAGTAGTCGGTATATAATCCCATAGTTTTATTCAATCATTTACTAAATTCAAACCGGAAAAAAACATGCTGGGTAAGTTGGTTAGATTTGTTATAGGAAGCCGTAATGACAGGCTGATAAAGAAGAAAAAGTCATTGGTCAAAAAGATCAATGCTCTGGCTTCTGATTACGAAAAATTATCTGACGATGCGTTAAAAGCAAAAACGCAAGAGTTTCGTAATCGCCTGGCGCAGGGTGAAAAACTGGACAATCTGCTTCCGGAAGCGTTTGCGACAGTCAGGGAAGCGTCGACCAGGGTTTTCGGTATGCGTCATTTCGATGTGCAGTTGATTGGCGGGATGATACTTCATGACGGCAAAATTGCCGAAATGAAAACCGGTGAGGGCAAGACTCTGATGGCAACCTTGGCTGCTTATTTGAATGCACTGCCGGGACGCGGCGTACATGTTGTTACTGTTAATGACTATCTGGCCAAGCGCGACTCCGAATGGATGGGCAGGCTATACAGCTTTCTGGGCTTGACTACCGGCGTGATTATTAGCCAGATGGAAAGCGACGCACGGCGAGAAGCTTATGCGTCGGACATTACTTATGGAACCAACAATGAATTCGGTTTCGATTATCTGCGCGACAATATGGCTTTTAGCCTAGAGCAGAAAGTCCAGCGCGACCTAACTTTTGCTATTGTCGATGAGGTGGATTCTATCCTTATCGATGAGGCGAGAACACCGTTGATTATCTCCGGACCTACCGAAGAAAGCACCGAAATATATATCAAAGTCAATAAGATCATCCCCTTTCTGACCAAACAGGAAAAAGAAAATGGGCCGGGCGATTATTCGGTCGATGAAAAAGTACGTCAATTATACCTGACCGAAGAAGGCCACGAACGGGTTGAGCATTTAATGGTCGAACATGGCTTAATGGCGGAAGGAAGCAGCTTGTATGATGCAAGCAATATTCGCTTGATGCACTATTTGAATGCGTCATTGCGTGGTCATGTTTTATTTAAAAAAGACGTTGATTATATTGTCGCCAATAATGAAGTGATTATCGTCGATGAATTCACCGGCCGAGTTATGCCGGGACGCCGCTGGTCCGAGGGCTTGCATCAAGCGATTGAAGCGAAAGAACATGTTGCTATTCAAAATGAAAACCAGACGCTAGCCTCTATCACTTTCCAGAATTATTTCCGCTTGTTTGAAAAACTTTCCGGCATGACCGGTACGGCGGACACTGAAGCGTTCGAGCTGAACAAGATTTACGGCCTTGAGGTTGTGGTCATTCCTACGCATCGGCCCATGATTCGCAGAGATTTGGGCGACGTTGTATTCCTGACTGCCGACGAGAAATACACTGCCGTTGCTGAAGATATTAAAGAATGCGTTAGCCGTGGGCAACCGGTGTTGGTGGGAACCACGTCGATTGAAAATTCGGAACGGCTGTCTGCGTTGTTACAAAAGCAGGGCATTAAACACGAAGTGCTTAATGCCAAACAACACGAACGCGAAGCCCATATTATTGAACAAGCCGGTATGCCGGGAGCGGTTACTATCGCCACCAATATGGCCGGACGAGGTACCGATATTGTACTTGGCGGTAATCTGGAAGCAGAACTTGCGGCACTGGGAGAAGATGCCAGTGAGGCCGATAAGGATCAAGTCCGTGGAGTTTGGCTAGATAGACACGAGCAAGTTATAGCTACCGGCGGTTTACATGTTATTGGTTCGGAGCGGCATGAATCGCGTCGTATCGATAATCAGTTAAGAGGACGTTCAGGTCGTCAGGGCGATCCGGGTTCAACTCGTTTCTACTTATCGTTGCAAGATGATTTGATGCGTATTTTTGCATCGGATCGTGTTGCAGGCTTAATGCAGAAGTTAGGTATGGGCAATGGTGAAGCCATTGAACATCCTTGGGTAACCCGCTCTATCGAAAGCGCCCAGCGCAAGGTTGAAAGCCGCAACTTCGATGTCCGTAAAGAAATTCTAGCTTATGACGATGTCGCCAACGATCAACGTAAGGTTGTCTACGCGCAACGTAATGAGCTAATGGCGGCTGAAGAAATATCCGGCATTATCACCGCGATACGTGAAGATGTGGTTAATAATGTGATTACCCAGTATATCCCGCCAAAAACCATGGTCGAGCAGTGGGATACTAAAGGCTTAGAAGAACATTTGCATCAGGAATTTAACGTTGAAATTCCAGTGCGTAAAATGTTGGCTGAAGATCACTCGCTGCAGGAAGAATCTTTGCGCAAGCGCATTATCGCTATTCTGGAACAAAACCATAAAGACAAAGAACAACAGATGTCTAAGGAAGTGTTACAGCATTTTGAGAAGTCAGTGATGCTGCAAGTGTTGGACAATAGCTGGAAAGAGCATCTGGCGGCGATGGATTATTTGCGTCAGGGCATACACTTTAGAGGTTATGCTCAAAAAGATCCCAAGCAGGAATATAAGCGTGAAGCATTTGAAATGTTTACTAACCTGCTTGAACATATTAAGTATGAAGTGATAGGAATTCTGTTTAAAGTTCAGGTCAGACAGGAAGAAGACGTTCACGCTATTGACGAGCAAATGCAAGCGCCCAGAGAAATGCATTTTGAGCACGCTCAGGCGCCAACTTTGGAAGCTTATGAGGAATCGTTACAGGTGCCTGAACAGGAAGCTGCTACTTCTACAGAACAGCCGTTTGTCAGGGAGGGCCATAAAGTGGGTCGTAATGATCCTTGCCCTTGCGGTTCAGGCAAGAAGTTTAAGCAGTGCCATGGACGGTTAAGTTAATTTAGAAATAGTTCGCTGCATATCGACTTGATGTCATAATTTTATTAAGACATGACAAAGCACGAAGATAACGTTCATGTCTTAATAGAGTTCCTTCTAAGTTAATTCTTAAAATAGGTTTTCTGTAGGTTTTTCGTCAGGTCTGTCGAAATCATTCGCCGAATTATCGGATGTGGAACTCGTTGGTACACGATCCTCTTGAAAGAACTCCCATATCCCGCTTTTATTTGAGGCCGATTCTAAAAGACCGGTCTCAGGGTTTATAAACGCTTTGACTATTCCTTCAGGCATTTCAAGAGGTGCTTCCGGGATGTCTTTCAAGGCTATCCGCATAAACTCTATCCACATCGGCAATGCAGCTACGCCCCCCGTTTCAGAATCTCCAAGCGGCGCAAAGTCATCAAACCCGATCCATGCGGAGGCGACATTGGATTGAGTATATCCATTGAACCAGGCGTCCCGGTGTTCGTTTGTGGTTCCTGTTTTTCCGGCAAGATCTTGTCTACCTAATATTTTTGCACCTGTCGCTGTGCCGTGTTGCACAACATCCCTTAATAATGAATTCATAAGAAAACAAATTTGCGGCGTAATAATTCGGGGTGCGTAGTTGCGTTTTAATTCCTCAGTACTATCGCAGGTAGGGCAGGCAATTTTAGGCTTGGCTTGATAAATAATTTCGCCTTCGTTGGATTCAATACGTTCAATAAAATAGGGTTTGACGAGGAAGCCGCCGTTGGCAAATGTGGCATAAACTTGTGCCATTTGCAGCGGGGAAGCATAGCCGCTACCCAATGCCAAAGAGAGGGTCTTTGGTATTTGATCTTCGGTAAAACCAAAGCGTAGTGCTGTTGCAACGGCTTTTTCAATGCCCATTTCCTTCAATAAGCGAATGGAAATAATATTTCTTGAGTGAGTTATAGCCGACCTGATGCTGGTTGGTCCGTAGAATTTTTTGTTGTAATTCTCCGGTCGCCACTCGTTTTCCTGGCCTGGAATGTCTATGACGATCGGTGCATCGTTAATAAGACTGGCGGGGGTATAGCCTTGCTCCAGAGCAGTCGTGTAAATGATGGGCTTAAAGCCTGATCCCGGCTGTCTTTTTGATTGGGTCGCTCGATTATATTTGTTGCGAAAAAAGTCGAAACCGCCCGTTAACGCTAAAATGGCGCCATTGGCAGGATTTAATGAAACAAACGCCCCTTCAACTTCGGGTACTTGCGTTAAAGCCCAGGTATTATTCGGCAGTTGACGAACACGAATAATATCGCCGGTTTTTAGCAGGGTTCCGATAGAGCTGCCGGTCCATTTAATATTTTCCGATGGTATTTCAATAACAGTGCGGTCTTGAAGGAGGGCCGTTGCGAGATTGTTTTTTACCTGTAGAACAGTGGCGGGCAATGTATCGCCGATGATGGGGGGCTCGTTGAAATCGTTGGTTTTGTTAATACGTGAGTGACGGTATCCGTGGCGCTCATCGTAGGCATGCAAGGTATCGGTAAGCGCCTGATTTGCAGTTGTTTGTAGTATCCCATTTATTGTTGTATAGACCTTGAATCCGGAGGTATAAGCTTGCTCGCCGTAGAGTTCGAAAAGTTTCTGCCGCACCATTTCAGCTAAATAAAGCGCTGAAATCTCAGGTGTGACCGATTGCAGCTTTGCAGTAGAGGGTTGCCGGGATGCATCCTCATAGTCCTGCTGAGTAATGTGGTTAAGCTCAAGCATGCGGTGCAAGACATAATTACGTCTTTCAATTGCCCGTTTCTCATTAGTAATTGGATTATATATAGAAGGTGCTTTTGGCAAACCGGCAATCATCGCGTGCTCGGCCAAGCTCAGCTCGGTTAAGGGTTTTCCGTAATAAACCTGAGCGGCTGCAGAAATGCCATAGGCTCTATGTCCCATGAAAATCTGGTTTAAATAGAGTTCCATAATTTTATTTTTCGGGTATTCGTGCTCTATTTTTAACGCCAACATAATTTCTTTTAACTTACGGGTGTAAGTTTTTTCGCTGCTAAGCAGGAAGTTGCGGGTAACCTGCATGGTGATAGTACTGCCGCCCTGTTTTTTCTTGCCGGTTAATGCAAGTTGCAGCCCGGCACGAAGCAGGCCTTTAAAGTCGACGCCAGTGTGTTCATAAAAACTGTCATCTTCAGCGGCAATGAAGGCATTAATGAGTTGTTGGGGGACTTCTTCTATATTAACCGGTGTACATTTTTTTTCGCCAAATTGAGCAATTAGCAGGCTATCTTTACTGTAAATAGTTAAAGGTGTCTGGTATTGAACATTATGCAGGGTCTTAATATCAGGTAGGTCGGCTGAAAGCTTGTTGTATAAAAAATAGCCGAAGATTGCTGTGCCCAAAGTTATGGCCGTAAAAAAAAAAGCAAACCATTTTAAAATTCTAACCACAAGTGATCCTGGGAAACGATATGGAAATCATAAAAATATAGATGAATCGTTCTCAACAATGTTTTTGTTGGAGAAAAAGCAACAGGTCGAACAAATAAATTGAACATTTTAAGCATCAAAATAAAAAAGACTACTATACTTTCGCCAGTAAATAAGTTTTTGTAATGGTTGACTGTGGTTGGCGACTGTATAAGTGCAGGAGATAGAGCACCAAAAGCAGATACTTTAGGCGATGCAGGAGTTATTGTCGAAAGATCTATTGCAACTGATCAATCAAAAATTCATCAAGTTTTTCAAGGGTTAGTCCATGAGTTGGTTTAGTCAGAAACAGAGCGCTGTTCTTGGTATTGATATCAGTACTGCGGCTATAAAATTACTCGAATTGAGTAAGGTTGGTGCTCGTTATCGGGTTGAGAGTTACGCGGTAGCGCCTTTGCCGCAAGACGCTGTGATTGACAAGAATATAGCGAACATTGATGTAATAGCCGATGCCATAAAAATTGCGTTAAAACAATCGGGGACAAAGCTAAAGCAAGCGTCTGTGGCTGTTGCAGGCTCTTCAGTGATGACTAAAGTTATACCGATGCCGGCGTCATTAACCGATGATGAAATGGAAGAGCAAATCATGGTTGAGGCGGACCAGTATGTGCCTTATTCGCTTGATGAGGTTAATTTTGATTTTGAAGTGCAGGGCGAAAATGAAAATAACCCTGAAATGGTCAATGTGCTTCTGGCTGCGTCAAGAAAAGAAATTATTGAGGATCGTATTGAAGTGCTGGCAAAGGCGGGCTTAAAGGCCAAAATTGTCGATGTTGAGGCCTTTGCAATTGAAAATGCATTCGCTTTGTTGATTGACCAATTGCCTGATGCGGTAGAAGGCCAAACAGTTGCTATCGTGGATATTGGGGCAACCATGACTTCTTTAAGTGTTTTATATAATTCTCATACCGTATATACAAGGGAACAAGGCTTTGGCGGCAAACAGCTGACTGAAGAGATTCAGCGCCGCTACGGATTAACTTACGAAGAGGCCGGCTTGGCAAAAAAATTGGGCGGACTGCCGGATAACTATACAGTCGATGTGCTTGAGCCGTTTAAGAGAGCAATGGTTCAGCAAATTCAGCGATCGATACAGTTTTTTGTTTCCTCAAGCGCGAATAGACATATCGATAATCTTATTCTTGCTGGCGGCTGTGCATCGATACCGGGCATCGATAAATTGGTTCAGCAAACTATAGGCGTGCCTACTGCTATAGCCAATCCTTTTATCAATATGGCTTTATCCAATAAGGTAAAACCTCAGTCTTTAAGCAACGATGCTTCGGCAATGATGATTGCATGCGGGTTAGCATTGAGGAGCTTTGACTAATGGCAAAAATCAATTTACTTCCCTGGCGTGAAGAACTGCGGGCGCAAAAAAAGCAGGATTTTATAAATGCAATTGGTGTGGCTGTTTTGTTTACAGCGATTATTTTTGCCGGAGTTCATATGTATATTGAAGGATTAAAGGCGTATCAGGAACAAAGAAACAAAATAATACAGGACGAAATAGCGTTATTGGATAAAAAAATTGAGCAAATTAAAACGATTGAGGAGCAAAAAAGTAAGTTGCTAACCAAGATAGAACTGATTCAGAAATTGCAGGAAAGCCGTCCGGAGATTGTGCATTTATTTGATGAACTTCCCAAAGTTACGCCTGACGGGGTTTTTCTATCGAAATTTACTCAAGCGGGTGCGGAACTGACTTTTGAGGGCAAGTCACAATCCAATGCCCGCGTTTCCGCCTTCATGAGAGCTATCGAAGCCTCCTCCTGGCTGAAAGCACCGACACTTAATGTCATTCAGTCAACAAGCAAAGTTACTCCTGAGAAGTTAAGTGATTTCACTCTGCATGCCAAACAAGGTAATCAAAATGCACAAGCTGCGGCTGGAGGGAAATAATGAATCTGTCAGAAATTAATTGGGATCCTAATGAGGCAGGGACTTGGCCATTACCCATTAAAGTAGCAACAATTTCAGTGATATGCGCTATGGTTTTCGGCGCTGGTGTTTACTATGACACACTCGACCAGTTAGCGGCGCTTGATGCTTCCGAGAAGAAAGAACTGGAATTAAAACAGTCATTTGAGACGAAACAAAAGAAATCAATCAATCTTCCGGATTATCAGGAACAGTTGGCGCAAATTGAAACACAGCTGGAAGATATGATTCGTCAAATGCCTACCAAAGAAGAAGTTGCAAGCCTGTTAATTGATATTTCTCAGACAGGATTGGCGAGCGGTTTGGAGTTCAGGTTATTTAAACCCGGAGCGCCGGTTCGTAAAGATTTTTACTCGGAGCTGCCAATCAGTATTGAGGTTGTTGGGAAATATGAAGAGCTGGGTTTGTTTGTAAGTGGTTTAGCTTCGTTGCCCAGAATTGTTACCGTACACGACGTAAACATTATTCCCGAAGGTAAGGAAGGGGAAATGAAGATGACTGCAATGGTA
The DNA here is from genome assembly GCF_004322395.1 of Methylobacter sp. GTDB lineage: Bacteria > Pseudomonadota > Gammaproteobacteria > Methylococcales > Methylomonadaceae > Methylobacter_A. The sequence goes on from NZ_SCTW01000033.1 coordinate 35,072, forward strand.
AAGACCTATAACGAAGGTGATGATGGAACCGTAACTACCACAGCTAAAAAGAAAAGGGGGCAAAAGTAATGGAATACCGTAAATTACCGGCGCCCAGTATTACGCGGACGGGGTTACAGCGTCACACTGGTTTCCTGCAGATTGCGACACTTTCACCATCTCTAGCTGTCATAACTTGCTTAGTTGTTACAACTTTATTAACAGGTTGCAGCGATGATTTTTCGGATTTAAATCGCTATATTTCGGAAGTTAAGGCCAGACCTAAAGAACCTATTAAACCCTTGCCTGAAATCAAGGTGATTGAGCCTTTTATGTTTAAACCTGAAGGACTGCGCGACCCATTTAAACCACTGGAGCAGCCTGAACAGGCCGAGGATGTAGATGCTTCAAAGGGTAGTGGCATAAAACCGGATACCACACGGCGCAAAGAAGAACTGGAAGCGTTTCCTTTGGATGGGCTAAGAATGGTGGGTACTGTAAATATGAAGTCGAGTTTATGGGGATTGGTAAAAGCGAGCGACGGTACAATTTATCGCGTCAAGGTTGGGAACTATATGGGCAAAAATTACGGAAAAATCATACGGATAGTCAGCGATAAAATTGAATTGATGGAAATAGTCCCTGACAAACCGGGAACATGGCGTGAACAACCAGTTTCGATAGCGTTGACAGAGTAATTTTGAGGATAAAAAAATGAATAATAAACAAGGCGGCATTATGGCTAACACCCACAGGGTACTAGATAATACGTGGAGATCATTATGCATGCGCATTGGCTTAGGTCTATTTTTATTTATATTTCAAATTGCATCTGTTAGAGCCGATGAGCTGGCGTTATCGGGTATAGACTTCGCGACACAGGCCGGAGATAAGCTCCAAATTGAAATGGAAATGACGGGGGCTGCCGTTACACCCAAAATATTTAAAACAGATAATCCCGCACGTATTGCTCTTGACTTTCCCGGTGTGAAAAGTGCCTTGGCAAAAAAAATGTACCCTATAAATCAGGGAACAGCGAGCAGTATCTATGTGGTAGAAGCAGCCGGCAGGGTTCGTGTCGTTGTTAATCTGATTGAGGCGACACCTTTTGAAACTAAGGTGGTCGGCAATAAAGTGCTGTTGACCTTGACTCAAGCAAAAGCAGTGATGCCTGCTCAATTGAAACCGGCTATTACAAAATCTGCACCGCCCGTTGCAACAAAATCAACTAATGCAGTGGTTGCAGCATTAATACCCGCACAAAATATTAGCGGCTTTGACTTTAAACGCGGCGATAAAGGCGAAGGGCGCATATTGGTTTCCCTCGCAAATCCCAATACTATCGTTAACTCCAAAAAAGAAGGGGGAAAAGTCATTATAAGCTTTTTGAACACCAGTTTGCCTGAAAGCTTGGCTAAAAGGCTGGATGTTTCCGAGTTTGCAACGCCCGTTAAGTTTATTGATACGGCCTCGTCCGGACAGCAAACTACCATTACAGTCGCAATGCAGAATGAACTCTACGATTATTCCGTATTTCAAGCAGACGGGTTATTGACAGTTGAGTTTCGTCCTTTAAGCAATGAAGAGAAAGATGCTCTGGATAAATCGCGCACTAAATATACCGGTGACAGATTATCTTTAAATTTTCAGGAAATTGAAATAAGGAGCGTTATTGCGATTTTGGCCGAGTTTACCGGACAGAATGTGGTCGCCGGTGATGATGTAACAGGTACGATTACTTTAAAGCTGGACGATGTGCCCTGGGATGAAGCATTGGACTTTATTATGATGACCAAGGATCTGGGTAAGTATGAGACCGGCAATGTCACGTTGATTTCACCGTTGGACAAAATTAAGGAGTACAAGAAGAAACAACAGGAAACAGATAAAGTCGTTGAACAATTAGACCCGCTGGTGACTGAATATATTAAAATCAATTACGCTAAGGCTGAGAACTTTAGAAATCTATTGAATGGTTTTGATACCGGTGCCTTTGGCAGTTGCGGGGTGACCGGTACCACTGGAGCTGCTTCATCCGGCGGCTCATCGTCAGCTTCCGCTGCTGGTGCTGGTGCTGGAGGTTCTTCAGCTGCAGGGCAATCAAATCAAGGGGCAGGGGCAAACGGCTCAGGGGCGAATAATGACAAGTTTGGCTTGCTTTCGCCCCGTGGGTCGGCCATTGTCGATGCCAGAACCAATACTTTGATTGTGCGCGAAACGACAAAACGGCTGGATGAAGTAAAGAAACTGATACGTAAGCTTGATGTCCCTGTGCGGCAGGTGATGGTTGAGGCGCGGGTTGTTATTGCAAATGATAATTTCATTGAAACCTTAGGAGTTAAGTTTGGTGCGGCAAAAGAGGCGGCTGTTGGTTCTGGTAAGACATTTGCTGTAGGTGGAACTCAGGTTCCTGGAGATGCCGGTGCAGACCCTACTACTGTAGCAGGGATGAGAAAACCAACCGATTTGCTGGTTGATTTGGGTGCGGCAGCGTTAACTTCTACCCCGCCAGGCGCTTTAGGAATGACTCTCGCTAGAGGAGCCGATTATGTGTTGAATCTTGAGCTGCAAGCATTACAAACTGAAGGGAAGGGTGAAATAGTATCGAACCCTAGAGTTATGACTATGGATCGCTGTACAGCGGTAATGACTCAAGGTGTGCAAATTCCGGTTACTACGCCTCCTTCGGCAAATCAGCCTGCAACGACCACTTATATTGATGCGGTTCTTGAGTTAGATGCAACTCCGCAGATTACCCCCAGTGGATCGGTTGTTATGAATCTATTGGTTAAGAAGGACAATGCGAATACAACAAGTAACCCTGTATCAGGTAATCCCGGCATTGATAAAAGACAGATTAAAACATCGGTTCTTGTCGAGGATGGGGAGACGGTCGTTTTAGGTGGGGTTTATGAAGGTACTGAAACATATGGCAAGAATAAAATTCCGTTTTTTGCCGATATACCCGGCATAGGGTTTTTATTTACAAATTCAACAGCTCAGAAAGAGAAGCGGGAATTGTTGATTTTTGTCACACCAAAAATAATGAAAGATAATATGGCCAGCGATTGATTACTTCTACTTGGAGCGAAAAGGGGGCATAATGCCCCCTTTTTTAATGGTTTACCCCATATAAGGCAGGTCATGACGCGATCAGAGAATATATATTTAGTTGGCCTCATGGGTGCAGGAAAAACTACGATAGGACGGCAGTTGGCCAGAGCGCTTAAATTGCCTTTTTATGACAGTGACAAGGCAATTGAGGAAAGAACTGGCGTAGATATTCCGACCATATTCGAGTTTGAGGGAGAAGAAGGGTTCAGGGACAGGGAGCAGAAAATGATTCAGCAATTGACGCAAATGGATGGTATCGTACTGGCTACCGGCGGCGGTGCTATTTTACGTGAAGAAAATCGCAAAATGTTGAAGGAAAATGGTTTTATTGTATATCTACAATGTTCGGTGGAAAGAATTTTGGAGCGGACGCGCAGAGATACGCAACGCCCATTACTGAAAACGGACAATCCTAGAGAGAGAATAGAAACTCTATTCGCACAGCGTGAGCCGCTGTATTTATCATGCGCCGACTTTAAAATTGATACAGGCATTATGCAAAGCAAGGAAGTAGTCAGTCGCATTTTAGAAGAATATAACTCGGTTAATCGGTAGGTCGGGTTAGCGTAGCGTAACCTGACTCTTTGCGGCAGAGATTGCCGGTTCACGCTACGCTAACCTGATCTACAAGCACCAAAACTTAATAAATATGAAAAAATTACTGGTTGAATTAGGTGACCGTAGTTACCCGATCTATATAGGCTCTGATTTATTGAGCCGGTCTGAGCTGTTCATCAATCATATAAAATCCAAACAGGTTGTTGTGGTTACCAATGAGACCATTGCTCCCCTGTATCTGGATAATGTTCTAAAAAATTTGCAAGGCTATAGCGTCGAAACAGTAATACTGCCCGATGGCGAACAGTTCAAGACTTTAGAATTTGTAATTCAAATTTTTGATAAGCTATTGGCTTGCAAATTTAGCCGTAACGCCACGTTGATTGCTCTAGGTGGCGGTGTTATTGGCGATATGGGCGGTTTTGCTGCGGCTTGTTATCAGAGGGGCATTGCTTTTTTGCAAATACCCACCACATTGCTGGCGCAGGTCGATTCTTCGGTAGGGGGCAAAACCGGGGTTAATCATCCGTTGGGCAAAAACATGATTGGCGCCTTTTATCAACCGCAATGCGTTATTGCCGACGCCAATGTTTTAGACACACTGGATGACCGCCAATTATCAGCTGGTCTGGCTGAAGTGATTAAGTACGGCCTGATCAGGGATGCTGGATTTTTTGAGTGGCTGGAAGACAGTATTGACGCGCTATTAGCCAGAGATAAGCAAGCATTGGCTTACGCTATAGAGCGCTCATGCATTAATAAAGCTGAAATTGTCTCCGAAGACGAAACCGAAACCGGTATCAGGGCGACGTTAAACTTAGGCCATACTTTTGGCCACGCGATAGAAACCGGCGCCGGTTACGGTACATATCTTCATGGTGAGGCAGTAGCCATTGGTACCTGCCAAGCTGCCGATCTTTCCAGAAGAAAAGGCTGGCTAAGCGAGGAAGATGTCGCAAGAATTATTGCACTATTTATAAAAGCCAAACTGCCCGTACAACCGCCGGAACAAATTGATTCAGACCGGTTTCTGGAATTAATGGCAGTAGACAAAAAGAATGTAGACGGTCAAATCAGGCTGATTCTGTTACAAAAAATCGGCATCGCGACATTGCCCGTTGACGTAGATCGAGAACTATTGGAGATGACGCTTAAAACCTATGGTAGAAGATGATACTTTTACTTATCATGTGAAACGGCAATTCGCTGGGCAGACAAATACAGCGGCTAATTCCTTGATAACAAAAGAGCGAATGCAGAAGCTTGATTTATTGATTCATCTGCTTTCAAACCTGACACAAGCACTTGTCGTTTGCGGTCCGGAAGGCATCGGCAAAACGACTTTGCTTAACGTTCTGCAGGCGCGCAAGACTGAATCATGGCGGTATTGTCTTATACAAGGTCATGCCGACTTAAGTTTTGAAGCGATTTATGACCAATTAGCTCAGTGCATAAAGCAGGATAAGACTGATGCGCCGGTTAAGTCGCTATCTATGGCTTTTAAGCAATACGAAAACCAACATAAACAAATAATAGTAATTGTTGATAATGCCGGAGAATTAGTGCCCGGCTTAGCCACGGCAATCATTCAATATGCAGCGGCAAACCCCGTTTTAAGGTTGATCTTCGCTTTAACGCATGACGAATTGCAGGTGAAACGCGGATCGGATCGTGCTGTTGATGATTGCCATATCATTGAAATTCCCCCCTTGTTTGAAAAACAGTGCGGTGATTTTTTACAGCATCTGTCAACAAAGCCCTATGCGAACCTGTCGTTTAAAGCCATCGACGAAAATATGGTAGCGCACATCTATCGTGAAACGCATGGCGTTCCGGGAAGAATTATCGCCGAAATATCCGGTTTGTCCTCTGCCAAGCAAAGTGGAAAACTGAAATGGATACTTGTTCTTGCTATTGCAGCAGCGATTGCTATAGCAATTGGTGTTCAGTTGCTAACATTATCGAACAATAGTAAAGAAGAAATAACGCCTAATGAACAAAAGAAAGCAAGCAATATCGAAGCTATTCCGCAACGGCCGGAGTCCCAGATAGTGCTGCCGCTGCCGCCTGCTCAGCCGGTTATTCCGCAACAGCAATCACTACCGGCAAGTGAGGGGAATGAAGCGTTAAAGCCTCCTCCGGTCGATGATCAGCAGTCTGTTAATTCCATAGCAACACCTGAACCGGTGAGTGCGATGGAAACTGCTCAGAAGCAGGACAATAAGCAAGCTGGTGCCGTACAGCAAAAAATTGCCGAACCGCTGGCGGAAGCATCGCCAGAAAAGCCGAGACAGCTGGAGATATCCAAAACGGTTAATAATGTTGAGCAGCCCAACTCTGAAAAATTGGAAAATAAAGTCCAATCTGCGCCTGCCAGTGCCATTGCTCCGAAGCCAGACAATGGGCTATCTGTTGTTGCGCAGCAGAAAATTGCCGAGCCGCCTGTAGTAGCCAGACAAGAAGAACCGAAACAGGCGGAGATCAGTAAAACGGTTAACAATGTAGAGCCTGTTATGTTCAATGCTTTGGAAACAATCCAGCTACCGCAAAAGCCCGTAGAAGTTGCGCCAGTTCCTGAACAGCCAGTTTTAGAAGCGGCTGCGCCTCAACAAGTAGAGTCTGATGGATCGTGGGCATCGCCAACAAACAGCTTCACCCTGCAGCTTATGGTTTTATCAAAACAATCATCAACTGACGACATGCTCAAAAAATATCCTGCTATGGGACCGGATATTAGAGTCATTAATACGTTCGCCAATGGCAAAGAGAAGTTTATTTTAGAGTATGGTTCATATCCCGACGCCGCTTCAGCCAATAGAGCCAGACAGTCCTTACCTTTTGAATTCCACAAAGCACTGGTAAGAAAAATAAACTCGAAAACGCAAAGGTAGTACACACAGGGGTGGCCGGATTGTCGCCTATAAGCTAACACCATAAAATTTTAAACCTTAATAATCAAATTCATGACCGTATTAAAAAACGATACTTTTATCAGAGCACTGTTAAAACAACCTGTGGACTACACGCCGATTTGGATGATGCGTCAAGCGGGGCGGTATTTGCCGGAATACAGAAAAGTCAGGGAGCAGGCGGGCAGTTTCTTAGAACTATGCACCAACCCTGAGTTGGCTTGCGAAGTCACCTTACAGCCCTTACGTCGTTTTGATTTTGATGCGGCCATTTTGTTTTCGGACATTTTGACCGTTCCCGATGCGATGGGTTTAGGGCTTTATTTTACCGAAGGCGAAGGCCCTAAATTTACCCATCCGGTAAGAACATCGGCGGATGTGAATAAATTGCCTATTCCTGATCCTGAAACTGATTTGCGTTACGTAGTGGACGCAGTCCGGCTGATAAGAAAAAACCTGCAAGGCAGTGTTCCCCTGATCGGCTTTTCAGGAAGCCCTTGGACCTTGGCGACCTATATGGTCGAAGGCGGCAGCAGCAAGAGCTTCCAAAAAGTTAAAGGCATGATGTATGAGCAGCCCAAGTTGATGCATATCATGTTAGATAAACTGGCGCAATCGGTTGCAGCCTATTTGAATGCCCAGATTGAAGCGGGCGCTCAGGCGGTCATGTTGTTCGATACCTGGGGCGGTATGTTAACGACTGAAGATTATGCCGAATTTTCCTTATACTATGCCAAGCAGGTCAGGGCACTGCTTAAAACAAATATCGATGGGCAGCAGATCCCAACCATCCTGTTCACTAAAGGCGGTGGGCTTTGGCTGGAAGCCATGGCCGATTCAGGCTATGATGCGTTGGGACTGGATTGGCAGACCGATATACAGCAAGCTCGTGCCAGAGTGGGTCAAAAGGTTGCCTTGCAAGGCAATATGGATCCGGTTTCGCTTTACGCCAGACCTGAAGTTATTACCGAAAAAGTAAAAACCATTTTGCATAAATACGGTTCGGGCTCCGGCCATGTGTTCAATTTGGGCCACGGTATTTTGCCAGATATGAACCCCGATCATGTTAAGGCGATGGTTGATGCCGTGCATGAGCACAGCCGGGCTTATCATCAGGCTTAAGCAGATAAAAAACCAATAGAACACGGATGACGCTGATTGGACGAATTTAAACGGATTTTAAAAGTCAAAAACCAGTTCCGTATATATTAATTTAAAGTGCCTTGACTTGTTATCGGCAACATCTTTATGAAAGGCTAAACATTGTTTAAGTACGAATGGAGTGCAGGCTTTGCCTGCAAGCGTAAGCACTAAAAGTAAGGCGCTTTAGGCGACGCAGGGAGCAGTTGCCGAGGCGAAGCTTGCACACCCGTTGCAATGAGTTGTCAGAACATGGCTTTGGTGAAGCTCCAATTGATCCGTGCTTATCAGTCAAATCCGTGTCATCTGCGTGCTATTTTTCTAGTTGTTGAATAGTTACAATTAACTAATAAAGGAGTTGCAATCATGAAAATAATGAAAGTTTTGTTGGCAATTGGTCTGTTCGTTGTCAATTCGGGCGTTAAAGCCGAGAGCTCAGGCAAGCCGATTGACATCGTCGTTCATAGAAGCCCGACCTGCATGTGTTGCGGCAAGTGGGTGGCGCATTTAAAAGAAAACAACTTCAATGTAAAAGACATCGTTACCGATAATGTACAAGCTATAAAAGATAAATACGGCATCACCAAAGAACTAGCTTCCTGTCACACAGCCATCGTCGATGGTTATGCCATAGAAGGCCATGTGCCTGCCAACGATATTAAAACACTTTTAAAAACCAAGCCTAAAGTTGTCGGCTTGGCGGTTCCCGGCATGGTTAATGGCAGTCCCGGTATGGAAATGGGCGATAAAAAAGACCCGTATAAAGTGGTCAGTTTCGATCATAAAAAACATACCAAAGTATTTAACAGTTACGAAGGCACACAATGATTCTGGCTGGTGACGTAGGCGGAACAAAAACCATCCTGGCGCTATTTGAAACCGAGAATGGAGATGTTAAGTGTCTAAGGAAAGAGCAGTTTTCCAGTGCGCACTATCCAACCTTTACCGAACTACTTACCTCATTTTTGACGGATGCCGATTGCCCCATGATAACGGCAGTTTGCATTGGCGTAGCGGGCATCGTTGTAGATGGACGTTGCGAAACCACTAACTTGCCGTGGGTGCTCAGCAGTAAAGAAATCGGCGAGCGCGTCAATAGCCAAAATGTCTGGCTGTTGAATGACCTGGAGGCCACGGCATGGGGCTTGCTCGATTTGCCGGAGCATAACTTTGTAGAATTAAATCCCGATGCCCAATACCAGCAAGGCAACATTGCCGTAGTTGCAGCCGGAACCGGCTTGGGTGAGGCAATCATTGCATGGGATGGCGATTCTTACCATGTTCTCGCCAGTGAAGGCGGGCATGCGGATTTTGCTCCGACTAATGAGCATGAAATAGCCTTGCTCAGGCACATGTTGGAAAAATACCCTGAACATATCAGCTGTGAACGATTGATATCCGGTGAAGGCTTGGTCAATATCTATCAATTTCTCAAACAAATCGGCTATGCGCCAGCCAGCCCGGAAACCGAACAGCAAATGGCAGAGCGGGACCATGCCGCCGTCATCGGCGAAGCAGGCGTTGCCGGTAACGATGCGCTATGCGTTGAAGCGTTAAACATGTTTTGCAGGCTCTATGGCGCTGAATCAGGAAACTTGGCGCTCAAGTGTCTGCCTTACGGCGGCGTATATTTGGCCGGAGGCATAGGCGCAAAAATCCTGCCCGTGCTGCAGCAAGGCGAATTCATGCGCGGCTTTTTAACAAAAGGCCGCTGTAGGCCGGTCTTGCAGAGAATATCGGTTAAAGTCTGCATCAATCCCGAAGTCGCCTTGTTGGGAGCATTAAGCTATGCAAAGAACGTCAGGTTAACGCAATGAGAATTGGTGTCCCCAAAGAAACAAAAGACCAGGAAGGCCGGGTTGCAATCACACCTGACGGCGCGCATTTTCTAATTCAACAAGGGCATCAAGTTTTTATTGAGGTTGATGCCGGATTAGGCTCGGGCTTTAGCAACGAGCAATATCAACAGGTGGGTGCGCAGATGGTTTCCACTGCTGCTGCCTGGGCTGTCGATCTAGTTGTCAAAGTAAAAGAACCGTTGGAGTCCGAATATCAATATTTGGAACAGCAGATAATTTTCACTTTTTTTCATCTGGCGGGTGTAACGCCCAGCTTGACGCAAGAACTGTTAAAAAAAGGCACAACAGCGATAGCTTACGAAACGCTGGAAGATGAACAGGGGCGCTTACCCCTGCTTGCTCCAATGAGCGCTATTGCAGGTAACATGGCGACCCTAATGGGAAGTTACTACCTTGCCGAATTCAATCAGGGCAGTGGAGTGCAGCTAGGCAAAGTACTAGGCAAGAGGCATGGTAAGGTCGTGATCATTGGCGACGGCGTGGTGGGTCAGCATGCCGCTCAAGTAGCCATGGGGATGGGAGCCAATGTATTTATCTCAGGCATCGATCCAGCGAATATGCAGAAAATCAAAAACACATTATTACCTGAAGCGGAGTTCTTTTTATCGAGCCCTGAAAATATAGGCAAATATATAAAAGATGCCGATTTGGTCGTCGGAGCCGTGCTCATTCATGGCGCCAAAGCGCCTAAAATAATTACTGAAGAAATGATAAAGTCGATGGCTAAAGGCTCGGTTGTTGTTGACGTTAGCATAGACCAAGGCGGCTGCATGGAGACCTCAAAGCCGACCTCGCACACTAATCCTGTATTCATCAAACACGGCGTCATCCATTATTGTGTGACCAACATGCCTGGAGCGTATCCCAGAACATCAACCATTGCCTTGTCCGATGCGACATTACCCTATGTCCTTAGAATAGCCGATGCTGGGAAAGCGTCTTTAATAACCGATAAAACGCTGGTCAAAGCGATTAACACTTACGAGGGCAAAATCACCTGCAAAGCCGTAGCCGAAGGGCTGGGCATGCTGGACAACTATCAGCCAATAGCCAATTTTAAATAGTTTTGCAATGGCAGTTTAAGGTACGATAAGCGCCAAGGCCGATGTAGCTCAGTTGGTAGAGCAACTGATTCGTAATCAGTAGGTCACGGGTTCGACTCCCGTCATTGGCTCCATAGGACTAAAGATACATAAAAATTCTTTAGCGATCGCAAAATGATTTGTCTATAAATTGGCCACTTTAAGATTTAAAAGTGTCTGAAAACATTGATAATTTAGATTTGCGGCATATTCGTAGCAAGGTTGATCAAATAGGGAATGGTATGCTTAATTTTAAGCATTGTAAGTCTATCTCCATGCTTTCTTTGTCAGGTTTGAGCAACAAGACTCTTCGATGTTGTATCCGTCTCCGATAGCGTTACGGCTAATGCGCAATTGGCCTGGACATTAAGTACGGTAATAATGGGATCAACCACGGGGTCAATAGCGA
>NZ_SCTW01000005.1 GCF_004322395.1 Methylobacter sp.
GCCAAGGATGGCCCTTCTGGCAACCCCCGTCGAAAGCGAGGAGCGCAGGAAGCAAGCGGCAACCGGGTCGCCTTTTCTTTGGTTACTTTCTTTTGGCGACGCAAAAGAAAGTAACTCGCCTTCGGGTGCGAGAACCCGATTCAAAGAACATCGCGGTAGCGACACTTTAATAATAAAAAATGTTGATGCAGTCTAAATCCGAGCAACTGCGTAACATCAGCTCAGTTATACAGGGGGCGGAGCATGAGCGAGCAAAATAGCCAAATAACATCCGAGCGAAATCTGGCGAAGCCATTGGCCGCCATAACCATTGTCCTGGTAATCAGCGGTTATTTCAGTTTATTTTGGCCGGGCCTCTCGGTATTTGCGCAATGGATTTATCTGATTCATACATTGTTGGGGATAATTGCCGTCGTACTATTGGCGCCTTACATCATCGTGCATTTTCGAAGGACTATCGGTCTGCGTCGGCCATGGATATCGTTTTCCGGACTATTTTCCGCATTGGCGTTTCTGGCGTTGGCCGGCTCAGGATTAAGCATTGCTATAGAAGGTCAATCCGAAGCCCGGCGTTGGATTTTTCAGGCGCATATTTGGCTGGCGGCAATTATTTTGATTTTGCTAGCCGTACATATTGTCTTTCATGTCTTATCCTTATCCGTCAAGCGCAAAAAAAACGAGCCCAACCGGTTTCCATCGCTATCGGGCGGTTTTCTCAAAATCACGACACAAATACTGTTGACGAGCTTGCTATTGGCGCTCATTGCAACCGGACTGTATCAGGCTCGGGAAAATCCGTTCAAGGATGCCCCTGCGGTTGAGCCATATGTCTATGCTTATGGCGACCACCCTTTTCGGCCCAGTCAAACGGAAACCAGCACCGGTGGATTCTTTGACGCCAAACGGTTAGGAGCTTCCGAGCGTTGTGCTAGCTGTCATCAGGAAATTGCAGAGCAATGGAAAGCGTCAATCCATGCTCAGGCAGGTTCCGATAAAACCTATCAAACCAATATTAATCTGCTTTCAGACAAAAAAGGCATAGAAGCGGCCCGGTACTGCGAAGGCTGTCATGCGCCTGCCGCATTATTGAGCGGACAGCTGACTAAGGGCGGTAAGCTCGATACGCCGGGGCACCTGCAGGAAGGCGTAAGCTGCATGAGTTGTCACGGCATTGACCGTGTCGAACATGTGAAAGGTGTGGCGAGTTTCCGCTTTAAACCGCCCGTGCCTTATCTTTTTGAGGGCTCGCAGCAAGCAGTGCCTACTTTCCTTCATAATCTGCTGATACGGCTAAAGCCGGAGCAGCATAGGGCCGATTTGGCGCGGAATGTTTTGGCAACGTCGGAGATCTGTGCAACCTGTCATGCCCAGTTTATGGATAAGGATTTTAACAATTGGGGCTGGGTAAAAATGCAAGACGATTATACCGCTTGGTTAAACGGACCTTATTCCGGGCAAACCCGGCAAACGTTCGCGCATGCCCAACAGCGGCGCTGTCAAGATTGCCATTTTCCGCTTCAAGCAGGGAAGGACCCTTCCGCCAATCGAGAAGGGCTCGTTAAAACGCATTTTAATATGGGAGGCAACACAGCTATTCCTTGGGTTACTCAAAATCAAGCCCAGTTGGAGCGTACCCGCCGGTTTTTAACAGCGGACCAGATGCGCATCAGCATAGATAAGCCTAATCGGCCGGATGCCACGGAAAGTACCAGATATGTAGATCCTAAACTGATCGAATCGACTGAAGCGCCCACTTATTTTTATCTTGGAGAAAATGTCACTCTCAAAGTTGCGGTAACCAATGCCCAGGTTGGCCATGCCTTTCCGGGCGGCACCACCGATATAAATGAGGCATGGATACATTTTTTGGTGAAGGACGGGCAGGGACGCAAGATTTATGAATCAGGCTATCTGGATCAGGACAACAATGTCGAGCAAGGAGCGTATTTTTATAAATCGATCCCGATCGACCGAATCGGTAATGCCGTATGGCGACACGATCTGTTTAACATGGTCGGCGATAGCTTTAAACGCGTTATTCCTTCAGGAGGAACCGATGTAACCAGCTTTTCTTTCAAAGTGCCGGATGATGCAAAAGGGCCGTTAATCGTAACCGCAGGCCTAAAATATAGAAAACTCAATAACCGTTACGCCAGATGGGCGCTAAAGGATGATAAGGTTGAATTGCCTGTCGTTGAAATGGCAACCAGTTCAATGCTGTTGCCGATTAAAATAAAACCCGAAGTTGCCGTGGTGGAACCGCGATTATAACGGCGTAAAGAATAGTCAAAAGACGAAGCAAGACGTCAATGACTTGTCAGCTTTTTTTACAACCGTGGGTTATGCGTGGTCAGTTGGTTTATTTGTATTATTTAACCTTATGTTTTTTATGAGCAGATAAGAAGTCGGCTCATTTATTGTATATGTATTTGGATCTAGTAAAAACCATACGGATTAAAGTTATGTTCAAAAAACAAATAATGCTCTCAAGTTTATTCATAGCTTCCATGGCGTTATCAAACGCCGTATCAGCAACACCCATTGTAAACGGTACTTTTGATACGGACTTGTCCGGCTGGTCAGCCGTCTCAAATGGCGGGGATGCTCAACAAGCTGCGGGCCAAGCGGTTTTATCGACCGGTGATAATGTGGCGCCTTATTCTTCGGTCCTTGTTCAAGGCGACGACGGTTCTTTTTCTTTCGCTAATCCTATCGTGCTAGGCGCCGGGGACGACTTTTTTAAATTCGATGCTTTTTTCACCACGTTGGCTGAAGATGTACTGGAATCGGGTGTAGGCTCCAGTGACAATCTGCAAGTCTGGCTTTACGATGAGTTTGATAGCGGCTTAGACACCCTAATTGCCACAATTGATGCCTCAACGGTTGGCTCAAGTTTTTCTTTTAATTTATCATCCTTTATCGGTCGTTCAGTGGCATTTTCCTTTGAATTGAATGACGAAGACGATGGCCACAATTCACAAGTCGCTCTCGACAATATTCGCATAGAGCAGCGTTCCGTTACAGT
>NZ_SCTW01000034.1 GCF_004322395.1 Methylobacter sp.
TCCTCGCTTTTGCCGAGGGTCAGCAGAAGGGGCTCCTGCCCCTCTGCTGACGTGCGGCATCCCTGCCGCACCCCTCACGGGCTGTTCTCGACAAAAGCTCCGGTGCTCGGCGCGGCAAACTAGATTGAATTCGTGCCACTGGCAAGTTTTCATCACTATTTGATTCATGGGCTTAAGAATATTTCGTAAGTTATGGGGCTCAGTGCGACAAACGTCAGAAATACAGCCCGTGCGTAACATCAGTTATAAATATTTGCGGCAAAACCTTAAAGCCCTCCTCCGAAACGATATTGCCAGGCGATCCCGGCTACATCGAAGTCACTGCCGGTGCGGACCGAGACGCCGGTGCTGTAGTAAAGCTTAACCGAATTGTACCGGTTCACGGGTAGCACGAGCGTTGCGCCTACCCGCGAGTTCTCTAGCTGGCTGTTAGCTTTTATGCCATCCACGGAGGTTCGCCCACCGGTGTAAAAGGTGCCGTCCACCGCCGCCCACATGCCGTGCCCGAAGCTGTAAATCAGGTGCCCTTGTACCGAATAGATCGGTTCCTGCTCACGGATTTTGCCGCCTAGGAAGTCGTCGTTAGCGGTATAGAACCGGACGCCTCCGTCCACCTCAAGCGTCACCTGCCCCAGGCGCTTGGAAATCCCGATCTCCGGCTTGATTGACCAGCGGTTGGTGCCGATGTTGAGAATCTTGTCCGCGTCGTACTGGCCTCCGGGTGCGGTTACCTCGAGGCTGGCGCCGACAATGGTATCCTGCTGGTAATCTGCGAATTTTTCCATGGAAAGTGCGGGGGCGCCGTAAAGGTTGACCGAAAAATGAAATCTGGGATCGGCAAAACCGGATACTTCGCGATCGCGGAATTGGCCCAGAGCCTTGGCGCTGCCCGAGGCCCAGGCATAGGGCAGCACCACGTCGAACTTGGCGGACTTCCCAAAGACATCCAGTGAACGGGCATAGGCAAAAACCGTGGAATGAACCTCGACCTGCGCATCTTCGATCGGTAGCGCGGGGTCGGTCGCCACGCCGCCTTCTATGTGACTGTAACCCATGATCAGGAAATTTAGCCCGACAGGGGCGTTGGCGTAGGCGCGCGGCTCGAGATCCTGTCCTTTCGCACAGAAGGCCGCTACGGCTAGTGCTGTAGCAACAACGCACCGAACTATCCTTAAAACTTCGTGTCGATAAAGTTTACTCATTCGGCTGAATTTCCGATCAATGATTACGCTTCAGATTAGATGCTATTTAACTGATGTTACGCAGTTAGGAATGAGCATGAAATAACTTGAACAACTCGCGCCGTAAGTTTTCAGCGGGAGTGCAAGCTTTGCTTGCGCTTGCAGGCGAAGCCTGCACTCCGGCTATTGGTAACTTACTCAAATTATTTTGTATATGTTCCTTAGTCGAATTTAGACTGCTCTCATATTTAAAGGTGTCGCTCACGCGGCAATTATTTGAATCGGATTCTCGCACCCGAAGGCGAGTTACTTTCTTTTGCTTCGCCTCGGCAACTGCTCCCTGCGTTGCTCTACCTCCTGCATCCGTGCAGTCGTCGGCAACTGCTCCTGCCTTGGTCCCGTGCAATCGAACAGAAAGTTGGTTGACGCACAGCCGGCGAGAACAGCTAATGCGGGTAAAAGGTACGGTGAGGCTAAGCGATTTCATAACGGATCTCCGATGGTAAATCCATAAGGTGGATTGGGCCGGAGTCATCACTTCGGCCCAATTATTTCAACACGCTTAGGCAAAACAAGGACTCCAACCCTATCCCAAATGCCTAATAGGGCGCCGACACGGGCATATAAACAACGCCGCTATTTCCGTAAGCCTGGGTGTACCAAGAAGAACCGCATTGATAGTAGGTCACGCCTTTGACCACAGTTGTGTTGGGGGTGCAGGGCAACCCCGCAGAGCCCGAAGGAGGGGGCGCGTTGTAGACGGTCGTCGTGGACGTAGTTTCGGAGGCTGATGTCTCGCCTGCGGCGTAACCTCCGACCGCACCCAGCGCAGCCGCGCCGACCGCCACAGCCGCGACTTCGCCATCATCCCAATTGTCGTTATCGTAATATCCGGAGGGTGGCGGTGGATAGTACCCCCCTGCCGGGTAAGCCCCCTGATAGGACTGCGCGGCTTGCTGTCGGCTTTGCGCCCTGCTTGTGGCGGCTTGTTGGCGAGTCTCGACGTTTTGATTAGAGGCTTGTTGCCGCTGCGCTTGGCTCTGGGCCGAGGCTGACTGCCGCTGTGCCTGGTTCGCAGACGAAGTCGACTGACGACTTTGCTGGGTCGCCGCCTTGTTCGTGGAAGCGGTCTGTGCCGCCTGAGACCGGCTGGACGTTCTCGATGCGGAGGCAGCCGCACTTCCGGCTCTCCCCGAACCGGACGAGAAGCTGCCGCTCGCGGCGGCGCCACTACGGGAAAAACCGCCGCCACCGCCACCACGGGAGCCTCCACCGCCTGAAAAGCCGCCGCCCCCGCCGCCACGACCTCGGGCGATAGCGTCATTCACGGACCCTATTAGTAAAACGATTGTGGCCGCAATAGCCGTAACGATCAAGTAAGGTTTGGTATTCATTTCTGTCCTCCGGTATGTTCTGGGTTTGTGGTTCCCTTAAGCGCGATTTTGGGTAACTCCGCGAGAAAGACAATCTTCCGCGCCCCTTCGGGCGGAGTGAACGTGAACTGGTTATCCTGAATTTCAGGCGCGAGGTTCCAATTGGAAAACTGCGCCCTGAAATCCGGCTGGCCCTCTGCGTTCTTGTAGGTCAACACGATGCGAAGCGGCAACGGTTGGCTGCCCTCCGGTATCCAGACCTGATAATCGACGGTTTCGGTACGTCCCGCCAAATGGTGGGTGGGAGTTCCATCGATAACCGTCTTCTCCACATAATCAAGCGCTTGGGTCCGGCGTTCAATTTCGGCCGGAAACCGGCTGGTCAAGAGAATGGCGAGCGGCAGACGCATGCCAAGATCCTTCAGAAAATACATGACCGCATCGTCGATCCCGCCAGGTTTGGAAACCTGTGCGTAGACGTTCTGAGATGGGCTGAATGTCGTGATTTCCTTGCCGTTATACTGAACAAGATGCTTCTCGCCGTCACTATGTTCGACTTCGACGCGCAGCCCATTGGGTCGGCTGACGATGATCTTCCGGTTCTCGCCGAATTCAATCTTCTGGCCCGATTCCTGGAGCACTTCGTAACTGCCCGTAAGGTTCACGCTGAACCGCGGAGTCTTGGCCAGGAATTCAGCCATGCGCTTGAGTATATCCTTTGCTACGACTGGTTCCGCCACGGCGGGTTTTGCCACCGTTCGAGAACCCGCTTCCGGGGTCGCCAAAGTATCCGAAGTATCCGGTTGTGTCACTGCCGCCTTCTCGCTACAACCAAAGCCTGTAGTCATGACCGCTACGCATAACGCCGTCCTGAGTATCGATTGTTTATTGGTTTTCATCGGTCACCTCCTTAGGTGATGTGCTTGACTGATTCGTCTTCATAAGTAGCCTCCTTTAGAGGTTATGGTTGAATGGTGAGCGGAACTGACGCTGCTTTTTCGGCAGTAGTTTTATCCACAACGGCTAGCCCCTCTGCTTTCGCAGGCAGAGTAATCAATGAAAGTGTCTGGCTATCCCCCCATCCAAAGGCAAACAGTATGCCGAGAAATAACCCCACTGAAGATAAAAGTGCAGCGTTAGTGAGATCCATATTTTGAATTCCACCACTCATTTCAATATCCGGGTATCGCCGAATCGGCCGGTTATAGACTCGTTACGCAACAAATCCATTCTCTTCCCGGACGCCGGATCATGGAACCGCATCTCCCGTTCATGCCCGCACCCAAAGCTCGGCCTCCTTTGATGAGGAAGGAGGAAAGAATTCAATCTCTGTGGCGCGGAGTCCTTTTCCGGTAAACATGAAGACCTGCTCCTTCCAGCATTCATCGCCGACGATCGCCATCTTTACAATAGAGTCGCCATGGTCTGTCAAGAAGCCGACATCACCCCATTCCTCTGCCTTTTCCCAGCCTTCGAAATTCTCCGTTATCACCAACAGCCTTGGCTTCAAGCCCCGATCAATCAAATCGCGGGCCACTTTCTGCAATTCCTTCTGGTCAGCCAATCTCATAACGCCTGAAATGCGGATACGTATGATCTCGTTATCGATTTCCAAAATCTCGCAAGCCATTAATTAACCTCTTTTGTCATTATTCTTGGGAGCTAAACCCCGCCTTCATATTCCTTATCCGGGTTTGGCGTCTGCCCCGGCAAATTCGGACGTTCCGTAACCAGCCGGCGAAGCGTCCCCTCACCGAGACGGCGGTCAAGCCCCGCGTACAGGTGATACGCAAAAAACGCCAACCCGACACAGAGCACCTTGGCAAGTATGAGGTTGCGATCCCTATGCTCCCACACATCCGATACGGCTTGCCCGAGCGTACCAATCTCCCAATAGGCCTCGATTAGTTTCTCCAGGAACAGGACTACGAACGTCGCCAGGATATAAACCAGCGTTTTGTAAAGGGCGGCCAGTCCCAGGGGAAAACTGGCGTCGAATCGGCGACCGGCATGCGTCGCGTCGAGTACGATCACGATTTTCGCGACGATGAGTGCGCTGATAGCCGCCTTCGAAAGCACGGAAACTTCGATCTGATAGTCAGCCAAAAAAAGTTTTTTTAACGTGAGCATCACGCCGAAACAAAAGAAAAAGTAAAGAGAAACCAAACCTATTTCTTTGATTTCATGTTCCAACATCGGTAGTAGTTTCATGGCATTTCCTCTTCTCAACGATTGACAATTTCATTCACATGGATTCCTTCAATTCTGCCTTTTACATACTTTATTTCCGGAACAGCAGCGTGATCACAAAGCGCACACCTCAATCCGGCCCGCCTTTCGGTTTCTTTAGGTAGTACTCACGCCCACTCTGCCGGACTCATTTCACCTCGACAGTCACCTTCTCGACCTTGCCGGTGAAGCGCGTTTGCGAGCCTTCACCAATCCCGTCTACCACCGGCGTCGCCTCGTCCACGCCCACATCGGCCGTCTCGTCCGCCGAGAATACCGACGGCTGCGTGCGGTCGATGCGCCCTTCAGCGACTTTCCGTCCGTTGACGGACAGTGTCCCGGTACCGCCTTTGCCTTCCCCGCCGCCATCGTAGGCAAAATCGAACACTAGCGTAGCCTTGCCTGCTTGCAGCGCGTCCGCGGCAATCACGGTGTCGTGGCTCAGGCCGAGAAAGTTGTAGGTGTAGGCCGGCTTGCCGTCCTTCAGGTACAGGCTCCAGCCGCCGAACCGGCCGCCCTGGGCGAGAATGACGCCTTTGGCGCCGCCTTGGGGAACTTCAATTTCGGCGGTGATGGTCTTGGAATGATTCTTAACGTTGATGAAGACGTTTTCCAACATGCCCGTCATGCCCTCGCCCAAGGTCAGCGAGGTGCGGCCGCCCATGAGGTCCGGCCGTCCCACCAGTTCGGCATTAAAGCGCTCGAACATGCGGTCGTCGATCGGCAGCACGTTGTATTTAGGCGCTTCTGTCATAAACAGCTTCTGCATCTCCTCGAGTTTCTTGGGATTCTCCTTTGCCAGATTGTGACTGAGACTGAAGTCCTGCTGCGCATCGTAAAGCTCCCAGACGTCTTCGGTCAGCGGATGGCGGGGCTGCTGCTCCCATGGTGCCCGATGCACCGTGCCGGCCAGCCAGCCGTCGTGGTAGATGGCGCGGTTGCCGAAAATTTCGAAATACTGCGTGCGATGGCGGTCCTTGGCCTTGGCATCGTCGAAGGTATACGCCAGGCTCACGCCTTCGATAGGGGTCTGCTTGGTGCCGTTCACCGCCGTGGGCTCGGGAAGATGAGAGGCTTCAAGCACGGTCGGGACGATGTCGATCACATGATGGAACTGGCTGCGGACCTCGTTTTTGGCCTTGATCCTTGCCGGCCAGTGAATGACCATGCCGTTGCGCGTACCGCCATAGTTCGAGGCCACCTGCTTGGTCCACATGAAGGGTGCGTCGAAGGCCACTGCCCAGCCCGCCGCCATGTGCGGAAAGGTTTCAGGACCGCCCCATCGATCCAGGTATTTGAGCTGATCCTCGACAGTCTCCGGCACGCTGTTGAAATAGGTCATTTCGTTGTACATGCCCACCATGCCGCCTTCGGCACTGGCACCGTTGTCGCCGGCAATGTAAATGAACAGGGTGTTGTCCAGCTTGCCCAAGTCCTCGATCGCCTTGACCAGGCGGCCGATCTCGTGGTCCGTCTGCTCCGCGAAGCCCGCGAAGACTTCTACTTGGCGCGTAAACAGCCGCTTCTCGTCGGCGGTGAGTTGATCCCAGCTTTTGATGGCTTCGGGCTTACCGGCAAGCTTGGTGCCGGCGGGCACGACGCCAAGCTCGATCTGCCGCTGTAGCGTGGCCTCGCGCAGCTTGTCCCAGCCTTGGTCGAATTTGCCTTTGTACTTGTCGGCCCATTCCTTGGGGACATGATGCGGCGCATGGGTGGCGCCGGGCGCGTAATAAACGAAGAACGGCTTGTCCGGCGTCAGCGCCTGCTGGTAACGGATCCAGGACACCGCCTGATTGGTCATGTCAGTGGTGAAATGGTAATTCGGATCGTGCGGCGGCTCGATTTTGGTTACGCCGTCGAAAAGGGTCGGCGCCCACTGGTTGGTTTCGCCGCCGATGAAACCGTAGAACTTGTCGAAGCCCTGCAAGGTCGGCCAGCGGGCGAACGGCCCCGAAACGCTGGTTTCCCAAGGCGCGGTTTCGTGCCACTTACCGAAGGCGGCGGTGCTGTAGCCATTGAGCCGCAATATCTCGCCCAATGATGCCACGCTGTTCGGCAACACCCCGGTATCGCCGGGAAACGCCGTCGCTGTTTCCATGATCGAGCCGGTGTTTCCGGTATGATGGTTGCGGCCGGTCTTCAAGGCTTGGCGGGTCGGCGAACACAGCGCCGTCGTATGGAAATTGTTGTAGCGCAGGCCACCTTGCGCCAGCCGGTCCAGCGTCGACATGGCGACAGGGCCGCCGAAAGTGCTGGTCGTACCGAAGCCCATGTCATCTATTAGCACGATGACCACGTTGGGCGCTCCTTCCGGCATCTTCACTTCAAAGCGGGGCGGGGCCTTGGCGTTGCGAGCATCGAGCTCGGTGATCGGGGTATATTTAGGTTCAGAAATCGGCAGCACCGTGCGATCGATTCCGGCCGGTTGCGTAGCGTCCTTCTTTGTACTAGCCGCTTCGCTGTTCACTGAAATTAGGACGATCAAACTTGCTATAGCGAGTACCTGTTTTTTCATTTGCCTACCCTCTATTGGAATGCCTGAATCTTGTCGTTTAGGGATGAGCGTCCATTCGATTGTCTACATACGCTTAGAACGGCCTCAAGTTGAAAGGGATCGAATCAGTCACCATCTCGCCTGATTTGCGGTTGGCGAGACGACATAAAAACATAACCTTGTTCTTACAAGCCCGGCGGGGTTTTTTCCCAGAGGTAACCCTTAACAGCCAGGTCATAGCCAGTCTGAAACAGCTGACGCATATACTCGGTGTCGAATTCTTCCTTGTGAGGGGCGTTGAAGCTTCTCGGGATGAACGCAAGATTGAAATCGATACCATCCCGCTGAGTCTGAGCATAGATCTTGTATAGATCACCTACGCCCTGGGTTTGGATCAGTGAGTGAACGGCGCGGCTGGCGATGCTCAGGGTGCGGCGTTCCACCTCTGCCCAGTCGGGGTCGAGGCGGGCATTGCGAATGAGATAGAGCCGGCGCTCGCGGACAATGCCGTGCTGCTTACTGAGCTCGGCCACCTTGATGGCGGGCGGGTAGAGAAACACCTGGGCCCTGGCGCCGCCGTCCACGTGCATTTCCTGGTAACGCTGGCCGTTCGCTTCCACGTCAATCATCACCGGCGGAAAAGTGCCCGGAATGGCGGCCGAGGCGAGCATGATCTTGTGGAACAGCTCCAGAGCCCGAGGATGGCCGCTGGCAGCGATCTTGCCCATGTTCCAGATAACCGCCTGGTTAGCATCCAGGTTGGTGGTGGCTATCATCAGGAGGCGGCCTTTCGCATCCTCCCGGGCGATCTCCTTCAGCATGTCTTCCGTCACATGTTTCTTCAGCAGCCGTGCCAGCGGCGCGTCATCGGCCATGGCGTCGTTGAATAACGCCGCCACGAAATAGCGCGCCTTCAGAATGTCCTTGGGCTTACTATGGGTGAAGAGCTCCTTGAGGGGTATATCGTACTTCGGCCCCAAAAACGCGAACGGCGCGATCAAGGCGCCGGTGCTGATGCCGGTGACGCCCTTGAATTCCGGTCGATTGCCGGTGGCGGTCCAGCCGGACAGGAGGCCTGAGCCGAAGGCGCCATTATCACCCCCACCCGAAAGGGCCAGGAAGTTGGCCGGGGGCAGCGCGCCTACTTGGCTCTGTTGGGCCCGGTAGGCCTGTTCCCGGTAGTAGCTTTCCATCGCATCCCGAGTGAACCCCGGCATTTCGGCGCGGACCACATAGCGGACGCCCGGCATACCGACTACTTCGGCTTTTTCGGTCAATTGCTGAGGAACGGCGGATTGCCGGATGGGCAGAGAACAACCCGAAAGCGTGAACGTTAAGACGACAAGAATCGATATAATTTCAACGGTTAAATATCTGTTCATCATCTGGTTATTACCGTCTGTTTTATGAATCTTGCGCATAAAACCGGACCCTCCCATGGCATGAAGTTAGACTGTCGGCTTGACTAAAACATACCTCGACCTGTTATTTATCGTGACTTGAGGAGCATTTGCAGTCGAAAGTCAGCTCTCTTTGTAATTCTTTGGTTAAGCACGCATTCTATTGCCGTTCTTAAAGCTTTTGATTCATATCGAATTTATTCTAAAGAGAAAGGTAAGGAAAAAATACTAGTGCAATTACCTACTGGCGCAGTCTTGGCTAGGATTGCCCAGTTATTAGAAGTTTGCGTTGCATTGGGCTAGATCGCGCCACAGCAATTTTGACGGTATTTCGAGGTATCCATAGGTATCTATACTCATTGTTTTTGAAGTTGAAAATGTTAATTTAAAATGACTATCGGTTTGAATATATGGAAACTTATATTTCGTATTTCGCTGGTTCTAAATCCATCGTTAGTGTTAATTACGAAAAAGGTATATTGAGGCGTTAGGGGTTTATATGACGTAATTGTATTTGATTAATGTAATATCTTATATTTTTAATATTGATCAATATTTGTGAATATTAATTCTAATTAATAGGTTGCAATTAAGTCATCCGGGCTTCTAGGTAGTTTATAGATGAATATGAAAATTAAACTCTTATAACTCTTATTATCTGGAGATAGATATGCGTAAATTCATTTACATTTTGATAGCCATAATAAGTATTGTGACGTTTTCCTCTTCTTCGTTTGCGAAGCCTTCGAAAATCAGTGGAACGGTTAACCTCAACGTAGGTTCTGTAGCCGCTGGGATCGGCTGGAGTTGGGGAGGTGGTGTCATGACTTACGAGGGAACTGAACACAGCTTCGACATCAGCGGGCTTAGCTTAGCCGATGTCGGCATTTCCAAATTTTCCGCATCGGGAATCGTGTATAACTTGCGCCAATTGGAGGACTTTAACGGCACCTATTACGGAGTGAAAGGAGGCGTAACCATCGCCGGTGGAAAAGGAGCTATAGCGATGAAGAACAATCATGGTGTAGTGATTGAACTGAACGGAACCGGGGCGGGTTTGAAATTCGCTCTTGGGACGCAGGGTGTGACTATCAAGCTTAAGGATTAGCCCTGTATCCGGATTGGTCCTAAAAAGTTCGCGTAGGCGGTCTTTATTGGGACTCATCCGGATTCCAAATCAGAAAATCGGGGCCAAGTCTTTACTCTTTTTTAATTCGAATGACTGCATTTGATGATTGTGTTGAAAAAAGCTCCTCTCGGAGGGCGTAAATAAATCCGTGTAACCGCTTATTTTCAAAGTCGTACAATACGGTAAGTTAAGGAGAGAAAATGAGCGACCTGATTAAAGACCCCAGTCCTGCCGGAATAAGCCGGTTCGAGCGACAGCGAGAACTAGCGTTGCCTACATGGACAGATATTTGCTCCTCGGCAAACACCATCCTGATTCTATAAAGTCAATTTTAACAAAGCCGCGCGAGCAATATTTAAAGTTTGCACGTTCAGCGCAAGCGCTATGGCGAGCGAATTTTCGGGATTTAAATTCCAGCATTACCCGCATGGCAACCTCGGCAATGGGCGGGCGCATTACCGAAGAACTGGTAGCCGAAGAAATCAGCCGCTTGCAACTTGCCGAATTAAATTTGCCCCAAACGCTCTAGCGTATCCGGGTAGGACGACACCAACCGAATCAGCAACGCGGCTTGGGCGTTGGGTTTGGCGCGTCCTTGCTCCCAATTCTCCAAAGTGCGCGGATTGGTTCGCAGATAACGGGCGAACACCGCCCGCGACAAATGTAGCCGCTCCCGCAACGCCACCAGTTCGGCGGCGGCTAATTCCGGCGCTGGCTTCATCTCAACGTCGTGAGTTCTCAACGTGCGCTTGCCTTGGCGCTGCTCAGCCAAAGCATCAAAACCTTCACTGAGTTCATCGAACAGATTTCTTTTCATTGTCTTGCCTCTTTAAACATAGCTTTCAGTCTCGTAGGGTACGCTGTGCGTACCTTTCAGCGTTCTATGGTACGCACAGCGTACCCTCCATGGCTAAATTCATATTCGTTACCGTAAACGAATACGGATGAAACTCTGGCAAGTGACTTATGAGCATTGACCGACAAACGATATAGCTTGACAAATGTACATACAAACGCACACTATAAAACATGACCATACACAATGTAGCAGGATTCGATTGGGATCATGGCAACTTGAAAAAGTGCCAAAAACACGGCGTTGAAATTGCGGAAATAGAATCCGTATTTCGCCAAACCATGGCGGTTTTTCCCGACCCTACCCATTCCCAAGGAGAAGATCGGTTTATTGGCATTGGCAAAACCCACCAAGGACGACGCGTATTTATTGCCTTTACCTTGCGCACTCATAGCGACGACGTTTTAATCCGTCCCATCAGCGCCCGTTACATGCACCAAAAAGAGGTAGAACATTATGAAAAAGAAATTTCCAAAACTTAGAACCGATGAAGCCGCCGAGACTTTTGTAGACGAGGCCGATTTAACCCAATATGACTTGTCAAACATGAAGCCTGTTAGTTTTGAGTTTCAGCCAAAGGATAAGAGCATTACCATGCGCCTGCCTGAAACACTGTTTGACGCGATCAAAAAAGAAGCCGAGCGCTCAGGCGTACCCTATCAACGGTTTATCCGCCAGACTCTTGAAAACGCCCTGCACCTTGGGAAATGAAGGTTTTGCCCGCAACGAATTCCAGTATTGCTGAGGCAGCCTCCCTTGCATCCCAAAGATAAGCGCGTGGATCACGCTGCATAGACGACTTCACGGCTTCGATTGACGCTGGCTTGAACATAGGGATTACGCAGCGCGGAGGCTTCCGCCAGATCAACAGTTCGCCCCAAAATTTGCGACAAGTCGGCTTGTAAGCCAAAAAATGCCTTTAGCGTAGGGCTATCGGCAGACGGAGAGAACTCCACTAAAAAATCGGCATCGCTGCTTTCCGGGACGAAATCGGTTCCCCGCGCGGCAGACCCGAACACTTCAAGCCATTGCACGTGATAACGTCGGCAGAGTTCAGCGATTGCGGACTGGTGTTGATGAATAAAGAGGGGCATTATTAATGCCTCCTTAGGTTTATGTGAAGCCGACTTGATAATTCTTGTTAAATTTCAGGCTGGTAAGGTTTTAGCACAGTTTAATCGGCGATGCTCATTGCAGCAATGCCTCGGCTAGTATCTTTTTGCACTGGTCGTAAAGAATGTTGTGTTTAGTTTATCCTGTTCCAGTTTGGTCGATACTGTAAATATAGAGCGGAAATCGAAGTTCATCGTTCGCGATTTATGGGTTCGTACCTCAGCTTATCCTATCGTGCTAGGTCGGGGTCTACTCATTTGCGAATAATATCGGCTAGGGTATAGACTATGTCGACTTGGAGAATTAGTTGCAAAGCTTTTCTTGTTGCCCAGTCTCTCTAATTAAAATCTAATTAAAAAGGAATAGCCATGGAACCAACTGTAGCAGAAGCTCAACAAATTCAGCGCATTGTGAGCACTGTACTACATCATATTAATGTAGCGGACAAAGAATATAACCAAATATCCATTTCAAATTATGACTCTGACCTTGAAAATTATCTGACTGATCTGCTTAAAGAAATTAATGATAAACCACAGAAACGAGCTTACGATTTTCATAGAGAGACAACGGAGTTTTTTACTACTCTAAGGTCGTTTTTCATTGAACTAAATTTAAATGAAAACCCCTTATCTTCTAACTTGGCTAGTAGATTGCTTGATAAAGAAGTCGAAACAGATGATAGATATGGGCATTTAGGTTCTTCTGGAAATGGACACGTGAAAAAGGGGAGCTTTCTTCAGTTTGTATATCGAGATGGAACTGATATATCGTATTTGGGCGTTAAAATTGAGCACCAAACTTTCTTAGATGAAACAGATTTTAAGAAAAAGATTGGCTTATCAGTAGCCAACAAGATTTATAAAGCATGTAAGGTTTCATTTAATGCGGAAGGAATGCCGCATGACGTGTTTGTATTTGATACAAACTCAAAGCCATCAACCTACTGGTGGAAAGATTTTCTCGAATTGAAAGAAGTTCGAAACGATGCTCATAATACAAGAATCGCATCTCAAGAAGTAATAAAAGTAGTAAATACTATTAAAAAAGACCATCCGGTTGATTATACGATTCTAAGAAATTCAGTCATTGCAGCATTTAGACAACAAGGTGAAATGAAGTACGATGAATTTATAAAAAATATATTTGAAAATTACGAACCAGAAGATGCCAATCTCAAAGAAAAAATTATAAGAATGTTGGATATATTGAAGAAGCTTCCTGAAAAGAAAAAATTTGATACATACTTCAAGCTTATTCCGTCTGAAGTACCGTTTAAGCGAACCAAAGTACCACTATCAAAAGAAATATCTTTAACTATAGACGATGGAATTCAGAATCTGGACCAAAAGATTTGGTCTGAACAATCTGCATGTGGCAAGAAACTTGTAGTAATCGAATCTCCAGAAGGTTTTAAACAATTTACACGCAAAGAAAGAATTTAAAAGCTATGTTATTTGAATACTTCAATTGTAAAGGACTAATTTCAACTTCTGAAATACAGGAGACATTTGACTCACTTAGGATATTAACAAAACTTAGTGAGCCGATGAGTGATTTTATTCCTAAACTTTTTGATGAGCTAAAAACTTTATCAAGTAGAGATAGTTTTGAGTTATTTTTTGACGTGTGTGGCAACCATATAACAATATCTGACTGTTCACCGGATAGTTTTAGAAAAATACAAGAACATATCTTAGACAACAATGATGAAGTTGAATATGAAATCGAATTAAATATAAGAAAGAACCAAATAGAATCGACTCTTTCTCTATATTTCCTGGATAAGTTTAGTGAATATCTAGAGGCAGAGAGTTTACTTAACATTATCCACACTATATCTAAAATCTTCTCAGATAATCTAAAATTTGAGGTCTTTTCAACTATTAATCAATTTGGTACTGATAGTATTAAATTCTTTCAAGCAGGAGAAAGCCTACAGAGTAATGAGATATTTACTGAATTTAATAGAATAGACAAGCTTGAATTATTTTCAGAAAATTCTAGTGTTCACAATCTCAATTTAAAATTATTACCAAATGATTTTAATCTATTAAACATATCAAGTAGCAATAGATTAAATGTTTTTTTTAATAAGGCATGCTCAGTATTATCAATTATATTTATTTCAAATTCATCAGAGTTTAAAAATATTGACTCATTTTGTTATAAAATTAGTGGATATAAAACAGTAATCTGTGACGGAGTCACAGTAACTAGCTTAGCCGAAAAACACAAGTTGCTCTTTAAAATATATGCATGGGCGTATGAGGGAGGAAATAGTTCGGATAAAATAGGTTTAGTACGAAATGTCTTGTCAATACACTTAGATAATAACGGAAATATTAAGTTTGACAGGGAGGTATGGGAAGCCATTCAATCAAATTACCAAATTTATTTAAAAGGAAACATTCAAAGCTATTTAGAAGTTAAGAATAAAATAGGAGAATTTATAATTGAATCTACTAGTAAAACATATGCAATGGCCGATGAGCTTTTAGATTCTCTAAAAAATAATATATTTATTATATTAACCTTCTTGTTGTCGATTGTGGTTGTAGATGGGTTTAAAGACAATGGACAAATAAGTGTATTTTCAAACCGTTACTTAGGGAAACGCTGATTAAATCCGGCTTCATGGGATAATATTGCCATCGAACTCAATAAATCCAATACTCCTATGTCCTATCAAACCAGTTTTGCTGACCTCGACTATAGCCACAAAAAAC